>NZ_JAIUID010000001.1:0-639642 GCF_020165435.1 Mesorhizobium sp. BR1-1-2
CCAGGTCTTCGCGCGACTGTTCAAGGAGCGCGGCCTGCCCACCGCCATACGCTCCGACAACGGCCTGCCTTTTGCCTGCACGAGGTGCACTACCCATTCCATGACCGCGATGTTCTCGTTACCCACTGCGGTCGCATCTGCATGCATCGCAAGCGCATCAATATCTCGCATGTGCTGGCAGGCCAAAAGCTCGGCATCAAGGAAGTGGACGAAGGCATTTGGCTCGTCTCCTTCATGCACTATGATCTCGGCTATATCGATCTGGAACAGAGGACCTTGCAGACCATCGACAATCCGTTCGGCACGAGATTGTCACCCATGTCTTAGGTACAATACGTTACCTATGTCTCCGGGTTGTACATGGTGAAAGGTGGTAGCGGGAGAGGGACTTGAACCCCCGACCCCAGGATTATGATTCCCGTGCTCTAACCAACTGAGCTACCCCGCCAGGGCGGCGAAAGGCCCGAAATCCGCCTTAAATCGCAAGGCATTTCGAGGCGTTCGCCAAGGTCGCGCGGATATAAGGTTGGGAGGGTGAGCCTGTCAAGCTTCGAACCGCTCGGCCAGAGCGCTTATTCTCTCGGCTGAAAAGCTTTGCCGCGCCGATAATTGGTTGCAGCCGCCGGGGTTGAGTTCGAAGAGGCACGTCGCTATGTCTCGGCCACGAGTTTTTAGAGTTTGAGAACAGATGAAGCCGCGCATTGCAGTCCTCGGTTGCGGATACTGGGGCTCCAACCACATCCGCACCCTCAAGGCGCTCGGCGCGCTGCACGCGGTCTCCGATACCAACCGTGCCCGCGCCGAGGGCTTTGCCAGCGAACAGGACTGCCTCGCGATCGAACCGGACCAGTTGTTCGTCCGCAATGACATCGACGCCATCGTCATGGCGCTGCCGCCGCAATTTCATGCCGAGATGGCGGTGCGCGCCACCGAAAGCGGCAAGGACGTGCTGGTGGAGAAGCCGATCGCGTTGACGGTTGCCGATGCCGAGCGCTCGGTGCAGGCGGCGAAGGACAAGGGCCGCGTCTTCATGGTCGGCCACGTCTTGCGCTTCCATCCCGCGTTCGAGACGCTGAAGGGGCTGATCGACAAGGGCGAGCTCGGCGAGGTCCGCTACATCCATTCGCACCGGCTCGGTCTCGGCAAATTCCACACCGAGAACGATGCGCTATGGGATCTGGCGCCGCATGACCTGTCGATGATCCTGGCCATCACCGGCACCGAGCCGATCGAGGTGCGCGGCGAAGGAGCGGCGCTGCTCGACAATCTCAGCGACTTCGCCCATCTGCACATGCGCTTTCCCAACGGCTTGCGCAGCCATCTCTTTGCCTCGCGACTGAACCCTTACCGCGAGCGTCGGCTGACGGTGGTGGGCACCAAGGCAATGGCTGTCTTCGACGATGTCGAACCGTGGGAGCGCAAGCTCGCCGTCTATCGCCACGCGGTCTGGCAGGACAGCGGCCAATGGGCGTTCACCACCAATGAGCCCTCCTATGTCGCGGTTGGCCAAGGCATGCCGCTGACGCGCGAACTCGAGCACTTCATCCATTGCATCGAAACGCGGGCCGAACCGCGCACCAGCGGCGAGGAGGCAATCCGGGTCCTGCGCATCCTCACCGCGGGCACGGTCACGCACACCAAATCCAATTCCTGAAGAAGCCGGGCCGCGTCGCTGCGGCGGCGAGGTCCTTGCCTATTCGGCGGGGACCTGCTCCGGTAAGACGGCAAGCCGGCTCAACATCGCCTCGGCCTCGGCGCCGCGCTCGGAGCGTTCGATGAAGCCGCCGCCGAAGACGCGGGCCTCGTTGCCATCGTCGGAATAGAGCACGCATGCCTGTCCGGGCGCGATGCCGGACTCGCCATCGGCCAATTCGACCGACGTGACGCCCGCCTCGTGACGCAGTACCGCCGGGCGCGGCGGCCTGGTCGAGCGCACCTTGGCGAACAGTTCCAGCCCGCCGGCGGGCATGTCGGCCAGCGCGCCATCACCCAGCCAGTTCATGTTGCGCAGGTAGATCTTGTGCGTTTCCAGCGCTTCGCGCGGCCCGACCACGACGCGGGCGCGCTCAGCGTCGAGATGGACGACATAAAGCGGCTCGCCGGAGGCCACGCCGATGCCACGGCGCTGGCCGATCGTGTAGCGCAGAATGCCTTCATGGCGGCCGAGCACCCGGCCGTCGATATGAACGATGTCACCCGGATTCGCGGCCGTCGGCTTCAGCTTGGCAATGATGTCGGAATATTTGCCCTGCGGCACGAAGCAGATGTCCTGGCTGTCCTGCTTGGCGGCCACTGTCAGGCCCATCTCCTCGGCAATGGCGCGAACCTGCGGCTTCGACAGGCCGCCGAGCGGAAAGCGCAGATAGTCGATCTGCGCCTGCGTGGTGGCGAAGAGGAAATAGCTCTGGTCGCGATCGGCGTCGACCGGCCTGTAGAGCGCGCGATGGTCGCCATTGGCGCCAGAGCGGATGTAGTGGCCTGTGGCCAGCGCATCGGCGCCGAGATCCTTGGCGGTGGCCAGCAGGTCAGCGAACTTCACCGTCTGGTTGCAGGAAACGCAAGGGATCGGCGTCTCGCCGGCGACATAGCTCTCAGCGAAGGGATCGATGACCGCCTTGCGGAAGCGCTCTTCGTAGTCGAGCACATAATGCGGGATGCCGAGCGTCTCGGAAACGCGGCGGGCGTCGTCGATATCCTGTCCGGCACAGCAGGACCCGGCCCGGTGCGTCGCGGCGCCATGATCGTAAAGCTGCAAGGTGACGCCGACGACATCATAGCCTTCGCGCTTCAAGAGACCCGCGACAACGGACGAATCCACGCCACCCGACATGGCGACGACGATACGGGTGTTTTCGGGACGTCCGGGGAGATCGAGGCTGTTCATGGTTCTTTCGTTCTGCGCGGCGCTTGCATGCCAATGACGCGAATATAGGTCAAGCTTGGCGACTGCGCCAGCTTAGGACACCGATCTGCGGGCGGCTGCCGGTGCAGTGCACACGCAGATTTTTCGACCGATTCCGGGGCTTCCCGGCAGATAATTCAAATGCTTGCGAAAAGACTAACGCGGCGTTCATGATCATTACCTAGCTGTTAGGGTCTGCTTAGGCAATTTTTAAAGCTGTGGCGGTAACGTGGCGGGGATTGGGTCTTTGAGTTTTTTGTAGAGAGTACGATGACCGATCTGGTTAGACCGCGAGTCAAATATGTTATCGGGCCTGACGGCAGCCCTCTCACAATTGCCGATCTGCCGCCGACGAATACACGTCGCTGGGTTATCCGGCGCAAGGCGGAAGTGGTTGCGGCGGTGCGCGGCGGGCTTTTGAGCCTCGAGGAGGCATGCCAGCGCTACAAGCTGACCACCGAGGAGTTCCTGTCCTGGCAGGCCTCGATCGACGAATACGGCCTCGCCGGGCTGCGCACGACGCGCATCCAGCAATACCGGCACTGACGGTCGAGGATCTGCAAAAAGGCGCGAAGTTCGCGCCTTTTTGGTTTTTTAACAGTATTTGCATCCGTTTCAGACCGTCAGCACCACCTTGCCGACCGGCTTGCTGGCGAGAAAAGCGTGGGCGGCGCCGGCCTGTTCGAGCGGGAAGGTCTTTGCCACATGCACGGTAAGCTTTCCCGCATCGACGAGCCTGCCAAGTTCCAGAAGGCCTTCGCGGTCGGGAACAACGGACATGCGTTCGACGCGGATGCTTCGCGCCTTGGCGTCCGCCCTGGTCTTGTCGCTGACGTCGAGCAGTGACACAAGCACGCCGCCGTCCCTGAGCACCTTCAACGATTGATGGGCGTGCTCGCCGCCCACCGTCTCGAGCACCAGGTCGATGTCCTTCGCCTTGTCGGTAAAATCATCCTTGGTGTAGTCGATGACTTCGTCGGCGCCGAGCTTGCGGACGAAATCCAACTTTTCCATGCTGGCGGTGGCGGCAACCCAAGCGCCGCCCGCCTTGGCGACCTGCACCGCCAGATGGCCGACGCCGCCGGCCGCGGCGTGGACCAGCACCCGCTGGCCGGCTTTCAGCGCGCCATGACGCACGAGGCCTTGCCAGGCGGTGAGGCCGGCCAGCGGCAATGCGCCTGCCTGGATGTAATCGGCGTGCCCGGGCTTGCGCGCGATTTCATCGGCGGGCACGGCGGCCAGTTCAGCATAGGCTGCCGCCTGCTTTGGGAAGCGCGGCATGCCGAACACCGCGTCACCCGGATTGAGGCCGCTGACACCAGGCCCCAGCGCCTCGACGGTTCCCGAAAGGTCCCAGCCGAGGATGAAGGGTGGTTCGCCGAGCAGCGGGTAATAGCCGGCGCGCACGGCGCCATCGACCGGATTGATGCCGGCCGCCTTGATGCGGACCAGCACTTCGCCGGCGTTGGGCGAGGGCGCCGGGCGCTCGGCGATGACGAGGACATCGGGTCCGCCGACGGAATTCTGGATAATGGCACGCATAAGATTTCTCCTGATTGACCGGCCTCACTATCATTTGGAGAGTAATAGTCTCTTGTCTAGTATGTACCTTTTTGATATATACTCTCCGTATGGATAGCGATCTCGACTCCCCCTTCGGCTATGATGCGTTCCGGCGGACCTGTCCTTCGCACACGGTGCTGGAGACGCTGGCCAGCAAGTGGGTTTACCTAGTTGTCTGTGCGCTGCGCAAAGGCCGGCAGCGTAATGGCGAGCTTGCCCGCAAGCTCGAAGGCGTCACGCCGAAGATGCTGACGCAGACGTTGCGCGTGCTCGAGCGCGACGGCCTGGTGCGGCGCGAGGTGTTTGCGGTCGTCCCGCCTCGGGTGGAATATGAGTTGACCGAACTTGGCCAGAGTCTGGCGGGATTGCTCAACCAGATCAGGTCCTGGTCGGAACAACACGTTCCCGACATCAAGGAGGCCCGGGCGCGGGCTGCGGCCGTGAATGAAGGGAAGTGGGCCGCTTAGCGCTCGTCCAACGCGTTGCGCGCCCGCTTGGACGTGCTCAAAGACGCGGATATCGGGCGATTCAGCCGATCATCGCGCTGCGACCGCCTGTTTCGGCCTCGCGAATCTTGGTGTCGCGCGATTCGAGCATCTCCGCCTTGGAAAGCTCCGCTTCAGCTTCGCCGAGTAATGATTCGGCGGCGCTTCGCTGCTGGGCGAGGTCGCCTTGCGAATTTCTGAGGTTGTCGCGGCGCAAACGGGCCGCCTTGGCGAAGGTCGGATAGGCGAAATGATTGATGTCGGTGATACCGGCCTTCTTTTCCTCGGCGCTGATCTGAAGCTCCAGCTCGGCGGCCATGCGTTCGAATTCGGCGATCATCATGTCGAGCTGCAGCAGTTGCCGCCGCTTCTCATTCACCTGAAACTGTTTCAGCCGAACGAGGTTTTCACGTGACTTCATGATTCGGTACTCCCGGAAACGCACACCTGCACATATCGTCCAACCCACTTGGAAAGGCCCAAGCGCTGCCCGTGTCCACCGGCTTTCCCCGCCCTATGGGAAACAAAACCCTAAAGTTTTTTGCCGGCGGTAACCATTCGTTTACGGGCATTGTTAATCATACGGGTCAGGACTTAAGGCCGGGTAAAAATCCGGCGGGCGACATGGAAGCGATGTCGATGAGTCCCTGGAGTCACTTAGTCCAGGTTTTTAATGTGTTGCCTTAGCGGTTTGGTCCTGTGATTCATTATTAAATTCAAGAGGGTGTAGAAAGTGGTTAAAAAATCTGGTACCGTCATCGACGCGGAATTAGGTTTTGTTAACCATTCCATGGCAGCCTCTGCACCAGGCAATCACTGCTCCGGTCCCGGACGGGTCGCAAGATGGTCCGGCAGCAGAAAAGGGGAATGAAATGCGTGTTCTGCTGATAGAAGATGACAGTGCAACCGCACAAAGCATCGAGCTGATGCTGAAATCGGAAAGCTTCAATGTCTATACGACCGACCTCGGCGAAGAGGGTGTCGATCTGGGCAAGCTCTACGACTACGACATCATCCTTCTCGACCTCAACCTGCCCGATATGTCCGGCTACGAGGTCTTGAGAACGCTTCGTCTTTCCAAGGTCAAGACGCCGATCCTCATCCTTTCCGGCATGGCCGGCATCGAGGACAAGGTGCGCGGCCTCGGCTTCGGCGCAGACGATTACATGACCAAGCCCTTCCACAAGGACGAGCTGGTGGCGCGCATCCATGCCATCGTGCGCCGTTCGAAGGGACATGCCCAATCGGTCATCACCACCGGCGACCTGGTGGTCAATCTCGATGCCAAGACCGTCGAAGTCGGCGGCCAGCGCGTGCACCTTACCGGCAAGGAATACCAGATGCTGGAGCTGCTCTCGCTGCGCAAGGGCACCACGCTCACCAAGGAAATGTTCCTTAACCACCTCTATGGCGGCATGGACGAGCCGGAACTGAAGATCATCGACGTCTTCATCTGCAAGCTGCGCAAGAAGCTCGATGCTGCGTCCGGCGGCCAGAATTATATCGAGACGGTCTGGGGCCGCGGCTATGTGCTGCGCGAACCGGAAGACATCCGCGTCAGCGCCTGAGCGACGGCCGATCGAAATTCCAGACAAAAACCCGGCGACAGCCGGGTTTTTGCGTCACAGACCAGTGGTAACCGTGATCCAATGGATCAGGCAGCGATCTTCAGGGTGCGAAAGCGCTCGAGTAGCTGCGGGCGGTTGAACGGCTTCAACAGATACCCTTGGGCGCCGGCGCGCTTGGCTCGCATGATCGAGGCGATGTCCAGTTCGACCAGCGAGATCAGGATCTGCGGCTTGGTCGGGCTTTCCATGGCGCGCACGCGCCGGATCAGGTCGACCGCCTGTACATCCGGCAGTGCACCGTCGACGACGATGATATCAGGCATATCGGCGGCGCACATTTCCAGTGCGTCAAGCCCGCTGGCGGCTTCGATGACCATCATGTCGGAGCCGCCCAGGATGCGCTTCGCAACTTTCCTGATGACGCTGGAATCGTCGACGAACATGCAGCGTTTCATTTCCGGGTCCTCTTTGCCTTGTGGCAATCCGGTCGCGTCGGGTATCTGCGGCACAGCATAGGCCGATCTGGTAAAGAAGCCGAAAAGCCATTAGGTAAAATTTTTGCAAAGATGCCGGTTTGCAAGCTTTTTCTTGCAGATGCTTTGGCCCGCGCCGTCAGGCGAAGTTCATCTTTCGCCGCTGGTCCATTCAACCAATATTACAGCGCTGAAATACTTTGCTGCTGGTTTGCGTGAATCTCAGGCCGCCGAAAGCACAATCTCTTCCGCGGTCGCATGGATCGATATGGTCATATTGGCCTCCCGCGCCAGAAGCAGCGTATAGTAAGGCTGCACCGAATGCGCGTCGATCGGTTCGTCCGGCTTGTGGCCGGAATGCAGTTCGAGGAATTTCGGTGGCACCCGCAACATGGGGCCGCTCGCCGAAAGCGCGAAGCGAGGCTCGGTCTCGAGATTCTCCAGCGTCACCGAAAGCTTGCCGCCGCGTGGAATGGCGGCGTTGGCGACCAGTATCAGGTTGAGCAGCAGCTTGACCTTGTTCTTGGGCAACAGTGCACGGGTTCCATTCCAGGTGAGTTCCGGCTTCTCGTTCTTGAGGAAGGCGATAGCGACGGCTTCGGCATCGCCGGTGTCGATCAGCATGCCGGCGGAACCAGCCGCGCCGAAGGCGATGCGGGCGAACTGCAGGCGCGCCGAGGCGTTGCGGGCGCTCTGGCGGATCAGCTTCATGGCGTCCTCGTCGGCTCCGCCTTCATCGAGCAGTTCAAGCCCGTTGTTGATCGCGCCGACAGGCGAGATGATGTCGTGGCAGACCCGGCTGCACAAAAGTGCCGCCAGATCGGGTGCGGAAAGGGTGAAAAGATCGGACATCGGCGAAAATCCCTGCAAAATCCCATAAATCATGGCCGCGCGATCGATCGTCGCCTGCCCACACGAATCACGCTCTCTTCCCTAGCTTTCTGAATACACAGCGCCCGTGCGTGCAGCAACAAACCCAAAATCGCCGTTGGGGCCTATGGCGCGTTCACGCAGGCTGCTTGCCTGTATGAACGACCCCAACAGCCTTCGAACCGCCATCTTCATGTGCGAGTTTAATGGTTGAAAAAGGATTACGGCATAGTTTGCCCCTAACAGCCATCCTTAACGGCCGCCTAAAGAGCCGTACGGGTGCGAGGCGTCGGCGAAAGTGCTCCCTGACGGAGATTGGAAGCATGTTTTCCCGATTCTACGGCCGGAGTTTTCTCCGTGTCCTCTCAATGGCGATCACGCTCATGGGCGTTCTCGTCTTCTCGACATCGGCCCTGCGGGCCCAGGAGTACACCGCTCAGGAGATTGTCGATTCCGGTCACAAGTTCTTCGGCGCGACATCGGGCGGCCTTGCCACAGTCGTGGAGAAGATTTTTGCTTCCTATGGTTTGCCCAATGGCTATCTGCTTGGCGAGGAGGGATCCGGCGCGCTCATCGGCGGCCTGACCTATGGCGAAGGCACGCTCTACACCAAGAATGCCGGCGACCATAAAGTGTTCTGGCAAGGCCCGTCGCTTGGCTGGGATTTCGGCGGCGAGGGGTCGCGGGTGATGATGCTCGTCTATAAT
Organism: Mesorhizobium sp. BR1-1-2; assembly: GCF_020165435.1. NCBI lineage: Bacteria > Pseudomonadati > Pseudomonadota > Alphaproteobacteria > Hyphomicrobiales > Phyllobacteriaceae > Mesorhizobium > Mesorhizobium sp. BR1-1-2. The sequence goes on from NZ_JAIUID010000001.1 coordinate 8,569, forward strand.
CTCGATGACGTCGGCAATCTCTACAACCGTTATGGCGGCGTCGCCGGCTCGGCCTATGTGGTGGCGGGCGTCGGATTCAACGTGCTGAAGAACAACAATGTGCTGCTGGTGCCGATCCGCACCGGCGTCGGCGCCCGGCTTGGCGTCAATCTCGGCTACCTGAAGCTTACCGAACGGGCGACGTGGAATCCGTTCTGACCCGAGGTCACGACCGGAATGTGTATACGCTTTCGATGAGAATCCAGATCCGATGACCTACATGCGCCGCGGCGAGCCCTTGCCGCAGCGCCGGATTTCCGTCATGCCAACAGAGTAACGATCAAAGGTCGCGACCGGCTTTTGATCATCGCATTGTTGCATGTCGGCGCGCGATAACGGATAGTCACTTGGTTCAGTCGGTCCTGTTCTTTGCTCTCGGCTTTCTCTGCGCCGGCTTTCTGGCGCTGATGGTGGCTCCGGCCATCTGGCGGCGGGCGGTCGCCCTGACGCGCAAACGCATCGAAGCCTCGATCCCGCTGACGCAAGCCGAAATCGGGGCCGACAAGGACCGGATCCGGGCGGAGTTCGCCATGGCGACGCGCCGCCTCGAGATGAACGTCAAGGCGTTGCGCGAGAAGTCGACCGAGCAGCTCATCGAGATCAATCGCGGCCGCGAGGCCCTGAAGGGGCTGGCAGTGGAGCGCATGGACAAGAACCAGGTGCTCGATGAACTGGCCGCCAAGAACGCGGCGCTGCACCAGCGCGAGGATGAACTGCACCGGCTGTCCGAGCGGCTCAAGGAGACCGAACGCCAACTGGAGAAACGCGCGCTTGAGCTTGAGAAGCTGGAACGCATGTATGACGACGCCAGCTTCTCCTCCAGCAGCCGCCAGATCGAACTCGTGGCGCGCGAATCCGAGTTGCAGAAGCTCGCCAGCGATATCGCGCTGCTGCGCGGCCAGCGCAAGGAGGCGGACAGGCGCAACCAGGAGATCGCGGCCGAAAGCAAGGCCGCGCGTGAGGCGCTGAAGGCCGAGAAGAAAAAAACCGCCGAACTGGACAAGAAAGTCGAGCGGCTGCTCGCCACGCTTGCCGACCGAGAGGAGAAGCTCGAACGCCGCGAGAAAGATCTGGCGCGGCAGCGCGAAAAAGCGAAGGCCGAGGACGGCGCGTCGGCCTTGCGGTTGATCGGCGGGCAGGTACAGGCGGACAGGCGCGACGACGTCGAAAAGGCGATCGCCAGGCTCGACGCCGACCGTGAGCGACTGGAGGCCAGACTTACGGCACTGGCACGCGAGAACAAGCGGCTGAAGGCGGATCTGTCCGCCGCCGAGGCCGCCAGCCCGCAGGGCGATACACGCCACGCAAGTTCCATGTTGCGCGAACAGATGAATGACCTGGCGGCGGAGGTCGTCCACTTGACAGCCAAGCTCGAAGGGCCGGGGTCGCCGATCGCCAAGGCGCTAGAGGCGCCGCAGGATGCGCGTCCGAACAGCGGCGGCCGCAGCCTTGCCGACCGCGTGCGGGCGTTACAGAAGGCGGCTGCGGCAGATTGAATTCAGGCACCGCCGGCGCAGAAATGATGCAGGGCGATGGCGGACGCCGCCGCTACGTTCAGGCTGTCGAAGCCTTCCGACATGTTGATCCGAACAGTATTGAGACGGGCGAGCAGGCTTTCGGGCAGACCTTGGCCCTCAGTCCCGAGGTAGAGTGCCAGGCGTTCGGCCGGCTTTGCATCGCGTATGTCTGATGTCCCGCGTGGCGACAGCGCAAATTGGGTAAAGCCACGCCGGTCGAGCGTCGCGGCGAACCGCGCGGTGTCGCTGAACGAGGCGAACGGAACCTTCAAGGCCGCGCCGACCGAAACGCGGATCGCCTTGCGATAGAGCGGATCGCAGCAGGTCGCATCCAAAAGGATCGCGTTGGCGCCGAACGCGGCGGCGTTGCGGAAAATCGAGCCCATGTTGTCATGGTTGGCGATGCCCACGAGCACCACGATCAATGCTTGGGCAGGCAAGCCGTCCAGCAGGGCCTCGGCCGGCTGGGGCGCCTCCTTGCGACCAATGGCAAGAATGCCGCGATGCATGTGAAACCCGGCAATGGCATCCATCACAGCTCCGGCGGCGACATAGACCGGCAGGTCAGGAGATGCCTTGTGCAGGATTTCTTCGAGGCCGGCCAACCGGTTCTCCAGAACCAGCACCGATTCGGCGCGGAAGCGCGCGGCCGACAGCAGCATGTCGAGCACGACCTTGCCCTCGGCAATGAAGCGGCCCTGTCGACCGGCGAGGTCACGCTCGCGGATGTCGAGATAGGCGGCGACGCGCGGGTCCCGCGGATCGTCGATGTGGACAAGGATCATCTGAGCCTCGGCTGACAATCGGAATCGGTTGCCAAGAACACGATGCGCGGATGCAGTGTCAAAGTGTATTTTGCGCGCCCAGGATGGACGCACATTGCCGAAGGCCGCTGGTGGCGTAAACGTTTACGCGACCAGCCGTTCAAGTTCCGGCGCGGCGCAGCCTTTGTGCCATCTGGGACAGATCATCCTTGCCGCTGCCGAAAATGCCGTCGAGCGTGGCAAGCAGTTCGCGCACAGCGTCGGATTTGCAGGAGTAGTAGATCATCTGGCGGTCGCGGCGGGTGTCCACAAGGTCCAGCGCCCGCAACTTTGCCAAATGCTGCGACAGGGCGGACTGGCTGAGCATCACCTTCTCGGCGATGGCTCCGACCGACATTTCACCGTCGATCAGATAACTCATGATCAAAAGCCGTTTTTCGTTGCCCATCAGCATCAGAAATTCGGCCGCCGATCCGGCGTTGGCGATTAGCTTTGTCGAGATCATCGATCCCCCATGCTCTTTGCTCATCGAGGCACCATGGGGGCAATGGTGCCTGAATCCATAAATTCAGTTGTGAATGGTCGCCACGAGTCAGCGCCACAGCCAAAGGGTAGAACATTTCGTTCAAATCTCAAGCGTTGCTTTTGATCAAACGTAATTTAAGTGCGGTTATTTGCCGACGTTGCCGCCCGGCCGCTCTTGGCCATGTCGACCAAGACGTGCCTCAACTCGTGCGCCGTCACCAAGGGCTGCGGAAAGAAGACCCTGCTGGCATCGTCGCCAGATGCCAGATCCATGCCGTCGGCATCGAATCCGGCGATGATCCAGCCGTCACCGGATGCCCTGGCAAAATGATGCGCGTAGAGGGCGACGGCATCGAGATGGTCCGCATTCATGTGGTCGATCGCGGATTGCTCGCTGGCTGCCAGTTCCTCGACGATCGGCCCGTCGGTGATGAGATCGCTGCGATCGAGCAGGTAGGCCTTGCCGAAGCCGCCGTTCAGGCTGGCGCGCTGCGGTTCGAGACGGAAGATCGAGAAGTCGCCGAGGCCGGCATAGAGGCGGGCCTTCGGGTTGTGGTTGAGATAGCGGCGTTCGGCGCGTGCATGCGCGTCCGATCCACGCTCGATCCGCGCTGCCCGGCAGATCAGCGTCAACCGGGGATGCGCGAGCGGGTCGCCCTTGCCCGGCTCGCCGAGCAGCAGCGAACAGCGCGGGTCCGCAAGAATGGCAGGCGTATGGGCCGAAAGATCCGACACCAGGATCAGCGGCGTGCCGTCGATGTCGGTGGCGACACCGACCCGGCTGGCCAGCGGCGAACCCGTTTGCGGCTCCAGCACCGCCAGGGCGCCGAAGCGGGCACAGCGCATGAGCGTCTTGGCCAGCTGGATCGCCTCGGCGTCGGTCTCGCGGATCACGTCCTTCGTTCGATCGGCCAAATGCTCGCCCTGCTAAGTTGATTTATCCATTCCACTTATCAGACGATGGCGCCAGGCTGGCAAGTGCTACTTCGGAGCCATGCGAATGGCGCCATCGAGACGAATGGTCTCGCCGTTGAGCATCTGGTTCTCGATGATGTGCAAGGCAAGGGCCGCATATTCCGACGGCTCGCCGAGGCGCGAGGGGAAGGGCACCGCGCCACCCAGCGAATCCTGCACCTCCTGCGGCATGCCGGCCATCATCGGCGTCCTGAATATGCCGGGTGCGATGGTGCAGACCCGGATGCCGGAACGGGCAAGATCGCGCGCCACCGGCAGCGTCATGCCGACGACCCCGCCCTTGGATGCCGAATAGGCGGCCTGACCGATCTGGCCGTCATAGGCGGCGACGGATGCGGTGTTGACGATGACGCCGCGCTCGCCGCCCTGCAACGGCTCGAGCTTTGCGGCGCGGTCGGCGACGAGGCGGATCATGTTGAAAGTGCCGATCAGATTGACTTCGATCACCTTGCGGTACTGATCGAGCGGATGGGGACCATCCTTGCCGATCGTCTTCACCCCGATGGCAATGCCGGCGCAATTGACCAGGATGCGCGGTTCGCCAAGCCTGGCCGTGACCTCGGCAAGCGCGGCAACACCGCTGTCGGCGCTGCCGACATCGCATTGGACAGCGATGCCGCCGATCTCGGCCGCCACCTTGGCCGCCCGATCGAAACCGACATCCAAGATGGCGACGCGGGCGCCCCTGGCGGCCAGCGCGCGCGCCGTCGCCTCGCCAAGGCCGGAGCCGCCGCCGGTAACAACCGCGACCTCGCCGCTCGGATTCATGGCGTCATCCTTTCACATGAGAGTCAGGCATGGATCAGGCGCGCAATCGGCGCGAATGGTCAAGCCATCGCGGCGAAGTGCTCGGCGACCCTGGCCTGGTCGGCATGGCAGACCTCGCCCGTGAGCCTTGCAACCGCGCCCGGCATGATCTCGTGCGACAGCAGCCTGTCGAGATCGACGGGACGTGGCATCGATATCTGGCCGCGCGGGATCCGCTTGAAGCCGAGCGGTCCATAATAAGGCTCGTCGCCGACCAGCATGACGGCGGGCGCGCGGGCCTTGGCGGCAGCTTCCAGCGCGATCGCCACCAGCCGGCGGCCGATGCCGAGATTCTTGAAGGCCGGCCGCACCGCGAGCGGCCCAAGCATCAGCGCGCGTCCGGCGCCTGCGGCGATGCGGGTCATGCGAACCGATGCGACCACGAGATCGCCGTCCATGGCCACGAAGGACAGCGCGCGTTCATGCCCGCCGGCCTCGCGGATCTTGTAGGCGGCCAGCACAAAACGGCCTGGCCCGAAGGCTTCGTCATTGATGGCTTCGATCTGAGGGTCATGCGCCGGAGTTTCCGGCAGGTATTCTACGTCGGCAAGGCTCATGGTCTTTGCATCCGGTACAGGAGGAAAGGTTTGCTGCAAACGGCAGCATCCGCCAATCAGCGCTTTATCAAGCGTGGGCGCCCTTTCGTCGTCGGTCGAACCGGATCAAAGCAAAATCGAACATGCGGAGTGTCCGCTAGCATCAATTTCCCGCCGCTGCAATCGGCGGTTTGCAAGTAGAGAGCAACGGGCGCCGCGACGTGCTTGACGATCTGTTCAGCGCCCGATGATTCCACGCAACGGCTTGAAGCCCTACATCATGTCTCAGACAGGAAAGGACAAGCGATGGGATTGCTGGTCGAAGGTAAATGGCAGGACCGCTGGTACGACACCAAAGGCAGCGGCGGCAAATTCGTGCGGGCGCAGTCGCAATGGCGCGACTGGATCACTCGTGACGGGGCGCCTGCCGAAGGCCGCGGCCGCGGCTTCAAGGCGGAGCCCGGTCGCTATCACCTCTATGTCTCGCTTGCCTGCCCCTGGGCGCACCGAACGCTGATCTTCCGAGCGCTGAAGAAGCTTGAAGGCATCATCTCCGTGTCCGTCGTCCATCATTTCATGGGCGCCGATGGCTGGACGTTCCTGGCGCAGGACGGAGCCACAGGTGACACGCTCTACGGCCTGGATTTCCTGCACCAGATCTACACCAGAGCCGACCCCAACTATTCCGGCCGGGTTACAGTACCGGTGCTGTGGGATAAAAAGGATGAGACCATCGTCTCCAACGAATCCTCTGAAATCATCCGGATGCTGAATTCAGCTTTCGACGCTTGGGGTGACCCCAATCTCGACTTCTATCCGCAGGCGCTACGCGGCGAGATCGACGCGGTCAATGCGCTGGTTTATCCCGCCATCAACAACGGTGTCTATCGCGCTGGCTTCGCCACCACGCAGGCCGCCTACGAGCAAGCGTTCGGGGAGTTGTTCGCCGCGCTCGACACGCTGGAGCATCGGCTGTCGAACCAGCGCTATCTCGTCGGCGGGCGAATCACCGAAGCCGACTGGCGGCTGTTCACCACGCTGGTGCGCTTCGATCCGGTCTATGTCGGCCATTTCAAATGCAATCGGCGCCGCATCGCCGACTATCCGAACCTATCGAACTATCTACGCGATCTTTACCAGGTGCCGGGCGTAGCCGGCACGGTGAACCTCAATCATATCAAGTCGCACTATTACGGCAGCCACGAAATGATCAACCCGACGCGCATCGTGCCTGTGGGACCGGAACTTGATTACGGCGCGCGGCATGACAGGGCACGGTTCGCCAAGGCGGCTGCCTGAACTACCAGTAGGGTGACGGCGGCTTCCCGCCCAAAACCTCGGCGATGCGCCGGAGCGTTGCCGGCGTCGTGCCCTGCGGCAAACGGTCGAGGGGAAAGAAACCGGCCTCGGCGATCTCGCGGTCCGGCAGTTTCGGGGCCGTCTGGCTGAATTTTTCGATCAAATACAAGCCGACATGGTCGCGGCGGCTGGCGCGGCGGTTGAAATGCATCGAGCGCAGCACCGGCGGAGCGGTCAGCGTGATATTGCCCTCTTCCGCCAGTTCGCGCGTCAGCGCTTCGGCCATCGTCTCGCCGATCTCGACTCCGCCACCGGGAAGCTGCCAGCCCGGCACATAGGTGTGGCGGATGAGGAAGAGGGAGTTGGATGCCGTTTCGTGGATGAGCCCGCGCACGCCAAGCGTCATTGGCCGCCGCAGCACGAAGTAGAGATGGAACAGCCTGGCTCGCAGTCCCGGCCAGCCGGTCTGGCGCAAAGTGCTCTCGGGATCGGTCGTCATCAGTCGCGAAACCGTGGGTGGAAAGCCGCGTGCGCGTCGCCTATGAAGGAGAAATGTTCAGGCTCGCGCATATTTCCGATATCCATTTGGGGCCACTCCCTGAAGTAACCTATCGCGATCTCGCCTCCAAGCGGGTGCTGGGCTACGTCAACTGGCAGCGCAACCGCCGCCGGCACATGCACGACGCCGTCATCGACACCATCGTGGCCGATATCAAGGCCAGCGCGCCCGATCACCTCGCGGTCACCGGGGACCTCGTCAACCTGGCACTCGACGGCGAGATCGAGATGGCCAAGCACTGGCTGGAGACGCTCGGCTCGCCGCATGACGTGTCGGTGGTCCCGGGAAATCATGACGCCTATGTGCCTGGCGCCTTCGACAAGGTGTGCCGGTCCTGGGCGGCATGGATGACGGGCGACGGCGTCAACAGTCCGGTCGATCGCAATTCGTTTCCCTATCTGCGCGTGCGCGGCAATGTCGCGTTGATCGGCATCACCACGGCGCGTGCCACGGCACCCTTCATGGCCAACGGCTTCTTCATGGAAGGCCAGGCCGAGCGGCTGCGCAAAATGCTTGATGCGACGGCGAAGCAAGGATTGTTCCGTGCGATCATGATCCATCATCCGCCGGTGCGGGGCGCCGTCCCGCAGCACAAGCGGCTGTTCGGCATCGCCCGCTTCCATAAAATCATTCGCCGGCACGGTGCCGAGCTCGTCCTGCATGGCCATTCACATCTGCCGTCGCTGTTTCAGATCGGCCCGCGCGACGCCAAGGTCCCGGTGGTCGGCGTCGCCGCGGCCGGCCAGGCCCCCGGCGGCAAGGCTCCGGCGGCGCAGTACAATCTGTTCGACATAGACGGTGAAAAAGGCGATTGGCGCATCCGCCTGACGCGGCGCGGCCTGACCGGGCCGGCGATACCACCTTCAGATCTGCAGACGCTGGAGCTCGGGGCGCAAGCGGCTATGGCCGCAAGCTGAGCCCCAGCGCCACGATACGGTCCCAGAACAGAACGATCGAAACCGCCAGTCCCACCAGCGCGCCTGCGGCGATCAGGCCAAGGCCGGACAGGACGGCCGACCAGCCCTTGTTGCGCGGCGGCGATCGCAAAGGAGGCTCGGCTTCCGGCACCACGTGCCGCTTCATGCCGGGAACGGCAGCCTCGACGCCACCTTCCATCATTCTCTGGCGTTCGACGATCCGCTCGGCGACATAGCGCGTCACGGAATCGGCCACCGGCTTCATCTCGCTCGATTCAGCCAGCACCACGCGACCGATGCGGGTGTCCTTCAGGAACCTGTAGGTGCGGCGGTCGCGTCCCATGGCGACATGGCTGACGGCGTCGATCCACAGGCGTGGCTGCAGGCCGGACGAGACCACGAAGTCGAAACTGTCCATGTCGGCGGGAACGTCGGCAAAAACGGGCGCGAGTTCGGCGGCAAGAAGGTCGAGCCGCATGCGATGCGCCTCGCGCATGTCGACGACGACGTCGTCGCGATCGGCAAAGGCATTCTTTACATCGCGAATGGCATCGGACAATTTTCTCGACGGGTCGATGATCTTTTCGCCTGCATCCTTCATGGGCGTGGCCTCGCGGGTTTGGTTAACATGGAGTTAACACAGCCGCCGGCAAAATGCACTGGCGAGATCAAGGCATCCGGGTACCGCCGCGGGTGGCGCAGGCCGGGAAGATGTCAGCTGGCCGCGGCGGACAACCTTACGCGATGCGGGCTGACGCGGCGATTGGTGCTGCGGCGAATGATTTCGGCGATCAGATCGGGCGCTTCCTCGGCCAACATATGGCCGGCCTCCAGCACATGGTGCACATGGAAGCGCTCCGGCGGGTCATCCACCTGGGTAAAGGGCAGCACGGCGTCATCCGATCCCCACGCCACCATGACCGGCATGTTCAGCGTATCGAGCCGCTCGCGTGGGATGACGCTCTGTCGATCGCCCCTGGTCATGGCGGCCGCGATCTCGACGAGCTTTTCCTTTTGTCCGGGGCGGCCGCGCATTTCGCACAACACTTCTGCGATGCGCAGCGGGGGTGTTGCTCCAGGGCCGGACATGGCGGCGAGGCAGGCCTGGACTTCGGCCAGGTCCTGTGCGCGGGCGAAGCGGCGCAACAAGGGGCCATTGATTTCGGGGCCAAAACCGCCTGGCGCCAGGAGCGTTAGCGAGGCGACTTTCGCCGGCTCCGCCAGCGCCATCAGCGCTGCAACCGCTCCGCCCATCGAATGGCCGACGAGATGGACGCGCTTGATGGCGCGTGCGGAGAGGTCGGCAAGGATGGCGTTTGCCGCGACCTTGGCCGGTCCGGCCGACGGAAAGTCGAGCGACAGGCCGTGCCCCGGCAGATCATAGGCCAGAGTGTGTACGGAAGACGGCAGCAAGGAGATGACCTCGCGCCAGACATCGTGGCTGCCGCCAAAACCATGCAGCAGGACGATGGTCTTCGAACCCACACCCCGTTCGTCGGCATAAAGTGATGAAGTCATGAAAGCTCGAGGCTTTATTCAGGAAGGCGCGATGGAAATGTGGCTGGATTGCTCCTAGTCCAGAGCATTCGCCAGTAAAATTTTCGCGATTAGACGATTGGCCCAACAGCAAAGCCGGCTTGTGCTGTTGATGCATGCCGCCCAAAAGTGACCGCGGTTTGGAAGAACGGCACGCGCAGGCCAAAGACCTAAGGCGTGTCGCATCTAGCTCGCGTTGACGAGCCCCGCGGCACGTAAGGCGTCGACCAGCCGCTCGGTCAGATCGGCGGGGTATTTTCTGTCGATGAAGGTTGCGCGCGGATTGGCGGCGAATTTCGGAAACTCGGTTATCAGTTCGTCGAGCAGCCTGCGTGCCTGGTTGTCCCGACCGGCGATCTTGGCGCCGATCAGGCGGGCGGCGAGATAGTGCGATTTCGCCGCGGTGGTTCTCAGAGCGGTGCTGGCTATCGCGGCCTTGCTGGTATCGCCCAGCATGAATTCCCCGGCGAAAAGCCCAAAGTCCCACCAGGTCGGGTGGCCGCTCGAGGCATCCACGGCATGCGCCAGAAGAGGTGTTCCCTCGGCGTACCGGCCGGCGAAAACCAGCCCATAGCCATAGGCGGCGGCCATGGCGAGATCGTAGGGGTTAAGATCATGGGCCTTGCGCATCCATCGCAAGGCCTCGTCGGCATTGCCGAGACGCGAATTGATGTAGCCGTAGGAGCGATGTGCGTACGGGCTGGTCGGCCCCATCTGCACGGCGCGATGGGCAAACGTCATCGCCTTCTCGATCGTTGCGTCCGGCGGGTAGGCATAATGGTCGGTCACGGCCTCCAAATGCAGTGAGGCGAGTTCCGAATAAACCAGCGACGATTTCGCGCCGCTGTTGGCAAGGGCTTCGAGGCAACGATAGGCTGTCTCGTGAGTCCTGGCGTTCTGGTCGAGATAGTATTTGTCGTTGAGCAGCAGGCACTGCGTCAGGCCGGTCTCCGCGCCGGTCTGCTCGATGTAATTGTAGATGGTTCCGGAAGCGGGAAGTGCCGCGCTGAGAATGCTGGCTATGCGATCCTCGACCACGGTTGGCGCGCTGTCGGCGGCAGTGAGGTTGCGCGACAACAGCACCCGTCCGGACGCCAAGCTTTGCAGTTCGATTGTAATGTCACCCGCGTCTGGTCCAGGCAGGATATCGAAAATGAAACTCGTCGCATCGGCGACCGGACTGGCCTTGTTGACGCTGCTGCGACCGATGAAGTCGATCGTATCGAAGCCGCTCAGGCCGGCACGCAGCGATGCGGCGACACGGCTGGCATTGGGGGTGTTGGCCTTGAGGGCGATGTAGACGAGTGGCAGCGCTTCGACCATGGGCGACGGCGTGATGCTGCCGGTTTCGCCGCCGGTCTCGATCGTTGCCGGGATGTCGCCTCCCGCCACCAAGGCGTCGCCGCCCTGGCGCAGGATCAGAACGCCCAACATGGCGATGACCACCGCGATCGCCATCCAGAAGAACCTGAGATGGCGCGTCACTGAGAGCCCAACTGCGGGAACCTGGCCGGGCAAGGCCGCCATGGGTGCGGCGTCATCGGCGGCACCGGACTGTTCGGGCAGGGCGGCTGTCGGCCCTGCGTGGCTGACGGCTTCCGCTGCTTGCGGCAAGCGGATCGCATTGAGTTCGTAGGCCGGGACGTAGCCGCCGCGCGGAATGGCTATGCGGACCGGCTCGGCGATGCCTTCATTGGCGAAATAATGTTGCAGCAGTTCGCGCAGCCGGCCTGCCTGCACCCGCACGACGGCATCGGTGGACGGATCGAAATCGCCGTCCTTGCCGAAAACATCCATGGCGATGGAAAAGCCCTTGAGCCTGTCGGCCTCCCCGGCCTGCTCTCGCTCGACGAGATAGCGAAGCAGTTTGCGCGCGCGCTCGGATCTTCCGAACGTTTCGCTGGCAAGCAGTCGCTCCAGTGTCTCGCGCACTGCGGGGGCGGCAGGCGTGGCATGCTGCAAGTGTCGATCCTCTCGAAGTCGGCACAGGTTGAGGCGCGATCATATCGTTACCGCACCACCGTACAAGGATACACGTATTATGCGATCGCGTACCCCACCGGATAATTTCCCGGTGGTTAATGACACAAAGGTCGGAACCAATCGCCAAATGACGATGGTCCCGATGTCGTTCCAGGCCCCGTATCAACCGGCTCTTTTGCCGATGATCCGGTTTGCGGCGGACACCACGGCCTCCAGCGAGGCAGCGACGATATTGGTGTTGATGCCGGCGCCGAACAGCTTGCCGTCGGGATATTCCATTTCGACATAGGAAATGGCCGAGGCGTTCGAACCGCGCTGCATTGAGTGCTCGGAATAGTCGAGCACCGACATATCGACGCCGACATGGCGCGACAGCGCATCGACGAAGCCGTCGATCGGGCCTGTGCCTGTGCCTGATATCGTCCTCTCCTTGCCGTTGTCGAGAATGACCGCCTCGATAACGCGTCGGCCCTTTACCTCGGTGTCCGGATAGGTGTGGTGATCGAGGAATTTCAGCCTGGCGCCGGGCTGGTCGACGTAGGTATCGAGGAAGCTCTCATAGATGCGCCTGGCCGGCACTTCCTTGCCTTCGGCATCGGTGATCGCCTGGATTGCCTGGCTGAACTCGATCTGCAAGTTGCGCGGCAGGTTGAGCCCGTAATCCGCCTGCAGCACATAGGCGATGCCGCCCTTGCCGGACTGCGAGTTGATGCGGATGATGGCTTCGTAGCTGCGGCCGACGTCGGCCGGGTCGATCGGCAGATAGGGAACCTCCCACACTGGCGTGTTGGCCTTCTTCAGCGCCTTCATACCCTTGTTGATGGCATCCTGGTGCGAGCCGGAAAAGGCGGTGTAGACGAGTTCGCCCACATAGGGATGGCGCTCGGGAATCTTCAGCTGGTTCGAATATTCGTAGACATCCTTCATCCGGTTGATATCGGAGCAGTCCAGCTCCGGATCGACGCCTTGCGTGTACATGTTGAGCGCCAGCGTGACGATGTCGACATTGCCGGTGCGCTCGCCATTGCCGAACAGCGTGCCTTCGACGCGATCGGCTCCGGCCATCAGGCCGAGCTCGGTGGTGGCGATGCCGGTGCCACGGTCATTATGCGGGTGCAGCGAAATGATCAGGTTCTCGCGTCTGTCGAGATTGCGGCACATCCACTCGATGCGGTCGGCATAGATATTGGGCGTCGACATCTCGACGGTCGACGGCAGGTTGATGATGAGCTTGTTGTCAGGCGTCGGCTTCACGATCTCGGTGACCGCGTTGCAGATCTCCAGCGCCACTTCGAGCTCGGTGCCGGTGAAGCTTTCGGGCGAGTATTCGAAACGGTAGCCGCCGCCGGCATTGGCTGCCATGTCGGTGATCATCTTGGCGGCATCGGTGGCGATGCGCTTGATGCCGGCGACGTCCTTCTCGAAGACGACGCGGCGCTGCAGCTCGCTGGTCGAATTGTAGAAATGCACGATCGGGTTGGTGGCGCCTCTGAGCGCTTCGAAGGTGCGGGTGATCAGTTCGGGCCGGCACTGCACCAGAACCTGAAGCGAAACGTCGGCCGGTACGCTGCCCTCTTCGATACACCAGCGGGCGAAGTCGAAATCGGTCTGCGAGGCCGAAGGGAAGCCGATCTCGATCTCCTTGAAACCCATGTCGAGCAGCAGCGCGAACATGCGCGCCTTGCGTTCGTGGCCCATCGGGTCGATCAGCGCCTGGTTGCCGTCACGCAGGTCGACCGAGCACCAGATGGGCGCCTTGTCGATCACTTTCGAGGGCCAGGTCCGGTCGGTGAGGCCGACGATTGGGTAGGGTTGGTACTTGCGGGCGGCATCCGGCATGCCGCCGTTCTGCTGGCCCGCCGGGGCCTCGCTTACGCGGATTTCTTCTCGTGCGTTCATCGTCGTTTCTCCCGGCGACCCTCGAATCCGCCCTCAGGCGGATGGGTGGCGAGTGGCGCCTTTTACCAGTTTTTCGTTCGCTTGATGTGACTGCCAAGGAGCATGCGCTTGCGCGGCGGCTCGACCGCCGGGCGCTCCTTCAGCGAACCCGGCGATCGCCGATAAGGCCGAGAAGAAGCAGCGTCGAGGCAAGCGCGCGCACGGTCTCGCCGGCAAAGCCGGTCCGACGGGAAGCGGTGGTGGCGCGCGTGTTCATGGCGGTTTTCATACAGGAGCGGCCAGCCGGAGGCAAGCAGTACCGAGAGCCATGCCGACAGCGGGCGTTCCGGACCACGTTCCGCCTGACGTCGTCGCCGACGTGCGTGACCTTCCAACAGGCCGAAGGCCGGACCTGGCCGCCAACGGGACGTAGCGGTTCAGCATATAACATGACTTAGCGATTCAAGTTTCTGTGGAAACTTCGGAACGTCTATGGCATGCCGCTGCCGGCGCGGCCGTCTCGCGGCCTATTGCTTCAAACCGTTTCGAAGGACGCGAACGATGGACCAACTGCGAGCGCAAACCCGGATCAGCGATGCGGCGATCAGGTCGGTGATGGACCGGCTGCGCACCGAGCACAGCGAATTCGAGGTCGAGACCGGTGTTGCCGATCGATGGGAACTTCGCCTGTACTACGGTTCGCTGAGCGCGGCACTCGAGGGCGACTCCATGCTGATCCGCGTCTCGGCTATAGACGAAACCTGCCTCTCCTACATGAAGATGACGGTCGCCGGCCACGTCGCGCAGCATCTCGGAACGACGAGCGGACTGCGCTGGCAAGGCGATGGCCGCGACACCGGCACCCCGATCTTCTTCCGCGAAATCACGGTGGTCTCCTCAACGCGGATTTCTCCGCACATGCAGCGCCTGCGCTTTGCAGGTGATGATCTTGGCCGGTTTACCCATGGCGGCCTGCACATCCGGCTGCTGCTGCCGCCGCGGGGCAGGCCGCCCGTTTGGCCCTCGATGGGCGCCGACGGCCTGCTTGTGTGGCCTGCCGGTGAGGATGCGCTCACCGTGCGCATCTACACGATCCGGGCGGTGGATCCGACAAGCGGTTGGCTCGATGTCGACTTCGTGCTGCACCCCGGCCATGACACGCCCGCCGCCACATTCGCGCAGAACGCGGTGGCGGGAGACGTCATCGGCGTGGTCGGACCAAGCGGCGGCGAGACGCCGACGGCGCAAACCCTGCTGCTGGTCGGCGACGACACCGCGCTGCCGGCAATTGGCCGGATTCTGGAGGAACTGCGGCCGTCAACCCGCGTCGAGGCGCTCATCGAGGTCGACGGCCCTGAAGACCGCATCGCGCTGGCGCAAGGCGACAACATCGACATCACCTGGCTTTACCGGCACGACCGCCCGGCCGGCACCGCCGGCCTGCTGCCGGCCGCCCTGCGCGAGCGCAGCCACATGACGCTTGCCGATAGCCTCTACGTCTGGGCCGGATGCGAGTTCACCGACTTCCGGGAGATACGCAAGATCGTGCGCAAGGAGTGGGGCCTGGGCCGCGATCGGCACCTGGTAACGGCCTATTGGCGTCGCGACGCGCGGGCCGAGGGCGACGACGAAGATTAGGAACAATCCATAAGTGTGCCGGCAGCCGGAGCGGAGCAACCTATTCCTTCACCGTGCGCGCCACCAGCCGCGCGATGCTCGGGCCGACAAGCAGCACGATCAGGAAACGCGCCGACTGGAGCGCCATGATGAAGGAGATGTCGACGTTCTGGGCGGCGGCGGCGATGATGGCGACGCTGTCCATGCCGCCGGGACTGGTGGCGAGATAGGCGGTCAGCGGATCGATGCCGAGCAGATGGCTGATCATGAAGGCGAGGCCGCCGCAAAAGGCGATCAGAGCCACGATCGAAGCGACGATCTGCGGCAGGGCCCGTGTCGCATGGCGCAGGATCGGCCTGGTGAAGTTCAGCCCGATCGACCATCCGACCATAGCGTAACTGACAGCCAGCAGCCATGGCGGCAATTGCATCGGTACGCCGAGGCCAAGGTGGATGACAGCGCCGAAGATGAAGGTGCCCAGAAAGAAGGGCGAAGGCAGCCGGCAAAGCTTTCCCGCCAGCCCGCCGACCAGCGCGATGCCGATGGTTGCGGCGAAGGCCTGGGCGTCGAGCGGCGGAAACCAGACGATGGGCGGCACCTCGATGCCCGACGTGTCAACCCACATCTTGGCCACGAGCGCCGCCGTCATCGAGACGAAGATGACGCGCAGATACTGCATGAAGGCGACGAGGCGCTGGTCGGCGCCGAAAGCGCCGGCCATCAGCACCATTGCGGTGGCCGCGCCTGCGGAGGATCCCCAGACGGCGGTCGTGCCGGGCAGGATGCGCCAGCGGCTGATCAGCCAGCCGAGCAGGCTGGACGCCGCGACAGTGGCTGTCACGGCACCGAGGAACAGCGGCCATTCGGCGTAGAAGACGCGAAAAATGTCGGCCGAGATCGAAGCGGCGATGAGGCAGCCGACGATTGCCTGGGCGGAGCCGAACAGAAGCCGCGGCACGCGCACCGTGGCGCCGTTGGTGCCGGCGACGATGGCCGCCAGCATCGGCCCGATCAGCAGCGCTGCCGGCAAGGCGGCCAGTTCGAGCGCACCGGCAAACAGCACGGAAATGACGAGGAGGGCCAGCCATTGCCAAGGCTTGGGCATGCGCGCCATGCGCTCGACGGCGGCTTGGCCCGGAGATGGCTGCTTGGGCGAGGAATCCATGTTCTGGTCTTAGACTCGAAGCGGCACGATGCAACCCTGCGACGCCAAAAGCTGTGACACTCGTGGCTGGTTTTACTGGGGCGTCCCAGTCAAAGCCTTCGAACAGGACCTGGACAGCTGGCGACAAGATCGTCCATCGTCAGGAAGGTAATGCCGTCCACCATTGCCTGGGCGATCAGGATTCGATCAAAGGAATCTTTGGGCCATGGCTCCGATTGTCGTTATCGGGTCGCCCATCCGGTCAGCCGGTTGTGGCGTCGGCCAATCCGAAGCCGCCGACGGGATTGGTTTCCACCTGGAACTCGAAGCCGGCGATGAAAGGCCGCGCCTTGGCGATGGCCGCCTGGACTTCGGGAAGCTGCAGTGAGGCTTTGTGGCTTGCCTGGTCAGTCCACACTTCTGTGACCCAGATGGCATCGGCATCGGCCGGGTCGGTGGCAACGATATAGCTCAGGCAGCCGGGCAGGGCGCCGGTGCTGGCGCGCAGGACGTCCATGACAGCGTCGCGCTGGCCGCGGGCCGCTCGCATCTTGCCGATCAGACCGTACATCCCTTCGTCTCCCTTCAGCGTTTTCGACAAGAGTATGCCGTTCGCCAGTATGCAGGTCGCGGCTCAAGGCATCAACTGGCCACCATTCACCTCGATCACCTGGCCGGTAATGTAGCCGCTCAACAGATCGGAAGAGAGGAACAGATAAGCACCGACGCAATCTTCAGCCGTGCCGGCGCGTCCTTGCGGAATGGTGGCAACCATACCCCTGATCTGCTCTTCGGTGGAATAGCGTTCGTGGAACGGCGTGAGGATGGTGCCGGGTGCCACCGCGTTGACGCGGATGCCGAAGCCGATCAGTTCCTTGGCCATGCCGCGCGTGACGTTGGAGACGAAGGCCTTGGCCGAGCCGTAGAGCCCGGCGCCGCCGCCGGCGCCGTTGCGCGCTGCGATCGAGGAGGTGTTGACGATGAAGCCGCCCTGTCTCTTCAGCCACGGCATCGCCTTGCGTGAGGCGGTCAGCACCGAACGCGCGTTGAGATCCATCACCGCGTCGTAATGCGCCTCTGTCTGTTCGGCGTAGGGCACGCGGCCGAGCATGCCGCCGGCATTGTTGACCAGCCCGTCGAGACGGCCGAAATGCTGCGCGCTGTCCTCGACGACACGCTCGACGTCGGCGGCCAGGGAAAAATCGCCCTGGACGAGAAACACCTCGCCGCCATTGTCGCGGATGGCCCTGCCAAGTTTCTCGGCGGCGTCACGGCTGGAATTGTAGTGCAGTGCGACGAGACATTTCTGCGCCGCATAGGCCAAGGCGAGTGCCGCGCCAATGCCGGTCGAGGCACCGGTGACCAGCACCGCCTTGCCGGCGAGATCGGGAATGACAAGCCCAAGGGGAATGGTCGTCGCTGGCACTGTCGTTCCTCCGGGTTCTTCGTGGGTCTTGCCACCCTTGCATTCAAGTCCATGCAGCTTCAAGGCCTGAGATAGGCATAGCCCCGGCTTTGCAGTTCGGCGAGCTTGACGACGCCGCCACTGTCAGCCGCATGAAACCCGTCGAGCAGGTCGGCGAGGGAAATGTCCATGCCGTGCATGGTGTTGGCGCAGGCATGCGGATCGAGCCCTTGCTGGACGAGACCGGTGAAACGACCGGAGATCGCCGCCGATACCCCCTTCGACTTGAAACCGGCAAGAGCCGGACCATGGACGACCAGCGCGATATCGACATTGCCGCCAGTGCCTTCGTAATGGTTCTTGATGTTGCCGAGGACAAAATTGACCTTGTCGAGGTCGCTGAGATGGTAGGCGACCTTCAATCTCGGAGGCCTGGTGGTCGCGGCTTGCGCGGTCCGGAGCCCAATCAGCGTGCCGGCTCCGGCGAGAATCGCGCGGAACATGTCGCGTCGGCGCATGACAATAGTCTCCCGGTTGACAGATGGCCGCGAATTGCGTGGCCGCGACCCCGAGTGTAGCATGAATTGACGTTGCGTCCTGCCGATGCGGAGGGGTCACATGGCGTTCGAACAGAGACTGGCAAGCATCCTGTCCGGAGCGGCTTTGTTGACTCTGCTGGGCGCGACGGCTTTCGCCGACGAAGCGGCCAAGCTCATCGAACTCAGTCCCAACGGTCAGGACGCCTGTTTCGGCCGCATCTACGATGCCAAGCACCTCAAGGCGCATCCGGAGCAGAAGGTGGCCCGGATCTTCTTCTACTATGGCCATGATCCGGTCAGCAGGCCGAACGAGGAACCGGCCGCGAATGCCGACACGTCCTACAATGGCTTCGTCACCACCACGGTGCGTGGCGCCAAGGCTCCGGAATGGGCAGGCGGCTGGTGCAATCACCAATCCGAGGAGGGCACGCCAGGCCTGATCCACTGCGGCATGGAATGCGACCGCACGCTGGCGTCGCTGAAGGTCGACGACGAAGGCCGGCTGATCCTGTCGGACCTGCAGCCCGATATCTATCTCGATGCCGGTTCGGAAGAGGAACTCGGCACCACTGAATACAACAGGCAGGCGCTCGGCTCGCAGGACGACAAGTTCCGCCTCGACCCCATGCCGGCCGCGACCTGCAAGGCGGAATTCGCCCGCATCGACCCGATCGATCCGGCGCTCGGGCCCCCGCTGCGCGAGCGGCTGAAGCCGGACCAGGCTTTCTGCTACGGCCGCGACTACGATGCCGCGCATTTCGGCTCGCATCCTGACCAGGTGACGCAGTCGATCCGCGTGTTCCGTGGGCCGGTCGAACTGGCTTCCTTCGCGGCGGGCGGCGACCTTCCCAATTGGCCTGACGGCGCCGACATCGCCGTTTCGGTCACGACGCGACAAAAGTCGGGCAAGGTCACGCAGGCCTATTCCTGCCAGGGCGAGGCCGACCAGTGGCGCTGCGCGGCGAGCTCGAAGGCGAGCGATTTTGCCTGCGACATCGCGCAGAAGGAAATCTTCGTCAAGCGCGGCGCCAACGGCACGATGATGCTGGCCAATCCCAACAACAGCCTGCCCATCCTTGACCTGTGTTCGACCGCGGCCAACGGCAAGACGACGTCCGACGACAAGGTCTACCGGCTGCAGCCGATGCCGCAATCAGCCTGCGCGCCGTAAGCGCCCGCGAAGTCGAGAAGCTTCGGCTAATTTTCCAAGGACGTGACGGGAAACCACCTCACGCGAACGGTACCGCCGTCGTGCCCTTGGGCAGCTTGGCTTCATCATCGGGCTCGACATGGATGGTGACGCGCACGGAAGGGATTTCCGCCTGCAGCGCATCCTCGATGCGGTCGCAGATGACATGGCTGGCGCCGACCGACATGTCGGCATCGACGACCAGATGGAATTCGATGAAGGTGGCGCGGCCGGCGATGCGCGTCTTGAGGTCGTGCACCTCGAGCGCACCTTTGCAATTGGCCGAAATGATGTCGCGGATGCGCATGTGCTCCTGGGTATCGACGGCGCGGTCCATCAGCCCGTTCATCGACGAGCCGATAACATGCCAGCCCTGCCAAAGAATGTTCAGCGCGACGATCACGGCCAGCGCCGGATCGAGGATCTGCCATCCGGTCAGCACCGCGCCGACTAGGCCGGCGAAGACGCCGACCGAGGTCACGACGTCGGTCATGATGTGCTGGCCGTCGGCGACCAGTGCCGGCGATCTTGCGTTGCGCCCTGTATGAATCAGCGCCCAGGCCCAGAAGGCGTTTATGACCGTCGCCACACCGTTGACGGCAAGGCCTTTCCACGGCTGCTCGAGCGGGACGGGATTGAGCCAGGATTGCCAGACCTCGTTCAGGATCAGGAGTGCCGCCACCACGATCAGCACACCCTCCAGAACGGCCGAGAAATACTCGGCCTTGTGGTGGCCGAACGGATGGTCCTGGTCGGCTGGCTTGTAGCTCACCTGGATCGCCCAGAACGCGGCGGCCGAGGCGATGACGTTGACGATCGATTCCAGCGCGTCCGAATAGAGTGCGACGGAACCGGTGATGTACCAGGCGGCAAGCTTGAGTGCGAGCACCACACAAGCGACGACGATCGACCAGAAGGCAAGTTTTGCGACCTTGCGCCTGGTCGCGGCCTTCGCCGCGACCGCCATCGTGTCCCGCGTTTCGACCATCGTCTCTAGGCGGCCTTGTCCTTGGCCTTGCGCGGCAGGTGGGCGACGATGTTCTCGATGATGCGCATGCCGGCATTGTGGCCGAGCGTCATGATCGATTCCGGATGAAATTGCACCGCGGCGATCGGCTCCTTGCGGTGCTCGAAGGCCATGATGACGCCGTCTTCGGTCTCGGCGGTGACCACGAAATCGTCGGGTAGCCGCACCGGATCGGCGAAGATCGAATGGTAACGGCCGACGGTGACTTCCTTGGGCAGGCCGGAGAAGATGATGCCGGGCTTGGAGACGCGAATGCGCGACGGCTTGCCGTGCATGGGAATGTGCAATTGGCGCAATTCGCCGCCATAGGCCTCGGCCAGCGCCTGCAGGCCGAGGCAGACGCCGAAGATCGGCAGCTCGTGGGCGCGCGCTCGTGCGATGGTGGCGGCGCAGTCGAAATCCTTCGGCGTGCCGGGACCGGGCGACAGCACGACGAGATCCGGCTTCAGCCGGTCGAAAACTTCTTCCGGCACCGGGGTGCGCACGGTCGAGACATTGGCGCCGGTCTGGCGGAAGTAATTGGCCAGCGTGTGGACGAAGCTGTCTTCATGGTCGACGAGCAGGATGTTGACGCCGTCGCCGACGCGCGCGGTGGTGCGCTCGGTGCTGGCGGCATTGCCCGTCTTGGCGTCGCGGATGGCGGAGAGCATGGCGGATGCCTTCAGTTCGGTTTCGGCTTCTTCTTCCTCGGGAATGCTGTCGAACAATAATGTGGCGCCGGCACGCACCTCGGCAATGCCGTCCTTGATGCGGATGGTGCGCAGTGTCAGGCCGGTGTTCATGTCGCCGTTGAAGTTGACCATGCCGATGGCGCCGCCATACCAGGCGCGCGGGCTCTTCTCGTTCTGCTCGATGAAGCGCATGGCCCATAGTTTCGGCGCGCCGGTAACGGTCACCGCCCAGGCGTGCGAGAGAAACGCGTCGAAGGCGTCCATGCCTTCGCGCAGCCTGCCCTCGATATGGTCAACCGTGTGGATAAGCCGCGAATACATCTCGATCTGGCGGCGGCCGATGACGCGCACCGAACCCGGCTCGCAGACGCGCGACTTGTCGTTGCGATCGACATCCGAGCACATGGTCAGCTCGGACTCGTCCTTCTTCGAATTGAGCAGTTTCAGGATCTGCTCTGAGTCGGAAATGGCGTCGTCGCCACGCTTGATCGTGCCCGAGATCGGGCAGGTCTCGACACGACGGCCGTTGACGCGCACGAACATTTCGGGCGAAGCGCCGATCAGGTATTCGCCTTCGCCCAGATTGATGAAGAAGGAATAGGGCGAGGGGTTGATCGACTTCAGCTTGCGCGAAATCTCGGAGGGTTGGGTCTCGCAGCGTTCGTAGAACATCTGCCCGGGTACGACCTCGAACAGGTCACCGCGCTTGAAGCTGTCCATCGCGCGGCGCACAAGATTGGCGTATTCGCCGGGTTCATGGTCGCCGCGCGGCGGGATGCGGTCGGCGGTCTTGAACGGCTCGGTGATCTCGTCGCGCGGCAGGCCTTCGGTCGAAAAACCCTTGCCGGCGTAGTCATATCGATCGGTCCAGGCCTTGGCCGAATAATGATCGACGACCAGGATCTCGTCGGGCAGGAACAGCACGAGATCGCGCTGGCTTGGCTTGCGTTCGAGCTTGTAGTCGACCGGATCGAACTGGAAGGCGAGGTCGTAGCCGAAGGCGCCGTAAAGGCCGAGATTGGCGTCTTCGGCGGTCTTGAACAAGGCGGTGATGGCGCGCAGCACCGTGAAAACGGAAGGAACGCGGCTGCGCTCTTCCTCGGTGAAGACACGGCCGGGCTTGGCGACGTCGAGGCGGATCAGCTTTTTCGACGCCTCGGCGATCGCGATCTCGGCGATATCGCCGAGCGTCTTGACGATGACCGGCAGAAGCACCTCGCCCCGCCGGTTCAGCGCCTCGATGCGCATGGACCGTCCACGCGCCGAGATCACCAGGGGCGGGTCGATGATGGCGGTGTCCCAACGCGTATAGCGGCCGGGATATTCATAGTTCGAAGAGAACACCGCGCCCCGGCGCGCATTCAGCCCGTCGACATAAGCGTCGATGGCGCCTTCATAGGGCCGGTCGTGGCGTTCGCGGGTGATGGTGATGCCACCCCCTGTCACAAAGCTCTCGGCGCCGTTGTCCAGAACCTTCATCGTCATTGCCGTCTCCATCAGCTTCTTGGGCAACGGACCCGGGAATGGCTTTGGAAAAAACAAATGGCCGCCCGGACATTCCGCTGCGGCCACCCTCTCTTTTCACGCGCACGCGTTCGAACAGGCCGCTGTCAGCAGGCCCACCACCAAACGGTCTTGATCGAACGCATGTTCATGGCGATTCCCATAGCGGCGATTGAGCGACCACGCAACTGGATTCGATGGAGGCTCAATCTTCCAGGGTGCCGGACCTTGCGTCGGCGCTCTTCCTGTCGCCCACCAGTTTCAACAGATCCTCGCCGGCGCGGATGATGCGGCGCGAGCGCCGGGTCAGGACGATGCCGGCCTGCGGCGCGAACACCTCGGTGCGGCCATCGGCTTCGCCCGGTGCGTGGACGATGACGGCAAGCCGCGTGTCCTTGGCCACGCGGTCGCCGGGCTCCACGTCGTAAAGCACGGCACCCGCCCGGGGCGCCGGCATCATGTCGATGTTTTCGAGCGGTGCGACAACCCCGGTGAAGGCACCGGGTGAGGGCAGGGCCGGGTCGGCGACCACGCCGCGCGCCACCAGCAGCCGGTAGAGCCCCGCGGCGTCCGACGCCGCGAACGCGCCATCGACATCGAGGATGCCGCGATATTCGACCGTGGTGACGACGCGCCGGTCGAGCTTCGCCACATCGGCGGGAACGTTCTGGTAGGGCATGATCGAGGCGCCCTCGAAAGTGCCGTCCGTGTCTTCACTCCACAGCACCACCGCCCCGACGCCCATGGCGGCGGCGCAATCGGCCATTGCCGGCCACAGGCTGGTGTGGATGTAGAGATAGGCAAGGCCTTCGTCGTCGCAGTGCAGGTCGAGCACGATGTCGTGGCCGAGCGAAAGCTGCACCAGTCTCGTCTTCAGCCTTTGGTCGGGCGTGCCATGCGCGGTGTCGGGCAAGAGTGCCGCGTCGGGCGCGGCGAGCAGCGGAAAACCGCGGTTGAAGTTGGTGCGCGTGCCCAGATGAAAACGGCCTTGATGTTCGCCGAAATGATACTGGGCGCGGCCGATCGGATTGGCCCAAGGCACGATGGTGATGTCGCCCTTGATGCGCCCCTCCGCCTCGGCCCTGGCCAGCATCGGCATCAGCGCGTCAATGGCGACGACTCCAGGCAGTTCGCCGGCATGGAGTGCCGCCTGCAGATAGGCCGAGGGCGCGGATTCGTCCGTTCCAGCGAAGCGAAACAGGGGGAATTCGTAGGAAACTCCTTCGCTGTCGCCGGCTATGCGTTCGATCGATTTCTGCATGGGTCTTTCTCCGTCGAGAGGCGAGAAGGACATGCCTCTTCGACGGTGCGCTTGTCGATTGGTCCAGACTGTCGCGCTATGGGCGCAAGCAGCTACTGCGCGGCAGGCTGAAAAGCGACGGCCGGAGCACGCCGGTCCAGTGCCCGCGAGGCTATGGCCACGGCAACCGCCAGCAGAGCGAGTGCAGCGCCTACCAGCGGCAGGTTGGCATAGGAAACGCCCCAGGAGAGCGCCACGCCGCCGATCCAGGCGCCGCTGGCGTTGCCGACGTTGAAGGCGCCCTGGTTCAACGTGGCGGCAAGGTTTGGTCCCTCGGAAGCGGCCTCCACGACGCGGATCTGCAGCGGCGGCACGACGACGAAGACGAGCATGCCCCAGAGGAAGACAATGCCGATGGCCACACTGGCGATAGCGCCGAACTGCATGAAGCCGACAAACAGGACCGCCAGCAGCAGCAGCGTGCCGATGACCGTCGGCATCAGCTTCCAGTCGGCCAGCCGGCCGCCGATGATGTTGCCGATGGTCATGCCGGCGCCGAACAGCAAGAGCACCCAGGTGACCGCTGAAGTCGAGAGGCCGGACACGTCGGTGAGATAGGGTTTGATGTAGGTGAAGACGGCAAACAGGCTGGCTGAGGCGAGCGCCGCGATCAGCATGGCCAGCCACACCTGCAGCTTGCCCAGCACGCGCAATTCGCCGCGCAGGCCGCCGCCGCTTGGCTCGGTGACATCCGACGGCACCAGCCACGCGATGGAAGCAACCGAGATCAGCCCGATGCCGACCACCGCCAGGAAGGTGGCGCGCCAGCCGAAGGCTTCGCCAAGCGCCGTTCCGGCGGGAACGCCGAGGATGTTGGCCAGCGTCAGGCCGGCGAACATCAGCGCGATTGCGCTGGCGCGCTTGTTGCGGGGTACCAGGCTGGCGGCGACGACCGAGCCGATGCCGAAGAAGGCGCCGTGGCCAAAGGCGGTGAAGACGCGTGCGCCCATCAGCATCCAGTAGTTGGGCGCGATGGCGCAGAGCAGGTTGCCGACGACGAACAGCGCGGCCAGTCCGACCAGCACCGGCTTGCGCGGCAGATGCGCGGTGGCCATCGCCACGATTGGCGCGCCGAAGACCACGCCCAGCGCATAGCCCGTGACCAGCAGCCCGGCAGCGGGAATAGTCACGCCAAGGTCGGCGGCGACCTCAGGCAGCAGGCCCATGATGACGAATTCGGTGGTGCCGATGCAGAAGGACGCAATGGCAAGCGCAAGGATCGGCAAAGGCATGGGAGGTCCAGGCTGAATCGGTTCAAATGGAAACTGCGCGAGCGCTCCATGGCGCACAAGCGCCATTGCCGCAATGCAGCAATGCAGAAAGCGGAGAGCAAAGAGGCACTGGCAGCGGTGCTTGTGCCGTGCCGTGCCGCCTAAACGACCCTGACCGAACCCGGCCGAGCGGCCGAACCGACCGGCTGAAGCCGAAGTTCAGACCAGCGGCTTCAACTCCTGGGCGATGGTGGGCAGCAGTTCCGAGACATTGGGGTGGATGTGCATGGCGCGCGCCAGCGTGTCGACAGGCGCCTTGGCGTACATCAGGTCAAGCACGCAATGCACGGCTTCATCGCCGCCGGGGCCAAGCACGCAGCAGCCGAGGATTTCCCTGGTGTCGGCGTCGACGAGGATCTTCATGAAGCCTTGCGTCTCGCCTTTCTCGACGGCGCGGCCGACACGGGTCATCGGCCGCTGGCCGACCAGCGCGCGGCGTCCCGATCTCTTCACCGCCGCCTCGGTCATGCCGCAGCGACCGAGCGGCGGATCGATGTAGAGCGCATAGGCCTCGATGCGGTCGCTGACCTTGCGCGGATCATTGTCGAGCAAATTGGCCGCGACGATCTCGTAATCGTTGTAGGACGTGTGGGTGAAGGCGCCCTTGCCATTGCAGTCGCCCATCGCCCAGATGCCGGGCACGCTGGTGCGCAACTGGTCGTCGACGGTGATGAAGCCGCGTTTGTCGACCTCGATGCCGGCCTTGTCGAGACCGAGATCGTCGGTATTGGGCGTTCGCCCCAGCGCCAAGAGCACATGTGAGCCGACGGCCGGCGGCTTGCCGGCGGAGAAGGCCACGGCAATATCCTCGCCCTGCCTGGCGAAGCTTATGGCGTCGGCGCCGAGATGGACCATGATGCCTTCGTTTTCCAGGATCGACAGGATGGCGTCGGACACATCCTCGTCCTCGCGGCCGATCAGGCGCGAACCCTTTTCGACAATCGTGACCTCCGCGCCGAAGCGCCGGAACATCTGCGCGAATTCGAGCGAGATGTAGCTGCCGCCGACCACCACGAGGTGGCGCGGCAGCACGTCGAGCTCCATCATCGAGGAGTTGGTGAGATAGTCGATGTCGTGGATGCCGGGCAGGTCCGGCACCGAGGCGCGGCCGCCGGTGTTGAGGAAGATCTTGCCGGCGGTCAGGAGCTCATCGCCGACGCGCACCGTGTTGGCAGATTCGAAACGCGCATGGCCGCGATAGAGCGTGCATTTGTCCATGCCGGCGATCCAGGTCTCCAGATTGCCGCGGGCGTCGTTCGACACCTTGTCCTTGCGCGCCTTGACCCTGGCATAGTCGACGCCGACCGGGCCGGAAAGGGTCACGCCATAGTCTGTGGCGCGCCGCGCCAGATGCGCGGCATAGGCACTGGCGACCATGGCCTTGGTCGGCATGCAGCCGGTGTTGACACAGGTGCCGCCGACGAGCTTGCGCTCGATCAGCGCCACGCTCATGCCGGCCGAGGTCAGCCGGCCGGCCAGCGAAGGGCCGGCCTGGCCGGCGCCGATGACGATGGCATCGTAGGTTTTCGCCGTCATGCCACAGCCGCCACGATCAAGAGGCCGCCGACGATCGCGACCGCGTCCTCGATGAAGGCCGCTGGCTGGTCCTTGCCGAAAGCGGCCGCCAGCCGGCCCCGCGCTTCAGCGCCACCCAGCGTGCCGAGGACGGCACCAATGGCGCCGGCGATCAGGCAGACGACCGTGGCGCCGCCGGTCGCACCGATGACCGCGCCGCTGAAGGCGCCGAGCAGGATGCGGGCGCCGAACTGCTGCGGCACCTTGCGGCTCGGTGTCGACGGCAACTGGTCGGTGACCAGCTCGACGATGGCCAGGATCGTGAAAATGCCGACAGCGGCCCAGTGGCTCATGAAGCTTGCCCAGGTGCCGGCAACCGGCAGCCAGCCTAGCCAGGCGCCCCAGGCGACGGCGGCCGGAGCCGTCATGGCGCGCAAGCCGGCAATGACCCCGATCAGAAGTGCAAGAATGTAAAGCATGTCGATCCCCCTCGATCCCGGGCCGGGACAGCCCTGAAACGGCAGGCTACCATAGGTCCGGTATTTGGCCAGCACTTGCATCGGCGTTTTCATGCGCCGTAACCGTGCGTGGCAATGATGACGGAGACACCGCATGGCTGAGACCGAACGCGCAAAAATGGCGGCAGGCGAGTGGTATACGTGCATGGATGACGAACTGGAGGCGCTGCGCGGCGTGGCCGCAGGCGCCGTGTTCGAGCACAACTCGCTTGCGCCTCTCCAGCGCGGCAATATCGGGCCGGCCTTGCGGGATCTGCTCGGCGGCGCGGGCGAGGGCGCCCGCATCGAGGCGCCGTTCCACTGTGCCTATGGCTTCAACATCTTTCTCGGCGACGGCGTCTTTCTCAATGCCGGCTGCATCATTCTCGACACGGCAAGCGTGCGCATCGGCGAGGGAACGCTGCTCGGCCCCAATGTGCAGATCTATTGCGCCGAGCATCACAGGGAGGTCGCCGGGCGGCAAGCCGGACTGGAAGTCGCGCGGCCGGTCGAGATCGGCGCCAATGCCTGGATCGGCGGCAGTGCGGTCATCCTCGGTGGGATCAGCATCGGCGAGGGCGCCGTCGTCGGCGCTGGTGCGGTGGTGACGCGCGACGTACCCGGGAACACAACGGTGATCGGCAATCCGGCGCGGGCGATCAAGCGCGATTGAATACCCGGCGGACGCTCAGTGCGAAAGCGCGTGCGGTGACCGCTCGCCCAGGTCGGTCCGCCTGGAAAATTCACGCCGGTATTGCGCCGGTGAGGTCCTGAGACGGGCCGAAAAATGCTGGCGTAGCGAGGCGGCGCTGCCGAAGCCGGCCTCGAAGGCCACGACGTCCATCGATTTTTCCGTCGCCTCGAGCAGGCGCTGCGCCCGTTCAAGCCGTTGCTCGATCAGCCAATCGCCGAAACTGGTGCCGATCGATTTCTGGAAGCGGCGGGTGAAGGTGCGCCGTGTCATGCCGGCGGCTTCGGCGACGCGGTCCAGGCTGTGCGCTTCGCAGAGCGTCGCACGCACGGCGTCGAGCGCTTGTGCGAACCTGTCGGTATCGGCGCTCCTCGCCAGCGGACGCTCGATGAACTGCGCCTGTCCGCCTTGCCGGTGCGGGGAGAGCACGATCTGCCGCGCGAGCCGCAGTGCTGCCTCGGCGCCGTAGCGGGCGCGGACGATATGAAGGCAGCAGTCGAGCCCGGCCGCGACGCCGGCCGACGTCACCACGTCGCCATTGTCGACATAGAGCACCTCGGCATCCACCACGATGTCGGGATGAAGCTTCTGCAGCCGCTCGGCATAGGCCCAATGCGTGGCCGCACGCCGACCGCCAAGCAGTCCGGCAGCAGCGACTGCGAATGTTCCCAGGCAAAGGCCGACGATCAGGGCACCATTGCGGTGGGCCCGCCGCAGTGCCTGCGTCAGCGGTTCCGGCAGCGGGTCTTCGAGATCCCGCCAGCTCGGCACGATGACGATGTCGGCGCCATCGAGGCCCTCAAGCCCATGCGGCGCGGCGACGCTCAGCCCGGCCTCGGTGTGGACCGGACCGGCCTCGATCGCGCAGATGCGGAAGTCGAAGCGCGGCAGGCCGAACGATGTGCGATCTTCGCCGAACACCAGGCAAGGCACGGAGAGATGGAACGGGCTGATGCCGTCGAAGGCGAGGACGGCGACGATCGGGTGGGTCATATCTGTGCCAGGGATTTCTGCGCGGGATTATGGCGGATTGTCCCAATTCTTTCGAGTGATGTCAATCGGGCCACTTTCGTCCGATGGTGGCGGACCTATGCTCGGGCATCACATCAAGCCTGAAAGGAATGCATCATGTCCCAACCAGCCAGCAAGACGCCGCGCCGCGCGCTCGTCGTCGTGGACGTCCAGAATGACTATGACGGCGGCAATCTCGCCATCCAACATCCGCCGTTCCGCGACAGCGTCGTCAACGTGGCGCGCGCCATGGACGCGGCAGCCGCGGCCGGCATCAAGGTGGTGGTCGTCAAGCAGATGGCGCCGGAGACGTCACCGATCTTCGCCAAGGGCAGCCAAGGCGCGGAGTTGCATCCCGAGATATCGAGGCGGCCACGCGACTACTATGTCGAGAAGACGCTGCCTTCCGCCTTCACCGGCACCGATCTCGAAGAGTGGCTGCGCGCCAACGCTGTCGATACGATCGTGGTGGTCGGCTACATGACGCATAATTGCGACCTGTCGACCATCATCCACGCCGTGCATATGGGCTTTGCCGTCGAGTTCCTGTCCGACGCGACCGGGTCGGTGCCTTACGCCAACAGCGCCGGCTATGCCTCGGCCGAGGAGATTCACCGCGTGGTGACAATCATCCTGCAGTCGCGCTTCGCCGCCGTGCTCAAGACCGCCGAATGGATCGAGTGCCTGAAGACCGGCACCTTGCCGGAACGCGACACGATCTTCGGCTCCAACCAGCGGGCGCTGTCGCGCAACGCTGCGTAGGATTTCCGGAAACAGAAAGGGCGCCGCCTCGCTGCGGCGCCCTTCGCACTTTTTGGAATTGAGGATTTCTAGAACAGGCCTTCGATCTGGCCGGCTTCGTTGAGGAAAATCTTTTCCGACGACGGCGCCCTGGGCAGGCCGGGCATGGTCATGACCTCGCCGCAGATAATGACGACGAAGCCGGCACCCGCCGAAAGCCTGACCTCGCGCACCGGCACGGTGTGGCCGGTCGGCGCGCCGCGCAGGTTCGGGTCGGTCGAGAAGGAATACTGCGTCTTGGCCATGCAGACCGGCAAGTGGCCGTAGCCGGCCTGCTCCCAGGCGTGCAACTGGTCGCGCACCGACTTGTCGGCGATCGCTTCCGAGCCGCGATAGATGCGCTGGACGATGGTGTTGACCTTCTCGAACAGCGGCATGGCGTCGGGATAGAGCGGCGCGAACTGTGAGGCACCGGATTCGGCCAGCGCCACCACTTTCTTGGCGAGATCCTCGATGCCGGCCGAGCCGTTGGCCCAGTGCTTGCACAGGATCGCCTCTTCGCCCATCGAGGCGACATAATCCTTCATCGCCTGGATTTCGCCATCTGTGTCGGAGTAGAAGTGGTTGATGGCAACTACCGCCGGCACGCCGAACTGCCTGATGTTCTCGATGTGGCGGCCGAGGTTGGCGCAGCCCTTCTTCACCGCCTCGATGTTTTCCTTGCCGAGGTCTTCCTTCTTGACGCCGCCATTCATTTTCATGGCGCGTACGGTGGCGACGATGACCGCCGCCGCCGGCTTCAGCCCGGCCTTGCGGCACTTGATGTCGAAGAATTTTTCCGCGCCGAGGTCGGCGCCGAAGCCGGCTTCCGTGACGACGTAGTCAGCAAGTTTGAGCGCCGTCGTGGTGGCGACCACCGAGTTGCAGCCATGCGCGATGTTGGCGAACGGGCCGCCATGCACGAAGGCCGGATTGTTCTCCAGCGTCTGCACCAGGTTCGGCTGCATGGCGTCCTTGAGCAGCACGGCCATGGCGCCGTCGGCCTTGAGGTCGCGGGCATAGACCGGCGACTTGTCGCGGCGATAGGCGACGATGATGTCGCCCAGACGCTTCTCCAGGTCCTTCAGGTCGGTGGCGAGGCACAGGATGGCCATGACCTCCGACGCGACGGTGATGTCGAACCCGGCCTCGCGCGGATAGCCGTTGGCGACGCCGCCGAGCGAGCAGATGATCTCGCGCAGCGCCCGGTCGTTCATGTCCATGACGCGGCGCCAGGCAACGCGGCGGGTGTCGATGCCGAGCTCATTGCCCCAGTAGATGTGATTGTCGATCAACGCCGACAGGAGGTTGTGCGCCGTCGTGATGGCATGGAAGTCACCGGTGAAATGGAGGTTCATGTCCTCCATCGGCACCACCTGCGCATAACCGCCGCCGGCGGCCCCGCCCTTGACGCCGAAATTCGGACCGAGCGAGGCTTCGCGGATGCAGATGATCGCTTTCTTGCCGATGCGGTTCAGGCCGTCGCCGAGGCCGACGGTGGTGGTCGTCTTGCCTTCGCCTGCCGGGGTCGGGTTGATGGCGGTGACGAGGATCAACTTGCCGTCCTTGTTGCCCTTCACCGATTTGATGAATTCGGCGGAGACCTTCGCCTTGTCATGGCCATAGGGCAAAAGGTGTTCGGTCGGGATGCCGATCTTGGCGCCGATCTCCTGGATCTGTTTTTTCTTCGCACCGCGGGCGATCTCGATGTCGGACTTCACTTCTGCCATGACGGCTTTCCTCTGGATTGGACGGTGGAGGGGACGGGTTGATCACTGGTGCATGTTCGATACGCCGCGCGGGCAAGGGCATGTTCTAGCCCTCTCGCTGCCGTGGCGTCAACTTTCATGCAACTATGTTTCCTATGAAGAAAATTCCTCTGCGGCGGGCCGACCTGCCTCCGGTTCTTTCTGGCTCCGCTTGCCGCGCCGTATAGAAGCCAGAGCGGGGACGCGTCCGCCGTCTCAAAACAGCCGCGCAATGCACGGAATGCGACAGACAAGGCGGCGCGAATCCGCCATCGTCGGCCTAAAGCGCATCGCGCTTCAGGCATTTGTTTCCATGCATGCCGTTCTCCCCAGGCCGGGCCACTTTTGGGCCACATGCATTGGGCCGACCAGCCTTACTGCGTCAGCACGTTGCTGATTTCGACCATGTTGGAACGCACCCTGAGCACATAGAAACCCATGGTCGTCAGATGCGTGGGCAGGAGCCAGCCGTCCTCGCGGCCATTGGCGATGATGAAGGGCTGGATGCGCAGCGCCGAGACGAACTGCGCGTCCATCGTATCCCACAGGCTCTGCAGGTGTTTTTCCTTGATGACGTCCTCGAAGTCGGCCTGCGCGCCCTTCATCAGTCCGTAATAGGCGTAGAGCTGGCCATAGGCGAACCAGTAGCGGTCGTCGGCGCGGAAATCGAACCAGCCATTATTATGGTTTTCGGCACGTTCCTTGAGGATGGCCGAGGTCGAGCCGATATCGCTGGCGATACGGTCGATATATTGCTTCAGATTGTCGGCGCGGGCATCGAAGGTGGCCTGGCAGGTGGCGAGGCGGGCGTTGAAGGAGCGCAGCTTGCGCACGGCGTCTCTATAATAGCTCGGGGTCGGCGTCTTCGGGCCGAACGGGCTTACACCGAAATACCAGGTGTACTCGTCGAATTGCAGATTGCCGCGCGCATCCTGCAGGTCGGCATCGATCTGCGATGTCGTGCGCACACGGCCGAGATTGTCGGCGAGCTCGGTCGCGGTGCGGCGCACCGCCTGGTTGATGCCGCGCTGGAATGAGGCCTTGTTGTCCATCCACGGCGTGTTGTCCCAGCTGATGCCGAACAGGCCGAGCTTGTAGAGGATCATCGACGAGATCCAGGCATTCTGGTTGACGTTGAAGTCGGTCAAATCGGCGGCAATCTGGGCGATGCCGGAGTTGCCACAGGTCCTGGCAGTGTCGGCACCGGCACCGGCGGCTACCTGTTCGCCCGCCGAGATGTTGCGCTTCTCGAACGTGTAGGTGTCGGGATAGCTCGGGTTGAAATTGTTCCACCACTGGGTGGCGTAGAAGAAATTGGCGTAGAGGCCGAGCAGCACCAACAGGGCGAGGCCGAGCACGGCCTTGAGGATCCAACCGCGCTGCGCATACCAGCGGCCGGCCCACATGAACGGCCACAAGATGACGCCGATCAGGAGGCCGATGCCGCGGCCGATCCATTGGAAAATCCTGACGAAGAAGTTCACGATCGGGTCGAGCATGGCTGTGTCACCCCTCAAAGCATAGTG
Source organism: Mesorhizobium sp. BR1-1-2 (assembly GCF_020165435.1). Taxonomy (NCBI): domain Bacteria; kingdom Pseudomonadati; phylum Pseudomonadota; class Alphaproteobacteria; order Hyphomicrobiales; family Phyllobacteriaceae; genus Mesorhizobium; species Mesorhizobium sp. BR1-1-2. The sequence continues at coordinate 41,338 of NZ_JAIUID010000001.1, forward strand.
TCAAAAAGTTGCGGACTTTTTGGATAACATCATGCGCCAAAACAACAAGTTAGAACGAAATGACGGCCGGTTTCGTTCTAGTCAGTCAGGCCGTAGAGGCGCGTGCGGAACGCCACCTTGTCCTTCAGATATGTGGTTTTCAGAACGTCCACAACATGCGATCGCCAGGCGTCGCTAAAGCCCTCATAATCCTTGTAGAAGCCCTGCTTGTTGAAGACGTAGCGCGAGACGAAGTCCGACGGCACGAAATCCGAGATCAGCCGATTGGTCAGCCAGGCGTCCGGATGGTCGGGCTTGGCGCGGACCACCAGGAAGCGTTGCTGCGGGAACACATCCTCGATCTTGAGATGACCGAGCTGGGCAATCTCGCGCTTGGCGGCGTTGAGGAAGGGAAAATTGCCCTCCTTGGCGATCAGGTCGGCATGGCCCTGGATCCAGGTCTGCAGCCAGACCTTGTCGACGTCGGTCAGATTGCGATCCGGCTCGGCGTCGCGGATCAGCGCGCGCACCACCATCTCGGCGCGGTGCTCGAGATAGCCCGAGGCCTCGACCCAGGAGGCGCGCGGCAGTTCGATGCGGCCGGTGGCGGCGAGGAACTTGAACACCTTGTCGGCGTCCTTGATCGAAAGATAGCTTACCTGCCACGGCCGCGAGCGGCGGAAACCGGGGGCCGCTGGATCGCTGATGACGGTCGTCATGTCGGGGTCGACGAACACGTAGAGCCCGCCGAAATGACTGGTCCAGTAGGCGTTGTGGCGGAAGATCACCTGGTCGGGCACCAGCGCGTTCTCGCGGATGTCGCCGCAGATCTTGGCCAGTTCCACCATGCGGCTGAGCATGGCGTTGTCGCGCCAGGCGTCGGGCTCCTGTTTCAGGCGGTCGACGAGCTTGCCGAGCTCGGCGGCCTTGCCCAGCACATCCTCGGCCGACAGCACCTTGAATTCGACCTGATTGATCGACAGCAGATCCTCGATGTCGTTGACCTTGGGGATGGAATCCTCGATCTCGCCGTAGATGACGTCCTTGATGGTCAGCGCGTCGATGGCGCGCTGGTTCCTGGACATGAACTCGAACATCAGCTGCGAGGTGTTGGAGAAGGCGGTGTGCACCACCGGCAGATCGATCTGCGACGGTGTCAGGATGATGAAGCGGCGATTGACCTCATTGGGATCGAGATAGCCGTAGTCGCCGCATTCCTCCGCCACTTCGGGCGAAAAGCCGGTGCGGTCGATCTGGAAGCTGTTCAGCTTGGTGGGCTTGAGGCCGAAGGCGGCAAGCGCCTTGTTGTAACGCTGGATGAGGTGCGGCTCGTCGACGATGAGCAGCCGGCCGTAGATGAGTTCGTTGTCGCGCAGAAGGTCGGGTTTGCGGGCCATTATTCCTTCTCCCCGTTTATGGGGAGAAGGTGCCCGAAGGGCCGATGAGGGGCACGACCTTTCCTTCTCCCCTTGCGGGAGAAGGTGGATCGGCGCGCTAGCGCCGAGACGGATGAGGGGTGTTCCAGCGGAGTGAGACCTTGGCGTTCCCTGGAACGCCCCTCATCCGTCGCCTTCGGCGACACCTTCTCCCACAAGGGGAGAAGGAAAGGCCGGAGCGCATCACGCATTCCACAGCCCCTTCTTCTTCATCTCCTCCATCTCACGCGCCGCCCGTTCGCGCAGCCGCGCGTCACGCAGCAGCTTTTCCACGGCGGAGTCGTCGGACTTGTCGGAGTAGCGGAATTCGGAATCGGCGTAGCGGTTGATCTCCTGCATGACCATGTCCATCGAGAACGGCCCGCGCAGTTCCTCGATCATCGCTTTCTTCTCGTCATAGCTCTTGTGCATGAAGGCTTCCGGCTTCTCGAACCAGTCGTCGGGAAGCTCGATGTCCATGGCGCGCATCTTGATGGCGTCGGTGACGTTCTTGATGGCGCGGCCGGTGAAGCGCGGCTCGGCCTGCTTGATCAGGTGCAGATAGGTGCCGATGTCGGCCATGGTCTTGGGCGTGCCATTCTCCTTCATGTAGCGCTCATGGACCCGCATCAGCCCGTCCTCCTGCGGCTTCTCGTGCTCCTCATAGGCTTCGGCCACGGCGCGCTGGATCTCTTGCGCGGCGTAGAGTTCGTGGTCGCCCAGCGGGATCTTGTGGTTCTTGCCGGCGAGCAGCACGAAGATGTCGATGTAATCGTCACGGGTCTGCGGCCCGTCGACCAGCCAGCGGGCGCCGGCGCGCTGGCGCAGCGCGTCATCGACATTCTCGGGATAGTTGGAGAACATGCCGAACGAGCAGTTGCCGCGCACCACGGTGGCGGCACCGGCGAAGGCATCCATCAGGACGCCGGTGATCTCCTGCTGGCCGGCCGAGGCGCGGTCGTCGGAGCGGCGCGCCGCAACCTGGTCGATGTCGTCGATGGTGCCGAAGCCGATGACGCGCGGGTTCAACACATTGTTGATGAACTGGCGGCAGTTCTGGCCGGACTTGCCCTGATAGGACGAGATCTGGTCGACGCCGAAATTCTCATAGGCGAAGGGATAGCCGGCGACCTGGCAGTAACCATTGACGAGACCGGCGATCATCTGGATCAGCGTCGTCTTGCCGGTGCCGGGCGCACCGTCGCCGATGAAGGTGAACAGGAAGCCGCCGAGCTCGACGAACGGGTTCAGCTCGCGTTCGAAATCATAGGCCATCAGCATCTTGGCAAGCTTGACCGACTGATATTTGGCGATGTGGTTGCCGACGACCTCTTCCGGTTTCTTGAAGGTCATCACCAGCGGCTTGGAACGTTTGCCCGGCGCGACGTCGAAGCCGTCGAGCGTGAAATCGTCGGCATCGATGCGGATATGGGCGTTCTCGAACGGGCCGATGCCGTCGAAGCGGCCTTTTCGTGCCAGCAGGCCGTCGATGGCGACGCGGGCGAAGGCGCGCGCCCTGGTCATCAGGTCGGCATCGTCGGATGGGCCCGAAATCGCCTTGTCGAGGCCGGCCAGGATCGACTTCACCGCGTCCTGCGGCGTGTCGAAGAGGAAATCCGGCTCGGGAATGTCGTTGGGCGCCTCGCCGTCGCTGTCGATGAGCTGGAACAGATAGGAGGACAGGCTGAAGGCGGCAATGTAAGCCGAGGCCGACAGAAGCTTCTTGAACGTGGCGGCCTCCTCGCCTTCGAGAGGAGCGCGGGTGTTCCTGGCCTGCAGGCTTTCGAGATCCGAGCCTTCGGCGAAAACATCCGATATGGCGAGCGCGAGCGCCGTGCCGCGCCGGGCGCGAAACAAAAGTGTGTGCTGCGGGATGGTCAGCAACTGGTCGTCGGGGTGAACGGCGCCGACGGTCTTCGCCAGCTCGACCTCGCGTGTGCGGCGCACCGAACCGACCGAGACGGTGGAGACGAAGCGGCGGTTGGTGCCGGCAAGCGCGGTGCCTGAGGAACTAGACGGGTCTTCCAGCACGACGATGCGGGTGATGAAGCTCTGCGCCGTGGCGCGGTGCTTCTCGATCGCCGCTTCCGGGATGGTGGTCAGGCCGGTATCCATGAAGGTTGCTCCGTGGTGTGACGGTCAGACGTTCGAGATGACCTGTCCGTTGGACAGGATGTGGACCTTGTATCCGGAAAAGATCTTCTGCGCTTCGCCCGCGGCATAGAGCGCCTGGTAGGCCTCGTGCGGGATCAGCGCGTGGTTCTCATAGCTCGACACGCCTTGGCGCGCGGCCTCGAGGTCGTCGGTGTTGATGAAGAACTCCTGCGTCGTCTTCTCGCTCGAAAACAGCCCCCTGCGGCCGGGTTTTTCGCCCTTGGAGTAGACCTCCTGGATGGTCCAGGTCAGCAGCCAGGCGTTCTCCGGCTTGCGCACCTTGGCCAGAACCTCGGTCACCGTAGAATTGTTGTCGGTGATCCCGGCCGAATAGAAGGGGCCGAGCACGACGCGCCGAAGCTGCTTGGGGTGCAGCGGCTCGAAGTCCTTGTCGAGATTGACGGCGATCGTTGCCGGCGACAGCGTATAGGCCGAGTTCTTCTCGGTGAAATCGTCGAAGCGATGGGCAAGCTCGGGATTGAGCAGGCCATCGACTGGCAATGGAATGTCGATCTGGTCGTTAAGCTTGCCATTGCGGTCGACGAGCTGGCGGATCATGTCTTCGGAGGAATCTTCCACCGTCACCATGTAGACCAGCGGCAGGTTGGCGCTGCCGTCGAAGGTCGCCCAATGGACGAGGTAGTAGGGCCGCGCCGTCTTCGGATTGACGGAAACCTTGGCCGTCTGCGCCAGGGTGAAGGGGCCGAAGGTCTGCTCGCTCTTGACGTCCTCGAGATAAAGCCTCTCGGCCATCGACTTCTGCAGCGCTTGGGGGAATTCCTTGTGGCGCAGGATGAAGTCAGCCATCTCCTCGCGCAATTCGTCGGCCAGCGGGATGTTGGCGAGCCGCGTGTCAGCCTGGCGGCGGTCGTTTTCGAGCTCGAGCAGGTTCTGGAACACCGGGAATCCGCTTTCGGCGCGCGAAATGCGGAACGTGTCCATGAAGCCCAGCCGGTTGCGCCAGCAGGAGAATGACTTGTCGAGCCGGGCGATGTATTCGGCGACGATCTTGGCGACGATGCCGTGCCGGTAGAGCGGCGAGCGATCGTCGCGCATGAACACTTCCAGCCCGCCGAGTGCTGCCGTGATTGCCGAGAAATACCGCGCCGCCGCGTCGTTTTCGGAGGTCATGCTATTGGCCTTGGCATTGTCGCACCGGTGCGGGCGGCAATTACGACTGCACGTAATTGGCCGAATTGTGCTTCTTCAGCACCTCGTCGAAACGGCGGGCGAAGGCGTCGTCGGCCAGTTTCTTGCGGCGCTGGATGTCGGCGGTGGCAACCATGTTCTTCTCGTGCATCTCGAGCAGGTCGCCAATGTGCTTCTGCGAGGCGGCGCCGATGCCGGCCATGGTCTCCTCGGCGGTGTTGTCGACCTGGCTGCCCAGCGTGTTGATCTTGTGGGCCACATCCTGCTGGGCGGCGGTCTTCAGCGAATCCTCCAGTGCCTTGTAGAGGACGATGCGCTGCTCGGTGTCGATGGTCAGCTTGTTGATCAGGGTCGACTGCGCGGCGATCTGGTTGTTGAGCGAATCGACGAAGGTCTGGAACATCGAGGTGTAGCGCTCCAGCGTCTGGCTCTCGGCCAGCAATTCCTGTTCCTTGGCCTGCTTCTCATTGTATTCCGTGGCGAGCTTGGAACGTTCGCCCTCGAGTTGCGTCCGTTCCTTCTGGCTGGTGGAGGCGGCGATCTTGTTTTCGATGTCGAGCAGCATCGGATTGAGCTCCTCGATACGCTTCTGCACGGTTTCCAGGTTGGACATGGTGGCCTTGCGGCGCTCGATGACCTGCGACAGGCTGGTCTCGGAGGTCTTGTAGCGCTGGTCGAGGACTTCTTTCTGCGCCTTCAATATGCCGACGATGGTGTCGGACTTGGCCAACAGTTCCTGCAGGTTGCCGGCCAGTGACATGTTGCGGACGCGGTCGGTGCGCAGACGCTGCTTGCGTTGGCTGGAGAAGATGCCGATGAAGTTTTCCCAGCCGGTGTAGTTCTTCATGCTCTCGAACTCGGCGCCGAAAACGTTGGTGGCGTCCTCCAGCCCGATGATCAGGTCGGCGATGTTGCCTTCCATCACCTTCTGCTGCTTCAGCACGTCTTCGATGCGGGCGTTCTCGATATCGAAATTGGCATCGCCGATCTTCTTGTCGGCGGTGGCAAGTTTGTCGAGCACGGTGCCGGACTGGTCTATCTTGGTGCGCATGTCCTGGACGACCTGCTTGGTCCTGGCAATTTCGGCATCAAAATTCTGCAACGTCGCCATAAGGGCCTCCCGCTCCGGCATCAGGTCGCTGATTGCGAACAGCGGCGAATATATGTGGGGCTTCAGGGGATTGAAAGACGTGAAGACAGGCGCGCTTCGAAAACAAAAACCTTGCCCACGCCCTTGAAACGCAATCGATCCGCGATCATGGCGAAAGGATCGTTTGGAACGCGCGTGGTTCAACTGTCATTGAACTTCAACGTCGGCGGATGTCGGCCAGGCATTCAATCCCCGCTGCCACGAATGCCTGAATCCGACGGAGCATTGAGCGCGGTGAGGACGGTGGCAGCTCGGCGTCCGTTGCGGGGACGGAATAATCCTGGCTCAGGGCTTGGGATCGGCCTTCAGATAAGCGATGACATTGGCGATATCGTCGTCGTTGCTCAGGCCGGCAAAGGCCATCTTGTTACCGGGCACTTTTTGCCGCGGCGCCTTCAGATACTCGGCGAGGTTGGCCTCGTCCCAGACGAGACCGGCGGCGCCTGCATTCTTCATCGCTTCGGAGTAATGGCCGAGGAAGCTCTCGGCACTGCCGGCGGCGCGGCCGACGACACCCATCAGATGCGGGCCGACCTTGTCGCGGTCGCTCGCTGCTTCATGGCAGGCCATGCATCGGTTGAAGACCCTCTTGCCCAGTGCCGGATCGCCGCCGGCATGGGCGGCAAGGACGCCGGCAAGCAGAAAGGCTGCGGCAGAGGAAGCGGCTCGAAACATGGCTGACCCCGACGAGTTCTGGCTGGACCGAGAGGACGCAAAATAGGGCCGAGGCCTTAACAAACGCTGCATCGTGGCGGATCGCGGAAGACTGCACCGCCCATGGCGGCAAGAGCGGCGGCCGTGATGCCACAGCCCGGTCAAGGCGCGACAAAGCCGATGAAATCGTCGGGGGCGGCGCGACCCATTTCTTCTTCCCAATGGCGACGGCAGAGCGAGACATAGACGTCCTTGCCGATCGCCACCTGTTCGCCCTGCCGAGCGACCTTGCCGTCGGGGCCGAGGCGCACCACCATTGTCGCCTTGCGGCCACAGCGGCAGATGGTGCGCACTTCGCGCAGCTCATCGGCTATGGCCAGCAACGCGCGCGAGCCGGAAAACAGCTTGCCCTGGAAATCCGTGCGCAGGCCATAGCACATGACCGGGATGTCGAGCCGGTCGGCGATCCGGGCGAGCTGCCAGACCTGCTCCTCCTCGAGAAACTGCGCCTCGTCGACGAAGACGCAATGCACGGCACCGTGCTGATGATGTTCGGCGACGCGGGCGAACAGGTCGTCGCCGTCACGAAACATCTCGGCTTCCGTTTCCAGCCCGATGCGTGACGAAATCAGGCCGGTGTCGCCCTTGCGGTAGTGGCCGGCGACGAACAGCATCGTCGTCATGCCGCGCTCGCGGTAATTGTACGACGCCTGCAGGAGCATCGTCGTCTTGCCCGCATTCATCGTCGCGTAGTGGAAATACAGTTTGGCCATGGCGCCCTTTTAAGCCCACTTGGCCGGGCGCGGGGAGGGGCCACGGCAGGCCTTCCACCAAAAAAGCCGGCTTGCATGGAAAAAGCGGCAGACGTGTCGCTGATCGGCCAGCCGGCGCCGTTGATCGTGATTGCCTTAGTGCTTGAAACCGCACGAGAATGGTGTTTGGCTGACGAAACAAGGCGGGCACAAAAGCCGTAACTTCGCTTCGCCACAGAATCGAAATGGGAGAAAGTTCATGTCGCGTATGAATTCCTTCGTCGCAGGCCTCGGCCTTGCGGCTTTCTTGTCGACGGGTGCCGCCTTCGCCGGGGATCCGGCAAGCTGCAAGACGGTACGCCTTTCCGATGTCGGCTGGACCGATATCCAGGCGACGACCGGCATAGCCTCGGTGCTGCTCACGGCGCTCGGCTACGAGCCGCAGGTAATCCAGCTGTCGGTGCCGGTGACGATGGCGTCGCTGAAGAACAAGGATCTCGATGTCTTCCTGGGCAACTGGATGCCGTCGATGACCAACGACATCAAGGACTACACGGCCGACGGTTCGGTGGAGACCATCAGCACGAACCTGACCGGCGCCGGCTACGGCATCGTCGTGCCGACCTATGTGGCGGATGCCGGCGTCAAGACACTCACCGACCTCGGCAAGTTCAAGGACAAGTTCGACGGCAAGATCTACGGCATCGAGGCCGGCAATGACGGCAACCGCATCATCCTCGACATGATCAAGAACCCGAAGGACAATCTCGAAGGCTTCGAACTGGTCGAATCCTCGGAGGCCGGCATGCTGACGCAGGCCGAGCAGTCGATGAAGAACAATGAGTGGATCGCCTTCCTCGGCTGGACGCCGCACCCGGTGATGGGCGCCATGAAGATCACCTATCTCGACGGCATGGGCGACAGCGGCTTCGGTGCCGCCACCGTCCACACTAATGTGCGCAAGGGCTACACCACCGAGTGCCCGAACGCTGGCAAGCTCATTGCCAACCTCAAGTTCAACCTGGACATGGAAGGCCAGTTGATGGACGCCATCCTCAAGGGCGGCGACGCCCAGACCGTCGCCACCGACTGGCTGAAGAAAAATCCGGATGCCGTGACACCCTGGATCGCCGGCGTGACAACCTTCGACGGCGGCGATGCGGCAGCGGCCATCAAGACCGCACTGGGAAGCTGAGCCGACCGACTTCGGCATGCGCGCGTGAGAACAAAGGGCAGCCACTGGAAAAGGCTGCCCTTTTTCATATGCTGTGAGAAGATGATTTGACGACAGCGGACACCGTGGCAGGGCGATGCCGGTAGGAGAGGGGGCAAGATGGATCCGATTTCCAAATTCCTAGTCAGCTACAAGATTCCCATCGGCCCATGGGGCAAGGCGTTCTTCGGGTTCCTCACCGACAATTTCGACACCGTCTTCAGGGCCTTTTCCAACGGCCTGAACTTCATCCTCGACGGCCTAGTCGACCTCCTGCTGGTGGTGCCGCCGGTGCTGCTGGCGCTCATCATCGCCATCATCGCCTGGCTGCTGCAGCGTTCGCGCCCGCTCGCCATCGGCGTCTTCCTCGGCCTCATCTTCATCATCAACCAGAACCTGTGGAAGCAGACGGTGCAGACGCTGGTGCTGGTCGTGGCCGCCGCCGCCATGGCGATGGCCATCGGGGTGCCGCTCGGCATCTGGGCGGCGCACAAGCCGAAGATCTACCGCTTCATGCTGCCAGTACTCGACCTGATGCAGACGCTGCCGACGTTCGTCTACCTGATCCCGGTGCTGACCCTGTTCGGCCTCGGCAATGCGCCCGGCCTCATCGTCACCATCATCTTCGTCATTCCGACCGCGGTCCGGCTCACGCATCTCGGCGTCGTCTCGGTGCCCAAGTCGATCATCGAGGCCGGCGAGGCCTTCGGCGCCACCAAGAGCCAGCTGTTGTGGAAGGTCGAACTCCCCTCGGCGCTGCCCACCATCATGGCGGGCCTGACCCAGTCGATCATGCTGTCGCTGTCGATGGTGGTGTTTGCGGCGCTGATCGGCGCCGGCGGGCTCGGCACCGAGATCAACCGCGCGCTCGGTTCGCGCCGCATCGATCTCGGCCTCGAGGCCGGGCTCGCCATCGTCGTGCTCGCCATCGTGCTCGACCGCATGACCCGCATTGGCGTTGGAGGCAAGAAATGACCGTCGCCGTCGATTTCAGGAATGTCGATATCGTCTTCGGCGCCGACCAGGCGGGTTCGCTGGCGCTCATCGACAAGGGTGCGACGCGTGCCGAGATCCTCGAGCAGACCGGCAATGTGCTCGGCTGTGCCGGCGCCAGCCTCACCGTGCATGAGGGGGAGATTTCCGTCCTCATGGGTCTGTCCGGCTCGGGCAAGTCGACACTGCTGAGAGCGGTCAATCGCCTGAACGTCGTCTCGCGTGGCCAGGTTCTGGTCAAGGATGGCGACCGCACCGTCGATGTCGTGACCTGCGACGAGTCGACCTTGCGGCGCCTGCGGCAGAAGCAGGTTGCCATGGTGTTCCAGCAGTTCGGACTGCTGCCGTGGCGGACGGTGGAAGAAAATGTCGGCCTTGGCCTCGAACTTGCCGGCGTCCCGGACGCCGAGCGCAAGGAGCGCGTGCACAGGCAACTCAAGCTGGTCAATCTCGAGCAGTGGTCGAAGAAATACGCGCATGAGCTTTCGGGTGGCATGCAGCAGCGCGTCGGGCTGGCGCGCGCCTTCGCTACCGAGGCGCCGATCCTTTTGATGGACGAGCCGTTCTCCGCGCTCGATCCGCTGATCCGCACCAAGCTGCAAGACGAATTGCTTCAGCTGCAGGCCGAACTGAAGAAGACCATCATCTTCGTCAGCCACGACCTCGAGGAAGCGCTGAAGATCGGCAGCCACATCACAATCATGGAGGGCGGACGCATCGTGCAGACTGGCGCGGCGGAGGACATCGTGCTCAAGCCCGCCAACGACTATGTCCGCGACTTTATCGCCAATGTGAATCCGCTGTCGGTGCTCACCGCCTGGAACGTGATGCGCGACCGCCGCGACCTCGAACAAGGCAAGGACGGCTGGGTGTGGCTCGACCGGCGCAAGACGACGCGCTTCAAGATCGACGATCATGGCCTCGTGGCGGCGGCCGAGCGTGACGGCAAGCCGGCGGTATGGGTGTCGTGCGCCGATGTCGAAGGCCAGTCCGAGGAAGCGGCACAGGTGTTCTGGGCCAATCCCGGAACGTCGCTGAAGACGGTGATGCTCGCCATGCACCGGTCGCAGACCGCGCCCGTGGCGCTGTTCGACGACCAGTCGCGCTTCGTCGGCGCGATCGGCATCAGGGACGTGCTGAGCGCGGTGCTGCGACGGTAATCCCGCAGTCGCGTCTCAAGCGGCCAGCGGCAGGCGCAGCTCCGTCAGCAGGCCGCCGTCCGGATGGTTGGACAGGCGGATCTCGCCGCCGGCGGCACGCGCGATGTTGCGGGCGATGGTGAGGCCGAGGCCAAGGCCGCCGGTCTGGCGGTTGCGGGACTGTTCCAGGCGCACGAAAGATCCGAACACGGCATCGATCTGGGCTTGCGGAATGCCCGGCCCCTCGTCACGTATGGCCAGCGTGATCGTGTCGCCCGACCGGTACAGGCTGAGATGCGCCTTCTTGCCGTAAGTGACGGCGTTCTGCACCAGATTGGTGACGCAGCGCTTGAGCGCCACCGGTCGTGCCATGCAAATCAATCCCCGCGAGCGTGTGTCGTCATTGTCGAACGACACGTCCGGATAGGCGTCGGCGATCGATTCCACCAGCGACCAGAAATCGATGCGTTCGCTCTTTTCCTCGGTCACCTCGAAGGTGGCGAAGTCGATCACCGAGCTGGCGATGCTCTCGACATCGGCGAGATCGTGCGCCAGCGCCTCGCGAACCGCGGATTTGCGCAACAGCTCCAGACGCAGCCGCATCCTGGTCATCGGCGTGCGCAGGTCGTGCGCCAGCGCCGCGGCCAGGTGCTCACGGTCCTCGACATATTCGCGCAGCCTTGCCTGCATGGCGTTGATCGCCTTGGCGGCGGCGCGCACCTCGCGGCTGCCGCTTTCGGCGATCGGCGGGCTCTTGAGGTCATTGCCGATCCGGTTCACGGCGGTTTCCATCATCCGGTAGGGCGCGGTCAGCCGGCGCAGCGACCAGATCGACATGATCACCACCAGCCCCGCGATCAGCGAATAAAGCGGCAGGCTGTCGAAGCTCAGGATCGGGCCGACAGGCGTGATCGGCTCGGTGAAGTTCAGCCACTGGCCGTCGGCGAAGCGCAGCGAGGCCGTCAGTTTGTCGCTCTGGGCGAAGTTCGCCGCCAGTACCAGAAGGTCGCGCTCCACCTGGCCGACGTCCCTGTTCATGACCTCGCCGCCGGGGGTGTCGGATTCCTGCGTCGCCGGATCGCGCCGGACGCGCGCGTCGGTGACGCCGAACTTCGACAGCCGTCCAACGAGAATGTCTTCCAATTCGGCGAGTTCATCGTCGCCGGCGATCGACGAGGTGACCGCGGGGGTATCTGAAACGGTGAGAGCATAGGTGGCGTTGAACAGGCCGGATGCGGTCGCCTTGCGTTCCTCGGGCGTGGCGGCATGCATCAACTGCACTAGCGAATAGGCCCGGTCGTTGAGGCGGTAGAGATCGACCACGTCATTGGCGGCGGCGCGGTCGCGCGACACGATGTAGAGCGTCGCGACCTGGCTGATCAGCAGGCCGGCAATGACGATCAGCAGTACCCACACAGGCAGGGTCTGCGGCAGGAAACGTCTCATTCGGAGGTCGTTTCGGGAAGGAATTGATAGCCGCCGCTGCGCACCGTCAGGATCAGCTTGGGCGTCTTGGGGTCGTCTTCCATCTTGCGCCGCAGCCGGCTGACCAGGATGTCGATGCTGCGGTCGAAGGAATAATCGCTGTCGCCGCCGGAGAGTTCGATGAGCTGATCGCGGGTCAGCACGCGCTGGGCGCTCTTGACGAAGGTCTGCAACAGGTTGAACTCCGCCATGGTCAGTTCGACCCTGACATCGTCGGGCGCGGTCAGCCGGCGCCGCGAACAATCCATCGTCCAGCCGGCGAAGCGGTAGATCTGCTTCGATGTGGCGCGCTTGGGCTCGGGGGCGCCGTTGCGCCGCAGCACGGCGCGTATGCGGGCCAGCAATTCGCGCGGATCGAAAGGTTTGGGCACATAATCGTCGGCGCCCATCTCGAGGCCAACCACGCGGTCCGTCGTCTCGGTGACGGCGGTCAGCATGATGATAGGCGTCGAATACTGGGCCCGGATGTCACGGCACAGTTCCAGCCCGCTCCTGCCGGGCAGCATGACGTCGAGCACGATGAGATCGACCTGCGCGCGGCGCAGGATCGTCTCCATCTCGGTGCCGTCCGCGGCAACGGAGGTGTGCAGGCCGCGCTTCTGGAAGAACTCCTGCAGCAGGTCGCGAATGCCCTTGTCGTCGTCGACGATCAGTATGTGTGCGTCGGATTTCACGGGAATCCTGTCTTTGTTGACTTGCCAAGCCGGCAGGCGGCCACCCACACGATAGAATTCGGGCCATATGTTGGCCAGTGCCTTGGATTTCAAGGCAAGGCAAATCCAGCATTCTCAACACCGAATGCGCTGGCGGCCTTGCGCCGGGGTGGCCAGACACAATCCAGAAACAAAATTCTATAATCGGGAAAAACTCCTGAAAAACTAGGCCGGCATAACGGTACCGTGGCGGTCAGGTCATTTGGCCGCGACGCAAGTCTCCGGGTTCACGGATTAACCGATGCCGAGGTTGTCGATCAGTTTGTTGGGTGCGTTGATGGGCATTTCGCTCGTCACAGCCGCTGCTGGACAATCGGATGCAAAAGTGACGCTCACCACCCGGACCGAGCGGTGTGCCAATCTCAGCCACCAATTCGACGAAGCCCTCGAAACCCATGCCACGGCAACGCAGGTCACCGCGGCAAAGGCACTTCAGAGAAAGGGCAACCGGTACTGCGCCGCCAAGAAACAGGCACAGGGCATCCGGATGCTCGCCAACGCTTTGAAGCTGCTGGGGGTGACACCGAACGACCCGGTTCAGTGACACTCGAAACCCGACCCGCATGAAAAGGGAAATGAAGTCATGAAAAAGTCCATCCTCTCCGCCACCGGTCTCGCCGTTGCTCTCGCCTTCGCCATGCCGGCTCTCGGCAACGCCGCTGCCACCACGACGGCTCCGGCTGCTTCCTCGACGACCACCGCTCCGGCGACCACGACCGCCAAGCCTCCGGTGAAGAAGGTCGTTGCCAAGAAGCACAAGAAGGCGAAGAAGATCGTCAAGAAGACCGACAAGAAGGTCGCTCCGAAGGCTTGATCCAGGTCGGGCACAACTGCCTGCCTTATGACAAGGCCGCTCCAGTCGCGTTTTACTGGAGCGGCCTTCTTCCTGCCCGGAAAAGCCGAAGGCCGTGTACCGGCAATGAAGCGAACGGACAGGTCCGAAAGATGTGGCCTAAGCCGGTGCCGGCGGCTTCCGCCTCGATCGGCCCGTAACCCGATTGCAAAGCCGGCGCCGTAGGACAATCCGCATGAAGAGGCGGCTTTCGTCCATTCTGCGCTCGATCGTGTTCGGTGGCCTGATCGCCACCGGCGCCGCCCGGCTGCTGATCCTGTTTACCGCCAGTCCCGTGCCGGATCCGGCCAGCGGCCGCACCGAGCCGTCACTGTTCGCGCCTGTGATTTCCACCGACTGGGATTACATCACGCCCGCGCAGGCCTGGCTGCTCATCGCACTTGCCAGCGTGACGCTGATCTGCGTCGCCGCCTGGCCGGTCGCGTCCTGGATGGAACGCCGGTCGGATGCGGCCGGAAATTTGCCCTCCCGGCGCGGCTTCGGCCGCCAGGACCGTTGAACCGCGGGCCACAGTTCCCACATAGCTCTGTGATTGGACGCTCGCTTTCGCCCGTGCGAAAATAGGGGCGTAGCCGAGGCTCGCGCAATTGCCGGTTCCCATGCCTGAAATCACGACAAAGCCCCGTACGCAGACCCTACCCAAGACCGAGCGGCCGAAGCTCTACAAGGTCATCCTGCTCAATGACGATTTCACGCCGCGTGAATTCGTGGTGACGGTGCTGAAGGGCGAGTTCAAGCTCAGCGAAGACCAGGCGCATCGGGTGATGATAACGGCGCATCGGCGCGGCGTCTGCGTCGTCGCGGTCTTCACCAAGGACGTCGCCGAGACAAAGGCGACACGGGCCACTGACGCCGGCAAGGCCAAGGGCTATCCCCTGATGTTCACGACGGAGCCGGAGGAGTAGAGCAGGGCTTTCCCTTCTCCCAGAAGGGGAGGAGGGAACATGCCCCTATCGTCCCTCGCGGTACCACATCGAACCCATCGCCAGCAGCAGCAGGCCGAGGCCGAGGAAGCCGCCGAACAGCGGCACGCGCGAGACCGCCTTGAGTACGCTGTCGTCGGTGGTGCGCAGACCGATCCAGTCGGCGCCGGTTGCTTCGCCCGAGGACCGTACGGGCACGATCGAGGGCAAGGTCACGTCGCCGCCTCCAAGGGTCGCTCCCGCAAGCCTGCGAACGCTGCCGCCGGTGGCTTCGGCGGGAGCCTTCAGCCGATCCTGCGTCGAAACGACCTCGGCGAATTCGGGTGCGTTGACCGGCCCGACATGGGCGAGCGCGGTAAGGTCGCCATTGCCGACCTGGTAAAGGCCGATCTCGGAGGTCTGGGCGCTGCCCAGGAAGACCCCGGGTTCGGATTTCTCGAGCTTGACGGTGATGGTCTTGCCGGAGGGCGTGATGATCTGAGCCGGGCCGGGGTCGTCGGCCATGGTCTGGCGGCGGATTTCCAGCACCATGCCGCGCCCGTCGGCGGTCAGCCGCTCCTCCTCGAGCTCTGGTTCCTTCATCAGCCAGTGGGCGATGCGGCGGTAGAGCTGGACATGCGGGCCGCCGCCTTCGAAGCCGCGCGCCCACAGCCAGCCCTGATCGGACAAAAGCATGCCGACGCGGCCTTCTCCCTTGCGGTCGAGCAGGAGCAGCGGCCGGTTGTCGGCTCCCTTCATCACCACCTCGCCTTCGGGATTCTGGACGCCGATGGTGCGGAACCAGCGGCTCCAGTGCGGCGGCTCGCTGGCAGAACCGTCGAGACCGCGCGTCACCGGATGGCGCTGGCCGATGTCGGTGAGGCGTGGGTAGAACGCCTTGTCGACGACCTCGCCGGTCGGCATCGCCGGCAGCGCCGACATCAGCGGCGTACGCGCGATCGAGCTTTCGCCGGCATATTCGGGTCCGGCCGCGATCAGCAGCGCGCCGCCCTTTTCGACATATTCGGAGATGTAGTCGTAATAGAGGATCGGCAGCACGTCGCGGTGCTGGTAGCGGTCGAAGATGATGAGGTCGAAATCCTTGATCTTCTCGACGAACAGTTCCCGCGTCGGGAAGGCGATCAGCGACAATTCGTTGATCGGCGTTCCGTCCTGCTTTTCCGGGGGCCGCAGGATTGTGAAATGGACGAGATCGACCGAGGCGTCGGATTTCAACAGATTGCGCCAGGTGCGCTCGCCCGCATGCGGTTCGCCGGAGACGAGCAGCACGCGCAGGTTCTCGCGAATGCCGTCTACCAGCGCGATGGCGCGGTTGTTGGTGTCGGTGAGCTCGCCCGGCTCGCGATCGATGGCGAGTTCGATGATGTTGCGTCCGGCGCTGGGGATGGTCACCTGCAGCGGCATGGCCTGGCCGACGGTGGCATGCTCGACCGCGACCTGCTCGCCATTGACCGAAACGCGCACATCGACCGGCCCGGTCTCGTTGCTGGTTGAAATGACGCGATAGGTCATGTCGAGCGGCTTGCCGACGAGGGCGAAGCGCGGCGCGTTCTCGAAACGTATGCGGCGATCCTTCTCGTGGTCGTTGCCGGTGATCAAGGCGTGCAGCGGGGCATTGAAATCGGGCGCGCCGGCGGGCGCGTCATGCACTTCGCCATCGGTGATCATGACGGCGCCGCCGATACGCGAGGGCGGCACATCGCGAAAGGCGTTTTCGAGCGCGCCGAACAGCCGCGTTTCCGTGCGTTCCTCGGCGGCCTCGGACTTGCCGGCCTCGACAACGCGGACATCGAACTGCTTGAAGCGGCTCAGACGCTGCTGCAGCCCGGCCAGCGCCTCGTCAGTCTGTTTGGTCCGCTCACCGATGTCCTGGCTCTGGCTGCGGTCGACGATCAGGGCGACCACGCTTTGCTGCGGCTCTCGCTCCTCGTTGAGGAACACCGGATTGAAGAGAGCGGCGGCGAGCGCCAGCAAGGCGACGAGGCGCAGGACCGCGCCGCGCTGGCGAAACCAAAGGCCGACGGCCGCTAGCAGGGCCAGCGGCACCAGCACCAGGGCCAAAAGCGGCCAGGAGATCAGCGGTTCGAAGGAGATCGACCAGTTCATGTCCTACCCTCCCCCTCGCAGGGAGGGCCTATCCGGGGGGCGGGCGCAAGAACGAGCGTCATCTTACTGCCCCAACCGTTCAAGCAATATGGGCACGTGCACCTGGTCGGATTTGTAATTACCGGTCAGCATGTACATCATGATGTTGACCCCGGCGCGCAGCGCATAGATGCGCTGCATCGGATCGTTGGGCACGGTCGGCAGCAGCGGGTCGCCATTCTCGTCGACGGCCCAGGCGCCGGCGAAATCATTGGCGGTGATCATGATCGGCGAGACGCCGTCACCAGTACGCACCGGTCGGTTTTCGGCATTGCTGGCGTCGAGCGATGCCTCGACCCAGAGCGGGCTGCCGGCGAAGCGGCCAGGGAATTCGGGCAGGATGAAGAAGGATTTGGTCAACACATGATCCGACGGCACCGGCTCCAGCGGCGGCACGTTGAGGTTGCCGAGGATGTCGCGCAGCCGCTCGGTGGCTGGGCTGGTCGAGTCGGCGCCGATGCCGTTGGCGAACTGGTCGCGCGTGTCGAACAGCACCGTGCCACCTTGCTGCATATAGGCATCGATACGGGCAATTGCGGCCTGGCTGGGCATGGCTGCGGCCGGATCGATCGGCCAATAAATGAGGGGGAAGAACGACAGCTCGTCCTTGGAGATGTCGACGCCGGCCGGCGCGCCCGGCTCGAGCGCGGTCTTTTCGATCAGGAAGCGGGTCAGGCCCTCGAGCCCGGCGCGGCTGATCGAATCGTCGCCGGGCACGCCGGTAAGCACATAGGCGATGCGGGTCTTGGAGATGTCCTCTATGGCGGCGGTGTCGCCAGGCTTGGCATCGTCGGCGCGCGCGGGGCCGACATGGCCGAACAACGCGCCGAGCGCGATCAGAATGGCCGCCATGGCGGTTACGGCGGCGGCGCGGCGAGGCCTGCGCGACAACAGGCCGCCCATCCAGAACACCGCCAGCGTGTCGAGCAGCATCAGCGCCAGCGCGGCGGCCACCAGCGCACCCTTCAGATTGCGCGATTCGTCAAAGGCGTACTGGATCGTGGTGACCGGGACAGTGATTTGCGGGCGCGCCAGCGGCGCAAGCGTGCTTGTCGCATCGAGCAGATTGTGAGCGAAGACGCCGGCCTCCGAGCCATAGAGGCCGGGCGGGTTCTCGAACGTCACCGGCAGAGCGCCGGCGCCCGGCACCAGCGGGCGCGCATCCGGCGTCGGCGGCACCAGCATTCCGTCGGCCGCTATCATGCGGTAGGGCGCCAGCGAGGTGGCGGCGGCTTCGGCATTGGCAACCGCGGCGCCCTGGTTGCGCGACAGCTGCACGATGCGGCGCAGCATCTCGACGAAGCTTCCCGAGATCGGCAGGTTCGACCAGGTTGCTTCGGGCGTGACATGGAACAGCACGAGCGTGCCCTTGCCCTTCTTCAGCCCGGTGACCAGCGGCGTACCGTCGGCAAGCGCTGCCCAGGTGCGCTCGACGATATCGGGCGTCGGTTCGGCCAGCACCTGCCTGGAAACTGTCACCTCGGTCGGCGGCGCCAGGTCGGCGAAGGGGCCAGCCTTGGGGAATTCGGTGACCGGCTGCGGCGTGGTCCATGACAGTGCGCCGCCGAGCGAGCGTTCGCCGGTGCGCAGACGCACCGGCAGAAGGTCGTCGTCATTGCCGGCGGCGGCCAGCCGCGACCCGGCGAAACGCACCAGCGTGCCGCCCTTTTCAACCCAGTCGACCAGCCTTGGCCTGATCTGTGCCGGAATGGTGCCGATATCGGCCATGACGATCATCGCCGGCTTCTGGTCGAGGATCTGCGGAATGGCGTCGGCCAGGTCGGCGCTGGAAGGTTCGACCAGGTCGGCGAAGGGCTGCAGCGCGCGCCTGATGTAGTAGAGCGGCGACAGCAGCGGCTGCGCCTGGTCGGCCTCGGCCTGCGACAGGAGTCCGACCCGGCGGCGCTTGGAGCTTTCGTCCAGCACGCGCACGGCGCCCGCCTGACGCTCGCCATCGAGCGCGATCGAAGCGAAATCGTTGCGCAGCTCGAACGGCACCGCCATGGTGCCGGTGGCGGTGGATTGGCCGGGTGCGAAAGTCAGCGTCGCATCGGCGATGCGGCGGCCCTTGTCGTCGAAGGCGCCAGCGGTGACTTGCGCCGGGGCCGAATCGCCGGGCGGCCGGATGGCGGTGAGGGCAAAACCGTCGACCTCGTTCTCGGCGCCCGTCAGGCCGGTCAGCGACATCCGGTCGGCAACGGCCCACACGACGCGGGCGGCGTTTTTGGATAGAAGCGTGTTGAAGGCGGCCTCGTCGCCCTTCGCCGCTAGGCCGTCGGCCAGCACGGCGACGCTGGCGCCCGGCAGGCGCTCCAGGGCGGCGGCGACGCGGGCGTAGACCGCCGGTCGGTCGGTCGGGATCGGCCGCGGCTTTGCCGCGCGCATGCGGTCGAGTGCCGCGGCAGCATCGAACGGGCCGATCTCGGCATTGGGTTTTTCGGCGGTAAAGGCGATGATGATCGGCACGCCGTTCGAACCGGCGTCGGCGATCAGCCGCTCGGCGGTTGCGATGCGCTTGTTCCAGTCGGCGGCGCTTGCCCAGCCATTGTCGACGACCAGCGCCAGGGCCGCGCCCTCGGCCGGCAATTTCTCGCGCGGATTGAAGACCGGTTCGGCAAGAGCGGCGACGATGAGCGCCGCCATCAGCAGCCTGAGCAGCGTCAGCCACCAGGGGCTCTGCTGCGGGGTTTCCTCGCGCTTCAGCACGCGCGCCAGGATCTTCAGCGGCGGAAACACCTCGGTCTGCGGCCGGGGCGGAGTCAGCCTGAGCAGCCACCAGATCACCGGCAGTGCCAAAAGACCCCACAGCAGCATGGGCGCGCCAAAGGAAAGCGGCAGCCAGCTCATGCGACAGCCTTTCCGGCGCGATCGCCAGCGATCGGCTTGGGCTGATCTCTGGCGGTCAGCCCGGGCTGACC
Source organism: Mesorhizobium sp. BR1-1-2 (assembly GCF_020165435.1). Taxonomy (NCBI): domain Bacteria; kingdom Pseudomonadati; phylum Pseudomonadota; class Alphaproteobacteria; order Hyphomicrobiales; family Phyllobacteriaceae; genus Mesorhizobium; species Mesorhizobium sp. BR1-1-2. The sequence continues at coordinate 60,973 of NZ_JAIUID010000001.1, forward strand.
GCCATCGGTCATCGCCATGTGCAGGCGTACCAGGGCGTCGGAAGCCAGCCGATCGGTGTGGTTGACGGTGAAGCTCCAGCCGAGCCGCTTGCACCAGCTGGCCAGTTCCTGGCGTCGGGCGCCATAGAGCAGGCGATATTCATCGGCCAGCACCTCGGCGCGTCCGGCGGTCAGCTTGTCGCCGCTCTCCGGGTCGGTGAATTCGGTGCGGCCGGCATAGGGGAATGTCTCCTCGGCCGGATCGGCGACCTCGATCAGATGCGCGCGCACGCCGTGGCGGGCGAGCACGTCGAGCCAGGCCATGGTCTCCTCCACCGGGTCGAGGAAATCGCTGGCGATGACGATGTCGCAGAAGCGGCGGATGCCGGAGAGATCGGGCTTGGCCGGCAACTCGCCGGCATGCATGAGCTGGGCGGCGATGCGCTCCGCGCCATTGCGGGCGGTGAACGGATCGGTAAGGCCGGGCCAGGCGATGCGCTCGCCGCTGCGCGACAACAGCTCGGCCATGGCCAGCGCCAGCACCAGCGCGCGCGATTGCTTGGAAACGGCGGCACCGGACGACTTGTAGAGCATGGACGGGGAGGGGTCGGCCCACAGCCACACCGTATGAGCGGCTTCCCATTCGCGGTCGCGCACATAGGTGTGGTCGTCGCGGGCCGAGCGGCGCCAGTCGATGCGCGAGGAATCGCCTTCGACATAGGGCCGGAACTGCCAGAAATTCTCGCCGATGCCGCGCTTGCGGCGGCCATGCCAGCCGGCGATCACTGTGTTGACGATGCGGCGCGCCTCGACCAGCAGGTCGGGCACGAGCGAAGCCCGCAACCGGCCGCGGGCGAGCGCGTCGCGCGTCGCTGCCGGAGCCTGGAGCTCGCCGATGCGCGCCATCAAATCCCTTTCACGAGCTTGGCCACCACGTCGCGCACGCTGGTGCCTTCGGCGCGGGCGGCGAAGGTCAGCGCCATGCGGTGCTGCAGCACCGGCTCGGCCAGGGCACGCACATCGTCGACCGACGGCGCCAGCCGCCCATCATAGAGCGCGCGCGCCCTCGTGCACAGCATCAGTGCCTGGCTGGCGCGGGGACCCGGCCCCCAGGCGACATGCCTGTCGGTTTCGGCGTTGCCCTGGCCGGGACGCGCCGAGCGCACCAGGGCCAGGATCGCCTCGACCACGCTTTCAGGCACCGGCATGCGGCGGATCAGCGTCTGGATATCCCTCAGCCGCGCCGGCTGCAGCACATTCTGCGCCTTCGCGTCCTCGACGCCGGTGGTTTCCAAAAGGATGCGGCGCTCGGCCTCGAGTTCGGGATAGAGGATGTCGACCTGCATCAGGAAACGGTCGAGCTGTGCCTCGGGCAGCGGATAGGTGCCTTCCTGCTCCAGCGGGTTCTGCGTTGCGAGCACATGGAAAGGCGAGGGCAGGTCGTGGCGGGCACCGGCGATGGTGACGTGATACTCCTGCATGGCCTGCAGCAGCGCCGACTGGGTGCGCGGCGAGGCGCGGTTGATCTCGTCGGCCATCAGCAACTGCGCGAAGATCGGCCCCGGAATGAAGCGGAAGGAGCGCTTGCCGAATTCGTCCTGCTCCATCACCTCGGAGCCGAGAATGTCCGAGGGCATCAGGTCGGGGGTGAACTGGATGCGACGCGAATCGAGGCCGAGCACGATGCCCAGCGTCTCGACCAGCTTGGTCTTGGCGAGGCCGGGCACGCCGACCAGCAGCGCGTGGCCGCCGGCCAGAAGCGCCACCAAAGCGCGTTCGACGACACTTTCCTGGCCGAAGATGATCCGACCGACCCCGTCGCGGACCCTGGAAATGTCGGCCAGCGCCTTCTCGGCCTCGGCGACCATGTCTTTTTCGCTGATCGGGCTTTCCTTGACCATCACGCTCATGCAGCATCGATCCTTGTGGTTGGAAATACCAGCTTGACGCAGAATGCCGCGATTCGGCTCCGTCTGGCGCCTGCCGTCAAATTTAAATCACAGAGTTAGGCTGACAAGCGCAACAACAGTGACTATTTCGTGACGATGGCAGAGGGCTCCGAACAAAGACAGCAAAGCCTGGCGGCCGCGACCGAGGCGCGCGGCCTCGAGGCGCTGATCTCGCGCGCGGCCCGCGCCGGCAAGGGGCCGGCCCCGGTGGAGCGCTGGAATCCCGACTTCTGCGGCGATTTGGATATGGAAATCAAGGCTGACGGCACCTGGTTCTATCTCGGCACGCCGATCGGCCGCATGCCGCTGGTGCAGCTTTTTTCCTCGGTGCTGCGCAAGGACGCGGACGGCAGGACCTATCTGGTGACGCCGGTGGAAAAGGTCGGCATCCGCGTCGTCGACGCACCCTTCATCGCCGTCGAGTTGGATGTCTCGGGCAGTGGCGAGAGCCAGATCATCACGTTTCGCACCAATGTCGGCGACGTCGTCGAGGCCGGGCCGGAGCGGCCGCTGCGTTTCGTCGACGAGCACGAGACCGGCGGGCTGAAGCCTTATGTGCTGGTGCGCGGGCGGCTGGAGGCGCTGGTGGCGCGGCCGGTGATGTACGAACTGGTCGAGCATGGCGAGGAAATCGAGATCGACGGCAGGTTGATGTTTGCCGTTCGCTCCAAAGGCCAGGCCTATCCGATCATGCCGGCCGACAGGCTGAGGCAGCTGAGCGCGTGACGGACAGTTCATGATGGACCAGGTGACGCCGACGCCGTTTTCCATTGCCGATCTGCGCGCTCGCTTTGCCGCGCAGCCGCAGGCGCATGCCGGCGACGACTATGGCGATCATCGCTTCAATCCAGGCCATCCGCGCCTCCACCGGGCGAAACCGCTGCGCGATGCGGCGGTGCTGATCCCGATCGTCGATCACCAGGGCGATGCCACGGTTCTTTTGACCAAGCGGGCCGAGACGCTGCGCAACCATTCCGGGCAGGTGGCCTTTCCCGGCGGAACGATCGATGCGACCGACGCCAGTCCGGAAGCGGCGGCGCTGCGCGAGACCTTCGAGGAGATCGGCCTCGGCCGGGATCATATCGAGGTCATCGGCCGCATGCCCGATTATGTCGCGGGCAGCGGTTACAGGATCGCGCCGGTGCTGGGCATCGTGCGGCCGCCTTTCCGGCTGACGCTCAATGCCGAGGAGGTCGACCTGGCCTTCGAAGTGCCGCTGCGCTTCCTCATGGATCCGGCCAACCACATCAGGGACAGCCGCATTTGGAACGATCTCGAATGGTTCTTCTACGACATGCCCTATGGCGACCGGCGCATCTGGGGCGTCACCGCCGGTATCATCCGCACGCTCTATGAAAGGCTCTATGCGTGAAGGTCTCGATCGCTGACAGGGCCGACTGGCTCGGCGACAAGCATCTGCAGCGCCTGCTTGCCATTCTGGCGAGCGGCGGCGAGACAGCGCGGGTCGCCGGCGGCGCGGTGCGCAACACGCTGATCGGCCAGCCCGTCGCCGACATCGACATCGCCACCACCTGCCTGCCGCAGGAGACAATCCGCCGCGCCGAGGCGGCGAGGTTCAAGACCGTTCCCACCGGCATCGAGCACGGCACGATCACCGTGATTGCCGGCGGCAAGCCTTATGAAATCACCACGCTGCGCGCGGATATCGAGACCGACGGCCGCCGCGCCAAAGTGTCCTTCGGGCGGGACTGGAAGCTTGATGCCGAGCGGCGCGATTTCACCATCAATGCGCTCTACGCGGACGCCGACGGCACGGTCGTCGATCTGGTCGGCGGCGTCGCCGACATCGAGGCGCGCCGGCTGCGCTTCATCGGCGATCCGCAAGCGCGTATCCGCGAGGACTATCTGCGTATCCTGCGCTTTTTCCGCTTCTTCGCCTGGTATGGCGAAGGCCGGCCGGACGCCGAGGGGCTGAAGGCTTGCGCCCGGCTGAAGGGAGGGCTCGTGCAGCTCTCGGCCGAGCGCGTCTGGTCCGAACTCAAGAAGCTGTTGTCGGCGGCCGATCCGTCCCGCGCGCTGTTGTGGATGCGGCAGGCGAGCGTTTTGACCAGTGTGCTGCCGGAAAGCGAGAAATGGGGCATCGATGCGATCCACGGCCTGGCCAGAGCCGAGAAGGATCTGGGCTGGACCGCGGAGCCGATGCTCAGGCTGGAGGCGATCGTGCCGCCGGACGCGGCGCGCATGAAGACGCTGGCCGAGCGGCTGAGACTGTCGACGGCGGAAGCAAACCGTTTGCGCCACTGGGCGCTTACGCCGGGAATCGAGCCGAAAACGACCGAAGGCGAACTGGCCAAGACGCTCTACCGCGGCGACCGGCAGGGGGTTGTCGACCGGCTTCGCCTGTCACTCGCAGCGGCACGGGTGCGCGCGGTGGACCAGACCGATGCGCTCATCGAGGCCGGCGGCTTTTCCCGACTTCTCGCCTTCGCGCTGAGATGGGAAAGGCCCGTATTTCCACTCAAGGGCGCCGATCTGACGGCGATCGGGGGGATACCCGGGCCAAAACTCGGCGCGATCCTCAGGAATCTCGAAGTGGAATGGGTCGATGCCGGGTTTGGGCCCGATCGCGACGCGCTGCTCAAGCGCGCCGCGCAGGCCCTGAAGGCCGGATAAAGCATCCGTCAACGCAATCCGGGCGGAAATCGCTGCGATTTCCCGGAACTTGCTCCAAATCAGGCGGCGTCGCGGACCTTCTCGATGCGCGAGCGGATCGCTTCGATCATCGTTTCGCGGATGATCGTCTCGCCATGCGTCTCACGCATATGTTCGACGGCACGGCGCATGACCTCGGCTTCCTCCTCGGCGCGCGTGTGCCATTCACAACCTGGAACGAGCGAGCCGCAGTGGAATTCCTTCATGGGATTTCTCCTTTTCCTCCATGGAGTCCGGTCGACCGTCCTGCAAAAGGCGGCAGGGACTCCACATCTTCTTGGCGCGTTGTCCGACCTTGAAACCGGTTGGACCGCGAGCGGGTGAAACCATAACACAGATGGGGTGGCATTGATTACCGTCAACGGCAAAAAGGCGGAGCAGCGCTGCTCCGCCCTCTTACGCCAGCCCTGTGGGCAGGTCATCACTTCATGATCTTGACTGCCTCGGCAACCTTATCCTTGCCGCTCATGTCCCATGAAACTCTGACCTTCTCGCCGACCTTCAGGCCAGGATCCTTGAAGGTCCGGGGAAGCGTAAAAGACGATCCATTGTCGAGAACCAGGCTCTTGGCCGCCGTATCAAAGGTCTTGATCGTGCCGGTGGTGTGCTTGACGGCGGCGAATGCCACCGAACCGGAAGCGAGAAGGGCAGCCGCTGCGGCCGAAACAATGATCTTGCGCATTGCGAAGTACTCCTGGAAAGCGCGGGCACCCTTTTTGGCGAAGGTGTCCCGCATCGTCCTGGGCCGTCCGGTTGCGTCGAGTCGCGATCCGCTTCGTTCTGACGCAATTCCGGACGGAGAACCGCTCTGCGCTCCTGGAATTGCGCAGGCGAACCGCCGGCGCTTCCCGACCCGTCCTGACAAATAGCCCGGTCTTTTCCGAAGCCTATTAGACGAAAAAGAAACTTTGCGAGGGCTCCCGCGCCACATTCGATGCCCATTTCGAGGCGAATGGGACATCAATGCGGCTCACGGCGCGCTCACCATCTTTTTACGGCCAGCGCGCCTCCGGAGGCAAGCTGGAGAGGATCGAGGCGACGTTGCCGCCGGTTTTCAGGCCGAAAATGGTGCCGCGATCATGAAGCAGATTGAACTCGACATAACGGCCGCGGCGGATGAGCTGTTCGTCGCGGTCGCCATCGGTCCAGTTCTCGTTGAAATTGCCCCGCACGAGATGGCCATAGACGACGAGAAAAGCGCGCCCGACATCCTGGACGAAGTTGAAATCGGCATTCCAGCCGCCTTTGTCCTGCCCCGAATGCAGCCAGTCGAAGAAGATGCCGCCGGTGCCGCGCGGCTCGTTGCGATGCGGAAGGAAGAAGTACTCGTCGCACCAGGCCTTGAATTTCTCATGGTCGGCGACACCGGCATTCTTCTCGCAGGCGAACTGCATGGCGCGGTGGAAGGCCATTGTGTCGGGGTCGTCCTGCGCGCGGCGCCGGTCGAGCACCGGGGTGAGGTCGGCGCCGCCGCCGAACCAATGGCGCGAGGTGACGACCATGCGCGTATTCATGTGCACGGCCGGAACGTTGGGGTTCCAAGGGTGCGCGATCAGCGAAATGCCGGATGCCCAGAAGCGCGGGTCCTCCTCGGCGCCGGGCATCTGCTTCCTGAATTCGGGCGAGAACTCGCCGTAAACCGTCGAGGTGTGGACGCCAACCTTCTCGAAGACTCGGCCGTGCATCATCGACATGGTTCCGCCACCGCCCTTGCCGGAGTCACGCTCCCACGGCGTCCTTTCGAACCGACCCGGCGACCATGAAGCGAGCGGGCCCTGGAGATCCTGCTCGATCTGCTCGAAAGCACCGCAAATGCGTTCGCGCAATGCCTCGAACCACAGGCGTGCCTTCATCTTCTTTTCTTCGATGTCGGCGGGCAGGCCAGCCGGTATTTCAGGTCGTTGCAAGTGCTGTCTCCGGTTTCGGGGCGGCCGGCCCCTACAAATGACTCGTCTTTTGCCGGCGCGATCCCTAATCTCTTAGGGGAAAGGGTCAAGTCTGATCTGATCGGAGCGAGGAGACCTTCGTGCGCACCCCGGCAAGACCGCCGCTGGATGGCCTGAAGAAAAGGCTCGATCAAAGCCGGGCTGAACGCGCGCGCATGCCGCGCGACGGATTTTTGCGCGAAACCTTCGTCCTGCCGCGTTCGGACGCTCGCCTGAAGGCAAAGGAATGGTTCGAGCGCTTCCCCAAGCAGGCTTACTGGACCGAGATCGAAAGCTGGTTCGAACGGCCGGGCGATTGGATCGAATTCACCATAAGGCGCCTGCCGGCGGCGGATTAGGACTTCCTCGCCCTGTTTACGGGAACAACCCAATACAGGCGCCGCCTCTTGTATCCGCCTTCACCACGCTCAGGCACCTTCTCCCCGTGAGCCGAGAGAAGGAAGAACCAGCCTTCTCGCCCCTGTTCCTTCCCTGGCCAGCCGGTCATCCTTGTTGCGGAGCGGACATTTGTCGATCGACATGCAGCCGCAGCCGATGCAGTCGGTCAGCCCGTCACGCAATTTCTTCAATTGACCGATCTTGCGGTCGAGCCCGTCGCGCCAGGCGGTCGACAGCAGGCTCCAGTCGTCGCGCGTCGGGGTGCGGCCCTCGGGCAGGGATTGAAGCGCCGTCGCTATCTCGGCCAGCGAAATGCCGACCTCCTGCGCGATCTTGATGATGGCCACGCGCCTCAGCACGTCGCGGCCGTAGCGGCGCTGGTTGCCTGACGTACGGTGGCTGCGGATCAGGCCGCGAGCTTCGTAGAAATGCAGCGCCGACACCGCGACACCGCTGCGCGCGGCCACTTGGCCAACCGTTAATTCCGCTGCTGGCGCCATCTCGCACTTTTCCGCTTGACCTCAAGTTAAGTTGAGCTTGTAGCGAAGAAGCCATCGACATGCAAACGACAGGAGATGGCGATGTGCGCCTGGGTGAGAATGACGGGCGAGGGCCGTGTCGCCGCCGCCGGCGGTACCGTGGCCGCCGCTTCAGCAGATGGCATTCTGGCCCAATTGCCGTATGGCTTCGCCGGCCACCATGGCGACGGAGAGCGCGACATTGATGCTGCGCGCGCCGGTCTGCATCGGAATCGTCAGCCGCGCGTCCGCCGCCTGATGGACCGGATCCGGCACGCCTGCGGATTCGCGGCCGAACAACAGGATGTCGCCAGTAGCGAAGTTGAAGCTGGTGTATGGGGTCGCGGCCTTGGTCGACAGCAGGACCAGCCGGTGCGCGCGGGCCTTGCGCCACTCCTCGAAGGCGTGCCAGTCGACATGCCGGGTCAGGGCAGCCATTTCGAGGTAATCCATGCCGGCGCGCCTGAGCGTTTTATCGGAGAGCGGAAAGCCGGCCGGTTCGATGATGTCGACGTCGATCCCGAGGCAGGCAGCGAAGCGCAGGATTGTGCCGGTGTTGCCGGCGATGTCAGGCTGGTAGAGGGCGATGCGGAGACGGTCGTTCATTTCCGCATCCTTCTATTAAGTGGCAAATCGGCCACAGCGGCTTCGCGGTTTTGGAAATTGCTGGACCTGCGGGTGGCCATTTTCTGCGAAGTCGGGTATACAGCGTACATTGTCAACCCGAACCGAAGGAGGGGTAATTCATGATGACCATGCACATCCAGCACCCTCTCCGTGGGCTTACATGCCCGCTGGCGGTTTCGGTACGACGGTTCTCCTGATCTCTTAGACGCTTCCGCACCGATTTCCGCCGAAACCATTTTCTGGTCTTCGAAGGAATCCTGCGATGTTTTTCAAGCTGCCGAAGGGGCCGATGGCCCCACCCCAACGCGTCTCGACTGATCAGCCGCCGATCCCGCGGCAGGACGTCGAACACCCTTTTTATCTTTATTTCCACACGGAGGACGGACCGATGTTCGATCCCTACAGAATACCTGGCTCGAGGAGCCTGCATATCCACCGGCTGCCGACCTGGGCGCTGTTGATCGGCGAAACCTATTCGTCGGCGGTTCACGCCGAGGTTCGCCGGCGTCCGCATCGCGGCATGCTGCCCGATGTCGATTTCTCGCGAGCGGTTCCCGACCCGAGCCGGCCCTCGTTGGTGCGCCGTCTCATCCGGGCGATCCGGCCGGGCGCGAAGATCCGACTTGTCGACCCCGCACCGTCAGGATCGGCAAAAGAGCCTGTCGGCGAAAAGCCCGCGAGCCCCTATATAGCGCGAAGCAGGGCCGACGGTCCGGATGATTCCGGACCGTCGGCCCTCGGCGCCATGCGGTCCGAGGACTTCGTACGTTCACGCGCCGCGTGAGCGGAAACAGATTTCATGAGCATGCCCTATGTTGTTGTTTAGCTGGTTTGAAAAAAGGCTCGATCCGTTCCCGGCCGCGGAGCCGGTCGAGCCGCCCAAGACCCTGGTTGCCTTCTGCCTGCATTACACGCGCGGCGCATGGCCCTATATCCTCGTCGATGCGGTGCTGGTGGCGGCAATCGCCATCGCGGAAGTATGGATGTTCGGCTTCCTCGGCCGCATCGTCGACTGGCTTTCGGGGCAGAACCGCGAAACCTTCCTGCAGACGGAGGGCTGGAAGCTCGCCAGCATGGCCTTCATCGTGCTGTTCGCGCTGCCTGGCACGGTATGGCTGCATTCGCTGCTCAACCAGCAGACGCTGATGGGCAACTATCCCATGCGTATCCGCTGGCAGGTGCATCGCTATCTGCTCAAGCAGTCGATGAGCTTCTACCAGGACGAATTCGCCGGCCGCATCGCCACCAAGCTGATGCAGACGGCACTCGCCGTGCGCGAATGCGTGATCAAGGTGATCGACGTCCTGAACTACGTCGTCGTCTATTTCCTCGGCATGCTGCTCATCGTCGGCTCGGCCGACTGGCGGCTGGCCGCGCCGCTCGGCGTCTGGATGGTCGGCTACATCCTTCTGCTGCGCTATTTCATTCCTCGGCTGGGCAAGGTCGGCGAGGAACAGGCCAATGCGCGCTCGGTCATGACCGGCCGCGTTGTCGACAGCTACTCCAACATCCAGACGGTCAAGCTGTTCAGCCATGCCCGCCGCGAGGCCTCCTTCGCCAAGGAGGGCATGATGGGCTTCCTCGACACGGTCTACCGGTCGATGCGGCTGGTGACGGTGCTGTTCGGCTCGCTCTACATCCTGAATGCGCTTCTCCTGTTCTCGGTTACCGCCATCTCGCTGTGGCTGTGGCTGGGCCAGGCGGTGACGATCGGCGCGGTCGCCGTGGTCATCGGCCTGGTTCTGAGGATGTGGGGCATGTCGCAGTGGATCATGTGGGAGATGTCGGGCCTGTTCGAGAATATCGGCACGGTGCAGGACGGCATCGCCTCGATCTCGCTGCCGCGCCTTGTCGAGGACAGGCCCGGTGCGAAGGAGATCACGGTCGCCAAAGGCGAGATCCGTTTCGAAGACATCCGCTTCCACTATGGCAAGCAGAAGGGCGTCATCGAGAACCTGTCGCTGGCGGTGAAGCCGGGCGAGAAGGTCGGCATTGTCGGCCGCTCCGGCGCCGGCAAGTCGACGCTGGTCAATCTTCTGCTGCGGTTCTACGACCTCGAAGCCGGCCGTATCCTGATCGACGGCCAGGAGATCGCAGCGGTGAAACAGGATTCGCTGCGCGCCCAGATCGGGATGGTCACGCAGGACACCTCGTTGCTGCATCGTTCGGTGCGCGAAAACATCCTCTATGGCCGGCCCGACGCCAGCGACGACATGCTTGTCGAGGCTGCGCGGCGCGCCGAGGCACTGGACTTCATCGGCGGCCTTTCGGACCATAGCGGCCGCAAGGGGTTCGACGCCTATGTCGGCGACCGCGGCGTCAAACTGTCCGGCGGCCAGCGGCAACGCATCGCCATTGCTCGCGTTATGTTGAAGGACGCGCCCATACTTATCCTTGACGAGGCGACGTCGGCGCTGGATTCCGAGGCGGAAGCGGCCATCCAGGAGAACCTCTACAAGCTCATGCAAGGCAAGACCGTCATCGCCATCGCCCACCGGCTGTCGACCATCGCGGCGATGGACAGGCTTGTGGTGATGGACCAGGGCCGCGTCATCGAGGAAGGTTCGCACGAGGAACTGGTGGCCAAGGGCGGGCTCTACGCGCAGCTCTGGCAGCGCCAGTCGGGCGGTTTCCTGCTCGATGACGGCCCGATCGGTGCCGCAAACGACGTTGTTGCCAATGACGTTGGCGCAAAGGGACAAGCCGCAGAATGATGGCCGCCGCCGCATGATGACAGCCGTCTATCGCTGGTTCGAGAACTGGGTCTATCCGTTCAGGGAGCCCGCGAATCTTCGGCCGCCGTCCGGCGTCGCCGGTTTTCTCTGGCACTATGTCGGCCAGGCCAAGTTCGCCTTCTTCGCCATGCTGGTCATCGGCGGCATCGCGCCGCTGGTCGAGGCCGGGCTTTTCTACTTTGTCGGGCGGCTGGTCGACATCCTCGACCAGCTTCCCGGCGAACGCAGCTGGCATGCGCTTTGGGCGGCCGCCGGGCCGGAGCTTGTGTTCATGGTCGTCGTCGTGCTGGTCGTCCGTACCATCGTCGTCGGCCTGTCGGCGCTGGTCGACGAGCAGACGATCACGCCCGGCTTCTACAATCTGGTGCGCTGGCAGGCGCACCGGCACGTGTCGCGCCAGTCCTATTCCTTCTTCCAGAACGATTTCGCCGGCCGCATCGCGACAAAAGTCTGGCAGGCCGGGCAGGCGACCGGCGACCTGATGGAAAGCTTCATCGAGGTCGTCTGGTTCATGATCGTCTATACGGTGACGACGCTGGCGCTGGTCGCGGGACTGGATCTGAGGCTCGCTGTGCTGGTGGTGATCTGGATCACAGCCTTCGGCTTTCTGGCCAGGCTCTATCTGCCGGCAATCCGCAAACATGCCGAGGCCACCGCGGAGGCGGGGTCGATGATCACCGGCCGCATCGTCGATTCCTACTCCAACGTGCAGACGCTGAAACTGTTCTCCGCCGATGGCGACGACCGCTACATCAGGAGCGGCTTCGACATCTATCTCGACGCGTTGCGCCCGTTCACGCGCCGGCTGACCGGCGTGCGCATGGCGCTGACGACGCTGTCGGGCATCATGATCACGGCGATCGGCTGCTTTGCCGTCTATCTCTGGGTCGAGGGCTCGATCACCGTCGGGGCGGTCGCCTTCACGCTGTCGCTGGTGCTGCGGCTCAACATGCTGCTTGGCCGGCTTATGATGCAGCTCAACAGCATCCTGCGCAATCTCGGCGTGCTGGAGAATTCCAAGGCGCTGATCTCGCAGCCGCTCGGCCTGGTCGATGCACCCGACGCTGGAGAACTGGTCGTGGCCGGCGGGCGCATCGAGGTGAAGAATGTCGAGTTCCACTACGGCAAGGGGTTCGGCGTGCTCAACGGCATCGATCTCGTGGTGCGGCCGGGCGAGAAGGTCGGGCTGGTCGGGCCGTCCGGCGCCGGCAAGACCACGCTCGCCAACCTTATCCTGCGGCTGTACGAACTCGAAGGCGGAAAGATCGCCATCGACGGCCAGGACGTCTCCCGGGTGACGCAAAATTCGCTGCGCGCCAATATCGGCGTCGTCAGTCAGGACACGGCGCTTTTCCACCGTTCGCTGCGCGACAATATCAAACTCGGCATGCCCGACGCCACCGACGCGCAGGTGATCGCGGCGGCCAGGAAAGCCGAGGCGCATGATTTCATCCTGACCTTGCGCGACAATCGCGACCGCCAGGGCTACGAAGCCTATGTCGGCGAGCGCGGCGTCAAGCTGTCGGGCGGCCAGCGCCAGCGCGTGGCGATCGCCCGTGTCTTCCTCAAGGATGCACCGATCCTGATCCTGGACGAGGCGACCTCGGCACTCGATTCCGACATCGAGGCGGCGATCCAGGAAAACCTGACGCGGCTGATGGAAGGCAAGACGGTCATAGCCATCGCCCACCGGCTGTCGACCATCGCCGCGCTTGACCGTCTCGTCGTGCTCGACGGCGGCCGCATTGTCGAACAAGGCACGCATGACGAGCTGGTGGCGCTCGACGGGCTCTACGCGCGGCTGTGGAAGCGTCAGTCCGGCGGCTTCCTCTATCACGAGGAAGCCGTGCTGGAAGAGACGCGGCCGGCGGAGTAGCGGCATGGGCGCGACGCAGGAGACCGGCTATCTGCTGAAACGGCTGCGGCCGACGACGCCGGCCTTCGATGCGCTGATGGAAGAGAGCCGACGGGAAGGCTACTGGATGCTGGTGCGGCTTCGCGACGGCTGGACAAGCGGCCGCAACAAGTTCCTGAAACAGGGCGAGGCGCTGTTCGGAGCATGGCACGGCGCCGAACTCGCCGGCGTGTGCGGGCTGAACATCGATCCCTATTTCGAGGGAAGGGACCACGGCCGGGTCCGGCATCTGTTCGTCGGCGCGCGCCATCGGCGCACGGGCCTTGGCCGCATGCTGGTCGAGACCGTTGTCGACAGGGCGCGCCACTATTTCGCCGTGCTCAACACCCGTGCGCCTCAGGAAGCCTTCGGCTTTTATGAGCGGCTTGGCTTCGCGCCGGTGGCGGGCGAAGAATTCGTCACGCATCGGATGATTTTCGAGAAAGGAGGTTGAAATGTCCTTGCGCCCGCCGTCCCGTCCGACCAGCGCCTCGGCCGCCGAAGCCGCCTTCGACGCGCTTGGCCATGAAGTCCTTGCCGAGAAGGCGGCAGCGCTCGGCCGCGCCGGACAGCGCGTCGAAGAAGCGCTGGCCCGGCTGCGCGACAATGACGACGAGCAGTTGCGTCCCCGGCTGCTCAAGGCGGCGGCGGTGGCGGTGCACGGCTACTTCATCCAGCGCGAACTGTGCGGCCTTCGAAAGCACGATGCCGTCATTCGCGAATACGACATCCCGAAGGCGGTGCTGGTCAGGCTCGGCGCCATGTAGGGTCGGCGTTTGCCGCGCCGATCTCCCTGTGGAATGTCGCAAGGCGGATGGCGAGCGCTTCGGGATTCTCGTCGGCGACGAAGTGCCCGCTGTCGGCGATAATGTCGCCTTCGACATTGGAAAGCCCGGTGGCCCTAAGGCCTTCGACATAGTCGCCGATGTCGCCGGACTCGGCCGAACCCCTGAGATACAGCACCGGAATCGCGATCGGCGTCGCGGGCTGCGCGGCATTGGCTTTGGCATCTTCGGGGAAGGCGCGATACCAATCGAAACCGGCCTGGAGGCTTTCAGGCCGGGAATAGGCTCTCGCATAGATTTCCCTGGCCTGCGCGGGGATCGACGCCCGATCCTTCGAAAGCACATTGAAGAAGAAGTCGAAATAGGTGCTTTGGTGGCCGCTCACCAGCGTTTCCGGCAGCGCCGGGACGGCATGGAAGGCAAAGTGCCAGATCCGCGGATTGCGAATGACCTCTTCCCATGGCGCGACACCTGGAACGGCGACATCCATGATCGCCGCGCCGGAAAGGATCTCAGGATGGTCGCGCAGCAGGGCGAACACGATCTGGCCGCCGACATCGTGACCGGCCGCCACGAGGTGCCGCAGCCCGCAAGCCTCGGCAACGCCTCTCATCAGCCTCGCCAGGGTTCTCTTGTCGCCGGCCTCAGGCATGCCTTGCGAGCCGCCGATGCAGGGCAGGTCAGGTGCGACGACCCGGTAGTCGGCAGCCAGCCGGCCGATCACCCCTTCGAACGCATAGGAGCTTTGCGGCCAGCCATGCAGCAGCAGGAATGCAGGCGCTTCAGCCGGGCCTGCCTCGCGGATCGCTATGCTCAGCCCTTCGATTTCGATTTCAGAGGTTTGCATGTCCTGGCCCTACCGGCTGCGTATGCCATAGATCTAGGCGGCGATCGGAAAACCGACAGGGCTGGATTGTTTTGATGCCGTTGCGGACGGAAAACCGTTTGGCCGGGATCACTCCAGCCACTGGGTGACGAAAGTGCCGTTCTCGTGGATGTCGGTCGTTTCCAGCGGGCCGGGGCCGAGATTGGTGAATTTGTGCGGCGTGCCGGGCGGCACGATGACGATCTGGCCGGCGGAGGCCTCGATCTCCTCATCGCCGACCGTGAACAGGCCGGTGCCCTGGCGGATGATGAAGATCTCGGCGTAGGGATGGGAATGCAGGCGCGGTCCGCCGCCGGTCTCCGGCAGATAGTTGAAGATCAGGCAGGAGTTGGAGCCATAGGGGGCGCATTGCAACTCGCCCTTCCAGCGGTCGGGGCGAACAGCCCATTCCTCGCGGTCTATGACATGCGCCATGGCGCAGGATAGACCATCCCCGGGCCAGGTGTCGAGGCGAAGCTGGACGCCGGATTAGCCGTTGTTTCCCGGTTGTTTGGCGGTGTTTCACGGCCATTCGCCGTCTTGTCGGGCGGTGGCGGATTCTGCCCCCGCGACAATCTGCCCTTGTGCCTTCACCCGTCTGGACAAAAACGGACTTCACGCATAAACCGAAGCCCAAATGCCGGAGGAATTCGCTAGCCTGTTCGCCATGCGCTGTCGGGTTGGCGTGAATGGGCGGGGAACAAGGCTCGGCCACCGGCACGGAAGAGGCGAAAGGATCAGGCACCCGTGAGCGCAACCGACACCCAGGATCCCAACCGTCGAGATTTTCTCTACGTCGCCACCGGCATGGCCGCCGTGGTCGGCGCGGGCGCCGTCGCCTGGCCGTTCATCGACCAGATGCGCCCCGATGCCTCGACGCTGGCGCTCGCGTCGGTCGAGGTCGACGTCTCCTCACTGACGCCGGGCATGTCGCTGATCGTCAAGTGGCGCGGCAAGCCGGTCGTGGTGCGCAACCGCACCGAACAGGAGATGAAGGACGGCGAGGCCGTCAATCTCGCCGATCTCAAGGATCCGATCGCCCGCAATGCCAACCTGCCGGCCGACGCGCCGGCGACCGATGCCAACCGCACCACGCCCGGCAAGGAAGCCTGGATGGTGATGGTTCAGGTCTGCACGCATCTGGGCTGCATTCCGCTCGGCCAGGAAGGCGATTTCGGCGGCTGGTTCTGCCCATGCCACGGTTCGCAATACGACACCGCCGGCCGCATCCGCAAAGGCCCGGCGCCCGAGAACATGGCTGTGCCGGTATTCAAGTTCATTTCCGATACCAAGATCCTTATCGGTTGAGGCAGGGGATATTTCGATGAGCGAGGGACACTCGACCTATACGCCCAAGACCGGTATCGAGCGCTGGTTCGATGCGCGCATGCCTCTGCCGCGGCTGATCTATGACAGCTTCGTCGCCTATCCGGTGCCGCGCAATCTCAACTATGCCTGGACATTCGGCGGCATCCTGTCGATCATGCTGGTGGCGCAGATCCTGACCGGCATCGTGCTGGCCATGCACTACTCGAACGACACCACGCTCGCCTTCGATTCGGTCGAGAAGATCATGCGCGACGTAAATTCCGGATGGCTGCTGCGCTATATGCACTCCAACGGCGCGTCGTTCTTCTTCGTCGCCGTCTACATTCATATCTTCCGCGGTCTCTATTACGGCTCTTACAAGGCACCGCGCGAGCTGCTGTGGATCCTCGGCTGCATCATCTACCTCCTGATGATGGCGACCGGCTTCATGGGCTACGTGCTGCCCTGGGGGCAGATGAGCTTCTGGGGTGCCACCGTCATCACCGGCTTCTTCAGCGCGATCCCGCTGGTCGGCGAGTGGATCCAGCAATTGCTGCTCGGCGGCTTTGCGGTCGACAATCCGACGCTGCAGCGCTTCTTTGCACTGCACTACCTCTTGCCGTTCATGATTGCCGGCGTGGTCGTGCTGCACATCTGGGCGCTGCATGTCGTGGGCCAGTCGAACCCGACCGGCATCGAGGTCAAGTCGAAGACCGACACCGTCGCCTTCACCCCTTACGCGACCATCAAGGACGCGTTCGGCATGATCGTGTTCCTGTTCTTCTTCGCCTATTTCGTCTTCTATCTGCCGAACTATCTCGGCCACCCCGACAACTACACGGTCGCCAACCCGCTGAAGACACCAGCCCATATCGTTCCGGAATGGTACTTCCTGCCGTTCTACGCGATCCTGCGCGCCATCACCTTCAACATAGGGCCGATCAACTCCAAGCTCGGCGGCGTGCTGTGCATGTTCGGTGCTATCGCCATGCTGTTCCTGGTGCCGTGGCTCGACACCTCCAAGGTGCGCTCGGCGGTCTACCGGCCCTGGTACAAGCTGTTCTTCTGGCTGTTCGTGGCCGATGCCATCCTGCTTGGCTGGCTGGGCTCGCAGCCGGCGGAAGGCAGCTATGTGTTCATGGCGCAGATGGCGACGCTGTTCTACTTCGCCTTCTTCCTGATCATCATGCCGGTGCTCGGCCTGATCGAGACGCCGCGCAGACTGCCGAACTCGATCACCGAGGCGGTGCTCGAGAAGAACAAGGGCGGCAGCGGGCATCCGGCTGGCGCCACGGCGGCACCTGAGACCAAAGGCTGAGCGGTAGAGAATCTAAGGGGATTTGGCATGAAAAAGATTCTCACCTCGCTTGCGCTGGTCGGCCTTGTGGCCGCCGGCATTGGGGCCGCGGGCACTTGGGCGATCGCGGCTGAAGAGGCGCATAACGCGGCGGCGCCGACGCATTTCCCGATCAACGAACCGAAGGAAATGGACTGGAGCTTCACCGGCCCGTTCGGCACCTATGACAAGGCGCAGCTGCAGCGCGGCCTCAAGGTCTACAAGGAAGTCTGCTCCGCCTGCCATTCGATGAACTTGGTGGCGTTCCGCACGCTTTCGGACCTCGGCTATTCCGACGCGCAGATCAAGACGCTGGCGGCCGAATACACCATCCATGACGGCCCCAACGATGCCGGCGACATGTTCGACCGTCCCGGCAAGCCGTCCGACCATTTCCCGGCGCCGTTCGCCAACCAGGAGGCCGCTGCCGCCTCCAACGGTGGCGCGGCTCCCCCCGACATGTCGCTGCTGGCCAAGGCGCGCGGCGTCGAGCGCGGCTTTCCGCAGTTCGTCTTCGACATCTTCACCCAGTATGATGCAGGCGGCCCGGACTACATCCACTCGCTGCTGACCGGCTACGACCAGACGCCCCCGGCTGGAATGGTCATCCCGGAGGGCACGCACTACAATCCGTACTTCATGTCCGGTGTGTCGCTGAAGATGCCCAAGCCGCTTTCCGACGGCCAGGTGACCTATGACGACGGCGCGCCGCAGACCGTCGACCAGTACTCCCGCGATGTGTCGGCGTTCCTGGCGTGGGCGGCCGAGCCGCATATGGAAGCCCGCAAGAAGACCGGCTTCCGGGTCTTGGTGTTCCTGCTCCTGTTCGGCGCACTGGTCTACATGACGAAGCGCAAGGTTTGGGAAGGCGTCGCGCACTAAGCCGCGCGGCCGCAGATCGAGAAAGGGCGCCCGCGAGGCGCCCTTTTTGCTTGCCGAAGGGGCTGGCGCATGAGGTGGTCGCTTTCTTGTCCAACAAGCCGGTTGGCAGCGCGGCAGGCGATTGCTATTCGACGCCCCGACGGCGGCGAAAGGTTTGCCGCCTATAGGGCGTTTGGGGTTCCATGATGCGGCTCAACGACTGTCACAATTTTTCGGATTTCCGCCGCATGGCGCAGCGGCGGCTGCCGGGGCCGATCTTCAACTATATCGACGGCGCGGCGGACGACGAGGTCACCTACCGCCGCAACACCGAGAGCTTCGAGACCTGCGACCTCGTTCCCAACGTGCTGCGCGGGGTGAGCGAGGTCGACATGTCGGTGACCGTCATGGGCCAGAAGCTGGCGATGCCGTTCTACTGTTCGCCGACCGCCCTCCAGCGGCTGTTCCACCATCAGGGCGAACGGGCGGTCGCCAGGGCCGCTGCAAAGTACGGCACCATGTTCGGCGTCTCCTCGCTCGGCACCGTCAGCCTCGAGGAAGTGCGAAAAATCAGCAGTGGACCACAGGTCTATCAGTTTTACTTCCATCGTGATCGGGGCCTCAACCGGGCGATGATGCAGCGGGCACGGGAGGTCGGCGTCGAAGTGATGATGCTGACCGTCGACAGCATCACCGGGGGAAACCGCGAGCGCGACAAGCGCACCGGTTTTGCGATTCCCTTCAAGCTCAACCTGGCGGGAATGACCCAGTTCGCACTGAAGCCTGCCTGGGCGATCAACTATTTCACGCATGAGGCGTTCAAGCTGCCGCAGCTGGACGAGCATGTCGACATGGGCGGCGGCACGATGTCGATCAGCCGCTACTTCACCGAAATGCTCGATCCGTCGATGACGTGGGACGACGTCGCCGAGATGGTGAGGCTCTGGCCGGGACCATTCTGCCTCAAGGGCGTCATGTCGGTGGAGGATGCCAGGCGCGCCGTCGAGATCGGCTGCAAGGGCATCGTGCTGTCGAACCATGGCGGCCGGCAGCTGGACGGTTCGCGGGCGGCTTTCGACCAGCTCGCCGAAATCGTCGACGCGGTCGGCGACAAGATCGACGTCATCATGGATGGCGGCGTGCAGCGCGGCACACATGTGCTCAAGGCGCTGTCGCTCGGCGCCAAGGCCGTCGGCGTCGGACGCTACTATCTGTTTCCGCTGGCGGCGGCGGGCCAGCCTGGCGTCGAACGGGCACTCGAGCAGATGCGCATCGAGATCGAACGCGGCATGAAGCTGATGGGGTGCAGCTCGATCGAACAGTTGACCCGCGAGAATTTGCGTTTTCGGTGATGGCCATCGCTTCGATGCGAAAGATCGCGGCGCCGGCAGAGGCAAGCCTTTGGACGTATGTGGTCCTTTCGCCGGATGCGCTTGTCTCGGCCGCCACATAGCGCTAGCCGTTGTCGGTCGCGCCGGGTTAGATTTGGCGCAGCGCCATTTCACGCCTTTCCGCCGAAACTGGACCATCCGGAGCCGCCTCATGAAACCTTCGCTGGAAGACACGCTGCTGGCGGCGATCCGCACCATCCCGGACTATCCCAAGCCCGGCATATTGTTCCGCGACATCACCACGCTGCTCGGCAATGCGCGCGCTTTCCGCCGCGCAATCGATGAGCTGGTGCATCCCTACGCCGGCGAGAAGATCGACAAGATCGCCGGCATAGAAGCGCGCGGCTTTATCCTCGGCGGCGCCGTCGCCCATCAGCTCTCCGCCGGCTTCGTGCCGATCCGCAAGAAGGGCAAGCTGCCTTACGAGACGGTGCGAGTCGCCTACAGCCTGGAATACGGGCTGGACGAGATGGAGATGCACAAGGACGGCGTGTCGCCGGGCGAGAAAGTGATCCTGGTGGACGACCTGATCGCCACCGGCGGCACGGCGGAGGCGGCGGTGAATCTCCTGCGCCAGATCGGCGCCGATATCCTTGCCGCCTGCTTCGTCATCGACCTGCCGGATCTCGGCGGCCGCGCCAAGCTGGAAGCGCTCGGCGTGCCGGTGCGGACGCTGATCGGGTTCGAGGGACATTGAGAGAGCAGTTCCTCCTTCTCCCCCCTGGAAGAAGGAAGAGGCGCCACTACTCCACCTTAACCAGCACGGCGCTCTCGAATTCCAGTACCTTGTCGCCGGTCGAATCGAAGGCTTCCGAGCGCAAGGTCAGTATCCGCCAGCCCGGACGTGAGGCGATCGGGCGGTGGGAAAGGACGGTACGGGTGAAGGTCACGGTCTGCCCGGCATAGACCGGCTTCAGCCATTTCAGGTTCTTGAAGCCGGGCGAGGGGCCGAATTCGGGCGCCGGGCCAGGGCCGGTCCACTCGGCGTCCATGCGGGTTTCGAGGTTGAGCTTCATCCAGGTGGCGGCGGTATGCCAGCCGGACGCACACAGCCCGCCCAGCACGCTTTTCTTCGCGGCGTCCTCATCGACGTGGAAGACCTGGGGGTCGTATTTGCGGGCGAAGGCCTTGATCGCCTCGGCTTCGAACGTATGCGAGCCCAGCGTGACGGTGGTACCGACGCGGAAGAATTCGTCGAGCGTCATGCGAGGCTCCCTGCGGCATTGCGCGTGAGGAACATGACGGAATTCTCGAGCTCGAAGACGCTTTCGCCGCGCTGGTTGACCAGCTCGCTGCGCATGGTCACGAAGCCGAGCTGGGGCTTCGTTTTCGAAGGACGCTTGGCGAGGACGACGAGACTGCCCTTGAGCGTGTCGCCGGCCAGCACCGGCTTCTTCCATTTGACCTGATCGACGCCGGGCGCGCCCTGGCAGGTCGAGTCCAGCAGGAAGGCATCGCACAGCATGCGCATGAACATGGCGCAGGTATGCCAGCCCGAGGCCGAGAGGCCGCCCAGGATGCTTGCCTTGCCGGCCTCCTCGTCGAGATGCATGGGCTGGGCATCGAATTCGCTGGCGAACTCGATGATCTCGGCCGCGCTCACCTGTTTGGTGCCGAGGTCGAACGAGGCTCCTTCGACGAAGTCCTCATAGGCCCATGTCTTTCCAGTCATGGCGTGGAATCCGGTTGCAGAACGCGCGATCCACATGGATCGGCAAACCCGGATGCAGGCCCGACGGCGTTTGGTCAAGCCCTTTCTGGTGAGCCAGCCGCGGGCGATCGGCCGGCCGTTGTGATCATAGCCAGCCGCGGCGGCGGAAATACCAGAAGGGCAGGATCGCCGACAGAACCATCATGGCGATCGCGAACGGATAACCGAGCTCCCATTTGAGCTCGGGGATGATGTCGAAATTCATGCCGTAGATCGAGGCGACCAGTGTCGGCGGCAGGAAGATGACGGCGGCGACCGAGAAGATCTTGATGATGGCGTTCTGCTCGATCGAGATCATGCCGAGCGTGGCGTCGAGCAGGAAGGAGATCTTCTGCGACAGGAAGGTGGCGTGGTCGGCAAGAGAAAGCACGTCGCGCGACAAGGTCTTGATGCGGGCGCGGATGTCCTTGCTCATCTTGGCCTGGGTCGCGACATGGGCGAGGAAGCCGGCCAGCCGCTGCAAGGAGATCAGGCTGTCGCGCACGGAGGAGGCGATGTCCTCCTTGCGGCCGATGCCCTTCAAGAGTTCCTGGAAGTCACGGTTGCGCTTCGACACCTTGGTCGACCGCGCCTCGAAAATGTCGCGGGAGATCGCTTCGACGTCACGGCCGGCGCGCTCGAGGATGTCGGCGAGCCGGTCGACGATCGCTTCCAGCAGGCCGATCAGGATGGTGTCGCCGCTGGTGCAGCCGGTCGCCACCTTCTCGGCGCGCAGGGGGAAGGTCTTGAACGCCTTCGGTTCGTGATAGCGCACGGTGACCAGCCTGTTGCCGGCGAGCGCGAAGGTGACCGGCGAGATCAGGGGATCGTCGACCTCGGTCTGTGCGGGCAAGGTGGCGGTCATGAAGTAGGCGCCGTCCTCGATATAGAGGCGGCTGGAAATCTCGATCTCCTCCATTTCCTCGCGGGTCGGGATGGCGATGCCGAGCCAGCTTTCGATGGTGGCTTCTTCGTCCTTGGTCGGATTGGCGAGATCGGCCCAGACGACCTTGTCGCCATTGGCCAGGAGATCGTCGGTGAGACGCAGGCGATCATTGTCCACGACGAAAGCCTTGATCATCGCCAGATCTCCTTGCCGGAAAGCGCGTTCGGATTGCTGCGTCGGATCGGATCGCACTATGCTTCGTGCGCCGAGCCTGTGCCCGCCGCTTAGACTTGCGGCATGACAAAATCAAGACAAGCCGGACTGGGGGCCGACACCGGGGGCGCTCAGAAAAATTCGTCGAGCAGCCGGCAGTATGAGAGCTTCGACAGGTCGGGTCATCGACAGCGCTTCGGGCTTATCGTGGAGAGCAGGCCGGACCCGCCGGGGCCGGCCTGCGAATGTCCCTATCGGGCGCTCGGCAGGATCTGGTGCAGCACGATAGCCCAGACGGCGCCGAAGGCGATGGACGAGCCCAGAATGTACTGCACGATATCGGGAAGTGTCTTGACGAAATCCGGCGGCGCAAGCGTGGCAAACAGGGCCATCAGGATCGGCAGGCCGACGACCAGCATGTTCCTTTCCGTCAGCGGCGTGCCGCGCACGACGCGGAACCCGTTCATTGCGATGACGACGCAGAGCACGCCGAAGACGCCGCCGATGACCGGGCCCGGGATCGAGGCGATGACCGCCGACAGTTTGCCGATCAGTCCGAACAGGACCAGGAAGATGCCTGCCGCGGCGAAGGCGGCGCGGCTGGCGATGCCGGTGATGGCGATGATGCCGGCATTCGACGAATAGCCGGTGACCGGGGTGCTGCAAAGCAGTGCGCTGACCAGGCAACCGAGGCCTTCGCCGGTGGCGCCCCTGTCGAGCTGTTCGTTCGACAGGGGCTTGTCGATGACGGCGCCGACGGCGAACCAGGTGCCGGTGGTTTCGGCGAGGACCACGATATAGACGATGAGCATCGTGAGCGTCGCCGAGAGCGAGAACGTCACGTCGAGGTTGAGGAATGCGACGCGCGGCATCGAAAACCAGGTCGCCTCGGAGACCGCTCCCATGTTGAGTTGGCTCATGGAGGCGGCGGCCACGCAGCCGGCCACAAGTGCGATGATCACGGAGAGCAGGCGCAGCCAGGCGCCCTTTGCGCCGAGCGCCATGCCGGTCAGCATGCAGCCGACGAGCACCGCCGCCGCAACAAAGGCAAGGATGATATTGCCGCCGACGGTGGCAGTACCGTGGACCGCGAACACGCTTTCGCGGAGTGCGACCGGCATCAGCGCGATGCCGACGACGATGATGATGGCGCCGCCGACGATGGGCGGGACAAAGCGGTCCACCAGGCGATGGAAGAGCCCCGTCGGCGAACCGAGCAGCATGACCAGTATGGCGCCGGGAATGAGCGCTCCGATCACGGCGGAAAGACCGGCAATGCCGCCGCCGGCGCCGAAGGCTATGGCCAGCACCGCGCCGATCGGCACAAAGGACGGTCCCTGCACCACCGGCAGGCGCATGAGGAGCTGCGACTGGATCAGGGTCGCGATGCCCGCCGCGACGAAGGCCGACTGGATGAAGGCGCCGGCATCGCCCGCGCTGAAGGCCAGGACCGATGCGATGATGAACGGCACGATGTAAACATCCATCGCCAGCACGTGCTGGAGGCCGAGCAGGGCGGCCTTGCCCAGTGGCAGCGGATCGTCCGGCTGAGCGATCAAGGTGATTTCCGGTGCAGTGCGTTCCATGATGTCCCCTCTGGAATTTCCCGGCCGATCATGGGATCAGTCGGCGCCAAAGGACAGCGGCGCAAGGGTTTGCCAACTGTTTTCTTGCGCGCCATGCAATAACGGCCACACACGCCAGCGCAACCGGAGCGATCCATGACAAGAGAGGCCTTCACGCTGCTTGGCACCGCCTTCCACACGCCCGAGCGCGGCCGGCTGGAGGTGCTGAAGGACCATCTGTTCAGCATCGATGCACGGGGACGGATCGCGGAGATTCTCGCACCCGGCGATCCCGAATATGCAGCGAGGAAGAGCGATGCCCGCCAGGCGGGCAGGCTGGTGGAGCTCGGCGAGGGCCAGTTCCTGCTGCCCGGCCTGATCGACCTGCACATCCATGCGCCGCAATGGCCGCAAATGGGCAAGGCACTGGACGTGCCGCTCGAGGTCTGGCTGCAAAAATACACGTTTCCGCTCGAGGCGCGCTATGCCGACGTCGGCTACGCCCGCGAGGTCTATGCCGACCTGGTCGATAACCTTCTCGCCAACGGCACCACCACGGCGCTCTATTTCGCCACCGTCCATGTCGAGGCCAGCCTGGCGCTTGCCGAGATATGCCTCGAAAAGGGCCAGCGCGCTTTGGTCGGCAAGGTGGCGATGGACGATCCCGAGCAGTGCCCGCCTTTCTATCGCGATGCCGACGCGGCAAGCGCGGTGTCGGACACCAGGCGGTTCATCGAGGCGGTGAGGGCGATGGCTTCGGGCGAAAGGCCGCTGGTCCGGCCGGTGATAACCCCGCGCTTCATCCCAAGCTGCACGGATGCGGCGCTGCAAGGCCTGGGCGAACTCGCTTCCGAGTTCGGCTGCCACGTGCAGACACATTGCTCGGAGAGCGATTGGGCGAAAGAATTCGTCGAGACGCGCCTCGGCCGCACCGACGCGGCAAGCCTGGACGATTTCGGCCTGCTGACGCGCCGCACCATCCTGGCGCATTCGAATTTCATCGACGGGCGGGATATGGACCTCATCAAGGAGAAGAGGGCTGGCGTCGCGCATTGCCCGCTGTCCAACTTCTATTTCGCCAATGCGGTATTTCCGCTGCGCGAAGCGCTGGACCGGCACATGCATGTCGGGCTCGGGACGGACATTTCCGGCGGCTACAGCCCGTCGCTCTTCGACGGCTGCCGGCATGCGCTGTCAGCCTCGAGGACGCTGCAGAGCGGTGTCCATGCCGGCATGGACGCAGCGCAGCGCGGCGCGCCCGGCGCGCCGATCACGCATCAGGAGGCGTTCTGGCTGGCCACCGCCGGGGGTGCCGAAGCGCTCGACCTGCCGACGGGCAGCTTTCGCGTCGGCCATGAATTCGACGCGCTGCTGATCGACACGATGGCGAAGGCCTCGAACATCCATATCAGCATGGCGGACGACACGCTCGACGATGTCTTCCAGAAGATCGTGCTCAACGCGGCACGCGCCAACATTGCCAAGGTGTGGGTGAGCGGAAGGACGGTGGCGGGGGAATAGCCACGTCCAGTCGCAGGGCCTATGCGCGCGCTGTTTCCTCCGCGGAGGGCTCTTTTCGCGGCTTGAACACCATGTCCTTGGCGGCGATCAGCGCACCGACCGTGATCAGCACGCAAGCGAGCGCAACGGACCAGTGGAACACGCCAAATCCGGCCAGCAGCAGAACGATCACCGAGAACAGCGGCGCGGCATAGGAAAGCGCGCCCAGGATCATGATGTCCCCGTGCTTGCAGCCATAGTCCCATGCGTAGAAGCCGGCGCCGAGCGGTATCACACCCAGAATGACGATAGCGTTCCATTGCGTCATGGTCTGGGGCCAGACCGTGGCCTCGAGCGTGAGATGGAGGGTGAGCGCGACGACCGCGGTAATGAGGCAGTACACCGCCACCACGTCGGTCGGCACCTGGCCGAAACGGCGCGACAGGACGGAATAGCCGGACCAGACGAACGCGCAGAACAGGGCAATGACGTGACCCGGCTTCACGCCGTCGGCAAGGCCCACGCTGCCGCCCTTGGTGATGACGACGATCGCACCCGCCAGGCCGAGCATCACACCCGCTATGTGGTGAGGCCTCAGCCGCTCTCCCGGCAGGAAGGCGGCGAAGAAGACGATCAGCAATGGCCAGAGATAAGCGATCAGGCTCACCTCGACCGGCGGGGCCGACTGGATCGCGAAAAAGTAGGCGCAGTGATAGATGCACAGCCCTGCCGTGCCGATCGCCCAGACCTGCCACGGCTGCCGCAGCGATCTGACTGCCGAAGGCCGGACGATCCAGCTGGCTGCTCCGACTGAGCCTCCGAGCAGAAACGTCATTGCCGCCAGCTGAAAGGGCGGGATCGGCCCCGCGGCGGTCGAAAGCAGCGCGAGGAACGACCACGTCAGGATGGCCGAGAAACCAACCAGGGTCGGGATTGTCCTTTTCATGCGCGCCCTTCCGCTTTCACTGGGGAATGGCAAAAAAGCCGGACCGGTGGCGGCTGCATACGGCCTCACCCTGTCGGGAATGCGACGCCGCTTGGCCTGTTCAAGTGTTGAACTTGAACAGCATGATGTCGCCGTCCTGCACGACATACTCCTTGCCTTCGTCGCGCGCCTTGCCGGCTTCCTTGGCCGCTACTTCGCCGCCCAGCGTGACGAAATCATTGTAGGCGATGGTCTGGGCGCGGATGAAGCCGCGCTCGAAATCGGTGTGGATGACGCCGGCCGCCTGCGGCGCCTTGGCGCCCTTGTGCACGGTCCAGGCGCGCGTCTCCTTCGGCCCGACAGTGAAATAGGTGATGAGCTGCAACAATTCGTAGCCGGCGCGGATCACCTTGTTCAGGCCGGGCTCGTCAAGGCCGAGCGAGGACAGGAATTCCATCTCTTCCTCGTCGGAGAGCTGCGCAACCTCGGCTTCGATCGCGGCCGAAATGACGACGGTGCGGGCGCCCTGCGCCGCGGCCATCTGCTCCACGGCCCTGGTGTGCTCGTTGCCGGTGGCCGCGTCCGCCTCGGCGACGTTGCAGACGTAGAGCACGGGATGCGAGGTCAGAAGGTTCAAGCCCTGCAAAATGCGCAGGTCTTCCGCCGAGATGCCGTCGAGCAGGATGCGGGTCGGCTTGCCTGCCTGCAGAAGCTCAAGCGCTGCCTCCATCATCGGCAGCACGGTCACGGCTTCCTTGTCCTTGCCGGACGCGCGCTTGCGGAATTGCGCGATACGGCGTTCGAGGCTCTCGAGGTCGGCGAGCATCAGCTCGGTCTCGACCGTCTCGGCGTCGGCGACCGGGTCGATGCGGCCCTCGACATGGGTGATGTCGTCATCCTCGAAGCAGCGCAGCACATGCACGATGGCATCGACCTCGCGGATGTTGGCGAGGAACTGGTTGCCCAGGCCCTCGCCCTTCGAGGCGCCGCGCACCAGGCCGGCGATGTCGACAAAGGAGATGCGGGTCGGGATGATCTCCTTCGACTTGCCGATCGCCGCGATCTTCTGCAGCCGCGGATCGGGCACCGCCACCTCGCCGGTGTTCGGTTCGATGGTGCAGAACGGGTAGTTGGCGGCCTGCGCGGCGGCCGTCCTCGTCAGCGCGTTGAAAAGCGTCGACTTGCCGACATTGGGCAAGCCAACGATGCCGCATTTGAAACCCATTTTGTCCGGTCCTATCGGGAATTCGAGATTTGGTGTGGGCTATGGGCGATAGGGGTGATCAACGTCAAGCCCTGTAACGCCCCATGGACCCAAGCTCAGTCCTTGTTGCCGAACAGTTTCTTCAGCATGGCGGCCATCGGCCCGCTCCCCGGCAGCTTGGCGGGCGCCTGTTGCGGGCGGGCCTGGCGGACGTGGCTTTGCTGTTTCGGCGCCTTGGGCGGCGGGCGATCGTCGTCGCCGGTCGGCACGAGCTTGTCGCGCAGCGCCAGCGTGATGCGGTTCATGAAGGAATTGTCGTCGCCCTTGGCGAGCAAGCCGGCGTCGTCGGCGATCGCGTCGAGCAACACGTCCAGCCATTCACGGTCGGCCTTGGCGAAATCGCCGAGCACATGGCCGTGCACCATCTCCTTGACGCCGGGATGGCCGACCCCGATCCGTACCCGGCGATAGGCATTGCCGACATGCTGGTCGAGCGAGCGGATGCCGTTGTGGCCGCCCGAGCCGCCGCCGACTTTGACCCGAACTTTGCCCGCTGCAAGGTCGATCTCGTCGTAGAAGACGGTCAGCGCCCCGGGGCCGAGCTTGTAGAAGCGCAGCGCTTCGCCGACCGACTGGCCGGACCGGTTCATGAAGGTCTGCGGCTTGATCAGGATGATCTTTTCGCCGCCGAGCGTGCCCTCGGCGATCAAGCCTTGGAATTTCTTAGACCAGGGCGAAAAGGGGTGGCGGTGGGCGATCGCGTCCACCGCCATGAAGCCGACATTGTGCCGGTTGGCGGCATATTTCGCGCCCGGATTGCCGAGGCCTGCAAAGACAAGCGGCATCGTCAGCTCCGGGCGTGAAAAAGTTACTTCTCTTCGGCGGCGGGAGCCGCCTCAGGTGCAGCCTCGACCGTCTCTTCCGTTTCCGGCTTCATCGCCGACGAACCGGCGACGGTCGCGATGGTGAAGTCGCGGTCGGAGATGACGGGCTTGACGCCGGCCGGCAGCTTAACCGACGAGATGTGGATCGAATCGCCAATGTCGGCGCCGGTGAGATCGACGGTGATGAATTCCGGGATCGCATTGGCCGGGCAGTGGAACTCGACCTCGTGACGCACGATGTTGAGCACGCCGCCGCGCTTGATGCCGGGCGACTTGTCCTCATTGATGAAGTGGACAGGCACGTCGACATTGACCTCGGTGTCCTTGCCGATGCGCAGGAAGTCGACATGGACAGGGAAATCCTTGACCGGGTCGAGCTGGAAGTCCTTCGGCAGGACCTGGATCTTCTTGCCGTCGACATCGATCGTGGCGATCGTGGTCAGGAACCCGCCGCCGTGGATCTTGTAGTAGATGTCCTTGTAGGTGAGAGCGATCGCCAGGGGAGGCTGCTTGTCACCGTAAATTACTGCAGGCACTTTACCGTTGCGGCGAACTGCACGGGCGGACCCCTTACCGACCTGTTCGCGCGCTTCGGCCTTGAGCTCGTAAGTATCGTGGCTCATGGCACTTCCTTTCGCGTTGTTCTGGAGCGTTTGCGGTTGGCAATTGCGCCTGGACCGTAAACGTCGAAAGCCGCCGGGTGAGGCGGCCTTCCGCCGCGTTGCCTCCAAGGGTGTCTACGCGGGTGGCGGCTCTATAGCGGAAGGCGGCCGGAGGTGCAAGCCAAAGGCAACCATCCAAAGGCAATGGCTCCCCGGGGCGGGACGACTCGCCCGGCCGAAAGCGCTCGAGGCCTCACGCCGGCGCCCAGTCCACGATTGTCGCCGGAGCGGGTCAGTGTTCGATAAAACCGCCGACCCGCTCCAGTTCTTTGTCGTTACGCAATTGCCGGGGGAAAGCGCTACGTGTTTTTCCCGGGGAAGCCGTTGCGCACTTTTCCTGGAATTGCCTACCCGCGCTTTTCGATGACGCCATACAGCACGTTGCGGTTCTCGCCAAAGAACACCTGCGCCTCGACGGTGTTGCGGTCGACGCTGGCATTGATGATGTTCCACATGTCGGCCTCGGAGCGCAGCAGCAGCACCCAGTCCATGAACGTTTCCCGATAGCCGGCGTCGGGATTGCCCTCGGCGTAGTTGGCAAAAAGGAACCTGCCGTTCGGCTTCAGCATCTGCAGGCAAGTCTTCGTGAGTTTCACGGCGACGTTGTGCTGGAGGTAGTCGTAAAGGCCGGAGGCGTAGATGAGGTCGAACTTGCCCAGCTTGTGGCCCCTGGTGAGCACGGTCCGCACCGAACCGTCGACGGCCTCGACCGCGGTCCCCTGGAAGTCGCGCGCGATCAATCCAACGCTCTGAGGATCCTGATCGAGCGCAACCCAACGCTTGAGGCGGCCCTCGGCCAAGGCGGTCGAACGATTGGCCTCGCGCAAATGACCGGCGGCGATCGCCAGCACCTCGGCTTGCGGTCCGCTCTTGTTCGCCGTCTCGTCGACATACCGGGTCAGGAGATCGCGCCGTTCCCGCGCCGCCACGCAGGACGGTACGTCCTTGGTATGGCTGTAGAGTGCTTTCCCGGTGTCCGAGGCGGCGGCCACGCTTTCGGCCACGTGCGGATCACAATAGATGTAGTCAAGCAACTGCGCGTCGCCGGAATAGCCCCTCGGCTTGGTGAATGACCACCGGGTGAGCGGGTCCTGGAGAAAGTAGTCCAGGATCGGATGGTTCTGCGCCACCGGGATCAACGCTTGCCAAACGTCGGGATGAACCTTGGACCGCAGGGCGTTGAGGTAGGACAGCAGGCGACGAACGATCTCGGCAGGGTCTTTGCCTTCCTCGACCTGCTGGTGTGTGGCGTGGAGAATGAGCGCTAGCTCGGCACGGGCGGTTTCGAACGCCTCGCCGTGATGCTCGGGCTTTTTTCGAGGAAAACTGCCGGCGATCATCTCGGCAGTGATTAGGCTTTGGCCATCAAAGACACCTTGCACACCCGCACTCCATAGTTAACAGTCAGTTAACTTATTGCGTAGAATACTGGATTTGCCAATGTCGTCCCGAACGCATTTTAACGGTATGCTTAATTTCCCGCCAACCATGTTCGCGCGTTAAAACCCGCCGCATTGGATTCCCGGCCCGAATTAACCGAAATTTGTTTCGCGCCGTTGCATTGTCGTGCGAGGTGCGCAGTCGCCGTCGCGTCCAGGGAGTTGGCCCGCGTGGGGGCAGAAGCCAAAAAAGAACTTGGAACGCAAAATCCCCTTCAACCAGGATTTGTCGAGAGCGAACGCGTGTCATCCAGACTGGCCGACATGGCGCATGTAGAGCCGTACGAAGCCCGCTACGAACCGGGCCCCGACGAGCTTCGCGTCCTTTACCGGAGGGAAGCCCAGGCGAAGCGAAGACTGGAAGCCCGGCCTGGGCTCTGGATCGCCGTGGCCATCTATCTCCTGTTTTCGGCAACGGATCTGCTGCTGATCCCGGACGTGGCGGCCTATACGATCATGGCGCGCTTCGCCGTCGGCGTGACCGCGCTGTCGATCCTGGAGGCGCAACTTCGCCGGGGAGTGGCCACCGAATGGCTCGACGTGACTTGCGCCGGGGCCATCATTTTCGGCTATATCGGCTGGTTGTTCCCGGCCTTTATGAGTGCGGACAAGGAAAGCGTCGCTTACTATATGGTATTCGGCACCATCTTCATGATGAGTGCAAATCTATTCTTTACATTCAGTTTCAACTTGTCGATCGTGACGTCAACCATCATCATGTGTGTCTTGTATGTCGTGAACTATTTTGTGCCTGCCACGGCAACATACAAAATGGTATTCGGCGCCTTCTATGTTTCGTGCTTCACTTTCACGTCCTATGTGAACTGGAAGCTGAACGAGGAACGCTACAACGTCTTCCTGAACGCGCTGGAAGCCAAAATCCAGCACAAGGAAGCCACCGAACGCGGCAAGGCCCTGCTGCGGCTGTCGCGGACCGATCCGCTTACGGGGCTGGAGAATCGACGGGCGATCGACGAAAAGCTGCGGGACTACTGGGGGGAGTGGCAAAGGGTCGGCACCAGTTTCGTGGCGATGCTCATCGACGTGGACTTCTTCAAAAAGTTCAATGACTGCTACGGCCACCAGGAGGGCGACCGTTGCCTTATCCACGTCGCCAATGCCCTGCGGGATATGATCAGGGAATATGATGGCTCGATCGGTCGCTACGGCGGCGAAGAATTCATCGTCCTGGCCCGCATGGAGAACAAGGATCAGATCATAGATATCGCGGAAGCCATTTGCCGCACCGTCGAGAACCTTGCGCTTACCCACGAACTGCGGCGCGACGGCATCTCGGTCGTGACGGTAAGCGTTGGCGCTGCATTCACCAGGACGCAGACCGGTGCCAAGCTGGAGAAGATCATCCACGAGGCCGATCGCGCACTCTATCTGGCAAAGGCAGGCGGTCGAAACTGTGCCCGGCTGTTCGACCCAACCGATCCCCAGAGCAGCGACGAGAGCGAGAACATTGCGGCTTTGCTGAAGATCGCGATCGGCCAGGATCTCGTTTCACTGGTCTATCAACCGATCCAGGATGTCGCGACGGACCGGGTGGAAGCGGTGGAGGCCTTGATGCGCCTCAAAATGCTGGACGGCACATCGGTCCCGCCGAGCCTGTTCATCCCCGTAGCGGAGCGAACCGGCGCCATCCTGGAACTCGGGCGCTGGGCTATCAGGACTGTGTGCGCCGAACTCCTTGCGCACGATCATGTGCGCGTCGTCAGCGTCAACGTCTCTCCGATCCAGCTCAAGACTCCCGGCTTCGCGGCGTCGGTCGCGACCATCCTGGGCGAGACCGGCGTAACCGGCAACAGGCTGGCCTTCGAGATCACCGAGGGGCTGGAGATGGAGATGCATTCGGACATTCTTCGCTGCATCAGCGACCTGAAGCTGCTGGGGATCAAGATCTGGCTCGATGATTTCGGCACCGGCTTCGCGGGCCTCTCGTGGCTTCGTCTGATCGATTTCGATACGGTGAAGATCGACCGCTCCTTCCTTCACGACTGCGCCACCCCGAACGGCAAGGCAATGCTCCAGGACATTGTCACCCTGGTCCGAAACCGCGGCCACAAAATCCTGGTCGAAGGGGTTGAAACGGACGAGCAGATGGCTCTCATGCGCGAATTCGGCATTGACAAGGTCCAGGGCTTTCATGTCGGCCGTCCCGCTCCGGCCGGGAGTTTCCAGGCAAAGCGGACCGTCAAGCGCCCATTCACCGTGCTGAAATCCGCCTGATCCGGCTGGGGCAGGTCCCGCCGACCAGGTGGCGGGTCCTGACGATCGCTCGTCAATGCGTGGCGCAGTGCCATGTTGGGCAAGAACACCGTCAACCGTTCCGAGGAAGGCCCAACCGCGACCGTCGGTGTCCGAGAGCGGCGAGACCCCATCGGCGAAAGTCCGCATCTGCCGAACCACTGAAAGGCGCTGCGGCGCAAACTCAATCTCCCTATCCCGCCAGTTTTGAAATCTTCTCGCTCATTTAATTCTACCAAATCGGTAGTCTTAATGAATAAGGACCGCGAGGAGAGCCCGATGACGAACAAGCTGGTGGTGGGAATATCCGGCAACCTGACCCGCCCATCGAAGACCAAGGCCTTTATCAGCCATATCGCCGGCGAGACGGCGAACCGCATCGGGGCGACCTCGGCTATATACGATATTGAAAATCTCGGTCCGTCGCTGCCGGCGGCACGGCGCCTCGGCGATCTCGATCCCGCGGCCCGCGCCATCGTCGAACAACTGGTCGGCGCCGATGTGCTGGTCGCGGGGTCGCCGACCTTCAAGGGCAGCTATACCGGGCTCTTCAAGCATTTGTTCGATCTGCTCGATCCGTCGTCGTTGCGCGGGAAACCGGTCATCCTTGCCGCGACGGGCGGCGGCGAACGCCACTCACTGATCGTCGAACATCAGCTGCGGCCGCTGTTCGGTTTTTTCGAGGCGCTGACCGTGCCGACCGCGATCTACGCATCGGACAAGGATTTCGCCGACGGCGTCCTGGTGTCGGAGGCCATCCATGCCCGCGCCCGGCAGGCGGTTGCCGAGGTTTCCCGCGCCGTCGGGACGGCACACAGCGTCGGCCTCGCCGCCTGAACTCCAATGGTTTTCGAACAGAGGGACCCAGCCATGACCATCAAATCGAGACAGATCAAGCTCGGCGCCTTTCTACCCGGTGGCGGCCAGCATGTCGCCGCCTGGCGCCATCCCGACGCTCCGGCCGACGGCGCGACCAATTTCGAGTTTCACAAGCAGCTCGCGCTGACCGCCGAACGCGGCCTGTTCGATGCCTATTTCCTCGCCGACAACCTGACGGTCGGGCTTGGCGCCCGCGAAGGCGGCAACGCCAAGATCGCGGGCTTCGAACCGGTGACTTTGTTTGCGGCGCTGGCGCCGCTGACGACGCATCTCGGATTCATCGCCACGGCCTCGACCACCTATGAGGAGCCCTATACGCTTGCCCGTAAGTTCGCCTCGCTCGACCTCTTGTCGAATGGCCGGGCCGGCTGGAACGTCGTCACCTCGGCCGGCGACGACACGGCGCGCAACTTCAACCGCGACATCCAGCCCAACCATGCCGAGCGCTACGCGCGAGCGCATGAGCATGTCGAGACGGTCAAGGCGCTGTGGGACAGCTGGGAGGACGACGCCTTTATCCGCGACAAGAAAACGGGCCGCTTCTACGACAAGGACAAGCTCCACGACATCGACCACAAGGGTGAGCATTTCAGTGTCAAAGGACCGCTCAACGTGCCGCGCCCGGTGCAGGGCCACCCCGTGGTCGTGCAGGCGGGCCAGTCCGAGGATGGGCGCAAGCTAGCGGCCGCCTCGGCTGAAGTCATTTTCACCGCGCATCAGAACCTTGCCTCCGCGCAGGAATTCTATCGCGACATCAAGGCCCGTGTGGCGGCGGCCGGCCGCGACCCCGAACAGGTGCTGATCATGCCGGGCGTGGCGCCCTTTGTCGGCCGCACCGAAGAAGAGGCGCGAGCCAAGTATCAGCAATTGAACGACCTGATCCTGCCCGAGGACGGCGTCGCGCTGCTCAACGGGCTTGCCGGACAAACTCTCGATCTCAGGGGCTATCCGCTCGACGGACCGCTGCCGCCGAGCCGCGAAACCGAAGGCATGAAAAGCCGCCAGGCGCTGATCCGCCAGATCGCCGACGAGCACAACTTCTCCATCCGCCAGCTCTATCAATGGGTCGCGACCGCACGAGGCCACTACACCGTGATCGGCAGCGCCACCCAGGTCGCCGATCAGTTGGAGGAGTGGTTCAGCAACGAAGCCGCCGACGGGTTCAACATCCTGCCGCCATGGCTGCCCGGCGCGCTAGACGATTTCGTCGACCTGGTGATCCCGGAATTACAGCGGCGCGGCCTGTTTCGTACCGCTTACGAGGGCAGGACGCTGCGCGAGAATCTTGGCCTCAAGCGGCCGCAGAACCCCTGGACGGTCGCCCGTTCGACCGTGCTCGCCGCCGAATGATGCGTTGAAGCGAAAGGCATGACGATGACTTTGCAGCACATTGAACGGCCGACCGGCATCGGCGCGCAGGAAAACGGCAACGGGCTCGGTGCCGATATTCTGAGCCTCGCTGGCCGAACCCTGGCGCGCCTGCTGTCGCGCTATGGCGTGCTTCTGGGTTTCCTGGCGCTCTGGCAGGCGGCGGCGAGTGGCGGCTGGGTCAATGCCGCGGTGTTGCCGCCGATCGACATGATCGTCGTAGCGCTCTGGAAGGGCCTCGCCGGGGGCAGTCTGCTCGGCGACGTCGCCATCAGCCTGCAGCGCGCCGGCCTCGCCTTCGCCGCGGCGGCGACGGTCGCCATCCCGCTCGGCCTCGTCATGGGTCAGGTCCGCAGCGTCGAGACGGCGCTCGATCCGATCCTGCAACTGTTCCGGCAGACCTCGGCACTGGCGCTCTATCCCGTCTTCATCCTGCTTCTGGGTCTGGGTGAGGCCTCCAAAGTGTTCGTCATCTTCTGGGCGACGCTGTTTCCGCTGCTGCTCAACACGATCAGCGGCGTCAAGGAGGTCGATCCGAAGCTGCTCGAAATGGCGCGCGTCTACGGCGCCCGGCGGCTGACCATATTCCGGCGCGTCGTGCTGCCGGGCGCCGTGCCTTCGATCTTCGTCGGGTTGAGGCTCGGCGCGACCACCGCGCTGCTGCTGCTGATCGCCTCGGAAATGATCGGCGCCAACAAAGGCATCGGCTTCCAGGTGATGAACGCGCAGTACAATTTCCAGATCCCGCTGATGTTCGCGTCGATCGTGATCCTGGCCGCGCTCGGGCTGATCGCGAACCAGGTGCTGGTCAGCCTGCAGCGGCGGCTTTGCCGCTGGAGCAGTTCCGCCGGTTGAATAGCCGCCCCCATCATCGTCATTTCTTGAAAAGTGAAAGGCCGGATCATGACCATCACACGCCGCTCCCTGCTTCTGCGCGCGCCTCTTGCCGCCGGCATCATCGCCGTCGGGTTACCGTCGATCGCGCGGTCGCAGGCCGCTTCCGTCAAGATACGCTATCTCGCCAGCCGCGGGAGCATCTCTCCGCATGAGCTCGCCGACCAACTCGGCTATTTCAAAGGCCTCGGCATCGAGCTCGAGAATGTCGGCTATGCCGGCGGCGGTCCGGAATCGTTGTTCGCGCTCGCCTCCGGCAGCGTCGACCTGGGTTCGGCCGCCACGCCGGCGGTGATCAACTCGATCGCCGGCGGCAACGACTTCGTCGCCGCCTATCCGAGCAACGGCATCAACAGCCAGGTCAAAAGCGTCTTCTATGTGCTGGAGGACAGCCCGATCAGGTCGATCGCGGACATCGCCGGCAAGACGATCTCGGTCAACACGCTTGGCGCCCATCTCGACTACGCGGTGCGTGAGGCGCTGCACAGCGTCGGCCTGCCGCCGGATGCCGCCAAGCTCGTCGTCGTGCCCGGGCCGCAACTCGAGCAGACCTTGCGCTCGCATCAGGTCGATGTCGCCGGACTCGGCTACTGGCAGGCGACTTTCGCCGGCGCCCTGGTAGCCAATGGCGGTGTGCGCGGCGTGTTCAACGACGCCGACGTGCTGGGCGAGATCGCGGGCGGCTTCGTCGTGCTGCGGCGGAATTTCATCGTCGCCAATCGCGACGCCGCCAAGAACTTCGTCGAGCAGTCCGCGCGTGCGGCCGACTGGTCGCGGCAGAACCCCGACGAGGCACGCAAGGTGCTGGCCGAAATCCTCGACAAACGGGGCGAGAACGGCGAACTGGCGCGCTACTGGACGGGTTTCGGCCTGCGCGAAAAGGCCGTGGCGACCGACCGCGACATCGACTTCTGGGTGGCTGTGCTCGAGCGCGACGGCCGCTTGCCGAAAGGCAAGCTCAAGGCTGCCGACATCCTCTACCGGCCAGGCGAAACCAAGACCAATTGAGCAAGGGGGCACCCAGCATGGCCACAGCACGCGGCGAGGTCACGATCCGCGACCTGTCGAAGTCCTTTGCGCTCGGCGGGCGCTCGCTCGCCGTGCTGCGTTCGCTCAATCTCGACATCCGCCCCGGCGAGTGCCTGGTCATTGTCGGCGCCAGCGGATCGGGCAAGACGACATTGCTGCGCATCCTTGCCGGGTTGGAGACCGCCGACGAAGGCGCCGTTGCGATCGACGGCAAGCAAATAAAAGGCGTCGGCGCGGAGCGGGCGGTGATCTTCCAGGAACCGCGCCTGCTGCCCTGGCTGAGCGTGCTTGGCAATGTCGCCTTCGGCCTCGAAGTTCGCGGCGTGCCCAAGGCGCAGGCCGAGCAGAGGGCGCGCTTCTACATAGCGCTGGTCGGTCTTGCCGAGTTCAGCGATGCCTACCCGCGGCAGCTTTCGGGCGGCATGGCGCAACGCGTCGGCATCGCCCGGGCGCTGACGGTGCAGCCCGAGATCCTGCTGCTCGACGAGCCGCTCGGCGCCCTCGACGCCATGACCAAGATCTCCATGCAGGAGGAACTGTCACGCATCTGGAGCGAGGAGAACGTCACCATGGTCATGGTCACCCACGATCTGGAGGAGGCGATCTATCTCGCCGACAGGGTGCTGATCCTGCCCAAGGAGAAAGGCGGCGCAGCGCGGCTGATCAGCGTCGACCTGCCGCGCCCGCGCGACCGCAGCGAAAGCCGCTTCGTGCGCCACCGTGAAGAGTTGCTGCGCGAATTCGGCCTGCACTGAGGCTTCGACGCATTCGCGCATGCCGAGGCGTCTTTCCCGGCTAAGCCTTCCGCGCTTCCTTCATGTTGGGCAGGAACACCGTCAACAGGCCCAGGAACGGCAAATACGAGCAGATCTGGAAAACGAAGTCGATGCCCTTCATGTCGGCCACGATGCCGAGCACGGCTGCCGCTATGCCGCCGACGCCGAAGGCGAAGCCGAAGAAGATGCCGGCGATCATGCCGACGCGGCCCGGCACCAGTTCCTGCGCGAAGACGACGATGTTGGAGAAGGCCGACGACAGGATCAGGCCGATCAGCACCGTCAGCACCATCGTCCATTCCATGTTGGCGTAGGGCAGCGCCAGCGTGAAGGGCAGCACACCGACGATGGAGAACCAGATCATCGCCTTCTGTCCGTAGCGGTCGCCGAACGGACCGCCGAGCAGGATGCCCAGCGCCGAGGCGCCGAGGAACAGGAACAGCATGACCTGCGACATCTGCACCGAGACGCCGAACTTATGGATGGCGTAGAAGGTGTAGTAGCTGGAGAGGCTGGCGATATAGGCGTTCTTGGTCAGCACCAGCAGCGTCAGCACGGCCAGCGCGCCCATCACCTTGCGGCGCGGGAAGGGCGAAACGAAGCTGGACGTCTTGCGGTTCGCCTGCGTGGCGCGCAAGCGGCTGTACCAGCCGCCGACCTGCCACAACACGACGATGCCGATCAGCGAGCCGACGGCGAACCATGAAATGCTGGTCTGGCCGAAAGGCACGACGATGAACGCCGCCAGCAGCGGTCCCATGGACTGGCCGAAATTGCCGCCGACCTGGAACAGCGACTGTGCCAGGCCGAAGCGGCCGCCGGAGGCGAAGCGGGCAATGCGCGAGGATTCCGGATGGAAGATCGCCGAGCCGATGCCGATCAGCGAAGCGCCGATCAGGAGCAGCGTGTAGTGGCCGGCATAGGCAAGCACGATCAGGCCGATCAGCGAAGAGGCCATGCCGTAGGGCAGGGAATAGGGCATCGGCCGCTTGTCGGTGATCATGCCGATCACCGGCTGCAGCAGCGACGCGGTCACCTGGAAGGTGAAGGTCAGAAGGCCGATCTGCCAGAAATCGAGGCCGTAATTCTCCTTCAACAGGGGATAGATGGCCGATAGCAGCGACTGCATGATGTCGTTGATGCAATGGCAAAAACTCACCGCCAGGATGACGGTGAAGGCCGTCGCCTGAGCTGAAGCATGGCTGGCGGTCGCGGGAGGGGCGACGGCTGTCGTATCGGTCAAGGCAGGCTCCGTAGTCTTTTTGGCGGGTATATGCCACAGGCAAGCTGGCGGACGCTCCTGCGGCCGCCCTGGGAACGGATGGCTTATAGGCTGCTTGCGGGACGACTTCTTTCGTGGTTTGGTCCAATAGTTTCGCAAGTGGGCCATAGCTTATGCCGCACGGCAGGGAAATTTTTCACGCTGGTAGTGCCGACCTCGAGCAGTTGCACGAGCGTCGCTGGCTATGGCTGGAGCAAGTGGCAGGGCCGGCGGTGGCGTTGCCGACCGAATATCCCGACGGCTACCATGTGCCGCGGCACCGCCACAGCCGCAGCCAGTTGCTGCATGCGCTGGTCGGTGTCGTGCTGGTGACGACGCGGCACGGGCGCTGGATGGTGCCGCCCGATCACGCCATGTGGATTCCGGCGGGAACCGAGCATTCCGTCGAGATGCTGGGCGATGTCTCGATGCGCTCGGTCTATGTCATGCCGGGAGCGATCCCCGGACTGCCGGAAGGCTTGCGCGTCGTCGGCGTCACCGACCTGATGCACAGCCTGATCGTGGAATCGGAGAAACTGCCGCAAGGCGGCGTGCTGGAAGGGCGCGGCGGGCTGATCATGAATCTCCTGCTGCACGAAATCCCGACTTTGCCGGAGCGGCCGCTTGGCCTGCCGTTCCCTTCCGATCCCAGGCTGGCGGCGCTGTGCCGGCGTTTCGTGGCGGCACCGTCGCCGCGCGCGACAATCGACGAGTGGGCGGACGCCGCCGGCATGAGCCGACGCTCCTTCACGCGCGCCTTTCATCGCCAGACCGGACTGTCGCTATCGACATGGCGCCAGCAAGCATGCCTGTTCGCGGCGCTGCCGAGGCTCGCCGATGGCGAGCCGATCACCCGGGTGGCGCTCGATCTCGGCTATGACAGCGTGCCGGCCTTCATCACCATGTTCAAGCGCATGCTGGGTGCCTCGCCGCGCGGCTATATGCGCGGCGCGCGAGATGCCGGCGAAAACCCGCGGCGCATAGGCGGTCCGATCGCCGCTTGAGGCAGCGCCGATAGCATCAAGCTGATGCGCCAACCCTCGGTCTAAGTTCCATTTACAGGAGCACTGATTGCACGTTGTAATCGGTTTTGCTGCGCTACGCGCCCGCCGGGATCGACAATTAGTCGAACAGGCTGGACACCGATTCCTCGGTTGCCGTGCGCGAGATGGCTTCGCCCATCAGGTCGGCGATCGAGATGACGCGGATATTGGGAGCGTCGAGCACGCCCTGGGTCGGCTGGATGGAGTCGGTGATCACCAGTTCCTGCAGCTTGGAGCCGCTGATGCGGGCGACCGCGCCACCCGACAGCACGCCATGAGTGATATAGGCGGTGACGCTGGTGGCGCCGTTGGCCAGCAGCGCATCGGCGGCGTTGCACAGCGTGCCGCCGGAATCGACGATGTCGTCGATCAGCAGGCAGTCCTTGCCGGCGACCGCGCCGATGATGTTCATGACCTCCGATTCGCCGGGACGCTCGCGGCGTTTGTCGACGATGGCGAGCTGTGCGTCGAAGCGCTTGGCCAGCGCGCGTGCACGCACCACGCCACCGATGTCGGGCGACACGACGACGACGTTGCCAAGCTGCTTGTATTTCGCCTTCACGTCGCGGGCCATGACCGGCACCGAGAACAGATTGTCGGTCGGAATATCGAAGAAGCCCTGGATCTGGCCGGCGTGGAGGTCGAGCGTGAGCACGCGGTCGACGCCGGCGCGGGTGATCATGTTGGCGACCAGCTTGGCCGAGATCGGCGTGCGGCCGGAGGCGCGGCGGTCCTGCCTGGCATAGCCGAAATAGGGGATCACCGCCGTAATGCGCTTGGCCGAGGAGCGCATGAAGGCGTCGATCATGATGAGCAGTTCCATCAGGTGATCGTTGGTCGGAAAGGAAGTCGACTGCAGGATGAAGACATCCTCGCCGCGCACGTTCTCCTGGATCTCGACGAAGATTTCCTGGTCGGCGAAGCGCCTGACACTGGCTTTGCCCAGCGGGATGTTGAGATAGCGGGCGACCGCTTCGGCCAGCACCCTGTTGGAATTGCCCGCGAAGAGTTTCATGCACCGTTCCTGGTGGAGGCTTTCACCGGGCTTTTAGCGGCCCGCGCGGCTATTGCAAGCACCGTGATTGGAAATCCGCCGGCTAATCCTGGGAAATGTTCGCGCCATCGCGTATGGGCAACACCGGGCAGCGGACCCGGCGCCGCTGCTCCTCCCCCTTGTTCGAGCATCGGATTTCCCCGCGGCCGTTTCCATTCGGGTCCGATGGTCTAGCCCGCCTTGCCGCCGAGCCATGCCGCGAACTGGTCGATGGTCTGGTCGGCGATCGCCTGCATGGTGGCTGGCGCCACCGCTTTCCAGCTGTCGCCGCCGCCGTTGGCGCCGGAATTGGCCGAAGCCGCCTTCTGCTGGCCGTTGATGCGATGCAGGCGGTTGCCCGAGGGATCGTAGACGTCCCACACATAGATGACGGTGGTGTCCTTGCCTTCGGAGATCACCGAGAAATAACCTTTGAGCACATGGGTCGCGGCCTGGTCGGCGCTGCCGGCCAGCGTGATGCCGCGCTGCCTGGCGCGCGTCTGCAACTCCGCCGTCAGCGGCGTGGCCGCTTCCACCGAAGCGCCGACGATCGGCGCGATCTGCAGGCGCGTCCTGGCAAGGATTGCCGCGGTCTGGGCCGGCGTGGCTGACGTCGTGGTCGTTGCAGGAGCGCCCGCCGTGGTCGTGGCAGGGCCAGCCGGGGTGGCGGTGCCGCCGCCCTGGGTTGTCGGCGCCGCGGCCGTGGGCGGGGTGATGGCGGAGGGTTCGAGGACGTCTTTTGCGTTGGTGCAGG
Source organism: Mesorhizobium sp. BR1-1-2 (assembly GCF_020165435.1). NCBI lineage: Bacteria > Pseudomonadati > Pseudomonadota > Alphaproteobacteria > Hyphomicrobiales > Phyllobacteriaceae > Mesorhizobium > Mesorhizobium sp. BR1-1-2. Next base: position 102,476 of record NZ_JAIUID010000001.1, read on the forward strand.
CGGCGAGCGCCAGGACCACGAGCAATGACACGGTCGTCACCTGCGATCGTCTCATTTGCCATCTAACTCCTTGGCGAAGAACGCCTCCCACCCGTGGATTCACTGTACGATCAAGTCGAGATCATGGCGGGAAAGCGGCTTCGGCTGCGATTCGGTCGTGAGATAGGTGCGGCCAAGCGTCATCGCCGTCTCGGTTTCGGAATCCATGATGATCATGTGGGCGAACAGCGTCATGTTCGGCGCGATCGGCTCGGGATTGCCCTGGTAGAACATCGGCATGTCCATCCAGGACGGGGTGAAGCGGGCGCCGACCGAATAGCCGCAGGCATTCAGCCGATGCTTGGTCAGTCCACGTGCCTCCATGACACGGGCATGCGCGTCGAACACGTCGCCGAAACTGTTGCCCGGGGTCATCGCCTTCTCGACCGCCAGCAGCGCGGCGCGGGCCGCGTCGAACAAGTCCTGATGGCGCTTCGAGGCCTTGCCGGTCAGCACCGTGCGCATCATTGGCGCATGATAGTGATGAAACACTCCCGCCCATTCGAGCGTCAACTGATCGTTCTTGGTGAGCTTGCGGCGGCCGGCCTTGTAGCGGCACAGCAGTGCGTCGACGCCGGAGCCGATGATGAATTCGTTGGCCGGATAGTCGCCGCCGCCGGCAAAGATCGCGCCTTGCATGGCGGCAAGGATCAGCGCCTCGTCACCGCCCTGCTTGATCAGCGGCAAAGCCGCATCCAGCGCGTCGTCGGCAAGGTTCGCCGCCTTCTCGGCCTTGGCGATCTCGGCCGGGCTCTTGAACAGGCGTAGCCGGCTGACGATGCCGGACGCATCGGCGATCTGGCCGAAGGTCTGCAGCTGCTCGTCGAGGCGGCGGCCATTATAGGCGGTCAGCCCATGAGTGTCGTATTCGACGCCGATGCGGGCGCCGAGCAGGTCGAGCTCGTTCAGCAGATTGCGCAGGTCGACCGCCGGATTGGCGCCATCGCGATCGGTCCACAGCACGATGTTGTCGATGATCGAGGTGTGGCGCGCCTGGCGCAGGTCGGCCGAGCGGGTCAGCAACACCATGGACCCGTCGGCTTTCACCACCAGGCACTGGAAGAAGCAGAAACCGAACGTGTCGTAGCCGGTCAGCCAATACATGCTTTCCTGCGCGAAGAGCAGGATGGCGTCGAGCTTCTTCTCGGCCATCTCGATCACCAGCCGGTCGCGGCGCGCGTCGAATTCGGATCGTTCAAAATGCAGCGCCATCATTCACTCTCCAAGACGATTGCCGAGACCTGCCGGCCGTAATCGGGTTCCTTGCGGTGCGTCGTGCGCCGGTAGGAGTAAAACAGATCTTCCTCGGCATAGGTGCAGCGGCCGAGAACTTGCGCGGTCACACCCGCCCTGTCGAGCCGGTCCACCGTGTAGCGGTTGAGGTCGAACATCGAATGACCGGGATTCGCCGAAGGTGCGAAATACCTGTCATTTTCGCCATCGGCCTCGACGAAGCGGGCGACGAATTCAGGTCCGACCTCATAGTTTTCGGGGCCGATCGAGGGGCCGAGCACCGCGACGATGTTTTCACGCCTGGCGCCGAGACTTTCCATGGCGGCAATGGTGTTCTCGAGCACCCCCGTGAACGCGCCTTTCCAGCCGGCATGCGCCGCGCCGATGATGCGCGCCCCCGCATCCGCGAACAGCACAGGGCCGCAATCGGCGGTCGAGGCGCCGATGGCGATGCCCGGCCGGTCGGTGACGATGGCGTCGGCCTTGGGGCGTTCACCGGCAAAGGGTTCCCTGGCGATGACGACATCAGGCGAATGGATTTGCCAGGCGGTCAGGAGATGGTCCGCCGGCACGCCCATCCAGGCGGCGACACGGCGGCGGTTCTCGGCGACCAGCGCCTGGTCGTCATCCGAGCCGGTGCCGATGTTGAGGCCCTGATAGATGCCGGTCGAGACCCCGCCGACGCGGGTGAAATAACCGTGGCGGATGCCTTGTGCCTGCGCCTGGTCCAGCAGCGGCGACCGCACGGGATCCGGTTTGGTCTGATTCAGCATGTGGGCGTTGTTGTCCGTGTGGGCGGTTTCGTCAAGAAAAAGTCGGAAAGCGAGACGGCCGGCGTTCAGCCGCTGTTTTGCCGGACGGGAGATTGGGAGGGGTGACGGTGAAAAGTCAATCCGCCGTGGCGAAGGGTCAACGCAACGAATCCGTGGAAACGGTTCCTTCGCCGCTGCGCGGTTGAGAGAGCCTTGAACGGAAAAACCCGCCTGTGCGGCGGGTCCCTGGCGCAACTCAGCACCATAACCAAATATCTACCATAGTTGCCTTCACCCTGTCAAGAAAAAATTCCTATCGTGAGTTGCCGGCCATGAAAATGTACCGGCACGACCGGACTGGCCGCCATCAGGCCTTTGTCAATCCGAGCTCGGAGCTCGGGCAAGGGGGCGAACGGCAACGCCGCGCGGCACTATGGCAAGCACCTTGAACAGGTCGCCCATGGCCTGCGGCCCGGCGAGGCGTTCGACATCGCCAGCGATCTTGTCGCGTGCCGCCTGGCTGGCATCGGCGCCAAGCCGGCCGGCGCGCTCGAGAATGCCCAGGCCGAGCAGGAAATCGCCCTGCGTCGACAGATGGGCGTCGAGACCATGCGCGCGCACCACCGCGGCAAGGGCGGCGAAATCGACATGGGAGGTGAGGTCGGCTTGCCCGGGATTGGCCAGCACATCTTCGTGATCATGACGGCGCAAAGCCTGCAACGTGTCGCCGACACCCGGGCGCAGATGGCCATAGTCGACAAACAGGCCGGAGCCGCCATGAGCGGCTATGCGCTCGGCTATGGCCGCCATCAGGGCGGTGCGGGCAGGAGCTATCTCGACGATCGCGCCTTGCGGTGCTTCGCCGGCATCGGCGGGCAGCAGCGTCGGGTCGAGCGACCCGGCGCCGGCGAAGAAGGAAAGATTGTTCGTGGCGTCGAGGCCGACCACGCGCTCGCGCCAGCCGGTGCCGGCGCGGACGAACTGGCGGATGGGGATGGCGTCGAACAATTCGTTGCCGACGATGAAGAGCGGCTGCGGCGGCAGCGTATCGATGGTCTCGTGCCAGCGAATGGAGAACGGTGTGGCGCCGAGCGTCTGTTTCTGCACCTCTCTCAGGCGCGGGCTGGTCTCGATCATGGCGAAGGCGGCGTCGTTGGCCAGTGCCGGTTCGAGCCGCGACAGGGTGCGAAGCATGTCCTTCATCAGCGTGCCGCGGCCGGGGCCGATCTCGCCGATGGTGACCGGCGTCGGCCGGCCGACCGCCAGCCAGGCCTGGTAGAGCCAGACGGCGACGAGCTCGCCGAACATCTGGCTGATCTCCGGCGCGGTGATGAAATCGCCGGCGGCGCCGAACGGTTCGCGCGTGGTGTAGTAGCCCGCCTCGGGATCGAACAGGCACAATGCCATGTATTCGTTGACGGGGATCGGCCCCGTCGCCTCGATCAGATCGACGATGCGTGCCTTCAGCCGCGTCATGTCGCCTGCGGCCGTGACTGCGGCACCGGCTTGGCTGTCGTCATCGCCCAAATGCCGGCCAGCACCATCGGCGAGGACAGGATCATGCCCATGGTGAGCCAGTTGGTGCCAAGGAGATAGCCGAGCTGCTGGTCGGGCTCGCGGAAGAATTCGACTGCTATGCGCGACAGGCCATAGCCGCAGATGAAGGCACCGCCGACGAAGCGCGGCGTCTTCAGCTTGAGGCGCGAATGGGTGAGGAAGCGCAGCACGAGAAAGAGCACCAGGCCTTCAAGCAGGGCCTCGTAAAGCTGGCTCGGATGGCGGGTAAACGGCCCGCCATTGGGAAACTCGATCGCCCACGGCACGTCGGTTGGCCGGCCCCAGAGCTCGGAGTTGATGAAGTTGGCGATGCGCACGAGGCCAAGACCGACCGGCACACCGGCGGCCACGACGTCGAACAGCGACCAGGTGCGGATGCCGCGCTTGATCGAAAACAGCGTCATGGCGAGGATGACGCCGAGCAGGCCGCCATGGAACGACATGCCGCCCTGCCAGACGGCGAAGATGTCGAGCGGGTGCGCGATATAGCGCGGCAGGTCGTAGAACAGCACGTAGCCGGTGCGCCCGCCCAGCACGACGCCGATCGCCGCCCAGATGATGAAATCATCGAGGTCCTCCGGCTTCATCGGCAGGATGCCGTCGGGCCAGAGTTTCGGATTGGCGGCGAGCCGCTTGGCGTACCACCAGGCGAACAGGATGCCGACGATGTAGCCGACGCCGTACCAGTGCACCGCCAGCGGTCCGATCCGAATCAGCACCGGGTCGATGTTGGGAAAGGGCAACGAGGCCAGCGGCAGCAGGAAATATTCGTTCAACGGGGAGCTCTCGGTTGCGTTTGGCGCGGACCATGCGGCAGGGTTTTGGCGGGGTCAAGGCAAGGTGGTCGGCGTCAAGGATCGGATCGGATCACCGCTTGCAGGCCCATCGCGCCGTGCGGGCGGTGAGCTCAATCCTTTGGCTTGGCGGCCACCAACTGCCGCAACGCGTCGTTGATCCTGTCCTGCCAGCCGGGGCCATCTTCCTGGAAATGATCGAGCACCGCCCGGTCGATCCGGATCGAAACAAGCTCGCGGACGTTCGGCGCTGCCGAAGCTTCGCGAATTGGCGGTGCCGGCTTCTTCACCGGTTTGAAGGCAGCTTCGGCGGCTGCCATCGGATTGGTCGGTCGGCGCGGAGGGGTTGCCATTGGTGACCCTGACTGAAGTGTGCTTGAGGAAATACGAGACGAGAACACAATAGGCGAGCTGGCGCCCTCTAGTACAGCTCTGGTGCCGTCTGAGCTTCTTACAGGAGTGCCACCGCCATGCGCCACAGCAACGCAGATAGCGCGGCAACCCTCAACGTTCTTGCATTCGGCGCGCCGCACTACTAACTCAACTTCAGCAACCGAGGATTTGCCATGTCGACCGGACCGAACCGCATTCTCGACGAATTCGCCAAGCTGATGACCGATGCCGCGGGTGCCGCGCAGGGCGTGCGGCGTGAGGTGGAGACCGCCTTCAAGGGACAGGCCGAACGCATCCTGAATTCGATGGACGTGGTGCAGCGCGAGGAGTTCGAGGCCGCGCGCGAAATGGCCGCCAAGGCCAGGGAAGAGAATGCTCGTCTTGTCGACCGCATCGAGGCGCTCGAGGCCAGGCTTGCCGAACTGACCGGGCAGGCCACACCTGCGGCTTCCGCAAAGCCCAGGCCGAAAAAATAATCGTTAAACTTTTCCACAAAGCACCAGCCTGAAAAGCGCTTTGCCGTGAATCGCTTACCGGCATTGCGTGACTCTGTGTGACAGCGCCTTTCCACATGCGAATGACGCAGCGCGAAAAATTGGGCTGTTCACGCGACTCCCGATCAATAGACTGAATTTGTTGCATGATTCGGAGCAGGGTCATGCGCCGGGCGGTGGGGTCCGGTCTGGGGTCTTTGCGTCGAGAAGTCCTGGCCGTCCGAGTTCTAGATCAGATTGTTCGTCGTGTGTGCCCCGCGGAGCGTGTGGCGCTCCCCTGAACACAGGAAGCATTCCATGGAACTTCTCGAACTCGAATTCTCCCGCGAAATCCATCCGGTGGATGTCATTGAGCAGGTGGCCCACAACAATGACTGGTCCTTCGAACGGGCCGGCGACGACGAAATCTCGATCTCGGTCGCCGGAAGCTGGACCGACTATCACGTCTCCTTCTCGTGGATGGAGGATTTCGAGGCGCTGCATCTGGCCTGCGCCTTCGACATCAAGGTGCCGGAGGCGCGCGCGCTGGAAGTGATGCGGCTGTTGTCGCTGATCAACGAACAGATGCTGTTCGGCCATTTCGACCTGTGGGAGCAGGAAGGCGCGATCATGTTCCGCCAGTCGCTGCTTCTGGCCGGCGGGGTCGAGCCGTCGAGCCAGCAGGTCGAGGTGCTGCTGTCGTCGGCGCTGGAGGCCTGCGAATGCTACTTCCAGGCGTTCCAGTTCGTCGTCTGGTCCGGCACATCGGCCAAGGACGCGCTGGCCGGGGTGCTGTTCGAGACATTCGGCAACGCCTGACCAAGATGCCTTCGACATGAGTTCAAGCAGCGAGCGCAAGCCCGAGATCAGTTTCGCCGATTTCGATCGTGTCGACATCCGCGCCGGCACGATCGTCGAGGCCGAACCGTTTCCGCAGGCGCGCAAGCCGGCGTTCAAGCTCAAGATCGATTTTGGCCCCGAGATCGGGGTGAAGAAATCGTCGGCGCAGATCACCAAATATTATACGCCCGAGACGCTGATCGGCCGGCAGGTGTTCGCGGTGGTCAATTTTCCGCCGCGCCAGATCGGGCCATTCATGTCGGAAGTGCTGACGCTCGGCTTTCCCGACGAGGAGGGCGCCGTGGTGCTCGGCGCCATCGAGCGCAAGGTGCCGGACGGCGGGCGGCTGTTCTAGCCTAGAGGGAGCGTCAGGCCGCCAGTCTTCGTGTCGCGCCCAGCGCTTCCTGGACCGTATCGAGAAACATTTCCGCACAGGCTTTCCAGCTGTAGCGCATGGCGCGTTCGCGCGCCTGGGCGCGGTCGACATCGAGGGCGGCGAGCGAGGCTTCGCGCAGGTCGCTGGAAACCGCGCCGCCGAAGCCGTCGCCGACGATGTCGATCGGTCCCGTGACCGGAAAGGCGGCGACTGGCGTGCCGCTGGCCAGCGCCTCGATGATGACGTTGCCGAAAGTGTCGGTGCGGCTCGGAAAGACGAAGACGTCGGCCGAGGCGTAGATCTCGGCCAGTTCGTCGTTGGGGCGGTGGCCAAGGAAATGGGCGGCGGGGTAGCGCGCCTTGAGCTTCGCCAGTTCCGGGCCCTCGCCGACAACCACCTTGCTGCCGGGCAGGTCGAGATCGAGGAAGGCGGAGAGGTTCTTCTCGATGGCGACGCGGCCGACACAGAGGAACAACGGGCCGGGGAAGCCGAGATCCTTCCTCTTGTCGGGCCGGAAATGATCGGTATCGACCCCGCGCGTCCATGGTCTCAGCTTGTTGAAGCCGCGCGCTGCAAGATCATCCGCCAGCGACCGCGTCGCGACCAGCGTGCCCTGGCCGGAATTGTGGAAATCGCGCAGCCAGCGATAGGCCCAGCTTTCCGGCACCGGCAGCCGGGCGCTGAGATATTCGGGAAAGCGTGTGTGGTAGCTGGTGGTAAACGGCCGGCCGGCATTGCGGCAGTAGCGCCGCGCCATGATGCCGAGCGGACCTTCGGTGACGATGTGGATGTGGTCTGCCTTGTAGGCCCCGATCAGGCGCGCGACGTGGCCTGGCGTGGTCAGCGCCAGGCGAATATCGGGATAGGTCGGCAAGGGCAGGGTGTGGAAGATGTTGGGTGTCAGGAAATCCACCGCGACGTCGAACGCTTTCAGCGTTTCGGTGAGCCGCTCCAGCGTGTGGACGACGCCGTTGACCTGTGGGCGCCAGGCATCGGTGACCATCAATATGCGCATGGCGGGCCTTTGCTCGAAAGGTCGGCGGTTGCCTCGGTACGATGCCGGGACGGCGACCAGCCCGCGGCCCTCGCTTCGCTCCAGCGCACCCGGGCGGGCACGGGATCGAAGTGAGACGGCGGGTTCGAATCAAGTGAGGTCGCGCGCTTCATGCGCGCTCTTCAGCATGGTTTCATGACGGGCCAATGAAATCGGCCGAGCATAACCTCGTCCGAAAGCGGTTCCGCTTTCCCGCGATCATACCCCTGTCAGGCCGGAACCTTGATCACGGCGCGCAAGCCGCCGAGCGGGCTGACGTCGAGCGTGATGTCGCCGCCATGGCTGCGGGCGATGTCGCGGGCGATCGACAGGCCGAGGCCAGTGCCGCTGGCATCGAGATTGCGGGCTTCGTCGAGCCGCATGAAGGGTTTGAACACCTCTTCGCGCTTTTCGGCCGGAATGCCCGGACCGTCATCGTCGATGGTGACCACGAGCGAGCCGCGGCCATGATTGGCGGCCACCTCCACCGTCTTGGCGTAGCGGAAGGCGTTGCCAATGACATTCGACATCAGCCTGGCGAAGGCGTTCGGCCGCACATGCACGGTCGGATCGCCGGAAAGCGTCGTCGACAATTTGCATTTGCGCAACCGAGCTTCCTCGCTCAGCTTCTGGAAATAAGCTTCGAGATCGAAGCGCCCGGTGTCTTCCGAGGCCTCGCCACGGGCGAAGGCGAGATAGCCTTCGAGCATCGACTGCATGTCGTCGATGTCCTGGTTGAGCGCGGCCTTGGTCTCGGCCTTGCCGCCCGCCAGCGCCAGCTGCAGCTTGAAGCGGGTGAGGATGGTTCTGAGGTCATGGCTGACGCCGGTGAGCATGGCGGTGCGCTGTTCGATCTGGCGCTCGATGCGCTCGCGCATCTGGATGAAGGCAAAGCCGGCGCGGCGGACCTCCTCCGCGCCGCGCGGGCGGAAATCACGCGGCATCGGCCGGCCCTTGCCGAAGCTTTCGGCGGCCTCGGCCAGCGTCAGGATCGGCCGGATCTGGTTGCGCAGGAAGGGAATGGCGATCATCAGCAGCACCAGCGAGGTACCGACCATCCAGATCAGGAAGATGTGCGTGTTCGAAGCATAGGCCTGGCTGCGGCGCACGAAGACGCGCAACACCTTGCCTTCGAGCTGGACGCGCACCTCGATGATGTTGGAGTTGCCGACCGTATCGATCCAGAACGGCCGGTTGATCTGGCGGGTGATCTCGGCGGAGAGAACGTCGTCGAGGATGGAGAAGAACGGCTTTGGCCCGGGCGGCGGCAGCGGGTCGGGCGGCAGGAGGTCGACCTTCAGCTGCATGCGGTCCTGGGCGATGCGGATGATGTTGGCGTAGTCGGCGTCGTGCGGATAGGTCTCGATCAGGTCGATGATGGCGGCGATGTCGCGCACGGTCGCCTGCGACAGGCGCTGTGTCACGGTCGCCCAATGCCGCTCCATAAAGACGAAAGCGACCACCGATTGCAGCAGGATCATCGGCGCGATGACGATGATCAGCGAGCGCGCATAGAGGCGCTTGGGCATGTAGAGCGAAACGAGGCGCCAGAACCGGTTCCAGACGCGCGGAACCCTCTTGAGCAGCGGTGTGGAGCGCGTGCTCAAGCCGTCAGATTCCGGCTGTTCCAGTTCCGTGGTCGCCATTCACCTTTCGCTCGCTCCGTGGCCGCCAGGCCGAAGGCGGTAGTCTATTCGACGCTGAGCCGATACCCAATACCGCGGACCGTCTGCAGCCAGACCGGATTGGAGGGATCGCGCTCGATCTTGCGGCGCAGCCGATTGATCTGGACGTCGATGGTGCGCTCGCCGACATCCGATTCGTCGCCGACCAGTTCGTGGCGCGGGATGGTTTCGCCGGCGCGCGCGGCGAATATCGCCAGGATCTCCTGCTCGCGATCGGTCAGCTTCAGCGCCTCGCCGCCACGCTTCAGTTCGCGCCTGGCGATCTGGAATGTGTAGGGACCGAAGACGAGTTGCTCCACCTTGGGCGTGGTCGCAGGGCCGCCGCGGCGCAGGATGTTGTTGATGCGCAGGATCAATTCGCGCGGATCGAAGGGCTTTGGCAGGTAATCGTCGGCGCCGGCCTCCAGGCCGGTGATGCGGCTGTCGGTCTCCGATAGCGCCGTCAGCATCAGGATCGGCACGTTCTTCTCGGCCCGCAGCGCCTTTGTCAGATCGACGCCGTTTTCGCCGGGCATCATCACGTCCAGCACAAGAAGATCGAAGTCGAGGCCGGCGAGTTTGCGTCGGGCTTCGCCCGAAGTGCCGGCGACGGTGACGCGAAAACCGTTCTCGGTCAGATATTGCTTGAGCAGGTTGCGGATGCGGGTGTCGTCATCGACCACAAGCAGATGCGGCGCATCGTCGTCCGGTGCGGCCGCGTGATCAGCGCGTTCAGTGCTCTCCATGGCTTTTCCCTGACATTTTTGCGGACCCAACGTCGATCTGGGCTCTCAGTTCCGGATTGACCATTGCTTCGAGGAAGCGTTCCACCTGGGTCCGTTCGGCGGCTCCGGAATCTTCCAATGCAGCATGGATGCGGCGCGACTGTGGCCGCGCCAGCGCCAGCGCCAGCGCGCGGCCCTTGGCGGTTGGATACAGTTCGCGCTGGCGACGGTCGCGCGGCCCTTGCAACTGCACGACATGGTCGGTGTCGATCAGCTGCTTCAGCACGCGCGCCAAGCTCTGCTTGGTGATCTTCAAGACATCGAGCAGTTCGGCGACCGTCAGGCCCGGCCTGCGGTTGACGAAATGCAGCACCCTGTGGTGGGCGCGGCCGAAGCCATAGTCGGCCAGGATCTGATCGGGATCCGAGGTGAAATCGCGATAGGCGAAGAAAAACAGCTCGATGAGGGCGAAATCAATGCCATCCTCGATTGACATCGCGGTCCTGATCGGTGTCCCGGCTGTTCGGCTTCGATCCGTCATCTCTACTCCATGGGCAGGGAAGATTATGTCAGTACTATTGACATAATTTCCCTGCAATGGTAATTTTTGACAAGGTTTTGGGCGGATTGCGAACGAAAAGGCAAGATAGGCCGGGTTTTCCGGAACTTCCTGAGTTTGCCAGAGCACGATTATCCGCCTACCTTTCCAGACAGCGGCAGGCGCCCCAACCAGATGGCGCGGCCGACAAGAGCACGCAACGAACAACGATATGCGGGCTGCCGCCCGCGGGAGGTTACCATGGCATCCGTTCCCTTTGATCAACTGGACGGCTTCATCTGGATGAATGGCGAGTTCGTGCAATGGGGCGAGGCCAAGATCCATGTGCTGACCCACGGCCTGCACTATGCCAGCGCGGTATTCGAGGGCGAGCGCGCCTATGGCGGCGAGATCTTCAAGCTCAACGAGCATACCGAGCGCCTGCATGAATCGGCGCGGCTGCTCGGCTTCAAGATCCCCTATTCGGTGGCCGAGCTCAACGACGCCTCCAGTACCCTGCTGAAGAAGCAGGGCTTCAAGGATGCCTATGTCAGGCCGATCGCCTGGCGCGGCAGCGAGCAGATGGGTGTTTCGGCGCAGAACAACCGCATCAATTGCGCCATCGCCATCTGGCAGTGGCCCAGCTACTTCGATCCGGCGCAGAAGCTGAAAGGCATACGTCTCGACATGGCCGAGTGGCGCCGGCCCGACCCGCGCACGGCGCCGTCCAAATCGAAGGCCGCAGGCCTCTATATGATCTGCACCATGTCCAAGCATGCCGCCGAGGCCAAGGGCTATGCCGACGCCATGATGCTCGACTGGCGCGGCCAGGTCGCGGAAGCCACCGGCGCCAACATCTTCTTCGTCAAGGACGGCAAGATCCACACGCCAAAGCCGGATTGCTTCCTCGACGGCATCACCCGCCGCACGGTCATCGGCCTCGCCAAGGACCGCGGCCTGGAGGTGGTGGAGCGCGCCATCATGCCGGAAGAACTCGAGGGCTTCGAGCAGTGCTTCCTGACTGGAACGGCAGCGGAAGTGACCCCGGTTTCGGAGATCGGGCCGTACCGATTCGAGGTCGGCGAGATCGCCAAGACGCTGATGAATGACTATTCTGCGGCCGTTCAGCCGAAGCACGCGATAGCCGCAGAATAACGAAAGTCACAGCTTTTCGCGCAAGCAGGGGCGGTTTTCGGACCGCCTCTTTTATTTCAGCGTTTCTGCATTTGACTTTCGCCGAATTCAGCGTCTCCATGATGGTGTCGGCCCGGGAGGCTGGCAGCTATGGAGGGACTGGTAAGATGGACATGAATACGCTTCTTCCGATCATCGTTCAGATCATTACAGGCATCATCGGTGGTCAGGCGGTCGGCGCGGCGATCAAGACGGCGGCGATGGGGCAGCTTCCCAAGATCCTGGGCGGCGCCATTGGCGGCGTCGGCGGCGCGGCGATCCTCGGCAGCCTGCTCGGCGGCACAGTCGATCCGGCAGCGGCTGCGGCAGCGACAAGTGGTCTGGGCAGCGCGCTCAACTTGCAGAACATCGTCGGCGGCGCCGGCGGCGGTGCGATCCTGACCGGCATTATCGGCGCGGTCATGGGCGCCATGAAGAAGTAAGCCTGCGATCTCGGGCTGGCCAAATGGGCGGCTTCGGCCGCCCATTTCTGTTTCCAGAGCGCGCCGCATGAAATGCGTTTAGGCGCGGCGCGCCTTGGAACGACCGATTGTTGGTGTTCCCAAGGGTGGACGCCCTTCGTTCGCGCCTCTACATCACGGCGTGAACATCGAAAGGACGATCATGGGTCAGCTCAATGCCGGCATCGTGCCGGTCACGCCCTTCCAGCAGAATTGCACGATCCTGTTCGACATGGACGACAAGCACGGTGTCGTCGTCGATCCGGGCGGCGATATCGACAAGGTGCTGGCGGCGCTGAAGGATAATGCGATATCGGCCGGCGCGATTTGGATCACGCATGGTCATATCGACCATGCCGGTGGCGCGATGGAGTTGAAGGAAGCGCTCGGCGTCGAGATCATCGGCCCGCACGAAGCCGACAGGATGTTGCTCGACAATCTCGAGAGCCAGGGCAGGCGCTATGGCATTGCCGGCGTGCGCAACTGCGTGCCCGACCGGTTCCTCACCGAAGGCGAGACGGTCTCTTTCGGCTCGCATCTCTTCGAGGTGCTGCATTGCCCCGGCCACGCGCCCGGCCATGTCGTCTATTACAACCGCGCGGCCAAATTCGCCCATGTCGGCGACGTGCTGTTTCGCGGCTCGGTCGGGCGCACCGACCTGCCAGGCGGCGATCATGCGGCACTCATCGCCTCGATCAAGGACAAGCTTTTGCCGCTCGGCGACGACATCGGCTTCATCTGCGGCCACGGTCCGGGCGGGCGTTTCGGCGAGGAGCGGCGGAGCAATCCGTTTTTGACGTGAAGCGCGTCGCGCCGAGGCCGGTGCCGGCTTGACAAAAAAGCGCCGGCCTTGCGGTCAGCGCTTCTTGTTGGGGCAGGGAAGCCCTTGGTCAGTTGGCGGTGCAGAAATGCTGCTCGCCATCATTGCCGGTGAAAGTGCCGGTGCGGGGGTTGAAGGTGCGGTACCGGTCGGAGCAATAGTCGTACCAGCCACGCGTCCACGGTTCGGCATAACGGTCGGCGTAGACCACTTGCGGTTCGGCATAGTAGCGGCGGACCGGCGCCGGGCGTATCCGCACATCGCGATCGTAATAGCCGTCATCGTAGTAGTCGCGGGGCGGCGGCTGCTGGTTGGCCAACGCGCCGCCGATCAGTGCGCCTGCGGCGAGGCCGAGCACACCGGCGGCAACAGCGTCGCCATGGCCGTGGTGGCGGTGATGACGCCAATCATCGGCGTTGGCCGCGGGCAAGGCCACGAGCATTGTGGCGGCCACTGCGGCGGACAGCACGGCTGTCTTGAAAATTCGGTTCATGTCGATCTCCTTCGTGCCGGCCCGTAAGAATTCCGGGGATGTGGTCCGGCTTTTACGAAAGATTAATATGAGACCATGGCTGAACGGGGGCTGAACGAATTTTTGCCTGACCGGAGGGCCACGGGCATCAAATATCGAACGCTCCAGCGAGCGAAGCTGTCCTGCCAGAACCGCCGCCGGTCTGGAGCCGGCTCAGCCGATCGACAGGTTGACGGCCTTGGGACCCTTGCCGCGCTTGTCAGGCTCGGTGTCGAATGTCACTTTCTGCCCATCCTCAAGACCGGGAAGACCCGACGCCTGCACGGCCGAAATATGAACGAAGACATCCTTCGCGCCATCATCCGGTGTGATGAAGCCGAACCCTTTGGCATGGTTGAAGAATTTGACGGTGCCGGTCTGCGGCATGGGAAGCTCCTTTGATCCCATAAACTCCAGTCTCGGGCCGGCAAATGCCCGAATGGAAATTTGTCCTTTATTTTAGCGTGATCGGCAAGAGAAAGTTTTGCGGGCACTTAAAGCGCGTAGCGCTTTAAGTTTTTGTTATGATGCATGTCGTTGACCCGACACCGGATCCACTTTGGGGCGACAGCATTTTTGCTGCGCTGCGACATGAAAAAGGCGCGACGAAAATCGCCGCGCCTTCAAAATTCGTTTGCCTCTTCCGAAGTCGTTCAAGCTTCGGAGCCTCAGTCGCACGGCCAGGAAGGGCGTGCGGCTTGGCCGATGGCTCAGGCGGCGCGGAGGTTGACGGCCTTGGGGCCTTTGCCCATGCGATCCGGCTCGACGTCGAAGGTGACCTTCTGGCCGTCGACGAGCGTGCGCAGGCCCGAGGCCTCGATCGCGGAAATGTGGACGAATACGTCCTTGGCGCCACCGTCGGGCGTGATGAAACCGAAGCCTTTGGTCGCGTTGAAGAATTTAACGGTGCCGGTCTGGGCCATTGGGGAAACTCCTTCACCCGTTCAGTCTTGATGGTCCTGCCCGCCACCTTGCGTCGAGGGCAGTTCCCGGTGGTAGCTTTCGGCAGTCATGCATTGGCGCATGGTCAAACCCCCCGCCGAAAAACGGGGCCGTCAGAGATTCACAGTATCGGGGAAAGGTCGTCCAAAACGTTCCGCTCTCCGGGTCGCAAATGCCCGAACACGGAATTTATCGCACGGAAAAGTGAAGGTTGCAAGATAGCGCCGCGGGCCGCCCCCGATGGGCGCGTCCCGACGCATGAATCGATCAATCCGAGCATCGACGCGCCGCAAATAGGCCTCGTTGCCTGAGGGGTCATCGGCCACAGCCCCGTCACGCATGGGCCAGCGGCGGCGACGGCTGGCGGTGCGAGGCTCCGGGATGATCCAGGCGCCGTTTTTTAAGCAGTCGGCTGCAACGAGGGTTGCAATCGGCGATGGAATGAGGAGGATCGCCACAGCGCGACTGGTTTGAGCCTTTGCTTTCGTGAATATCATTGTCCGGGATCGCTGCGGATTTGGAGCGACACGCAGCGGGACGGGGATCGAGGGAGAGACGATCATGAGGTTTCTTGCGACAATCTTCTCGCGACAGGGTTTTGTCATCCTGTTCCTGTCGGCTGTTCTTGCCGCCTGTACCGTGGTCGTCGACGACGGTCCTGGACCGCGGCCACGGCCGCCGCGGCCGGGACCGCAATTCTGCACCAAGCAGTACGAGCCGGTCTGCGCCCGGCGCGGTGGCGACCGCCAGACCTTCGCCAATGCCTGTCTTGCCGACCGGGCCGGTTATCGCATCGTGCGCGACGGTCCCTGCCGTGACGGTGGCAGCGGGGGTGGCGGCGAGCAGACCTTCTGCACCCGCGAATACGCGCCGGTCTGCGCCCGGCGGGGCGGCGAGTTGCGAACCTTCCCCAACGCCTGCGAGGCACGCGCCGCCGACTACCGCATCGTTGGCGGGGGCCGCTGCTGAAAGGCCGGGTGTTCGTCTTTTCCGCACTTCGGGAAAAGCGGATGCCGTCTAAAACAAATTTCGGGGACGTGTGACGGTCACAACGGGGATGGATAGGCCCCGTCGGCCGGCCCGGCGTAAAGCTCGCTGCCGTGCTCATCGCAGATGCGCACGCGGTCAGGGATTTGCGGCATTGCGAGCGTATGGAAGAGCGCGGTGGCGTTTTTCAAGAAGATTTTGAAAAATAAGTAACCCAAAGGAAAATATTGCTGCGTTCATTCGAAAAACTCTGCTATGGTTTGATGATAGTTTCCAAAAATTCTCAAAAATTATTTTGGGGTTCATTCCCGAAATTTACGTTTATTTTCTCCAAATAAGGACAAAACCATGGTTTCTGCGAGAAGCTCGAGAGGCAATACCACCGCGATCAACCCGCCCATCAGGCCGGCCACCGCATATGCCGTCGCCATCGGACGTACCGGCAAACCTGTGATCGTCAGGTCGGCGCGGCTGACCATCAGAAGCGACGAGGCGGAAAGGCGGACGATCGCCGATACTGATGGAACGGTTCGGCGCGCCAGGCAGACGGCCGAGACCAACCGGCTGATTTGATCTCGTCCGCGCCGATGGCAAGCGCAAGAAACCAAGCAAAGCCTTGAACCCGCCGCGCCAATGGCCTAGATCGCGGCAGGCGGACAAACACGGCAGGTTTCCCATTAACAGAGATCAGAGACGAGCGGCGGGTGCTGGCGCCAATTCCGGCTCGGGCGGACAGCCGCCGTCGAGTCTCGACCAGCATGTGCAGAGGGCGCTGCAACTGCATCAGGCGGGGCGGCGGCAAGAGGCCGAGGCGCTTTATCGGCAGGTGCTGACCCACAAGGTCAACCATGCGGCGGCTGCGCATTTCCTCGGTCTTTTGCTGCACCAGACCGGGCGCAGCGCCGAGGGGCTCGGTCTCCTCGAGCGATCGGTGCGCTTGCAGCCGAAGAATCCGGATTTCCTCAACAACCTCGGCACGGTGATGCGCGATCTCGGCCGTGTCGCGGCGGCCGCCGACTTCTTCCGCGGCGCGGTGGCGCTGCGGCCGGACCAACTTGCGGCGCGCGACAATCTCGGCTCGTCGCTGAAGCAGCTTGGCCAGTTCGAGGGCGCCGAGGAGATCTATCGCGGCACGGTCGCGCGCAATCCCTTCCATTTCCGCGCCCGCATCGGGCTTGCCGAAACCCTGCAGGAAGCGGGCCGCCTGGACGAGGCGCTGGCCGTCTTCCGCGAGGCGCTGTCGATCCGTCCGAAGGACGCCGAACTGCTGCACGGGCTGGGCGTCGGGTTGATGGAAAAGGGCGAGCTCGACGAGGCGGCAGACCTGTTCCGGCAGGCGCTGGCGGCCGATCCCGGCATGGCGCGCGCCTGGCTGATGCTGACGCAGGTCAAGCGCCAGAAGGAGCGCGATGCCGAACTGACCGGGATGGAAGCCCAGCACGCCAAGGCGCTGCCGGACAGCCTGGCGCGCATGCAGCTTGCCTTCGGCCTCGGCAAGGTCAATGACGATCTGAAGGACTATAACAGAGCCTTCGATTATTTCGCCGAAGGCAATGCCATCCGCCGCAAGGGCATCGACTACGACGCCGAAAGGACGCGCGCCGAATTCGAGGCTATGAAAACGGTGTTCGACAGGGATTTCTTCCAGAAGCACAGGCCCAGCGCGATCTCCGACGATACGCCGATCTTCGTCGTCGGCATGCCTCGTTCGGGCACGACCCTGATCGAGCAGATCATCGCCAGCCATCCGCAGGTCTACGGCGCCGGCGAGCTCGGCATCCTGAAGACGGCGGTCGGCAGGCAGTTCCCGGCGACCATGCCCGGCGGTTTCCCCTGGGGCGTTTCGGATGCGCCCGATATGGATTTTGCCGAGGCGGGACGCGCCTATCTCGACATGCTGCATGCCCGCTATCCGCACATGCGCCACGTCACCGACAAGATGCCGGGCAACTTCCTGCTTGTCGGCTTCATCCACATGATGATGCCGAAGGCCAGGATCATCCATTGCGCCCGCGATGCGGCGGCAACCTGCCTTTCGATCTACAAGGTGCATTTCCGCGGCGACAGCCACCGGTACGGCTATGATCTGGGCGAACTCGCCGATTTCCACAATCTCTACACGGACATCATGGCGCATTGGCACAAGGTGCTGCCCGGCGTCGTGCACGATGTGCGCTACGAGGATTTCGTCGCCGACCAGGAAGGCCAGAGCCGGGCGCTGATCGACTATCTCGGGCTGCCATGGGACGATGCCGTGCTGTCGTTCCACCAGACCGACCGGCCGGTGCGCACGGCTTCCGCCGCGCAGGTGCGCCAGCCGATGTATCAAGGCTCGGTCGACCTGTGGAAGCGCTACGGCGACAGGCTGAAGCCGCTGCTGGACAGACTGGCCTAAAGCGGCTCGGCATCCCGGGCAGGGCGCTGAACCGCTCTGCCCGGACGCGTTGCCTACAACTCTATGAACGACTGGAAGCCGCCGAAGATCATGCGCTTGCCGTCGAACGGCATTGTCGACATATCCGGCTGCAGACGCGGATCGGCCATCACCTTGGCCATGACCGCATCACGGTTCTGCCTGGATTCGTAGGTTACCCAGGCAAAGATGACGACCTCGTCATCCTTGGCCTGTACGGCACGTGGAAACGAGGTGATCTCGCCATAGGGCACGTCGTCGCCGACGCACTCGACATAAGCGAGTGCGCCGTGTTCCTTCCAGATGGCGCCGGCGTCGCTGGCGAACTTCTTGTAATCGTCGAGTTTTGCCTTTGGCACGGCAAGCACGAAACCATCGACATAGGACATTAAGGGTCTCCTTGATTGGCGGCGGTTCTTCCTTATCCGCCTGTGGGGTAAAGGCGGTCCGCGCTAGCGGACGAAAAGCCAATTCCCTGGCTTTTCGAGCTTCGAACGCCCTGAGCCCGCGAAGGGCCGGGTGGTGGCCGATCCACTTGCCGGATCCCCGCTGCTTCGCAGCGACCCGGCGTTCGCCGGCCTTTCATCGTGCTACTTGCAGGATGAATTCGCCTTCGGCGAACCGGCTGCTCACCCCACAGAGAGGCGAGGTGAAAGAGCTTACTTGACCGGTGCGTTCATCGCCCAGTCGATGCCGAAGGGATCGCGCACCTGGCCCCAGCGGTCGCCCCAGAACATCACCTGCAGCGGCGTCACGATCTCGCAGCCGGCGTCGACCGCGCGCTGCCACCAGCCGTCGATCTCGTCGCTGCCGAGATGAAGCTGGAGCGTGTAGCCCTGCGGCGCCTGGTGCGGGTGGCCGTGCTCGGGATAGGCGTCAGAGAGCATCAGCGTCGAACCGTTGATGTGGAGATGGATGTGCATGGTGCGGCCTTTTTCGTCCGCAGGGTAGAAAAAGACCTGCTTGGCGCCGAACGCCTTCTGGTAGAATTCGGCAGCCTTGAAGGCGC
This sequence comes from Mesorhizobium sp. BR1-1-2, assembly GCF_020165435.1. Lineage (NCBI taxonomy): Bacteria > Pseudomonadati > Pseudomonadota > Alphaproteobacteria > Hyphomicrobiales > Phyllobacteriaceae > Mesorhizobium > Mesorhizobium sp. BR1-1-2. Next base: position 121,209 of record NZ_JAIUID010000001.1, read on the forward strand.
CGTCCACCTGCAGATAGGGGGTCAATCCGCCGAGCACTTTCGCCTTGGGCTGAACAGGGGTCTGGTCGGTCATTGCGTGTTCCTCTTCACGTTTGTTTTGGCCTTGCGGACCATAGGACGCGCGAGGGGACGGCGGTCCTACATGGGCGTGAAATTTTTCTCGTGGGCCGGGCCTGGACTGGCCGGGCGACCGGCGAACTCAAGCGATAGGCGCATGGCTCGGCCGGTCATATGACCTTGGCCGGGACGGCGGCTGAGCGGCGGCTGTTCTGCGCATCGAAGAGTTCCGGAAAACCGACATCCTTGCGCAGTTCGGCGGGCAGCGAAAGCAGGATGCGCTCGCTGCGGTGGCGGGCACGCGCCGCCGCATATTGGGTTGCGATGCGGCTGATGGAGGAAAGGACGGACATGATGCATTCTCCCTGGGTTGGCGCCGGCATCATCGTGTCGGCATCCCAAGGACGAGGCAGGTTCTGGCGATCCGACAGGTCGTCGAAATTTTTTGTCGGACAGCGGTAGATTCGCGGCGGGTGGTTTGCGCGGTTAACTCAAGCGGCAACTTCCAAGCGCTCGATCGTGTCGAGATCGGCTTTCTTCGCCTCTCCCTCGACTGCGAGGTCGTAGCTGGCCTGCATGTTCATCCAGAACTGTGGTGTGGTTCCGAAGAATTTCGCCAGACGCAGCGCAGTATCGGGCGTCACCGGTGTTGCCTCGTTGGCCAGGCGCTCGATGCGCGTGCGCGGCACATGCAGCTTTTTGGCGAGCGTATAAGGCTTCAGGCCAAGCGGCGCGAGATACTCTTCGCGGAGAATTTCGCCGGGATGGATAGGCGGCTTGATGTTCAGCATTTGAAACCTGTCTTTCAATGGTAGTCTGTTATCTCGACGTCCTCGGCTTGTCCGTCCACCCAACGAAAGCAGATGCGAAACTGATCGTTGATGCGGATCGAATGCTGACCGGCGCGCTTGCCTTTCAGCGGCTCAAGCCTGTTGCCGGGAGGCGTCCTGAGATCCGAAAGTTCAGCGGCATTGTCGATCATGAACAGCTTCCGCTGGGCCGATCGGACAAGATCCGACGGGAAACCCTTTGGAGCCTTGCCGCTCGATACAGCTTCGCTGGTCTTGTCCCTGAACGAGCGTATCACCTGCCGGGTCCAATCGACGTACCATCGCACGATACGTTTCGAAAGTCAAGAAAACGTCTCATGAGATGACACGAAACCCCGACCTGTCAATGACAGGCCAGAGTTTCGCATGGCATGGCTTGTCCTGTCGCTTAGCGGTTTTCATCAGCCACCGAACGAAAAAACGCCTCCGGGTCGTCGACTTCGGTCAGCCGCCGCTTCTCGATCAGCCAGAAGCGGTTGCCGATGGCGCGGATGAAGGAGCGGTCGTGCGAGGCGAGCACGCAGCTTGCCTGGTGGGCGAGCAGCTCCGCTTCCAGTGCCTCCTGGCCGTCGATGTCGAGATGGTTGGTCGGCTCGTCGAGCAGGTAGAAATTCGGATTGGCGAGCCGCAGCGCCAGCATCATCAGCCGCGCCTTCTGGCCGCCGGACAGCACACTGATCCTGCGCTCCTGCATCTCGATGCCGACGCCGGCGCCGGCAAGCAGCGAGCGGCGCGCTGTTCGCCGACGTCGTAGCGGCGCGAGACCATCGCCAGGGGCGTGTCGTCGCCGCCGATGCCGGACAGCGCCTGGTCGCTGTAGCCGAGCACCGTCGACGGCGTCACCTTCACGTTCTGAACCGTGTCGGGGTCGACGATGGCGTTGCGGATCAGGGTGACGAAGCGCGATTTGCCGACGCCGTTGCGACCGAGCAGCACGATGCGGTCGCCCTGGCAGATGTGGCGCTTGCCGGTCCTGAACAAAAGCGTGCCGTCGGGCGTTGCCACCGCCGCGTCGTCGAGCGTGATCAGCACCTTGGCGTGTGTGCCGCGATTGGCCAGCCGGATCGCACCGGCCGATTTCTCGCGATGCGCCGGAGCCGCCGCATCCTCCAGTCGCTCCGCGCGTTCCTTGAGCTGCTTGGTCTTGACCGTGAGAAGGTCGCTGCCCGAATTGATCCCGATATTGTTGAGCTTGGCGGCCTGGCGGCGCAATTGCTGCGCCACCTTCATGTCGCGCTGAAACTTGCGCTCGGTCGAGGCGTCGAGCTCGTCCATTGCGTCCCTAGCGCGGGAGTAGGGAAGGGAAAACACCGGCGACTGGTCCGGGCGCAGGAACAACGTGCGGTTGGTGGCGGCGTCGAGGAAGGCGCGGTCGTGGCTGGCGATCACCACCGGCACCTCTCGCGGTAGCGCGTTCAGCCAAGTTTCGAGCTGGCTGATGCGGACAAGGTCGAGATGGTTGGTCGGTTCGTCGAGCAGCAGCATGTCGGGATCGGTGACCCAGACACGCGCGATCAATGCCAGCCTCTGCCAGCCGCCGCTCAGCGCCTGCATCTCTCGCTCGCGCATCGCCTCCGGCACGTCGAGCGAATCCAGCACCACATCGACACGCCACAGTTCGCTTTCGGCCTGCTCTGCGGGCAGAGCATCGGCCACCACCTGATGAAAGCTGCGGCCAAGCAGGGCAGGGGGAACGGACTGCTCGACATGGCCGACGCGCAAGCCGCGCGTGCGGCTAATGTCGCCGGAGGTCGGCTCCATCTCGCCGGCCAGGCATTTGAGCAAGGTCGACTTGCCGCGACCGTTGGCGGCAACGATGCCGAGCCGGTCGCCGCTGCCGATGGTGAGGTCGAGATTGGAAAAGAGCGGCGCACTCATGGTGACGCCGAGGGCTTTGAGGCTGATCAGGGCCATGTCGATTTCTCTGGTCTGCCCGGAAAGTCCGGCTCAATGCACTTTGTCAGTGCGCAAGCGGCCATCAGGCTCGGCAATGCGCACCACGAAGGGCAGACCAAAAATCGAAGCGGGAAAAACCCGGACCGTCCCTGGTCAGCCCTGCAAGCAAGCTCGCAGGGCGGAAATCGGGCCACGCTGACGATGGTGATCGATAAACACGCAGCCCTCCTTTCAAGACGTTCGAGTGTGGGGACTGAGTACACCAAAGGTCATGCGCTGGGCAAGAGGAGGGTAGTGTCGAGCGGGCCTGAAGCTGCCAATCTTCCCACTGGGGGAGATGTCCGGTCGACCCTCCGCAGCTGCTGCGGAGGACGGGCAGGACAGAGGGGGGCGCTGTCCCGCCGGCATTTCGATGAACTACTTTCCGGGCCTTCCGGTCTTCGCGGGCCGGCGCTTTTCGCGGCGGGCGTCGCCGGGGTCTTCGTAAGAACCAATGCCGGCGCGTTGGCGCACGATTGGTTTGTCGTCGCGTTCCTTCGCGCCCCCCTCCGTCCTGCCCGCACCCACAAGGGGCGAGATCGGCTGTGGCTTCGCCGGCACTTTTCCCTCGACCGGTTTTTCGGTGCGACGCACGGTCATCTCGTCAAGAGAGTTTTTCTTGAACAGCGGTTTGGTCGGCTCGCCCGGAATGCCGAAATCGGAGCCGTGCGCTTCGGACGCCGACTGTTTCTTGAACAGCGAGCGCGACACGGCACCGGCCGGCGTCGGCATGTCGGTGCCCGGACCCATATCGTCGATCGAAGGTTTGCCGAACAGCGGCTTCTTCACGGGCACCGCGCCGTCGGCGCCCATCTCGTCGAGATCAGGCTTGCGGAAGAGGTTGGGCCGGGCAGCCTTGGCGGCCTCTTCGGCGGCACGTGCTTCGTCGAGCTTGCGGAAGCGCTCCTGTTCCTCCGCTGTACGATGCTTGGCCACGCCCTTGTTGTGCTTGCCTTTTTCGCGGCCCGAGACCGGGCTTTCCATATCGGCATATTTGGCCAGCGGATCGTCGGAGATCGACATCTCCATCTCACGCAGGCGCTTGATCTCGTCGCGAATGCGGGCCGCCTTCTCGAAATCGAGATTGGCGGCGGCGTCGCGCATCTGCTTCTCCAGCGCGTCGAGATGGGCCTTGAGGTTGTTGCCCATCATGGCGCCGGCGCTGTCGGTGAACTGCGAGATGTCGGCGCGGACATGGTCCTTCTCGTAGACCGAGTCCAAGATATCCGAGATGCGCGACTTGACCGATTCCGGCGTGATGCCGTTGGCGGCGTTCCACTCCATCTGCTTTTCGCGACGGCGGTTGGTCTCGGCCATGGCGCGTTCCATCGAGCCGGTGACCTGGTCCGCGTAGAGAATGACCTTGCCGTCGACATTGCGGGCGGCGCGACCGATGGTCTGGATCAGCGACGTCTCGGAGCGCAAAAAACCTTCCTTGTCGGCGTCGAGGATGGCGACGAAGCCGCATTCTGGAATGTCGAGGCCCTCGCGCAAAAGGTTGATGCCGACCAGCACGTCGAAGGCGCCGAGGCGCAAGTCGCGCAGGATCTCGATGCGCTCCAGCGTGTCGATGTCGGAGTGCATGTAGCGCACGCGCACGCCTTGCTCGTGCAGATATTCGGTGAGGTCCTCGGCCATGCGCTTGGTCAGCACGGTGACCAGCGTGCGGTAGCCGGCCTTCGTCGTCTCGCGGATCTCGCCGACGACATCGTCGACCTGGGTCTTGGCCGGGCGCACCTCGACCGGCGGGTCGATGAGGCCGGTCGGTCGGATGACCTGCTCGGCGAACACGCCGCCGGACTGCTCCATCTCCCAGCCGCCGGGCGTTGCCGAGACAGCGACCGAGAGCGGGCGCATGGCGTCCCATTCCTCGAAACGCAGCGGCCGGTTGTCCATGCAGGAAGGCAGGCGGAAGCCGTATTCGGCAAGCGTCGCCTTGCGCCTGAAGTCTCCGCGATACATGCCGCCGATCTGCGGCACGGTGACGTGGCTTTCGTCGATGAAGACCAGCGCGTTGTCGGGGATATATTCGAACAGGGTCGGCGGCGGATCGCCCGGCTGGCGGCCGGTGAGATAGCGCGAATAGTTCTCGATGCCGGCGCAGGAGCCCGTGGCCTCCAGCATTTCCAGGTCGAAGCGGGTGCGTTGTTCCAGACGCTGCGCCTCGAGCAGGCGGCCGGCGCGCTCGAGCTCGACCAGACGGTGCTTGAGCTCTTCCTTGATCGACTTGATGGCCTGGTTCAGCGTCGGGCGCGGCGTCACATAGTGCGAATTGGCGTAGATCTTGACGCTTTTCAGTTCGCCCGTCTTCTGACCGGTCAGCGGGTCGAATTCGGTGATCGCCTCGATCTCGTCGCCGAACATGGAGATGCGCCAGGCGCGGTCCTCAAGGTGGGCCGGGAAGATCTCGATCGTGTCGCCGCGCACGCGGAACGAGCCGCGCACGAAGTTGACGTCCTGGCGTTTGTATTGCTGGGCGACGAGATCGGCGAGCAGAGCGCGCTGGTCGAGCCGGTCGCCGATCTGCATCTGGAAGGTCATCGCGGTATAGGTCTCGACCGAGCCGATACCGTAGATGCAGGAGACCGAAGCGACGATGATGACGTCGTCGCGTTCGAGCAGCGAGCGCGTCGCCGAGTGGCGCATGCGATCGATCTGCTCGTTGATGGAGGATTCCTTCTCGATGAAGGTGTCGGTGCGCGGGACGTAGGCTTCCGGCTGGTAATAGTCGTAGTAGGAGACGAAATACTCCACCGCATTGTCGGGGAAGAATTTCTTGAACTCGGAATAAAGCTGCGCCGCCAGCGTCTTGTTCGGCGCCAGGATCAAGGCGGGACGCTGCGTCTCCTCGATCACCTTGGCCATGGTGAAGGTCTTGCCCGAGCCGGTGACGCCGAGCAGCACCTGGGTGCGGTCGTTGTTCTGGACGCCCTCGACTAGGTCCTTGATGGCGGTCGGCTGGTCGCCGGCCGGCTCGAAATCCGACACCATCTTGATGGTAATGCCGCCTTCGGATTTCTCCGGCCGGGCAGGCCGGTGCGGCGTCCACAGCACGCCGTCCTTGTGCAGCGGATTGCCGGATTCGATCAATGCCGACAGAGCCGCCACGGTCGCGGTGACGCCGCTCGACGTCATCGTCTCGGCTTCCTCGAGCGAGACGTCGAGGCCGGCGACGGGATTGAGGCCGGCCGCCGCGCGCTCGCGGGCTGTCGCCGCGCCGCCCATCGAGGTGCCGCGCGCCGTGCGCCCAGGCGCCGCTGAGCGCTCGGGGATCTTCTTCGACGGCTTCGGCGACTTGCCGCCGTCCTTGCCGGCCTGACGCCCTTCGCGTTCGGCTTCCTGCTCGATCTGCTCGGCCCAATCCGCGACCGAACCGGTGAGCGGCGTGCCGGACAGTTCGGGCTGCGGCATCTCGGCGAAGCCGCCTTTGTGAAGCGGTTCCGAGGCGTCGAGGAAATCGGTCAGCGGGCTGCGCCGCTTGTGCGCGGCGCGGTCGTCATTCGCCGTCGGCGGCGTTCTCTTTTCGGTGGATTTGGCCATCTCCGGAATATGGGAGGTCTTGGCGAAAATGGAAAGAGCGCGATCAGCCGAGGCGCATCACCAGATACAGCTCCTGACAGAAGGCTGTCAGGAGGAGGCAAGTGCCGGTGATGCCTGCCGATTGCGGTCAGGCGCCGCGTGCGTTGTCCGCCACGCGTGTCGGCGATCCGTTCAGGCGCGGCACCACGACGAGGCGCTTGATTTTACCCTTCTTGAAGGCGGCGAGGAAGCGCGCATAGTCCTTGAAGGCGACGCATCCACTGGACTGTGCGTAGCGGCCCCGAAGCAGGTAGGTGTGGGCCAGCAGGCCGTCGCGGTTGTATTTGTTCCGGCCATCGACAGGTGTCAGACGCAAAGCCTCGACACCATGAAAGCGCGACTCGCGCAGCGACAGATTGTAGGTGTTGGGCGGTGTCGGTCCGCGGTTCTTCTGATCGGCATAGCGCGGCTGGTCCGCCATGGCGCCGATGCCCGAATGCGCTTCGAGCCTCGAACCGTCAGGCATGTAGACGGTTTTGGCGCTGATGTCATAGACGGCGACGCCGCTGCCGGCTCCGCTCCTGGAGCCGCCCGGCGCGTTGAACAGGTTCCTGAACGCCTGGCCGAGGCCGCCCGAGGGCGTGTCTGGCTTCGCATAGGCCAAGGCGTCGCCGCCATCGGCCGGCCGGCCCTGCCGGGCCGGCTTTGCCGGCTGGGCTTGCTGGACCGGCTTTGTCTGGGTTGCCGGCTTCTGCTGCGCGATCTTGGGCTGCGGCGCCGGTCTGTCCTGCTCCACGGCCCTGGGCTGGCGCGGCGCGTCGAATTGCGGGCGACGGGTCGGCAGCGGCACGTCATCGGTGAGCGCGTCGGGTAAAGCTGCGGCATCGCCCGGCTGCTCCTGCTGCGTTTCGACGGGCGAAACCGCGACATCGCCCGAAGGGTCCGTCATCGGCAATGGCGAGGCGAATGCCTCGTCTTCAACCGGCAGCGACCGGGCGAGCGCCAGGGCCAGTTGCGAATTGTCCGGCGTGCCGGCATCCGGCCGGGCAAAATGCATCGGCTGCGGCGCGGTCTGGACAACCACCGAGCCGGTGTCAATCCGGGCGAAGCGCTCCGCCGCGGGTGCCGGCAAGTCTTCCGACAGGCTGGCGACGAGCTTGGCGCCCGGCACCAGCGATGCCTCGGCGACCTGTGGAGCGGAGGTCGAGATGACGGGACGGGCGGATGCGCCGGCCGCGACCACGGGCTTGGCCGCGTTGGCGAATACGGCGGCGAGCTTGCTTGGCGAGAGTGATGCCTCCATGCGCTCGAAGCGCTCCTGCGAGGTCGTCTTGGCGATCGTAACAGGATGTACCGTGGACGCGGCCACGAGGCGCGCCGCTTTTTCCGCCCGGGGGGCGAGCGCGGCCAGCCTGAAACATCCGGAGCCGCATTGCACGGCATGGTTGTGCAGCGCCTGCGTGCCGCCATCGGCGTTGGCCAGTGTGGATGGCGCAGCGGGCGACAGCAAATGCTGTTTCAGCGGATCGGCAAGAGCGAGCGAGCCCGGCATCGCCAGCCTCTGCGGCAGGACGCTCGAGGTCGACGACAGCGAAGCGCCGACGGAGCTCAGACCAGCCATTGTCCCGACCAGCCACAGGCCAACGGCAGCGCTGACTCCGGGCACGGCGACCCAACGGACCATCCGCTTAGAGTTGAGGGATGAGGCACGTGACGTGTTGTCGGCAGTTTCGCCGTCCCACCGCCTGTCCCCGACGATTTTCTTACTCAAGAACGCCATTCAACCAATCTTGCTCCAATCGGCTCCCACGTCCGCGGCTGTGATAGCCGCGACGACCATTCTGTGAGTGATCCCAGGTGGTCCCCGACGCGTTTGCCGCGCCTGTCTTTGGTTGCCGATTGCTTCAAAATATGGACAAAGTTGGTTAACCAATCCCTCTCAAAACCAACCGAGAGACGTGGACTTTGTGCCAAAAAAGGCTCGTCCACGACCATGAACGCGGTATTGCAGCCCTTCCAAGACTATTTTGCTGCCTGCTTTTAACGGCCGAGTCAAGCAAAACAGCTCTTGCTAATTAAAGCGAATGGCCGTTTCAGCGGGTCCGCGACGGTAGCGCGTGTTATTCCGCGCTGCCGAGCAGGCCCATGGCGTCGCTCAAAACCGCTACCGCCCGCCGCAGAGTCCCGGCCGTATGGCGGTCTCGCGGCGGCCATTGATCGGCCAACGGGTTCTCCGGCAGGCCGCGCCGTCCGGCCTCGTGCTCTCGGCGCTGTTGGCTAGCCTTCAAACGATACACCTGCTTGACTTCACGCCGGCAGGGCGCTGGCCGAATTGACGCGATTGATCTGCGATCCGCGAAACCAGTTCCAGCACCAGCTGCAGCCCGGCGAGGTGCTGGTCTTCGACAACCAGCGCGTCCTGCATGGCCGCACGGCGTTCGATCCGACCTTGGCCGTGCGCCATCTCAGAAGCTGCAACATCGATCGCGACGGCGTGCACAACGCCTTTCGCACGCTGGCGCGGCGGTTCGCGCCGGAGGAGGCGGAAGCGGTGCTGTACCAGGGCGCGATCTTCCGAGGCGTTGCGACGGAGCTTCTACCTCCCCTTGTGGGGAGGTCGGACCGCTGGTCCGTGTGGGGGCTGGCGGCGATCACCCAGGAACGCAGTCCTGCTAGGCCGTCAATTGAACCACAGCGCAAATGTCAGAAAACCACCGCCGCCGAATTCGCTCTGGATCTGGTCGAAATCGTCGCTGGTCAGGATTGTGCCGCTTTCGAGATACGGCGCGATGGCCGGGCCGGTGATCGACAGCACCAGGTCGAAAGGTTTCGGCTCGTCGAAGAAGCGCTTCATGTTGATGCCCTTGCCGGTAATGCGGAAGTGCGGCAGCAGCACGCGGCCTTCGAGCAGGTCCTCGGCCATGGTCAAGGTGGCGAGCCAGGCCGCGACCTGCTGCTCGCCGACTTCGAGGCCGGTGAGCGGGTTTTCGCCCTTCTGATGCGGCCCCGGCAGCCATTCGCGGTCATTGTCGGTCTCGGCGCGGATTGCCTTCCAGTCCTCGCGCGACAGCCGGATCATCTCCAGCAGGTGACGGCGCGCCGCCTGCCGCCGTTCGGCCTCGACCACCGGCCAGTTCACGAGATGCACCAGCGAGATGAAATCGGCGATGCGCCATTCCGAGGAGAAGATGCTGCTGCCCATGTCGCCAGCCGGCGGGACAAGGATGTCCTGCAACGGCAGTTTTGCGCGCGGGAAGAGCATGTGGAAGGAACCGTCGAACGTGCTCCTGAAATCATGCGCAAGCCAGAAATCGGCCTGCGCCATCAGGAATTCGGCATAGCCCTGCAGCCAATAACCGTCGGCGCGGTCGAAGCGGAAGGTGAGCGCAGGCCCGGCATCGTCGGGCGCCACGCCGCCGCGCGACAGCGAGGCCATGATGGCGGCGATGCTTTCGTCGGGCGCGATCGTGCCGTCCTCGTCGAGGTCGATGCCGACGTGGGTGAGGTCAATGACAATGCCGATATCGGCATCGGCCGGCACCGAGCCGAGCGTGGCTGCGGATTTCTCGAGCCGGTCGCGGAAGGCAACCAGAATGGCGCGGAACTGCTCGTAGCTCAGCGGCTCGGGATTCGGGTTTTCCGGCACCGGTAGCCGCATCAGCGGCAGCATGAAGGATCGCGGGCTCTCGAAGCCGTGGCGGTGCAGGCCGCTGGCCAGCAATTCAAGCGCGCTGAAGAATTCGCCGGCGCCGGCGGCATAGGCGGATGCCGGGTCGGTGGGCGCGGCTGCCTCCAGCGCCGATAACGCCGTGTCGCGCGCGACCACGGTTTTGGCCTCGAACAGAGCGGCCGCGCTTTCGGGCATGGCGGCCTGGGCCGAAGACATCGGCAGAACCAGAGCAAGTGCCAATGCCAGCAGGCTTGCCAGTGGTGTCATTTTCCCCCTCCCATGGCGTCGTGCCGGCAATCATACACGCATTTGCAATGCCGCGTCTGCCGGCCCGGACGCATGATTGTCATTGGGCTGGCTTCAACGCGCCCGGCGGACGGTCTACACAGGGCAAACGATTGGGCATCGCGTGTCGAACTATCCGCTCTCCTACAAACTGTCGTGGCTGCCGCGGTTCCTGAAGCCGTCGCTGGCCGGTGATGTGCAGGGCTTCGCCCCGATGGCCGGCACGATGATGGATCGGGCGCCGAGGCGGACGGTGCGGCTCGCCTTCGTCGGCGACATTTCGGCGGTGGCCAACCGCCGCGCGCCGGACTGCGATCCGGCCATCAAGACGCTGCTTGGCGCGTCCGACCTGGTGATCGGCAATTGCGAAAGCCCTGTCGTGGACAAGCCAAGCGCCGTGCTCGGCACCAGGCTCGGCACCCATCACGCGATGAGCGAGGGCTTTCTCGGCGACGCGTTGGCGGCAGTCGGCATCGCGCGCGAAAGACTGGTGCTGTCGCTGGCCAACAACCATGTGCTCGACCAGGGCGTTGCCGGTTTCGACGAGACCGTGGCTGCGCTCGCGCGGCTCGGTATCCGCACTATTGGCCTCGCCGACAAAGGCCCGGTGCAGCCTGTCGAAGTCGGACCGCTGACTGTCGGGTTCGCCGCCTTCACGTTGTGGCGCAATGCGGGCGAGGACCTGTTCGCCGGCCGCGTATCGATGACCGGCGATATTGCCCGCCGGCGAGGTGACGGGTTCGATCTCCTCTGCGCCGTGCCGCATTGGGATTGGGAGTTCCGCCACTTTCCGCGCGTCGAAACGCGGACACTGGCGAGGCGCCTGGCAGGGCAGGGCGTCGGGCTGATCGCCGGCCACCACGCCCATGTCGTGCAGCCGGTGGAGCGGATCGGCGATACGATCGTCGCCTATGGACTTGGCGATTTCCTCGGCACCGCCCTTGTCCGCCAGCCTTGGCCGGGACGCATTGGCGGGATCCTTGTCGCCGACATCAGCGCCGATGCGGAAACGCGGGGGTCTGTCGTTTCCTACCGAATGCATCCGTTTGTGCGGCTGCGCGCCGGGGATCATGAGCGGCTGGCGCCGGTGGAGGGATTGGAGGGCCGCATGCGTGACAAGGTGGAGAGGCGGTTGAGCGCGGTTTTTCCGTAACTACAGGTGTGGACATCGGCCAAGATCGCCATGTCGGCGCTTTTCCAAGCGCTGATGATTGGCGAAATGAGGGGTGGCGCAAGCATCTGTTGAAAAGGCGCCACAGTCGATACTTCAGACAAAACCGGCTATCATGAACCGGTCCGGGCAAGCGGGGGTGGCGGTGGAAACAGCGGATTTCATGCCTGGCGACGCCGTGATTGCCGGCATCCGGAAAAACATCGAGGCCTGTGAAGCTGCGCGGGCTTCGGCAGTGCGGCAGGTGCGCTGGCGGGTGCCGCTGTTCGTCGGCCTGGTGCTGGCGACGGTGGTGCTGGTCGCTTGGCTGTTCAACAAGGTCGCCGATCCCAACGAGCAATGGTTCTCGACCCCGCATGTGTTTCTCTATGTCGCCGGCTTCGCGGTTTCGATCCTGCTTTATTTCCAGGCGATGAAGCCGGCGACGCGGCTGCAGCAATCATTTCGGCAAACATTGCTGCCCATCATATTCAGCTTCATCCGCGACGTGCGCTATTCGCATGGGGGCAGGCCAAATTCCTTCGACCGGCTGCCGCGCGAGGCGGTCGGGCCGTTCAACCGGCAGTCGTTCGACGATGTCGTCTCCGGCCGTTACGAAGAGTTTTTGTTCGAGCTCTACGAAGCGGAACTGCGGGAACGGGCAGGCCAGGGCTCATCGACGGCCTTCAAAGGCGTGATCGTCGCCTTCGAAGCCATCGAACCGTTCCCGGGAATACTGGTGGCGACGCGGCGGACCAATGCGGTCGTCGGCTTCTTCCGCGGCATGTTCGCAGCCAAGATGCAGGAACTGTCGTCCGGCGTGCCGGAACTCGATGCCGCCTATGAGTTCCGCACCGACAATGCCGAGGCGGCGCGGCCGTTGGTGAGCGGCCGATTGGCGCAAGCGCTGAAACGGCTGGGCGAAACTTGGCCGGAGGAACCGGCGCGCGTGGCCCTCAACGGCAGCGAGGGTTTTCTGCTCCTGCCGCAGGCGAAGAATTTCTTCGAGCTGCCCGCCATTTTCGGTGCCACTGAGCTACCAGGCCCATGTCGCGCCGATGATATCGGACATGGGCGCCATGCTGGCGACGGCGGCGCTGGTGCGCAAGATCGGCGCCGGGGACGAAGCGGCTTGATCAGCCGGCGTTCCCGTCAGCAGTCGAAGCCGTACTTTTCGCGCATATCGTCCGCCTCTTCTTTCGACATTCGCTTCAACATCACGCAGATCGTGAAGCTGCCGACCTGATGGCCGTCGCGCGTATATCCCCAGTCGGAAATGTCGTCCCTGGTGAATTCTATGTTCTGGCCGAGCACGACGTTGTGCACTGCCTCCGGCTCATTGGCCAATATGCCGACAAACCCTGTCCCGGCGCGGCGGAACGGTATGACCCAGAAGTGCTCGGTGACATGCCCCTCCCGCACCTTGACCTTCAATTTGAACCTGTTCGTGCCGGAGGGAGGCATTTCGGACAGTGCCAGGAATTCATCCAGGCCGGCGAGCGCCTGCTTGGTCGCCGCAGCCATGTCGGGATCGCCCGGAGCGAAGATGATCCCCTTGTCGTCACCTGGATCCACGCCTTGCGCGCCGACCGATCCCGGAGCAAGCGCCAGCATCAAGGCAGCCGCAGTTCGGACCGCTGGTTTCATGGAAGGCCCCCCTTCATCATTGCGGTCGACACAATGCTGCATTCCTATCCAGCTTGCAACCCTGGCGCGAGTTTGCCCCTTCAGATCCAAGGTGGCGGCGACCGATGACAAGACCGGCATTGGTGACGCCGGTGAAGAAGGCTTCGTCCCTACAGCTTGCTCGGCACCAGGCCAGCCAGCCAGTTGGCCGACCGCTTGGCCATGTCGGCGGTTGCCGATACGGCGCGGCCAAGATCGGTCTTGACGACGGCATAGCCGTTTTTCGTGCGATAGAGCACGCCGGTGCCGCCATCGACCACCTGTTCATAGGCGACCGGCCGCGCGGCGGCCGCTTCCATCGCCGTCGTGGGCGAGCCGACCGGGACGGTCGGCCTGTGGCTCAGTTCGGGCGGCAGCGGGCTCGTCGGTTCAACGGCGCGGCTGGCGGGCGTCAGCTCCGGGCGCGAAGCGGTCGCGGCCAGTTGCGAGGAGGACGCGGAACCTTTCGCGCGGCAGATGCCAGAGACGAGCGGATAGTTGAAATTGCGCTCGTGCAGCATCTGGCTCTTCATCGCCGCCTCGCATTCGGCGAGGGTCGACCACTTGGCCGGCGTCTCGCCGATATATTCGCAAAGCCTGGCGTCGCAGTCGCAGCCGACGATGGTCATGGCGACAAGGGCGGTCTTGATCACGGTCTCGTCCCCTCGATGTGCCCCTCGGCAGCCCATTCAGATGCATGTCGCGACCCATTGGGTGCGGCCCGCGGGCACGCTTTGGGCGACATGCGACAGTCCATCGCGCGCGAACAAGGCGGGATTTGGCCACGATTGTGGAATGAGCATGGCGGGGCGCTCGACACAGCCGTTCTCCGCGCACCGTGGCCGAAAGGCCTCAGTAGTCGTAGACGTGCTCCAGCCTGGCGCCTGATTTGATCAGCGCCGGCAATACCAGATGCAGCTTGGGTACGGCTACGACCATGCCGGTGCGGCGTGTCGATGGATCGGCCGGCAGCGGATAGCTGAACAGGATGCGCATGCCTTCGGGGACGGCGATCGAATCCGTGGAGAGCACGGTGACCATGATTTCGTCATTGCCGCCGATCTCGACGAATGAGACGCCCTTGTCGATCAGGCGCGGGATCATGTCGGTGAACACCTGGTAGCGCCTGGTGACGAAAACGGTGCCGTCGGGGCCGTAGTCGCGTTCGAGCAAGGTGTCGGCTTCGTTGCGCGTCGCTTCGCCGACCGGCCCCTTGGCCCAGACATGGATGTCGAGCAAGGCCGGATCGGACGTTGCCGCGAGTGCCTGCCTGATCAGGTCGGCATAGAACTGCTTGATAGTGTCGGCGAGGCCGAAGGCAAGCTTTCGTTCGCTGGAGCGCACGGCGCTGTCGCCCGGCGCCGGCTGGACGGCGAAAAGCCCGGCGCGCTTCTCGGCATACGGAAACTGGTACCACGGCCCCTGGTCGAGGAAGGCGGCGTATTCGGCCGCCACCTTGCCCTGGTAGATGTCAGTCGCCGTGCGCCTGCCCGCAATTGCCTCGGTGATGCGGCCGACCGTGTTTTCATAAGCCCATTGCAGGGCATGCTCAATCGTGTGGCTGGTGCCGATGACGACCGGCATCTGGTGGTTGGCGTAGTTGAATTTATAGGCGGAGCTGGCGCGGATCACCATGGCGTAGTCCTGCCAGAAGCGGCCGACATAGGCGAAGTAAGGAAAGCCGCTCGGCTGGTCCTTGGCGACGAAACCGGCATATTCGCGCGCGGCATAGACGATGGCCCATTCCGGGTAGGTGAGAAAGGTCGATTCCTGCGGCCGCTGGTAGCCGGGGATTTCGGCGCGCACCCTGGCGGCGAGCGCCGACGGCGGCGCGCCTTCGGCGATGCCCGGCAACGGTGCCTTGTCCAGCGACGGCGTCGTCAGGAAACCGTAGGCCAGCCCGGCGATCGGGATCAGGACAATGATGACGATCAGCCAGAGGATCGTCCTGATGATACGCTTCATGAAGCGGAACAGGACCATGGCCGATCAGGCCGTGGCGGCGGCAAGCTTCTGGATCAATGTCATGAAGTATCCCCCTTCAGCGAACCCGCCTGCAAACGCAGGCGGGCTCTGACAGGGCGATACTAACCGATTTTGGCGCGCGGTGAAGCGGTGCCCGCAACTTCCCCGGGAAGGCGCCTGAGCGGGAAGGATAAAGACAGTCGGCGCCGGGATTTCTCCCAGCGCCTCCCTGTCAGACCAGGACACGGTCACGGCAGCAACTTCCGTAAAGTCGTCGCACCATGCCGGCCTTGATGTTGACGGTCCTGCCAGTCGCCGCCCGAAGGCCGCGCCCGTTCCAGACCACGCCGGTCTCCACCCTTGCGGGCTTTGCCCTGCGGCCATCGAAGGTTTTTGCCGTCCTTCATGGCAGCATCGGTCCGCCGTCGGCGTTGGCACGCTTTCCGCGGCCCCGTAGGTCTCGGCTTCCGTCCCTCGAAGCAGGCGAGCCTGCTCTCGCTTCGGGCCGTACGGGCCTCAGGAAATCCGCCTTTCACTTTCGCCTTTCGGCGAGATGATCGGTAGCCGCCTGAGATGGGTTGAATTTACGCCGGGGAAGGGCCTTGGGGAATGGCCCTGAGGCTGTGGATAGCGGGATTATCGGGGACCATTGCCAGAAGCCTCGGAAATTCAGGCGCCAAGGCCTTAGACAGCCTGCCCCGCTTTTTCGGCCTGGAACCGAGAGCGCCTATTGCTCCGCCAACGGGCGCGGGCTTCAATGCCGGCAAAAGATCGGGCCGCGTGCTCGGCGCCTTGCGGGGAGGATGCGCATTGAAGGTCGGGGTGGTACTCAATCCGATTGCCGGCGGCGGCTGGCTGAAACGGCATTGGTCCGAGGTCGCCGCTTCGCTGAAAGACCACTTCGGCGAGTTCGAACTGCGCGAAACGCAGGCCGAAGGCGACGCCGAGCGGCTCGCGCTCGACCTCGCGGCAAACGGGTTCGACCTGGTGATCGCGGCCGGTGGCGACGGCACGGCGAGCGAGGTGGCCGACGGGCTGCTGCAGGCGTCGATGGAAAACGGCCGCGCGCCCGAACTCGGCCTGCTGCCGTGCGGCACGGGTATCGACTTGGCGCGCGGGCTCGGCCTGCCGAAGGAGGTGGATGCGACGCTGAAGCGGATCGCCGGGGCCAAGGGCAGGGCGGTCGATGCAGGACGCATCTGCTATATCGACGACCATGGCGCGCTGGCCAGCCGGCACTTCGTCAACGTTGCGAGCCTGGGGCTCTCTGGCGCGACCGATCGGGCCGTCAATGCGGACAAGCGCAAGGGCAAGGTTGCGGCCAAGACGTTGTTCCTGTGGCGCACCGTGGTCGAATTCGCCCGCTACCGGTTCCAGGATGTGACGATTTCGGTCGACGATGGCGCCCCGGTCGAGGCGCGAATGGCGCTGGTGGCGGTGGCCAACGGCAAATTCTTCGGCGGCGGAATGATGATCGCGCCGGACGCCGACCTGACCGACGGCCAATTCGATATCGTCATCCTGCGCGCGGCCAGCAAGCTGAAGCTGATCTGGGATATCCGCCTGCTCTATGGCGGCAGGCATCGCAACCATCCGGCCATCACCATATTGCGCGGCAGGAAAGTGGTGGTCGAACCGCTGGGCGACGTGGAAAAGAACGGCGCGCTGGTCGACATCGACGGCGAATCGCCTGGGCGCATACCGGCGACCTTCGAGATCCTGCCCGGCGCGCTGACGCTCAGATATTGAATCAAGACGTTGAGGGACTGATTCAGGCCGTTGCGGCCGTGATTCCGGCGATCCATTTAAGGTTCTGAAATCGCCCGATAATCTACCCTGTTTCAGGCTTCAATCAGATCAGCTGGAATGGACGCGAATGTTCTCGATCATTGAATACACCGACAGTCATTTTGACGGAGTTGATGCGCTTTGGCAGGACGCATTCCCCAATGACACCCCGTGGAACGCCGCTCGTAGTTCGATCCCCGAGAAGCTGAGGTATCAGCCGACCCTCCTTTTGGTCGTACTCGAATCTGGTCGGGTCGTTGGTTCGATCATGGCCGGATATGATGGCCACCGGGGCTGGATTTCCCGGATCGCCGTCCTGCAATCCCATCGCCGCAAAGGGATCGGCGAGGCTCTCATCCAGGAAGCCGAACGGCGGCTCGCCGCCCTTGGCTGCGTAAAGATCAACCTCCAAGTTGTCGCTTCCAATTCAGAGGTTCTGGGGTTCTACCACAAATGCGGGTATGAGGTTGAGGAGCGCGTGAGCATGAGCAAACTGCTCCCGACGGCCTGATCTGGTCACTGCGAGCCGATCCCCTTTCCGGCCCAGCTTGGCCCCCGGATGATCCTATCCTTGGACCCTTGCGGCTGGACATGTTGTAGATGACCGGCCGCATGGTGAAACCCGCCATCCAGCGTTCGTTCACGGCATTAGCGGCGTTTGCATCATCTGCAAATGCAGGTCCTTGCCGGTGTAGGGATGGGCGTCGCAGACAGCCTCGTTGAGCTCGACGCCGAGGCCGGGTTCCTTCGGCGGGATGACGTTGCCGTCCTGCCACTCGATCTTCTTCTTGAGCAGCGTGGCGTGGAAGCCGTCCCATTGCTTCAGTGATTCCAGGATGAGGAAGTTGGGCAATGTCACCGCCAGCTGGATGTTGGCGGCGCCGACGATCGGTCCGCAATAGCAATGCGGTGCGATCTGGATGTGGTAGGCCTCGGCCATGGCGGCGATCTTCTTGGTTTCGAGAATGCCGCCGGAGCGGCCGAGGTCCGGCTGCAATATGGTCGCGGCCCGGTTCTCGATGACGCGGGCGAATTCGAACTTGGTCGTCAGCCGCTCGCCGGTGGCGATCGGGATGGAGGTCGCGCGGGCGACTTGCGCCATCACCTCCGGCATGTCGGGCGGCACCGGCTCCTCGAACCACAAGGGATCGTAGGGCTCGATGGCACGGGCGAGCCGTAGCGCGCCCGAAGCGGTGAACTGGCCGTGCGTGCCGAACAATATGTCGGCGCGCGTGCCCACCGCCTCGCGGATCGCCTTGATCATGCGGGTCGAGACATCGATGTCGAGCAGGCGCGGCTGGTGGCCGTCGAAGGCGGTGTAGGGACCGGCCGGGTCGAGCTTGACGGCATTGAATCCCTGCTCGACATATTCGAGCGCGCAGGCCGCCGCCATTTCGGGATCGTTGTAGACATTCCTGCCGTTCGGGGCATCCTCGGAATGGACGCTGCCAGTATGCGGATAGAGATAGGTGTAGGAGCGCAGCGTCTCATGCACCTGGCCGCCGAGCAGCTTGTAGACGGGTTTGCCGGCTTCCTTGCCGATGATGTCCCAACAGGCCATTTCCAGCGCCGAAAAACAGCCCATGCCGGACACGTCGGGGCGCTGGGTGAAGCCGGAGGAATAGGCGCGACGAAAGAAGTTCTCGATGTCATGCGGATCGCGGCCGACGAGATAGCGCTCGGCCATGTCCTCGATCATCCTGGCCGTGACATGGGCGGAGAAGGTGGCGTTGTAAGCCTCGCCGTATCCCACCACACCGCCATCGGTGGTAAGCTTGACGAAGATGAAATACTTGCCGCCGATGCCGGGCGGGGGATTGCCGACAACCCAGGTCTTGACGTCGGTGATCTTCATTCTTGGTCCTCCAGAACCAGTTCGGCGCCTTTCCATCCGGTCAGGATCGAGGCGGCGTTGGTGTTGCCGGTTATGTTGTCGGGGAAGATCGAGGCGTCGATAACGCGCAAGCCTTCCAGCCCATGCACCTTGAGCCGCGGATCGACCACGGCGCGCCAGGGATCGGGTCCCATGCGGCAGGTCGAGACCGGATGATAGACGGTGCCGGAGCGTTTCCTGAAATCCGTGATCAGGTCGGCGTCCGAAGTGATTGACGGGCCTGGCAAAACCTCCTCGGCGATGATCTCGGCCATGGCCGGCATCGAGGCGATCTTGCGCACGAATTTCACCGCTGCCAGCATCTCCTCGACATCGGCATTGGTCGAATAGGCGTTGGCGACGATCCTGGGATAGTCCAACGGATTGCTGGAGCGGATCATGATCTCGCCGCGGCTCGACGGGCGGCAATTGGACAGGCCGATGGAGAAGCCCGGCCAAGGGTCGGGAGTCAGGATCGGACGCTCGCCGCTCTTCGGGATCACGGTCGAAAACGCCTGGAAATAGAGCTGCATGTTGGGGCGCGAAAAGGCCGGGTCGGTGCGGAAGAAGCCGCCGCCATGATTCATCGACAGCGACAGCGGGCCGGAGCGCGTCAGGATGTATTGCATGCCGACCATGAGCTTGCCCCACCAGGGACGCAGGATCTGATTGAGCGTCGGCAATTTGCCCTTGAAGGTGTAGTTGATGCCGACATGATCCTGCAGATTGGCGCCGACATTCTCGTTGGCGTGAATGAGCGGGATGCCCAACCCCTTCAGCAGCGCCGACGGACCGACGCCTGAGAGTTGCAGAAGCTGCGGCGAGTTGATCGAGCCGGCCGACAGGATGATTTCGCGGCCGGCGCGGACCGTTTTCGTTTGGCCGTTCTGCAGATATTCTATGCCGACCGCGCGCTTGCCTTCGAAAAGGATGCGGCTTGCCAGCGCGTTGGTCTCGACACGGACGTTTGCACGCTTCATCGCCGGGCGCAGGAAGGCGCGCGCGGCCGACATGCGGCGGCCGTTGCGGGTCGAGATCTGGTAGATGCCGACGCCTTCCTGGGCAGCGCCGTTGAAATCGGGATTGAACGGCAGTCCGGCCTGCTGGGCGGCGGCGAGGTAGCGCTTTGTCAGCGGGTGGACGGCATCAGACGTATCACTGATGTGCAGCGGGCCGCCAGTGCCGCGCCATCTGTCGGCCCCGGCCTGGTTGTCTTCCAGCGCCTTGAAGGCCGGCAGCAGGTCGTCGTAACCCCAGCCGGGATTGCCGGCGTCGCGCCAGTCGTCGAAATCCTCGCGCGCGCCCCTGATCCACACCATGGCGTTGATCGAGCTCGACCCGCCAAGCAGCTTGCCGCGCGGCCAGTGGTCGACATTGCCGCCAAGACCGGGATCAGCTTCCGTCTTGTAGTTCCAGTTGACCGTGGGGTCGAAGAAGGTCTTGCCATAGCCGAGCGGCATCTGCACGTAGAAGCGGCGGTCGCTGCCACCGGCTTCGAGCACTAGCACGGAGAAACGGCCCGAGGCCGACAATTTATCGGCGAGCACCGAACCGGCCGAGCCGGAGCCGACGATAATGAAGTCGTAGGTCTGCATGATGGGTACGGCCGGCTCCGGAAATCTGGCCGCAGCCTAGACGGGGTGGGCTTGCCGCGTCGCTGGACCTTCCGGCATGCGTTGTGAAAAAAGCGACCGCGATACCGGGTCCATTTGCGGGGGAACCCTTAACATCCCGCTTGATACGCATGGGGTCGACAGCCTATGCGAGGACATCGGCCACTCTGCGCAAGGCAGGAGATCCCATGCGTGTCCTGTCGGATGCTTTCATTCCCGAACTGCCGGGTCACTACAAGGGCAAGGTCCGCGAGAATTACGACTTGCCGGACAACAGACGCATCATCATCGCCACAGACCGCCTCAGTGCCTTCGACACCATCCTGACCTCGATTCCGTTCAAGGGCGAGATCCTGACGCAGACGGCGCGGTATTGGTTCGAGGAAACCGCCGATATCTGTCCGAACCATGTTCTGGAATATCCCGACCCCAACGTCGTCGTCGGCACCAGGCTCGACATCCTCCCGGTCGAGATCGTCGTGCGCGGCTATCTGGCGGGAACCACCAGCACCTCGATCCTGACGCGCTATCGTCGCGGCGAACGGGAGATGTATGGAATGCGGCTGCCGGACGGCCTACGCGACAATGAGAAGCTGGCCGAGCCCATCATCACGCCGACCAGCAAGGCCGCGCATGGCGGCCATGACGAGCCGCTGTCCAGGGCCGAGATCATCGAACAGGGCCTGCTCACCCAGGCGCAGTGGGACACCGTCTCGGATTACGCCTTGAACCTGTTCGCCCGCGGCCAGGCGCGCGCCGCCGAGCGCGGCCTGATCCTTGCCGATACGAAGTACGAATTCGGCATCGACAAAAACAGGACGATCATCCTGGCCGACGAAATCCACACGCCCGACAGCAGCCGGTACTGGATCGCCGGGAGTTACCAACAGGCCCTGGCGAACGGCACGCGGCCGGAGAGTTTCGACAAGGATTTCATCCGCTCGTGGGTGACGGCGCGCTGCGACCCTTACAGGGATCCTATTCCGGAAATTCCGGATGAGATCATCGAACAGGCCTCCAAAGTCTATCCGCAGGCTTACGAGGCCATCACCGGCAAGGCGTTCGTCCCCGACGTTTCCGGGCATACCGTTCTGGATCGCATTCGAGCGAACCTCGAGCGCTATTTCTAGAACGCCGCGAGTCCTTGCGTGGGACGCGAAATGAAGGTCAGAGCCGGCACGAGCCGCGGACCGCGATCATCCCGCGTTGACGCGTTGGCGCCTTGACGATACGGGATCAGCAGCAGTCGATCTCTGGGGATATCTTGCATGGTGCACTACGCGGACGGACGGCCGGTCGGCGATCTGACGCTGCGCACGCTGGCCATGCCTTCGGACGCCAATGCCGCCGGCGACATTTTCGGCGGCTGGGTGATGGCGCAGATGGACCTTGCCTGCGGCATCCGCGCCGCCGAGCGCGCCAAGGGCCGGGTGGTGACGGCGGCGGTCAAGGAGATGTCGTTCGCCAAGCCGATGAAGATTGGCGACACGCTGTGCATCTACACCCATGTCGAGCGCGTCGGCCGCACCTCGATGACCCTCAAGGTCGAGGCCTGGGCGCAGCGCTATCTCTCCGACCTGATGGAAAAGGTCACGCACGCCGATTTTGTCATGGTGGCGCTGGACGGCGAGGGCAAGCCGAAGGCCGTTCCAGCCGAAAGCTAAAGCCCAGGACCGCTGTCGAACTGTTTAAGTCCGGGTGGGTGGTGCAGGCACGAAGACAATCAGTCAACGATTGCTGAACGACAGTAGAATTTCAGCCATGCAGACCATCGAATTTCGCACGCGCGGCCCGCACGCGCGTGGTGTTCCTGCGCGCCCATTCGCCGAGCGCGCTGACGGGGACCAGCAGTTCATGGCCGAGTTCGGTCAGCTCGTAATCGACCCGCGGCGGAATGGTCGGGAACACGGTGCGGGTGACGAAACCATCGCGTTCCAGCCCGCGCAAGGTGGTGGTCAGCATCTTCTGCGAGATGCCGCCGACAGCCGCGCGCAGCTCATTGAAGCGCAGCGGTCCGTCGCCGAGCTTGCCGACGACGAGCACGGTCCACTTGTCGCCGACGCGCTGCAGGATTTCCGAAACGGCACGGCAGTCTTCGGTGTTGTGCGGGTTCCTCAGTAACAAAAAGGTGCCTCCTTGCGCACGAAGTTGACAGGAACTCATATAGCCCCGGTATCCAAACGATACCAGTCTTACCTGCCCCGGAATTGCTTACCAGGAGAGCCCTATGTCCAAACCCAAGATCGCCATCATCGTCGGTTCGACACGCGCCGCGCGCTTCGCTGACGTGCCTACCCAGTGGATCGCCAAGATCGCCAAGTCGCATGCCGACATCGAGGTCGATGTCGTCGACCTGCGCGATTTCCCGATGCCCTTCTTCGACGAGGTCGCATCCTCCGCCTGGGTGCCGTCGACCAACGAGGTGGCGCAGCGCTGGCAGAAGAAGGTCGCCGAATATGACGGCTTCATCTTCACCGCCGCCGAGTACAATCACGGCCCCACGGCCGTGCTGAAGAACGCCATCGACTACGCCGCCAATGAATGGAACAAGAAGCCGGCCGGCTTCGTCGGCTATGGCAGCGTCGGCGGCGCCCGGGCCGTCGAACAGCTCCGCCTCCATGCGGTCGAATTGCAGATGGCGCCGGTCAAGTCGGCCGTCCATATCGCCTGGGGCGACTTCCTCGCCGTGCGTCAGGGCGAGAAGAAGCTCGAGGAGATCGAGCACCTGAACCAGGCCGCGACCGCGCTGGTCAACGACGTCGCCTGGTGGGCCAAGGCGCTCAAGAGCGCGCGTCAGGCCGACGCCATAGACGAGGAAATCAAGGCGGCCTAAGCTTCGAAATCATCCTCCCAAGGATGTGGGGCGGCGCTTGCGCCGCCCTTTTTTGGTGTTGAGGGTTCCTGCGCGGGAAAGCCGAAGAGTTGTAGTTTCGATCGATTAATTCGCTTGCGACGGCGCCTGCGCAGGATAACAGCGCCGCCCAGCCATCGGCCCAAAATCATGCGTGTCAAATGCCGGCGACCGCGAAAAGCCAGGCGAGGATATCGAACAACAAAAGAACGAGCGCGATCTGCAATGCTACCCGAAGCCGCTGGATGATGCGCCAGTTGCTGGCCATGTCCGCCTTGATGCGAAGGGCAAGCGCGCGCTGCATGGCCGATATCTTCAGCGGCCTGTCGCCATCGACATAGTGGTGGAGCAGCTCTTCCGGATCGAAGCGGAACGTGTATTTGTGATAGGGCCAAAGCAGGAAGACGATCAGCCCGCCAATGCCGAACAGCAGGGCCACTGCGATCCAATCCCAGAGCCCGAGCCCGTCGGAAAGCGCCCTTGCGCCAAGCAACGAGTTCACAAACGCGGTGGCGAAGATGAGGCTGCCGGCGCGCGTGTTCATGTTCTCGACGAGGTTCTGCTGATGATTGAGGCCTCGCACCGCCTCCTGATAGATGAACGCCAGGCGAGGATCGTCGTCGGCGGGATCGCTTGCGACTGCCGTGTTGCTGTCTCTTGTGCCGGTACGTTCAGTCATCTGGATGCTCTCTGCCGCATCGGTGGTGCGTCACCTTAGCTCAAAATCTCTCGCCGAAAAAACCGCCGGAGCATCCGTGGCGAGGTGGATCACTTGGCGTCGCAGAAATGAGGGCCGAACCAGGCGGGAAACGCCATGCACTTATTCCTGGAATGGTTCTAGCTGCCTGATGAGAGCGTGAAGCGCCGATCAGCGTAGTCCTCGAGATATCCGGAGTGGATCGGGGCGGCGAGATGCCGGGTCTTCATGTAGACATATGCCGAGACAGGCGCCCCGCCACCGACAGGCTCGGTTTCGATCAGCACGCGCAAATTTCCGGGCTTGCCGACGGATTCCATCCTGTCGAGGTTTGCCAAGGCGCGATCGTCCACAGCGTAGAGTTCGCCGCCGACCTGGAAACCGACGCCTGGCTCATTGAACATCATCGGAGCGAAGCGAGGTCCTGCGATCAGCATCGGGAAGCGCTCTCGCGTCCTGTAGACGCCCAGAAAGCCGGCTTCGGACAAACCCTCGCCGTGAAGGGGAAAGCCTTTCTTCAAGGTGCCAAACACGAAGAGTTTCCGCATCATGCGCAGGGAACGCCGGCCAGGCCTGGAAGTTCATCTGTTTTCATCAACGTTCGGGGCTGCGGAAGCGAGCAACACAGCGGAGTTCAGCATCGTATCCGGGCTGAGCCATGGAGCTGTGGAGATTGCTTTCGCGCGATCGCGGACGGACACGGGGTTGGCCCTCCATATGGGCGGAGCTGCCATCTGGCTCGGCCATTCTGCCCTGATATATCCGGCTGCGTTCCATCACATGAGCAAAAGCCCCGTGAAGTCGTCCAGCCTGGCAGGCGTCGTTTCCCCCATGATCCCGGTGCTGGTGTGCGCGCTCGGCATCTTCCTTCTGTCGGGAATGGATGCGGCGATGAAGGTCCTGGTCATTGCCGTGGGTGTCTACAACACGGTGCTATGGCGCAGCATGCTGGCGACCGTGGTCGCGGGCGCCGGCTGGTCGGCAGGGTCGCGCGCGTTTCCCGCCCTTTCCGTGCTGAGACTGCACGCGCTGCGTGCCGTTGTCGTCGGCATTGTCCTGCTGTCGTTTTTCTGGGGCCTTGCCAGGCTGCCGCTGGCGGAGGCGATCGGTCTCAGCTTCGTGGCGCCGCTGTTTGCGCTCCTGCTGGCCGCGCTGTTGCTGGGCGAACGGATACAACGACAGGCGATCTGGGCATCGCTGGCCGGCATTGCCGGCGTCGCGATCATAATAGCCGGACAGTTCGGGCATGCGACCTATGCCGAGGATGCCCTGCTCGGCACCGCCGCCGTGCTGGTATCGACGGTGTTCTACGCCTACAATCTGATCCTCGCGCGGCAACAGGCGCTGCTGGCCCAGCCGATCGAGATCATGCTGTTCCAGAACCTTTGCGTTGCCGTCATCCTCGGTCTTGCGGCGCCCTGGCTTGCCGTTGCGCTGCCGAGCGAGCTCTGGCTTCCTCTCGCCGGGGTGACGGCGCTTTCGCTCGCCGGCCAATTCCTGATGAGCTGGGCGTACGCGCGCGCCGAAGCGCAATATCTGATCCCGACCGAATACTCCGCCTTCATCTGGGCGATCGCGCTTGGCTGGTTCTTCTTCGACGAGGCGGTGACCTGGACCACGCTGGCGGGAGCGGGCCTCATCGTGGCCAGTTGCCTGATCGCCTCGCGCTCGAATCCGAAGCTTTCCGAACCGATCGAAGCCGCGGTTTGAGGGTCTTCCCCTGAGACAAATAGCGGGCACCGCGCTGCCGGCCCGAGGCCTGTTCCCTCGCTCGATGCGCCAGCCCTGGAATTCGCCCATTGCTCCAGAGCGGCAATATTACGGCCCGCCAGAAAGCCGGAATTGCCTTTTTTGACCTACGCCAGGCGTGGCGGAAAGTATATCGCCATTTTTCTCGGTATAGTGAGAGTTTTATTAAAAGTTTTACTGATTTCATTACGATCCATAGACCATTTTCTGGCCTGTAGTGCTTCCGCATCAAAAAATATCATCCAACAGCCGATGTAATGCTGAACTGTGTGGCAAGCTCCTGGAACGATATCGTGCATGGCAACGTTGCTCCGTGAGCGGTTGCCGTTTCGAATGACCTGAACAGGCGCGAGGAAAGGATTTCCTGATGAGCACCGTCGTGAACGCCAAAGGCATTCCTCTCCCCTATACGGGCACGTCCACCCATTGGTTCTCGGCGACCGGATCGGGGCCGGAACTGCACGGCACCTCCGGCAACGATTCCTTCTGGGGAGACGCCAGCGTCAACGTCACCATCTATGGCGGGGCGGGCGACGACTATTACCACCTCTATTCCACCAACAACAAGGTGGTGGAGGATCCCGGGGCTGGCATCGACACGATCGACACATGGATGAGCTACAAGCTCCCCGAAAATTTCGAGAACCTCGTCGTCACCGGCGCTAATCGCTATGCGTTTGGAAATGCGTTGGACAACATTATCAGGGGCGGCTCCGGCCATCAGACACTGGATGGCGGCCAGGGCAACGACGTGCTGATTGGCGGCGGCGGCGCCGACACTTTCATCATCACCAAGGGCAACGGAAGCGACCTGATCACCGATTTCGGCGCGGACGACACAGTCCGCCTCAATGGCTACGATTTCATGTCGTTTGATGACGTCAAGGCCCATATGACCCAGGCAGGAGCGAACCTCTTGTTGAACCTCGGATCCGACGAGGTGCTGGTGTTCAACAACACGACGGTGGACAAGCTGGCGCCCAGCCAGTTCGAACTGCCGATCGACAAGTCCGGAATGACGCTGTCCTTTTCGGACGACTTCAACACGCTCAGCCTTTGGAACGGCCATGACGGCACCTGGAATTCCAACTTCTGGTGGGGTGCGCCGAACGGAAGCACGTTGAGCAGCAATGGGGAGCTGCAATGGTACATCGACGCCAATTACGGCCCGACCAGTTCAGTGCATCCGTTCAGCGTGGAAAACGGGGTCCTCACCATCACAGCGGCGCAGTCGCCGGCAGACATCAAGCCACTGATCAACAATTACGAGTACACCTCGGGCATCCTGACGACCCACGAAAGCTTCTCGCAAACCTACGGCTATTTCGAAATGCGGGCGGACCTGCCCGAAACGGCCGGAGCCTGGCCGGCTTTCTGGCTGCTGCCGGAAGACGGCTCGTGGCCGCCGGAGCTGGACGTCCTGGAAGCGCGCGGGCAGGATCCGAACACGCTCATCATGACGGCGCACACGAACGAGACGGGACAGCACACCAAGGTCTCTTCCTCGGTGAATGTTTCGGACACCGACGGCTTCCATACCTATGGCCTGCTGTGGACTCCGGATACGCTCGTCTGGACATATGACGGCGTAAAGGTCGCCGAAGCCGCGACCCCGTCCGACATGCACACACCCATGTACATGCTGGCCGATCTCGCCGTGGGCGGCTTTGCCGGCGCGCCTCCCGACCATCTCGCCACGCCGGCGGAGATGAAGATCGACTACATCCGCGCCTATACGCTGGATGACCTGCAGCACCACCCGTTGGACGTCGCGGGCGACCACTCGGCCTAGGGAAATGCGGGAAATGATTGGAGAATCAGGTCTGCGGGCGGTCTTGTGGCGCGCCATCGCCGATGTCGGCGTTTTCTCGTTCCTGATCAACATCCTGCTGCTGGTGATCCCGCTATATCTGTTGCAGGTGTATGATCGGGTCCTGCCTTCTTCCAATGTTGAGACGCTTGTCTACCTGTCGATCATCGCGGTTCTCGCGCTAGCCTTTCTTGGTTTTCTGGACGCAGTGCGTTCCATTTACACGCAGCGCGTCGCGGCCAGCATTGACAGCAAGCTCGGTGCGCAGACGTTCGCCGCCTCGCTCGCGCCCAACCATGCCTCCGCAGGCCTGTCGCCATTGCGCGATCTCGCCTCGGTATGCGCCTTCATCAGATCGCGCGGCGTGGCGGTCCTGTTCGACCTGCCGTTTGCTCCCGTGTTCCTCGGCCTGCTCTACCTGATCCATCCCGTGCTGTTCTGGCTCACGCTGGCTGGCGTGGCGATGCTGCTTGCACTGGTCCTGGCAACCCAGCTTGCCGTCGGCAGGAACGACGCCTTGTTTTCACGACGTTCGGCGGTCGCCAGCCAGTCGGAGCAGGCCTTTGCCCGCAACACGGAGACGCTGCGCGCCATGGGCATGGTCCAGAACGCCGCGCGGGCGTGGGGAAAGCACGTCGCCGAAGCGCTGATCGTTCATGACCGCGCATCGACGGCCAATGCGATCTTCAGCGGAACGTCGCGTGCCGTGCGGATGATGCTGCAACTGGCGATACTGGGTGTGGGAGCATGGCTGGTCCTGCAAGGAAAGATGACGGCCGGGATGATCTTCGCATCCTCTCTGGTCTCGTCGCGCGCGCTGCAGCCGCTCGACCAGCTGATCGGCTCGTGGCGGCAGATCGTCGACGCCAGGCGGTCATGGAAACGCCTGGAGGCGACCCTTTCGTCGCATCCGACCGGGGCGCAAAAACTGGCCTTGCCTGATCCGTCAGGCGCGATATCGGCGCAGGATCTGATCTACGTCGCGCCAAATACGCCAGGCAGTCAGCCCATCGTCAAGAGGCTGAATTTCCACATCGGGGCCGGCGAGGCGGTGGCGATCGTGGGCCCGAGCGGAGCCGGTAAATCAACGCTCGCCAGATTGCTTGTCGGTGCGCTCCAACCGGTCAGCGGCTCGGTCAGGATCGACGGCGCGGACCTCAGGACCTGGGACGAAAAGCAGCTTGGAAGGCATATCGGCTATCTCGCGCAGGAGGTGGAACTTTTCCCGGGATCGATCGCGGAAAACGTCGGCCGCTTCGATCCCGACGCGGATGATGCCTCGATCGTCGAGGCGGCAAAGCGTGCCCAGGCCCATGACCTGATTTTGGCGCAGCGCGACGGCTACCAGACGATGATAGGTCCGTCTGACAGGGCGCTGTCGGGCGGCGAGCGCCAAAGGATCGGGCTGGCGCGCGCCCTCTACGGCAATCCCAGAATTCTCGTTCTGGACGAGCCCAACGCCCATCTCGACGGCGCCGGCGAGGCGGCGCTCGAAGTGGTGCTCTCTGCCGCGCGTACGGCAGGGACTACCTTGATCGTGATCACGCACCGCCCTTCGATGGCAGCGGCCTGCGACCGCGTGATGCTGCTGCGCGACGGTGCGATCGAAGCCTTCGGTCCGAGCAGCGATTTGCTGCGGCAGCCGCTCGCCGGCAATTCTCCCCAGCAGAATACGGTGGTGACGGGGTCGTTCGCCACGACGATCCGCAGCGCCCCGCAAAAAAACCGCTTTGGATCGTAGACGATGGCAGTGCAGGGCCTCGCCGGGGAACGCAGTCCGCGCACCGACACGGGACGCGTGGCATTGGCCGGCTATGCGGCGATAGCGGTATTTGCAGGTTGCTTCGGTTATTGGGCGGTCAGCGCCCCGTTGGCCGGCGCGGTGATCACGCAAGGCACGATCTCGGCGGTGGGAGGGAACATCCTCATCCAGCACCCCGAGGGCGGCATCGTCCAAGAGTTGCTGGTCCACGAAGGCGATCGCGTGGAGCAGGCGCAGGATCTGATCGTGCTGGATCCAACCGCCGCGCAGGCCGAGCTCAACCGGCTGACGAGGCAGTCGATCGCACTCAGCGCAAGTGCGGCGCGGCTGGAGGCGGAGCGGGACGGGCTGGACAGGCTGGCGCCGATCACAACAGCGGCGCCGGCGCCGCTTCAGCACGATTTCGAAATGCTGGTTCGGGAACAGCAGAAGGAGTTCGACGCCAGGCTCGCCCGGTTCCGGTCGGAACGATCCATCCTCGCGCAGCGGGTCGCGATGCATCGGCAGTCCGTCGTGGGATTGAACGCCCAGAAACAAGCCATCCAGCAGCAGGTCGAGGTGGTGAAGAAGGAGCTCGGCATCAAGACCAGCCTTTTGGACAAGGGCCTGACCAACCGCACCGAATACTCCCAGCTTCTGCGCAGCGAAGCCGACCTCGTCGGCCAGGCGGGGGCGCTGGAGGCCAATCTTGCATCGGCCAGCACCCAGATCGTCGAGGCGCGGGAGCAGACCGAGCGCTTGACCACGCAACGGGTGGAGGAGGCGTTGACGAAGCTGGACGAGGTTCGCTCCAACTTGGCCGACATCGAGGAACAGATCAGGGCGGCCGCGGCGGTGCTGCGGCGCACGACGATCAAGGCGCCGGCAGCGGGCATCGTGGTGTCGTCGACCTACAATTCCAAGGGCAGCGTAATTGCCCCGGGCGAAAAGATCATGGAGATCCTGCCGACGGCATCGGGATTGGTCGTCGACGCGAAGCTGCGGCCGAAGGACATCGATCAGGTCCGCGTCGGCCAGACGGCGAAACTGCGATTGTCCGCCTTGAACACGCGGCTCACGCCCGAGGTTCCAGCCACCGTGACACAGGTTTCCGCGGATCGGCTGATCGACGAGGCTACGCGTGAACCCTATTTCCGAGCGAAGCTGAAGATCGACGCCCTGCCATCCCGCGTGAAGCCCGAACAGCTCTATCCCGGGACGCCGGTCGAGGCGTTCATCAGCACTGGCGACCGGACTTTCCTGGAATATCTCGCGCGGCCGATGCTCGATTCCTTCGCCCGCGCCTTCACGGAGCAGTAGGCGCGGACCGACGACCAATGACCGCTCTCGGCCCGCGGCGACGTTCGAACAGTCAGCGCACCACTTCGCGGTGGCCGCTGGGCAGGCGCGTGGCGATCAGCTTGTCGATGCGGCGGCCGTCGAGATCGACCACCTCGAAACGCCAGCCTTGCGCATCGACGCATTCGCCGGTCGCCGGCAGATGGTGCATGTGCGACAGCACATAGCCGGCGACGGTCTCGTAGTCGCGGTTTTCCGGCAAGTCGATGCCCAGCACCTCGGCCATCTCGTCGGCTTGCATATAGCCGGCAAGCAGCCATGAGCCGTCGTCGCGCTTGACGGCATTCTCCTCCTCGCCGGCTTCGAGGTCCGAACGGAAAACGCCGGTGATGGCCTCCAGGATGTCGGCGGGGGTGACGATGCCTTCGAAATGGCCGTACTCGTCATGGACGAGCGCCATCGGCACGTCGGATTCCTTCAGCGTCTGCAGCACGTCGAGCGCGTCGGCCTGATCGTGCACGATGGGCGCGGCGCGCACGTGGCGCCGCGGGTCGAGCGCGCGGCCGCCCAGCAGCGCCGCCAGCACGTCGCGCGTCTGGACGACGCCGATCATGGCGTCGACGCCGCCGTCGCCGGCGGGCAGGCGCGAATGCTGTGTGTCCATCAGGAGCTTGCGGATGGTGGCATCGTCGGACTGGAGATTGATCCAGTCGACCTCGGTGCGCGGCGTCATGACGGCGCGCACGGCGCGGTCGCCAAGCCGCATGACGCCGGCGATCATGCGGCGCTCGTCGGATTCGATGGTGCCGTGATGCTCGGCCTCGGCGACCAGCATCTTGATCTCCTCGTCGGTGACCTTCTCCTCGCTCTCGCCGCGCTGGCCGAGCAGCCAAAGCACGGCCCGGCCGGAAATGTCGAGCAGGAAGACCAGCGGCGCCGAGACGGTGGCGAGGACGGTCATGGCCGGAGCGGCGCGCACGGCGACCCGCTCGGGATCGCGCAGCGCGATCTGCTTGGGCACGAGTTCGCCGATGATCAGCGAGGCGTAGGTGATGATGGCGACGACGATGCCGACGCCAAGCGGATCGGCGATGGTTTCGCGGATGCCGTTCGCGGCCAGGAATTGCGCCAGCCTTTCGCCGAGCGTGGCGCCGGAAAAGGCGCCGGACAGCACGCCGACCAGGGTGATGCCGATCTGCACCGAGGACAGGAACTTGCCGGGGTTAGAGCCAAGCGCAAGCGCCCGGCCGGCACCCTTGACCTCGCGGTCGATCATTGCCTTGAGGCGAGCCGGCCGCGACGAGACGATGGCAAGCTCGGACATTGCCAGAAGGCCGTTCACGCAGATGAGGACGACCACGGTGGCGATTTCAACATACAGCATCAGGGGTCAATAGCATTGCCGTGCTGGATTGGAAAATAGTCAGCAGCAGTTTTCAAGAAGATGACAGCGCATGCGGCCCGGTCAGGCGGCATCCCAGGGCGGCGCCGAAAAATGCTCGATCAGCGCAACCGCATCGTCGTGCAAGGCATATCGATAGGCCACCGCCGCGCCTTCGAGCGGATGAACCGGGCGATCGAGGCGCTCGGCATCCGGCCGGTGGTCGATAAGGTCTTCGGCTTCGAGGAGGTGGCGCAGGCCTTCCGGCATCTGGAGCAGGGACCGTTCGGCATGGTCGTGATCGTTACGAGTTGACTTCAGCCATCACGGCAGTTGCTTCAGCACGCCGAGCACGGCCTTGCCGTCGGTGAAATAGGGGTCGCCGCCGCCGTTGCGTCCGTGCGTGGTGGCGCCGATGCCTTCCAGGTCGCTGGTTGAAACCAGCATCCCGGCGGTGGTCAAATCCCGGATAAGAAAGTCGCGTTCGGCGTCGATATCGGGGCCGATATGATGGGTGATGGCGCCGGTGTCGTGGCTCAGGCCCACGCCACGGTCGAAACTGGCCGAGCCAAGCCATAGCGGACGGCCGTCGTCGCCCGTGGCATCGGTCTGCCAGAAGCGCACATGATGACGGCGGTCGGCGCTCACGCCGACGGGCTTTTCGAAAGCGAGATCCTGGGCGCGGCCTTCGAACAGCAGCCGGCTCACCGGCGCGTCCGGATAGGGGCGCGAAAACAAGACGCTTTCGCCGATATCGATCGCGGTTCTCAGCGTCACGGCGTCGGCCGTGTCCCAGCCAGCGACGGCGAAGGCATGGACAACCTCCTTTTGCGTGCCGATCAGGCCGACATTGATCGGGTCGCCCGGAATGCCTTGCGGGGTGTGCGTCACCATCTCGAAGCTTTGGCTGCGAAAGCCGCGATCGCGAAACGTCCAGAATTCCGGCGCGGCGACATAGGCCAGCGCCAGATAGGCCGCCAGGAGCAACACCAGCCAGGTCGCAGCGCGTCGTCGGAAGCTTCGTTGGCTCATCGATGCCGCTCGAGTTCTACGACATCACTGTACGCGGCGAAGCCGCCGCCAGGCAAAGGGATCAGCGGCAGGCGCGATAGCCGCTCTTGCGGTTCTTGATGTCGAAGTGGAAATGGTTGCGGTGGTCGTAATTGTAGCCGGGGCCGAGCACGGTTGTGAAATACTGGCAGCCGTCGGCGCGCACATTGTTGAGGAAGCCGCGCGTGCGGAAGGCGAACAGGCCGGGCTTGCGCACGTCGATGTCGTCGCCATTGTTGAGTTCGATGCTCATGACGTCGAGCGCGTTGCCCTTGCCATGTTCCGACAGCACGCCTTCGCCGGCGATGTTGCGGCAGGAATAGCTGGAACCCTGGTGGATAGTCCTGACGCCGGAGAAGTAGCGCCAGCGGGCGGAAGGAACGAGTTCGTTCTTCGTCCAACTTGCGAAACTGGCGGCCATGTCGCAGGTCAGCGTCGCGGCGGGCTTCATCTCGACGCTGCCGATGGCAGTGACCTTGACGGGATAGTCGATGCCGCACTGGCCTTCATGGATCGGCGCCAGGTCGGTGAAGGTGACGCCGAGGCGCCTCAGCTGCTGACGGCAGTCGGTCTCGCCGGCAGGCATCTGCTCGACCGACGACATCGGCTCGTCCATGCGTGGATAGGCGGCCTGCGTCATGTAGGGATTGGAAGGAACCAGCCGCTGCATGCCTGAATATTGCGGCACGGCCGCGGTCTGCGCGCCGACATCGACGGCCGGCTCCAGTGCCAGCACGTTGCCGGTGTTGCAGGCCGACACCGCGGCCAGCGCAAGCAGGGCGGCCAGCCCGCCGGCCGCGGCGCGCGCGCGTTTCGATTGCCGCGCAAGCGCCAGCGCGGCACGAAATATCCCGTCCATCGGCAGTCCCTTTCCCCGATAGGCGGGATTTTAACGATCAACGGTAAAGGAAAAATCAGCGCCGGCGTTCATGCCTGCGGCCGAATTACGGCATCGCTTCTGAGCCGGCCCTACTGGCAGAAGGTACCGCCGTGGCGGCGCGGCTCGAGATCGAGGTGCAAATGCAGCGAATGATCGGCATCGCTGCCCGGGCCCAGCACGGTCTTGAACGGCCCGCAGGCGGCCTTGCGCACCGCGTCGAGGAATTTGGCGTCCTTGTCCGGTGGCGCCGGACCGACCTCGATCGTCCTCCCGTCCGCAAGTGAGAAGCTGGCGATATCGAGCGCATTGCCGAAGGCATGTTCGGACAGTTTGCGCGTGCCGTTGCGTGGCCGGCACACAAAGGCCGATGCCTGGCCGATCGATTTCAGGTCGGCGCCGAATTCGGCTTTCGCCGCCGGCTGCATGACATCGCCGGCAAAGCGTGCCGCCGCCTCGGCCATTGCGCAATTGAGCTCGGCGCCCGGGGCAATGGCGATCGACTTGCCAAGGCTGTTCAGCACCAGGGGATAGGGGATCGAGCAGCCGATATCGCGATCGCTTTCCGCCTTGTGCTCCTCGAATTCGACGCCGAGACCCCTCAGCCGCTCGCGGCAGGCGACTTCCTCGGCAGGCATTTTCGCGTCGGGCAGGTCAGCCGAACGCGGGTCGGGAAGCATCTCCTTTTTGTCCGCGTCCGCCGGTTTTGGCGGCGGTGGCGGGGCGAGGGCCGGCGGCTCAACCTCCGGTTCCCCAGTCTCAGGCCTTTGTGTCGGCGTCGGCGCCACGGCTGGCGGCTCCGGTTCGCTTTTCGCATCGGCTGGCGGCTCGGGCCGGGCTTGTTGCTTCTGAGGCGATCCTTCGTCCTGGAACCGGTCGGATGTTGCGGCTGGATTTTGCGTGTTCGGTTCTGTCGCCTCTGGCGTGTCAGCGGGGCGCGGTTCAGGCACTGGGACATCCGCACGTACCGGGATAGGATTTTGCGTCCTCTGCCGTGCCGGCTTCGGCTTGCGATGCCTTTCGCCGCGCGGTTTCAGCGGCCGGTCGACCCGCGGCGTCAGCGGCTGTTCCACCCGTGGTGAAAGTGGCTCGTGATGCCTGTGACGATGTTTGGCATCGGCCGGCGTCACCAGCAGGGCTGCCACGACCATGAACAATGCAATCCTGTATTTTCGGGAAAAGCTCAGTGTTGCCATCGCTCCGAAACGGTGCCGGGATGCCCGAAGTTGCCTGGAAGGGCGCTTAGGCCCGATCACAATCGGTTACCGGCGCGTTACGCGCCGATCGCTTCCAGCCCTTCCTCCAGCCAATCGGCGAGCAACGGCAAGCCGAGCAGGTATTTGGCCGTGTGCCTGTTGGCGCGCTCGCGGGCGGCGGCGACGGCGTCGGCCCATTCCGAGGCGTCGTAGTCGCCGCGGCCGACCCAGGCGAGCGCGACGAGTTCGGCTGCCTCGTCGACATTGAGGTCGTTGATCAGCTCGCGCAGTTCCTCTTCGGTGAGGTTTTCCGAGCTTTCCTCGGCGAGTCCGTCATGGTGGTGATTGTCACGGGTGTCGCCGTCGAACTCGATTTCGTGTTCGGCGCCGTCGGCATAGTCTTCATTGACGGCGGCGCTCAGCGCCTTGCATTTGAGGATGAGCAGCCGCACGGTGTCGGGTCCGATCGTCAGATCCCAGTTCTTTTCAAGCCGTCGCTGCACTGGCGGTCTCCGCTGGCTCAGCTTTCATCGCCGCCGATGATAGCGGATTTCAAGCATCCGTCACCTCATGTTAGCCCCGTGCTTTTTTCCGGGATGAAACCGCCGACACGCTGCGTTAGTGTTGCATTCTCACCCTCCAGGAGGCTCCGATGCATAAAAGAGTGCTGATCCAGGCGGCGAGCGCGCTTCTCGCCCTGCAGTTCCTTGCCGTTCCGGTGTTTGCCGCGGGCAGCGGTAACGACACCAGTACGACTACCAAATGCAAGAAAGGCATGGTCTGGGACAAGAAGAAGAACAAGTGCGTCGCACCCCAGGAAGGCATGCTGGACGACGACAGCATCTATGATGCCGGGCATGACCTGGCGATGGCCGGCCGCTATGACGAAGCGATCGCCGTGCTCAGCCTCGCCGCCAACAAGCAGGACCCGCGCATCCTCAACTATCTCGGCTATTCGCACCGCCATTCCGGCCGCGTCGCCGTTGGCCTCGGCTATTACGAGGAAGCGCTGCGCATCGACCCCAACTACACGCTGGTGCGCGAATATCTTGGCGAGGCCCATCTCCAGATCGGAGACCTGGCCGGCGCCCAGCAACAGCTGATGGAGATCGAAAAGCGGGCCGGCAAAGGGTCGCGCGAATACGGCATGCTGGCCGAACAGATCGATCATTTCATGAGGAGCTGATCCTTCATTGCCTTTCGAACCGGCCGCGAGCAATCACGGCCGGTTTTTTGTTGCCATGCCGGCTCCTGCGACGGTGCGCGCGAAAACGGTGATGATTTCTTCAGAAACCGATTTTTGGACGTGAAAACCCCGCAAAGATTGCTATATTCAGGGAAATTGCGGTGAACGGTTCCGTTAGCCCAAGGCTGCCGGACCGTTTTCTTTTTGCACCATCGACAAGGCTTTCCCCGAAAGACGGGGGTGGCGGCAGGAAAGGTCAGGTATCATGAACAAGGTCCCGATGACAGGCGAGGGGTTCGCGTCATTGAAGGAAGAACTGCGCTGGCGCCAGCAGGAGGAGCGGCCGCGCATCATCGAGGCGATCTCCGAAGCGCGCTCGCATGGCGACCTGTCCGAGAATGCCGAATACCATGCCGCCAAAGAGGCGCAGAGCCTCAATGAGGGCCGTGTCAACGAGCTTGAGGATCTCATCGCCCGGGCCGAAGTCATCGACGTCACCAAGCTCAGCGGCGACAAGGTCAAGTTCGGCGCCACCGTGGTGCTGGTCGACGAGGACACCGAGGAGAAGAAGACCTACCAGATCGTCGGCGATCAGGAGGCGGACGTGAAGTCCGGCCGCATCTCGATTTCCTCGCCGATCGCGCGGGCGCTCATCGGCAAGGAAGTCGGCGACGCCATCGAGGTCAATGCGCCGGGTGGTGCAAGGGGCTACGAGATCGTCCAGGTGCAGTTTATTTAAGGAGCTCGAGGGGCGCTGATCTGCGCGTTTTTAGCCAAGATTGGCAGCGCCAGCTTTCCGATTGGATAGATCAATTCTTGCCAGCGGCGGCGTCACCCTGGTGCTCCATCAGCCTCTCAGCCTCAGCCACCACCTCCGCCGGCGTCACCCGCCCACCCGGCGCGGCCAGCAGCGTCGATGCATACGGCCCGCGTGGACCGGTTAAACCCGGCTCCGTCGCTAAAAACACCGCGACCGTCGGCAGCCCGAAGGCGCTGGCGAGATGGGTCAGCCCCGTGTCGGCGCCGATCACCAGTGTCGAGCGGCCGAGCATCGCCGCGATGTCGGCCAATGGGGATTTACGCACGATGTTCGTGGCCGGCACGGCCCCGGCGATCGCTTCGGCCACCGCCTGTTCGCGCTCGTTCGACCAGGTCGTGACAGGCGTCATGCCCCGCTCAACCAGCAGGCGGCCGATTTCGATCCAGTCTTCAACCGGCCACTTCTTGTCCTCGCGGCTGGTGCCGTGCAGCAGGAAGGCCGTTTTGCCGGCTATGCCGGTCAGATTGCCGGGCGGCGGCACGATGCCCGAATCCAGCATCGAAAGATCGGGCTGGTAGCCCAACGCCAGCCCGAAAAGCCGCCGTGTCCGTTCGATGGCGTGGAGGTTGCGGGGTACGGCGTGGCCGACATCGTAAAGCAGCGTTGCCGAAGGCTCGCGCGCGCTCGAGCGGTCGAAGCCGGCGATCGGCGCCTTCGCCTGCCTGGCCAGCAGCGCCGACTTCAACAGGCCTTGCGCATCGATGACCAGATCGTAGCGGCACGCGCGCAAGGCGCGTCGCAAGACGGTCGCCTCGCGCCAGGTGGCCCTATCGAAGAGATGTTTTCGCCAACGCCGGATGGCGACCGTGTGAATGGTGCCGACTGCGGGATGCAGCGCGACGATGCTAGCGAAAGGCTCCTCGACGCACCAGTCGAACGCAATATCGGGCCGTGCGCGGCGCGCATCCTGGAGCGCCGGAAATGTGTGGATGACGTCGCCCATCGACGATGTCTTGACGATCAGCACCTTCATGCGGCGGCCGGGATGTCCAGCAGCCGGTCCGCCGCCGCCATGACCCGTGCGACCTCGAGCGTCTTCAGGCAATTGAGGTGGCCGAGCGGACAGATCTTGCGGTGGCAGGGCGAGCAGGACAGGCCGAGCCAGACCAGTTCGCGCCGTTCGGCCAGCGGCGGCGTGTTCTGTGGCGAGGTCGAACCATAGACGGCGACAACCGGCGTACCGACCGCCGCCGCAACATGCATCAGCCCGCTGTCGTTGGAGACCGCCAGCCCGGCGGCCGCGATCAGGTCGATGGCGTCCTCCAGCCGTGTCCGGCCGGCCAGGTCGACCACGCCAGGAGCGAGGGCGGCGATCTCCGCGGTCACGTCGCGGTCGTTCTTCGACCCGAACAGCGCGACCTTGAACCTTCTGGCCATGAACTCCCGGGCAAGGCCGGCATAGTGTTCGCTCGGCCAGCGCTTGGCCGGGCCGAACTCGGCACCCGGCATCAGCGCCACGAATTTCTGCGACCCCAGGCCGAAACGGTCGAGCAGGGCGGCCTGGTTGTTGGTGTCCACCGTCAGATGAGGCGCCTGGAAACCGCCACCCCGCGCAAGGCCGAAATAGGCCTGCGCCGTGCGCCGTTTCACGGCCTCCGGCATTGGAACGATATCGGTCAACAGGCCGTAGCGCATTTCCCTGAGATGGCCGAAACGGCGTGGAATGCGGGCAAAGAACGGGATCAGCGCCGACTTCCAACTGCCCGGCAGGATATAGGCGCTGTCGTAACGGCCGCGCAGCAGGCGGCCGAAACGGCGGCGATGCGTGAATTCGAGGGCGCCGGGTTTCAGGGGGAAATCGATCTGCTGGCGGACCTCAGGCATACGCTTGACCAAAGGGGCCGCCCACGCCGGTGCCAGCACGTCGATCGCGGCATTTGGATGGAGCTCCTTCAGCGCCGAGAACAGGCACTGCGCCATCACCATATCGCCCACCCAGCGTGGGCCGATCACGAGGATCGCTGGGCTTTCAGCCATTCGACATAGTCTCTGACGCCGGTTTCGACGTTGCGGAATTGCCCATTGTAACCGGCCGCGCGCAGACGCGACATATCAGCTTGCGTAAAGCTCTGGTAGCTGCCCTTGAGGTGGTCGGGAAAGGGTATGTACTCGATCTCGCCCTTGCCCAGCGCCTCGATGACGGTTTCGGCAATGGCGCGGAAGGGTTGCGCCCGGCCGGTGCCGCAATTGAAGATGCCGCTCGCGCCGCGCTTCCACAGCCACAGATTGACATCGGCGACGTCGCCGACATGGATGAAGTCGCGGCTTTGCTCGCCGGGACCGAAGCCGTCATGGGCGCCGAACAGCTTTGGATTCTCGCTGCGCCCGACCTGGTTGAACAGATGGAAGGCGACCGAGGCCATAGCGCCCTTGTGCGCCTCGCGCGGCCCATAAACGTTGAAGTAGCGCAGGCCCGCGACCTGCGAATGATCGGTATCGAAGACATTGCGCCTGACATAGTCATCGAACAGCTTTTTTGAATAGGCGTAGACGTTGAGCGGCCGCTCAAGCTCCGGGTCCTCGCGGAACTCGGAGCCGCCGCCATAGACCGACGCCGAGGAGGCGTAGAGGAAGGGCACGCGCAGCGCCAGGCAGGCATGCAGCAGCCGCTTCGAATAGGCGTAGTTCACCTCCATCATGAACTTGCCGTCCCATTCGGTGGTGGTCGAGCAGGCGCCCTGATGGAAGACGGCCTCGATGCGGCCGAGCCCGCCATCCTCGAGGCGGGCCAGGAAATCGCCCTTGTCGAGATAGTCGGCGATCCGCAAGTCAGCAAGGTTGGCGATCTTGTGGCCATCGGTAAGGTCGTCGACGACCAAAATGTCGTCATGACCCTCGGCATTGAGCGCGGCGACGATGTTGGCGCCGATCATGCCGGCGCCGCCCGTGACGATGATCATGAACGCCCTCTGGTTGCTTGCGATTCCGGTCCTTATAAGGGAGGCTTGCGAGGCTGTCGACAAAGCAGGGTGGCGGGGCGGCCCCCCGATGTCGGCACGAAGGATGGGCGAAACCCGCCGCGATTGCCTTGCGCGGCGCAGCGCGCCACAGTGGCGCCGCAAAGCTGCCGCTTCAGTCGGCTCGCGCCGCCGGGCGCCATCACAGGGGCCATGAATGCCGTCGACCGAACTGCTCATCGCATTTTTCGCCACCACGGCGATCTTCGCCTATATTCCGGGCCCGGCCATGCTCTATGCCGCCGCGCAAACGATGGCGCGCGGCCGCTGGTCCGGCCTGACGGCAGCGCTCGGCATTCATCTGGGCGGCTATGTTCATGTCTTTGCCGCCGCCGCCGGACTGTCGGTGCTTTTCCACGCCGTGCCGCCGCTCTACATGGCGGTCAAGCTCGTCGGCGCGCTTTACCTGATCTGGCTCGGTGTGTCGCTGTTCCGCAAGCGCGCGGAAGGTGACATGGCACTGCCGGCGATCGAGCGGAAATCGGCTCGCCGCGCCTTTTTCGAGAGCATCGCCGTCGAGGTGCTCAATCCGAAGACCGCGATCTTCTTCATGGCCTTCCTGCCCCAGTTCATCGATGCCTCTGCCGCATTCCCGGTCTGGCTGCAATTCGTCGTGCTGGGCACGACAGTCAATCTGATGTTCTCCTCGGCCGATATCGTCTGCGTGTTCCTGGCTGGTGCCGTAATCGGCAGGCTGCGCCGCTCCAGCAGCGCGCAGCGCATGATGCAGCGGGCCGGCGGCGCCGTGCTGGTCGGGCTCGGCGTCCATGTCGCCTTGCAGAAGAGCTGACGAGGCCAGCCGGCGTTGCGCTGGCTCGAATTGCGGTATATCGGCATCGCCATGAACGACCGGTCCCGGCCAATTTGTCCCCGATGCATCTTCACAACCGGTTTTTGCGCGCGTTGCCAGTGACATGATCAAGCACGATCCACTTTCCCCCGAACCCCTGCATCGCGCCATCGCGCATTTCGGCCAGGCCACCGTGCTGGTGGTCGGCGATCTCATCCTCGACCGTTTCGTCAACGGCGTCATCGAGCGGATTTCGCCGGAAGCGCCGATCCCGGTGCTCCATGGGCGCGGCGAGAGCCTGGCCATGGGCGGCGCCGGCAATGTCGTGGCCAACATCATCTCGCTCGGCGCCGCCGCCATTCCGGTCTCGGTGATCGGCTCCGATACGGCAGGCGACAGCCTGGTGCGTATGCTCGGCGAACTTGGCGCCGACACGACGGGCCTGGCGCGGGAGCGCGGCCGCATGACCTCGTCCAAGAGCCGCTTCAGCGCGCTCAACCAGCAGGTGCTGCGCTTCGACGAGGAGGAGATCAGGCCGCTCGGTGCGGCGGAACGCGCGGCGTTGGTCCAGCATTTCCGCACCGCGCTGGCGCGCGCCGACATCGTCATCCTGTCCGATTACGGCAAGGGCATCCTGCTCGAAGGCGTCGCCGGCGAATTGATCGCGATCTGCCGCGAGGCGGGAAAGCCGGTGCTGGTCGATCCGAAGGGCCGCGATTATGCACGCTATGCCGGGGCGACCGCCATCACGCCCAACCGCAAGGAACTCGGCGAAGCGGTCGAACGGCCGGTGTTCAGCGATGACGAGATCGTGGCCGCGGCGCGCGAACTGCTTGACGCGCATGGCTTCGACTTCGTCGTCGCCACGCGCAGCGAGAAAGGCATGAGCGTCGTCAGTCCGGCGGAGGCGCGCCACATCGCCACCCAGGCGCGTGAAGTGTTCGATGTGTCGGGCGCCGGCGATACGGTGATCGCGACCTTCGCGCTGGCGCTTGCCGCCGGCGCCGATCCGGCCGCGGCCGCCTCCATCGCCAATGCCGCCGGCGGCGTTGTGGTGGGAAAGCGCGGCACCGCACGGCTGACGGTCGAGGAACTCACCGGCGCACTGTTCCGCTCGCACGGACCGACCGCCCACAAGGATGCCATTCTCGACGCCGCATCGGCCGCGCGCATGGTCGCGGCCTGGAAGGAAGAGGGCCTGAGCGTCGGCTTCACCAATGGCTGTTTCGACATCCTGCATGCCGGTCATGTCAGTCTGCTGCACGCGGCGCGCAGCCAGTGCGACCGGCTGGTGCTCGGCCTCAACAGCGATGCTTCGGTGCGCCGGCTGAAGGGTCCGGAACGGCCTGTCAACGACCAGCACGACCGCGCCTGCGTGTTGGCGGCACTCGCGTCTGTCGACGCGGTGGTGGTCTTCGACGAGGACACGCCGCTGGCGTTGATCGAGGCGCTTCTGCCCGACATATTGGTCAAGGGCGCCGACTACACAGTCGATACCGTGGTCGGCGCGGACGTGGTGCAGAAAGCCGGCGGGCGCGTGGTCCTGGTCGATCTCGTCGCCGGCAAGAGCACGACCGGCACAATCGGCAGGCTGCGCTCGGCCGGCAACAAGAA
Organism: Mesorhizobium sp. BR1-1-2; assembly: GCF_020165435.1. Classification (NCBI taxonomy): domain Bacteria; kingdom Pseudomonadati; phylum Pseudomonadota; class Alphaproteobacteria; order Hyphomicrobiales; family Phyllobacteriaceae; genus Mesorhizobium; species Mesorhizobium sp. BR1-1-2. Next base: position 163,577 of record NZ_JAIUID010000001.1, read on the forward strand.
TTGAGGGTTTCATGTCCGAACTGAACGATTACCTGGTCCGCTCGGCCGCCGCGATCACGGCGTTGGTCGAGCGCGATCTCACAGGCGCGATGGAACGTGCGGCGAGCGCGATCGTCGCTGCCCTTTCGTCGGGCAAGGCGCTGCTGATCTGCGGCAATGGCGGTTCGGCCAGCGACGCCATTCACATCGCCGGCGAACTGGTCGGCCGCTTTCTCAAGGAGCGCAAGGGCTACAATGTCATCGCGCTGCCGGCCAATGCCGCGGTGCTGACCGCCTGGGGCAATGATTACGGCTTCGACACCGTTTTTTCGCGCCAGGTCGAGGCGCATGGAGCGGCCGGCGGCGTGCTTCTGGCGATCTCGACCAGTGGCAATTCCCCGAGCATACTGGCCGCCGCCGAACAGGCGCGGACCATGGACATGACGGTGATCAGCCTGACGGGCGACACAGGCGGCAAGCTCGCGCCGCTCACCGACATCCTGCTCAACGTGCCCTCGACCTCGACGCCGATCATCCAGCAGGGGCATCTGTGCCTCTACCATCATCTGTGCGAAGTGGTGGAAGCGCGCCTCAGCAATGGCTGACAAGACGCCGCACCCGCTGGCCGAGCCGGGCCTTTGGGTGGAGCGGATCGGCGGCAGGGTTTTTCCCGCCCGCCAGCCGGCGCTGTTCCTCGATCGCGACGGCACCATCAATGTCGATACCGACTATCCCAGCGATCCGGCCGAGATCGAGCTCCGGCCGCAGATGCTGCCGGCGATCGCCGCCGCCAACAATGCCGGCATCCCGGTCGTGATGGTGACCAACCAGTCCGGCATCGCGCGCGGCTTTTTCGGCTGGAGTGCCTTCGCCGATGTGAACCGCCGCGTGCTCGACCTGTTGTGCGATCGGGGCGTTGTCGTGGACATGGTGCTGGCCTGCGCCTATCACGAGGCCGGCGTGGGGCCGCTGGGCATATCGGACCACCCGATGCGCAAACCCAATCCCGGCATGCTCTTCGAGGCGGCGAAACGCCTCGATCTCGACCTCCGGCGATCCGTGATCGTCGGCGATAAGCTCGCCGACATGGAGGCAGGCCTGCGCGCCGGCCTGCCGCAGGGCTGGCTCGTCGACGGCGAGGCGCAGCTTCGCTCCGGTTTCATCATCAAGCCCTTGCGGGACAGCAGCGACTTCGACGGTCTTGTCGCCGCCATAGGGCGGCTCGATGGGCGAGCCAAGCCGTCCTGACCCGGATCCGACCGCTCACGCCGGTTCGCTGCCTTGCGAGGCCTCGTACAGTTTGGCCTCGGTGGCGAAGGAATAGATCATTACCGACATCGAATAGACGAAGCCGTGCCGGCCGCACAGGAAGTAGCGCTTGGCCAGATAGAATTTCAGGAAGTTGCCGAGCGGCGAAAGCACCAGCCGCACCAGGCCCGGCTTCTTGCCTTTCTCGACCAGCGTGGCCGCCTTGAGGCTGGAATAGGCATTTGCGCGGGCGATATCCTCCTCGACCGATATTTCGCGACGATGCAGCAGCACGCCGCTTTCGATCGTGCTGGTCTCGCCGGAAACGCCGAAGGATTCGTGCACCCGCGCGGTCACGTCCATGGTTGCGCCTTCCCGGCGGAAAAGCCGCAACAGCCTGTTATGCAGCACCCAGCGATGGGCATAGCCGTAGCCCTTCAGCCAGTCGCGGCGGCGGATGTACCATCCGCTGATACCGGCGTTCGCCATCTCGACGGCCGCCACGATCGACTGCCGCAGCCGGTCGTCGACGCGTTCGTCCGGGTCGATCGAAAGGCACCAGGGCTGGGTGGCGTGTTCGAGCGCGAATTGTCGCTGATGCGGAAAACCCGGCCACCCATTGTGCAGCAGCTTTATCGGATAGCCCTCGGCGACAAACTGTCGAACGATGTCCAGCGTGGCGTCGGTGGAGCCTGAATCGACGATGACGATCTCGGCGCAAAAGTCGATGCTTTCGAGGCAAGGGCCGATCATATCGGCCTCGTTCATGCATATGATGAGCGCCGAAATCGGGCTTGCAAACCTGGTCATGGTCCCCTTCCACGGCGGATTGTCGTTGGAACTTACGCTGCTTGGGCAAGGAAACCAATCAGGCGCCAAATCGTACAGGACTGCGGCTGCCTGTGTCTGTCCGTTATCAACGCGGCGGCGATGTGGCGAAATTCCCGAATTCGCATCGGGCGCCGTCATCGCGTCACGGCCGCTCGAACGAGACCAGCCCTTCATCCTTGACCCGGCGGATGGTGAGGGCTGTGCGCACCGTGTCGACATTCGGCGTGGAGGTCAGCTCCTCGATGACAAAGGTCTGGAAGGCGCCGAGGTCGCTTGCCACGCAGTGCAGGAGGAAATCGGATTCGCCCGACACCATCCAGGCATCGCGTACGACCGGCCAGCCGCGCGTGCGCTCGGCGAAGGTTCGCAGCTCGGCATCGGCCTGATGGTGCAGGCCGACCAGGCAGAAGGCGACTACGTCGAGACCGAGCGCCGGCGCGTTGAGCAGCGCCCGATAGCCGCGAATAATGCCGGCTTCCTCCAGCCGCTTGACGCGGCGCAGGCAAGGCGGTGCCGAAATGCCGACGCGGTTCGACAGTTCGACATTGGTCATGCGTCCATCTGCCTGCAATTCGCGCAGGATCTTCCAGTCGATTGCGTCGAGATCGGCCTTGAGCGGCATTTTTCGGGGCTTTCGATGATTATGGGTGGCGAAAGAATCTTGCGGGATTTTGTAATTAAACGACTTTGCTGTCCACGCCATCCCCCACGGGGAAATCCCGCGCCGTACCGGAGCGGTTCGCCCGGTGCGACAAAGCTTTCCGGGGACGAACGCCAACTTGCCTTGCTGGCGTCGTGGGCAACACTTACATTACGCGCGACATCGACGAGTTTTCCATGCCGCAAACGCCGGCAGTCCTCCGCAGAGGCTTTCATGACCACCAAGCACGCGCCTGTCCTCATCATCGGTTCCGGCCCGGCGGGTTATACCGCGGCGATCTATGCCGCCCGCGCCATGCTGAAGCCGATGCTGGTCGCCGGCCTGCAGCAGGGGGGGCAGCTCATGATCACCACCGACGTCGAGAACTATCCCGGTTTCGGCGAACCCATCCAGGGTCCGTGGCTGATGAGCGAGATGCTCAGGCAGGCCGAGCATGTCGGCACCGACATCATCTCCGACATCATCACCGAGGTCGATCTTAACGTGAGGCCGTTCCGCGCAACGGGCGATTCCGGCACCGTCTACACGGCCGATGCCCTGATCATCGCCACCGGCGCGCAGGCCAAATGGCTTGGCATTCCAACCGAACAGACTTTCATGGGCTTCGGCGTATCGGCTTGCGCCACCTGCGACGGCTTCTTCTATCGCGGCAAGGATGTCGCGGTGGTCGGCGGCGGCAATTCGGCGGTGGAAGAAGCACTCTATCTGTCGAACCTCGCCAAGAGCGTGACGGTCATCCACAGGCGCTCGGACTTCCGCGCCGAACGCATCCTGCGCGAACGGCTCTTGAAGAAGGACAATGTCCGCGTCATCTGGGACACGGTTGTCGATGAGATCACCGGCCGTCCGGGCAAGACGCCACTGCCGCCGTCGGTCGAAGGATTGAAGCTGCGCAACGTGGTGACGGGTGTCGAGACGCAGCTCGAGGTCGACGGCGTGTTCGTCGCCATCGGCCATGCGCCGGCGGTCGAGCTGTTTGTCGGCAAGCTGAAGCAGAAGCCGAACGGCTATCTGTGGACGGCGCCGGATTCGACGCGCACCGACGTGCCCGGCGTGTTCGCCGCCGGCGACGTGACCGACGATATCTACCGCCAGGCGGTGACCGCGGCGGGGCTGGGCTGCATGGCGGCGCTCGAGGCGGAGAAGTACCTGGCAGGCATCGAGGTGCATCGCGAGGCGGCCGAATAGCCGTTCGCAAACTGTTGAAAGAACGGCTTAGAAACGCCGTGTAAAAGCCTGATTTTTCATTCAGACGCCAAACAGGAACGAGGGGAATCATGGCGTTGGACTGGGATAAGCTACGCGTGTTTCACGCTGCGGCGGAAGCGGGGTCGTTTACGCATGCGGCCGAGACGCTGCACCTGTCGCAATCGGCGATTTCGCGCCAGGTCAGCGCGCTCGAGCATGATGTCGGCGTGCCGCTGTTCAACCGCCACGCCCGCGGCCTGGTGCTGACCGAACAGGGCGAGATGCTGTTCCGCACGGCGCATGACGTGCTGATGAAGCTCGAGACCATCAAGTCGCGGCTGACCGAAACCAAGGACCGCCCGTCCGGCGTACTCCGGGTCACGACCACGGTCGGGCTCGGCGCCGGCTGGCTGACCGAGCGCGTGCAGGAATTCATCGAGCTCTATCCTGAAATCAGCCTGCAGCTGATCCTCGCCAACGAGGAGCTCGACCTCACCATGCGCCAGGCCGATTGCGCCATCCGGCTGCGCCAGCCGCAGCAGCCGGACCTCATCCAGCGCCGCCTGTTCACGGTGCATTTCCACCTCTATGCGTCGCCCGGCTATATCGCCAAGCATGGCAGGCCGGCTTCGGTGGCCGAGCTCAAGGCGCATCGCATCGTCACTTTCGGCGTGCCGGTGCCCGCGCATCTGTCGGAGTTGAACTGGCTGGAAACGGTCGGCGATTTCGAGGGCGGCCAGCGCGTGCCGACGCTGCAGATCAACGATATTTTGTCCATCAAGCGCGCGGTGCAGGGCGGTGCCGGCATCGCCATGCTGCCCGACTATGTCATCTCCAAGGATTCCGGCCTGGTGCAGCTTCTGCCGGAAACGGAGGTGCCTTCCTTCGACACCTATTTCGCCTATCCGGACGCGATGAAGAACCAGGCGAAGCTGCACGTGTTTCGCGACTTCATCATCGCCAAGGCGCGGAGCTGGTCATATTGACCGCAGATGGCCCTCATCCCCGCCAAGGCGTTAGCCGGGGCAGCCAGCCGGGCACGTTGCGGCGGTAAGTCTCGTATTCGTCGCCGTAGTGGCGGGCGAGAGTCGGCTCCTCGTAGAGCTTGACGAAGGCGGCCATGGCCGCGGCTGCCGTTGCGGCGTAGGCGACAAGCGTCCAGCTGGAAAACAGCAGCGCCTGGCCGATGATGATCGACAGCACCGCCACATACATCGGATTGCGGACATGGCGGTAGAGCCCGCCGACCACCAGTCTCTCGGTCGGAGCGATCGGAGCAGGCGTGCCGAGGCCTTCAAGCGCAAAGCGGGCGAATGCATGCAGCAGAGCCGCCACGGCGACCGCGATGAGAATCCAGCCGAGAGGGGCGAGACCCGGCAGGTTCGACCATGGCCGGTCCCAGCGATCCGTCAGCAGCCACGGCACGAGGCCGGCGACGACACAAGGTGCCGCGATGAAGAAGGCAGCGCTGCCGGCGATCGCCGAAAAGGTCCGCATTGCTTGTCTCTCGCCTACAGCCTGTCGCGCCGAAACCGATTCCTGCGACGCGGTTTTATGCACGTCATTGCCCGAACCGCAGGCACTTTTGCGCGACATGCATTAGTTGCCTCGGAAATAAACGCCTGCTGCCTCATTCCACGCCATTGCGCATTTTTGACATTTCGAGATGAAAACCGAGCATGGTTCGCGGTTCCGTCGTGGCAACTACCTCATCGCGCGTTGGGTTTCGGCGATTCTGCTGGTCCTATCGGCTCCAGGAATGGCTTAGACCACAGCCTGGGTCTTTTTGCATGCGTGTGTTGCAAAATAGATGCTTGTTTCTTGAGCATGATGAGCACATATATAGTTCATCTCCTGGGCGCGTTCTCCTCCCATTAGCGCCCTTGAGTGTTCCCCTCTGGAGGTTAGCCTTAACAGGCACTTCCAATCAAACTCAGCCGGATCTTCATTGATCCGGCTTTTTTGTTGCCCGGACGCTGCCGGAAGGGCGGGAAAATCCACCGAAATAGCCACGTAACAGTGACATGTAACCTTTGGTAACATGTCAAAGGCGCTCGGTATCTGCTAAGCAGACGATAGGACGCGGTGTGGTCGGACGGGAGATGGGGGCATCACTCGGACGGCCCGGGCTCAGGCGGCTACCGCGTCCGAACCTTCTTCCGCCGAAGCGGCGACTTCAAGATGCGGCGGACCTGCCGTTTTTCCTCCCAAGAAAACGGTCCGCAGACAAAACGGCGTCCGGTCCCCGGGCGTCGTTTTTTTGCGCCCCCTCGAATAAGGTTCGAAAGGGCGCTCACCCAAACCTTCTGCATGTCGATGTCCCAAAGCCAAGATCACTTTAGGCGACGGCATCAGGATCAGGCTGCCTTGCCGTTGGCATTCATCGCTTCGTCGGCGAGCCGGCCGGTGAGTTCGGCCATGTGGTCGAAGACGGCGCGGTAGCTGGCGACGCCTGAGGTGGCTGAGCGCAGCTCAATGATCAGATCGCCAATCTCCGATTGCGGCATGGTCGCCTCGACGACATCCCATCCTGGCCAGCCGGGCCGCGCGTCGTAGCCGAGGATCTGGCCGCGCCGCTGCGGGATCAGCGCGATGATCTTCGAGGTCGCATCGGAGGGCGTCACGATCTCGACCTTCATCACCGGCTCCAGGAGCACGGGCGAACAGCCCGCCATGCCTTCCTTCATGGCAAGCTTGGCCGCCATCTGGAAGGCCATGTCGGAGGAATCGACCGCGTGGTAGGAGCCGTCCGACAGGTTGACGGCGACGTCGACGACGGGAAAGCCGAGCGGGCCCGACTTCAGGTAATCGCGTATGCCGCTTTCGACCGACTGGATGTAGGTCTTGGGCACCACGCCGCCGGTGATGGTATCGGTGAACTGGAAACCTGCGCCGCGCGGCAGCGGCTTTATCTCGATCACCACATCGCCGAACTGGCCGTGGCCGCCGGACTGCTTCTTGTGGCGGCCGCGCTGCTGCGCCGATTTGCGGATCGTCTCGCGATAGGGCACCGCCGGCGGATGGCCCTCGACCGGAATCTGGTTCTTGCCCTCGAGCCGTTCGCGCACGACGCGCAGGTGCATTTCTCCATGGCCCGACAGCACGGTCTCGGCCGAGTCCTGATTATGATGCAGGCTGAGCGAGGGATCTTCTTCGGCCAGCCGCTGGATGGCGGCAGACATCTTCACCTCGTCCTTGCGCTCTTTCGGCCGCAAGGCGAAAGCGAAGACAGGCTGCGGCGGCTCGAACTGGAGCAGCGGCTTCATGCCGCCCTTGGCCGAGGTCAGCGTCTGGCCGGTCTTGACCGCGTCCAGCTTGCCGAGCGCGACCGTGTCGCCGGTCTTCGCCGCGGTGAGCTTCGACTGGTCCTTGCCAAGCATCCTGTAGATGCCGGACACCTTTGCCATATCGCCGCTGGGCAGCCAGAGCTCGGAGCCATCGGCGACCTGTCCCGACAGGATGCGCGACACCGACAATTTGCCTCCATGCGGCGTATGGATTGTCTTCATCACCTGAACCACGGTCGCGTTGCCTTCGGGTGCGCCGAGCCGCTTGCGGGTCGCCTCGATGTCGGGCGCATCATGGCGGATCGCCTTCAGGAGGCGCAGCACGCCATTGCCTTTCTCGGCGGTGCCGATCAGCACCGGCGTGACGGCGCCGTCGCGCAGGTCCGCGGCGAGATCGTCGAAGACCGCGTCCTTGGGCGGCTCGATCTCCTCGAGCAGCTGTTCCATCAACTGGTCGTCATGGTCGGCCAGCCTTTCCAGCATCGAAAAACGGGCTTCGAGCTCGCGCGCCTTTTCGTCGCCAGGGATCTGCGCCACCTCGCTCTCGGCATATTCGCGGTAGATGTAGGCGCGTTCGAGCGCCAGGTCGATCGAGCCAATGACGACGCCGTCCTTGCGCAGCGGGATCTGGCGCAGGAGCAACGGCACCGCACTTGCCGGCTGCAGCATCTTCAGCGTGTCGCGCACGCCCGCGATCGCCTTGTCGACCTTGTTGAGAAACAGGATGCGCGGCACGCCGAGATCGTCGAGCTTGCGCATGATGAGCTGGAGGGCAGGGATCTTCTTCTCGTCGGCCTCGGCGACGACCACCGCGAGGTCGCAGGCGGCCAGCACCGGTTCGGCCTCGAAGGAGAATTCGATCGATCCGGGACAGTCGACGAAGGTGAACTGCTCGCCCATGAATTCCGTGGTGGCGAAGGTCGCCTCGACGCTCATGGCGTGGGCGCGCGCCTCGGGCGAATGGTCTGAAACGGTGTTTCCCGAGGAAACCGGGTTCTGGCGGGGAATGGCGCCCGTGCGGGCCAATATGGCTTCGAGAAGTGTCGTCTTACCGCTTGCGAAGGGACCGACTATGGCAATGCATTTCGGTCCCGTGCGTCGTCCTCCGGCGCGATTACCCATGACTGACCTCCACTCAGGCGTTTCCCTGGGGACCGACTGGCATTCATGGTTCAGGCCAAGGTCAGTCGGTCCTGAGCGGCGGCCGGCCTGTTCGACCGTCGCGGGCGGGCTTGTCTTCAACCGGCCCAAAGGCATCGTCCCACTTGTTTGCCGGCAGGGCAAGGAAAATAGGTAGCCTCAGGGGCTGAGCGCGCGGTGCGGTCACCGCTGCCTTGCAAGCCGAACAGACCCGGTTGCGTCGCCGGCCATATCGGCCGAAACTAGTGTCTCGAAAGAAGAGCGGCGTCGCCGCCGCCCGCATCGCCACCAGTTCCAGGGATCGAACGATGAAGATCATTGCCTGCGGCAGCACGCCGACCGTCACCGCACCGGAAAAGTACTTCACCGGCCGGGTGCTGCAAACGCCGATCATCGAGAAGGAGGCTCCGGCACGGCTGCGGGCGACATTGGTCAGCTTCGAGCCGGGCGCGCGGACCCACTGGCATACGCATCCGCTTGGCCAGACGCTGTACGTCACGTCGGGCGCCGGCCTCGCCCAGACCTGGGGCGGTCTCATCCAGGAGATCAGGGCAGGGGACGTCATCTCGTTCGCGCCAGGCGAAAAGCACTGGCATGGCGCCGGGCCGAAAACGGCGATGACGCATATAGCCATGCAGGAAGCGCTCGAGGGCGTGCATGCCGACTGGCTGGAAGCGGTGACGCCGGCCCAATATGGCGGCTGAGTACCGTGTCGAGCCGATCTAAAAACCCGGCGTTTGGCCGGGTTTTGTTTTCACGATCAGGTCAGTGATGCCGTGAAGCGCTGGATGCGCGTGCACGCTTCCTCCAGCAGCGTCTCCGACGTGGCGTAGGAGATGCGGAAGTTCGGACCGAGGCCGAAGGCCGAACCGAACACCACAGCCACGCCCTCGGCCTCGAGCAGCTCCGAGCAGAAGGCCTCGTCGGTGTCGATCACCTTGCCGGCCTTGGTCTTCTTGCCGATCAACTGGGCGCAGGACGGATAGACATAGAACGCGCCTTCCGGCGAAGGGCAGGAAATGCCGCGCGCCTGGTTGAGCATCGAGACGACGAGGTCGCGACGCCCCTGGAAGATCGCCTTGTTCTTGGCGATGAAGTCCTGCGGCCCGTTCAGCGCTTCGACCGAGGCCCATTGCGCGATGGTGCAGGCGCCCGACGTCTGCTGGCCCTGGATCATGTCCATCGCCTTGATCAGCTGGACGGGGCCCGCGGCGTAGCCAATGCGCCAGCCGGTCATGGCATAGGCTTTCGACACGCCGTTCATGGTCAGCGTGCGCTCATAGAGCTTCGGCTCGACCTCGGCGATGGTCTTGAAGACGAAGTCGCCATAGGTCAGATGCTCGTACATGTCGTCGGTCAGCGTCCAGACATGCGGATGCCTGAGCAGCACGTCGGCGAGCGACCGAAGCTCGGCCTCGGTGTAGGCGGCGCCCGACGGGTTCGACGGCGAGTTCATCAGCAGCCACTTTGTGCGCGGCGTGATCGCCTTTTCCAGCACAGCGGCGGTGAGCTTGAAGCCGTTGTCGATCGAAGTGTCGGCAAACACCGAGGTGCCGCCGCAGATCGCCACCATCTCGGGATAGCTGACCCAATAGGGGCGGGGAATGATCACCTCGTCGCCAGGGTTCAGCGTCGCCATGAAGGCGTTGAACAGGATCTGCTTGCCGCCGGTGCCGACGATGGTCTGCTCCGGCTTGTAGTCGAGATTGTTCTCGCGCTTGAATTTCTTCGCGATCGCTTCGCGCAGCGGCGCGATGCCCGACACCGGCGGATATTTGGTCTCACCACGGCGGATGGCCTCGATCGCCGCATTCTTGATGTTGTCGGGGGTATCGAAATCCGGTTCGCCTGCACCCAGGCCGATGACGTCGCGGCCGGCATTTTTCAGCTCGCGGGCTTTCTGCGTCACCGCGATGGTGGCGGAAGGCTTCACGCGTGAAAGGGTGTCGGCAAGGAAGGCCATGACCTTTTTCTCTCCAGAAAGGATCGGCGCGGCCAGGAGCGGCCGCGGCGCTTCTCATGTCGCATCATTCCCGTGAGTGCAAGCATTGTCGGCTGGGCCAGTGCCGCAAGGAGGTCAATGAGCCGTGATCTGCAACAGAAAGTTCATTAACGGGCGGTAGAGGCTTGCGTGGCAGGATCGCAACCCAATTGCGCCAGTTCGCGGAGCCAGGAACCTTGTCGCGCAGCATCGGGCTTGCCCATATCATCCGTCATGATGACGGCACCTCGTCAGGTGTCTGGGGCATCTACACGCTGCAAAGCGCCTTCCAGCCGATCTTCGCCTTCAGGGAAGGCAAGCTGTCGGTTGCCGCCTTCGAGGGCTTGATCCGGCCGTTCCGCGACGGCGAGCCGCAATCGCCGATGAGCTTCTTCTCGGCCTGTCCGGCCGCCGACCGGCTCCATATCGAGGCGCTGACCAGGACGCTGCATCTGCTGAATGCCGGCGCCTGCCTACCGCAGGAAGCATCGATCTTCGTCAATTTCGATCCGTCGGTGTTCACCGAGCGCGCCGTTGCCGACAATGCCTTGCGCGAAATGCGCCTGGTGCTCCACGAGGCCGGCATCGATCCGGGCCGTGTCGTGTGCGAGGTGACCGAGCAGCGCTCAGCCTCGCAGGAGACCCTGCATGGCTTCGTCGCGGCATTGAAGGGCAACGGCTTTCGCATTGCCGTCGATGATTATGGCGCCGACGATTCCGACATCAATCGCATCAAGGAGTTGAAACCCGACATCGTCAAGTTCGACGCCCACTGGATCACGCAGTTGATGGAGTCCGGCGCCGGCTTCGCGCTGCTGACGTCCATGGTGAAAAGCTTCGAGGCACAAGGCATCCGCACCGTGTTCGAGGGCATCGAGGAAGGCTGGCAGCTGGAGCTGGCCGAGAAATCCGGAGCTTCGATGGTCCAGGGTTTCGTGCTGGCGCGGCCGGAGCTGGCGCCCACCAGCTTCCGCGTCTTCGGCAGGGATGGGCCGTCGCCCACCGCCGCCGGTGCAACCTCTGTCACGGCCGGCGCGCCGCATGCGGCGCGAGCGGCGAAGGTCTTCGGGCGCAGGGGCACACCATGAGGCCCGAGCGGCGGCGCGATGTCGGCGATGCGATCTTCATGGACGAGGTCGGTATCGAATATGGCGTTTATGGCGACTTCCGCCTGCGCAGCGCCTATCAGCCGATCTTCGCGCCGCGCGGCCGCTTCCTGCACGCAATCGCGGTCGAGGGTCTGATCGAGCCGCATCGCGCCGGCCAGCCGGGCGCGGCACGGGCGTTCTTCGAAGGCGTCGCGGCCCAGGACCGGCTGTTCGTCGAAACCATGTGCCGGGTGCTGCATCTCAGGAATTTCCGCAACATCGGCGTCGATGGGCTCGATCTGTTCTTCAACTACAATCCATTGGTCAACGACCATCGGCGGCGGGCCTTGGCCGAAATCCGGCTGATGAGCAGGCATCTCGGCGAGCTCGGGCTGGCCCCCGGCATGCTGGTCTGCGAAATCACCGAACAGGCGGCCGATGACACGCTGCTGGCCAGGCTGGTGCGCGAGATGCGCCGCGACGGCATCCGCATCGCCATCGACGATTTCGGCACCGGCCACTCGACCGAGGAGCGGGTCAGCCTGCTCAAGCCCGATATCGTCAAAATCGACGGTGGCTGGTTCGCGCAATTCTGCCGGCACGCCGCCGCCGAGCGGTTCTTCCGCCCGCTGGTTTCAAGCCTGCACGACCGCGGCGCCAAGGTCCTGGTCGAAGGTATCGAACAGCCCACCCATCTGCGCGTCGCGCTCGATGGCGGCGTCGACCTGCTGCAAGGTTTTCTGCTTGCCCGGCCGGCACTGGCGGGGATGATCTTCGACGAGAAACCGCTCGCCATCGATGCGCTGCTGGGCAGGGACAGCAAGGTGGTGCCGCTGTTCGGGTAGCGCCGCGTGCTACACATCAGCGGCGCTGATCATCGCGCCAAAACTAATCATTGGCGAGGACGGCGCGGCTGCGATAATCGCGTCTGCACGTGGCAGCGCTCGGGGGACCCGCGATGATACTTTACAGCATGATCGACAGCGGCAATTGCTACAAGCCGCGCCTTCTGATGGCCAAGCTCGGCCTCCCTTTCACCACTGTCGAGGTGAGTTCGCACACGGGCGATACGCGAAAAGCGGATTTCGTCGCCAAGAATCCGAACGCCATGGTGCCGCTGCTGGAACTCGACGACGGAAGGCGGATCGCTGAATCCAACGCCATCCTGCTCTACCTCGCCGAGGGCACGCGCTTCCTGCCCGCGGACAAATATGAGCGCGGGCTCGCCTATCAATGGCTGTTCTTCGAACAGTACAGCCACGAGCCCTATATCGCCGTGCGCAAGGCGCTGCTGACTTTCCCCGAAAGGGCCAAGGACGCCACGCCCGAGCGGCTGGCGGTGACGCTGGAGCGCGGCAACAAGGCGCTCGGCGTCATGGATAAATACCTGGAGAGCAACGCTTTCTTCGCCGGAAACGCCTACAGCATCGCCGATATCGCGCTCTATGCCTATACGCATACGGCGGAGCAGGGCGGCTTCCAGCTCGACGCCTATCCGGCGGTCGTGGCCTGGCTTGGCCGCGTCGAGGCCGATCCGGGGCATGTGCCGATCGAGTGGGTGGGGTGAGCTTCGCCGGTTTCGTCAATAGTTGAATCCAGGCAAATAAAAAGGCGGGACAGTGCCCGCCTTCCCATTTCGGTAGCCTGATCGGGAGCATCCGGTCCGGGCTGGCAGCTATCTGCTGTTCCAGCTTGTCGGGTCTTTCCGCTCCGACGCGCTTCTCGCGCGACCGTCAGTACATCCGTGACTTGCCGCACGCCCCGGGCTGTCGCCCGGCGCGCGCCATTTTCAAAATCAGGCTGCCTTGCTCAGAGATCCAGCGGACGACTTGCCAGTGCGGCGGTCCTGCTCGATCTCGAAGTTGATCTTCTGGCCTTCGACCAAGGTCGACAGTCCAGCGCGCTCGACAGCGGAGATGTGGACGAAAACGTCCGCGCCGCCCGCGTCAGGCTGGATGAAGCCGAAGCCCTTGGTGGCGTTGAACCACTTGACCGTTCCAGTTGCCATTAAAATAGTCCTTCACATTTGCTTTGGTTTGACCGAACCGAGGTCCAGCCGGTGTGCATCGAGATTTTGGAGATAGACGTCAGCAAACGCGAAGATCGCGAGGCCCGGATCGATCGGCCGAAATATCAATGGGGCTGATATAGGCTGCTTTCGCACGAAATACAAGACTGCGTGAGAAAGCCGTGATCGGAGGATCGCCCAACGGCCGCCCCAATCTGCTGAAACCGTTGCGTCAGATGGCGCTGTCCGTGGGCCGCGCATCAGGGGAGAGGACCATGAAGACCATTCTGCTGGCGGCATGCCTGACGCTGGTTGCCGCCGAGGCGCAGGCGATCTCGCGCTACGATCCGACGCGGATGGACTGTGGCCGCGTGCAGGCGACGATCGCGCGGCAGGGCGCCGTCATCCTGCGCTATCAGTCGAGGCGGGTGCCGGGGCTGCCGCTCTACGACCGCTACGTGCAGAGCCAGCAATTCTGCGCCATGGGGGAGGTGAGGACACGCGCCTACGTGCCGAGCGCCGATACGAAATCCTGCCCCGTCTACAATTGCAAGCGGCCGGACAACGACCGGCATTTCCGCCGGCGGTTTTTTCATAACGACTAGCTAATCGCTCGGCGCGGCCGTTATCGCGTCAAAATCCGAATGAGACCTGCGCGGGCGGCGGCGGGCCGACGCGCACGCCTTCCATGGCCAGCATCTTTTCCTTGGTGGTCGAGCCGCCGGGCGCGGAGAAGCCGCCGATCTTGCCGCCGGCGGCGACGATGCGGTGGCACGGAATGACCAGAGGCACCGGATTGACGCCAAGTGCGGCACCCGTTTCGCGCGGCAAGCCGGCATGGCCCGCGCGCTTGGCCAGTTCGCCATAGGTGGTGGTTTCGCCATAGGCGAGCTTTCGCGCAGCGTCATAGATGGCGAGGCGGAAATCGTCGATGCCGTCGAGATCGACCGGCACGGAGGAGAAATCGACGTCCTCGCCGGCCGCATAGGCCTTGATCGAGGCGATCAGCTCGACCACCCACGGCGGCTGCACGGTAGAGGCCGAAACGCCCGCATGGCGCATCAGCCGCCGCTCCACCGCCTCGCGGCTGCGTTCGGGCAAGCAGAGCCGGATCAGGCCCTTTTCGCTCCAGGCAATGCCCATGAAGCCGATCACTGTTTCTAACACTGCGTGGCCGGCTGTGATCTGCGATGGCGTTTGCATGCCGTACTCCTTTCGCAAAATGGCCAGAAACCGGCATTCGTGCCGGTACATATCAGGAACAATATGGCATTTCGGCCTGAGTCTCGCCACCCGAAAACCACCTGAGCGCCCCGATTGCTCGCCAGGAATCGCTGGTGTAAGGGATTTCTTAACATCCGACGAACCGGACCCGAACGCGGCTTGCCAGCAAAACAAACCCTTATCCTGCTCGGCGTGATCGCGGCCATGGCCGGCGTCAGCGGTTGCACGTCGACCTCGCAGATGAAATCCGCGTCTTCCCTCACCGAAACGGCGACCGTCGCCGGTACCGATGCCGGCTTCACCATACCGTTGCCAGAGACGGTTTTGGTGCTTCCGGAATCGTCGGGGATTGCGCCCGTTCAAACCGCTGAGTTGCCCGCCGGCCCGGCCACGCAGGCGGCCGCGGCAACCGCGGCCTTTGCCGGAGCGACCCCAACCGCGCCGGCCGTGCCGGCGGTGATGACCGCCAATGCCTGGCAGGCGCCGCCGCCGGCTGGCGCCGGCGCACCAATCAAGGCGGCGGCCGCCCACGCCACCGCCGGGCTCATCGTGCCGGCGATCGCCAGGAACGATCAGAAAGCCATGCCCGGCGTGCAGCAGGCCGCCTACGTTGTGCCGCAAAATCCGGCTGCCCTCGTCCAGTTCCCTGCCGCTCCGGTGCAGGAAGAGCATGCGACCGGCGTGCGCGGCGATATCGACCGGCTGATCGTAAAATACGCCGCGCTTTATCAGGTGCCGGTCGACCTTGTGCGCCATGTCGTCAACCGCGAAAGCACCTTCAATCCCAAGGCCTACAACAACGGCCATTGGGGGCTGATGCAGATCAAGCACGCGACGGCGCGCGGCATGGGCTATGACGGACCGGCCAGGGGCCTGTTCGATGCCGAAACCAACCTGAAATACGCCGTCAAATACCTGCGTGGCGCCTGGCTGGTGTCGGACGGCAACGCCAAGCGCGCCGACTGGCTCTACCAGACCGGCTACTATTTCGACGCCAAGCGCAAAGGCCTGCTCGAGGCGACCGGCCTCGGCGTCGACCGCGAGCGGCGGCGCCTGCTGCCCGACGCCTGAGCGAAATGCCCGAACCGCGCCCGCCGGCTCCCAACGACATCCGGCTGCGCAAGATCCTCGACGAGACGCTGGTCGCGCCACATTGGCCCGAAGGCTTCGTCATGCGCAGCCTCGGGCACGGCGACGCGCCGGCCTTGCATGCGCTTTTGACCGAAGTGTTCGACGACGGTGCCGACGGCCCGTTCGACGAATGGTGGTCGCGCGTCTCAGGCGACCCCGAATTCGACCCGGCGCTCTGTTTCCTCGTCATCGACGCCAAGGCCTGCTGGCGGCGGCGGCGCTGTGCTGGACGAGCGCCTTCGTTAGGGATCTCGCCGTGCATCCGCAGGCGCGGGGCAGGGGCATCGGCGAGGCGCTGATGTGGCACGCCTTCGCCGTCTTTCGCGAACGCGGCGCCCCCCATGTCGACCTCAAGACCAACACGGTGAAAAATGCCGCCGCAGTCCGGCTCTATCAACGGCTTGGGATGAGCTCTGTCGCCTGGGAAGGCTGAGGCCGCCGCGGCCTTGTCCACCGCCGCTCGCCGGCATGGTTCGGGAACCCAGAGCGCCGCTCCGCATTCAATGAGTGGTGGAGGGGTCCGACCAGCTTTCGGCGCCTGGAAGGCTTGCGTCGCGGTTCCAAAAGGAGACCCTCCGCCGCCATGAGGCTCTTTCACGCATTTGCCGCGGTGGCCGCTGTCGCGATGATTGCGGCCGCCCCTGCGCGGGCCGTCGAGCTGTCGATCGTGTCGGGCGACACAGGCATCGGCATCAAGGTGCTGCGTGAAATCCTCGACCGCTATGAGAAGGACAGCGGCAACAAGGTCAGCATCGTCGTCATGCCGGCATCCGGGACCGACCAGTTCGGCCAGTACCGGCTGTGGCTTGCTGCCGGCAACAGCGATATCGATGTCTACCAGACCGATGTGATCTGGGCGCCGCAGCTCGCCAGCCAGCTCGTCGACCTGACCACGGCGACCAAGGATGTCGTCGGCGCCCATTTCCCTTCGATCATCCAGTCGCAGACCGTCAACGGGAGGCTGGTGGCGCTGCCGATCTTCACCGATGCGCCGGCGCTCTACTATCGCAAGGACCTGCTCGACAACTACGGAGCCAAGGTGCCTGCCACCTGGAAGGAGCTGGCCGACACCGCCAGGCTGGTCATGGACAAGGAGCGGGCGGCCGGCAACAAGGATATCTGGGGCTTCGTCTTCCAGGGCAATGCCTATGAGGGGCTGACCTGCGACGCGCTCGAATGGGTAATGTCGAACGGCGGCGGCCAGATCATCGAGCCGGACGGCACCATCTCGATCAACAACCCAAAAGCGGCGGCAGCGCTCGACATGGCCAAAGGCTGGGTCGGGACCATCGCGCCACCCGGCGTGCTGGCCTATCAGGAAGAGGAATCGCGCGGCGTGTGGCAGACCGGCAATGCGGTCTTCATGCGCAACTGGCCCTATGCCTATGCACTCGGCAATTCCGAAGGCTCGCCGATCAAGGGCAAATTCGACGTCGCGCCGCTGCCGGCCGGCACCGGCGAAGGCGCGCGGCCGGCGGCAGTGCTGGGTGGCTGGAATCTTGCCGTGTCCAAATATTCCAGGCACCCGGACGCGGCGATCGGGCTCGTCAAATTCATCGCTTCGCCCGCGATGCAGAAATACCGCGCGCTGAGGAACTCCAGCCTGCCGACCATCCAGGTGCTCTATGACGATGCCGACATCGCAAGGCAACAGCCGATCGTCCCGCGCTGGAAGCAGATTTTCCTCAATGCCGTGCCGCGTCCCTCGGCCGCGGCCAAGATCAAGTACAACGAGGCGTCGAGCCAGTTCTGGAACGCCGTCCACAAGACGCTGTCGGGCGATGGCGCCGCCGGCGACAATCTGGCCGACCTCGAAGCCATGCTGACCAGGCTGAAGGGTCGTGGCTGGTGACGCCACAACGCGCCTCCATATCCCGCCCGGCCGGAGGGATGACAGAAACGGAGCCGATGCCTGAAACAGCCGCGACCCGCCGCCCGCGCTCGCGGCTGATGCGCCAGCGCGTGCGCTCGGCCTGGCTGTTCCTGGCACCGATGCTCCTGGTGCTCGCCGCCGCCGCCGGCTGGCCGCTCGCCCGCACCATCTATTTCAGCTTCACCGACGCTTCGCTGGCCGACCTCGACGCCCGCCAATGGGCAGGCTTCGCCAATTACTTCTCGGTGCTGCATATGCCGAGCGGCCGAGTGCTCTATGACGGCGTGCTGGCCGACCCGGTCTGGTGGAGCGCCGTCTGGAACACGGTGCGTTTCGCGGTGATTTCGGTGACCTGCGAGACGATCCTCGGCATGATCGTCGCGCTGGTGCTCAATGCCGAATTTCCGGGCCGCGGCATCGTCAGGGCGGCGATCCTCATCCCCTGGGCGATCCCGACCATCGTCTCGGCCAAGATGTGGCAGTGGATGCTCAACGACCAGTTCGGCATCATCAATGTGGTTCTGCTCAATCTCGGCCTGATCGACAGCAAAATCGCCTGGACGGCCAATGCCGACACGGCGATGGCGGCCGTGCTGGTCGTCGACATCTGGAAGACGACGCCGTTCATGGCGCTGCTCATCCTCGCCGCGCTGCAGATGCTGCCGCGCGAGATCATCGAGGTCGCCAAGCTCGATGGCGCCAATCCGTGGCAGATCTTCTGGCGGGTGACCTTGCCGCTGATCCGCCCGGCGGTGATGGTGGCGGTGATCTTCCGCGCGCTCGATGCGCTGCGCATCTTCGACCTGATCTATGTGCTGACGCCCAACAATGTGCACACCAAATCGATGTCGGTGTTCGCGCGCGAGAACCTGTTCGAGTTCGACAAGTTCGCCTACGGCTCGGCCGCTTCGACGCTGCTGTTCCTCATTCTTGCCCTTCTCACCATGGCCTATATCCGGATCGGCCGGGTCAGCCTGGACGGAGGGCGCTGAGATGGGGATCCTGAAGCGGACGGCTTTCTACCTGCTGGTCGCGGTCATCGTGCTGGTCGCGGTATTCCCGTTCTACTACGCCATCGTCACCAGCCTGAAATCGGGCACCGAGCTCTTCCAGGCGGACCTCTGGCCGCGGACGTTCAGCCTCGGCAACTACCGCAACGTGCTGACCGAAGGCGCCTTCGCGCGCAACCTCGTGAACTCGTTGGTGGTTTCAGGCGCGGTCGTCGCGCTCTCGCTGTTCCTTGGCGTCACCGCGGCCTATGCGCTGGCGCGCGTGCGCTTTCGCGGCCGTTCGGCGCTGCTCTTCGCCATCCTGTCGGTGTCGATGTTCCCGCAGGTGGCGGTGCTGGCCGGGCTGTTCGAGCTGGTGCGGATGTTCGGCCTCTACAATTCGCTTTTCGCGCTGATCTTCTCCTACATGATCTTCACCTTGCCGTTCACCGTCTGGGTGTTGACCGCGTTCGTGCGCGACCTGCCGGTCGAGGTCGAGGAGGCGGCGATCCTCGATGGCGCGACGCCGTGGATCATCGTCACGCGCATCTTCCTGCCGCTGATGTGGCCGGCGCTGGCGACCACCGGGCTGCTCGCCTTCATCGGCGCGTGGAACGAGTTCCTGTTTGCCCTGACCTTCACCTGCAACAACGCGCAGCGGACCGTGCCGGTGGCGATCGCGCTGCTGTCGGGCAATTCGCAGTTCGAGATCCCGTGGGGCAACATCATGGCCGCGTCGGTGATCGTCACCGTGCCGCTGGTGGTGTTGGTGCTGATCTTCCAGCGCAAGATCGTCTCGGGCCTGACCGCCGGCGGCGTGAAAGGGTGAAGGGAAATTGTCGGAATCGGCCTGAGCGGCCCGTCCTTAGGTCGTAGAGCAACCGCGCCGGGACGCCGGCGCTGTGACCCAAGGAGCCGATCATGATCACCTTTCCCAACGAATCCGCCAAATATCGCGCCGCCCGCGAAAAACTGCTGCAGAAGGAAATCGAGCTGCGCCGCGCCATGGAAGCGGTTGCCGTCGCGCGCCGCTCGCTGCCGCCGGGCGGGCTGGTGCCACAGGATTACGTGTTCGACGGGCTGGATGCCGAGGGCAGGCCGGCTGAGATAAAGCTGTCGCAGCTGTTCGCGCCCGGCAAAGACACGCTGATCCTCTACCAGATGATGTTTCCGCGCCATCCGCAGGAGACGCGCGACGTGGCAATGACGGGCGGCACGGCGAAGCTGGCGCGGCAGGAGCAGCCATGCCCGTCCTGCACGGCGCTGCTCGACCAGTTCGACGGCGCGGTCGGCAATCTCGAAGCCGCCGGCTTCAACTTCTGCGTGGTGGCGAAAACCGCGCTCGAAAACCTGCTCACGCTCGGCCGCGACCGCGGCTGGAAGAACATGCGGCTGGTGTCGTCGGCCTCCAGCAGCTTCAAGCGCGACTACAATGCGGAGGCGGTCGACGGCGCGCAGATCCCGCTGCTGTCGGTGTTCCACCGCGATGCTGACGGCATCCGCCATTTCTGGTCGTCCGAGCTGGACTTCGCCGCGCCCGAACCCGGCCAGGACCCACGCGCCATCGGCACCTGCGAGATCCTCTGGAATCTGATGGATTTCACGCCGGAAGGCCGGCCGAACTGGGACGAGCAGCTGCAATATGGCGAGGCGTGCTGCCATTGAAGGCAGGGCGCCCGGCGCAACTTCCGCTCCTCTGCGGCGTTGGAATCCCGAGGGATCCATTCCGACCGGAGATTGCAGATGAAAACGCTTCTGACCATGACCGCCGCGGCCTTGCTCGCCGGGGCGCCCGCAGCGCTTGCCCAATCCACCGCCCAAACGACCCCGTTGGCCGCCGACAGCAAGGTCGACACGCAGACCTTCATCAAAACGGTGCCCGGCGCCAACGAGTTCGAGATCCAGTCGAGCAAGCTCGCCGAGCAGAAATCCGCCTCGGCCGACGTCAAGGCCTTCGCCAAACAGATGATCACCGACCACACCAAGGCCGGTGAGGACTTCAAGGCGGCACTCGCCCAAGGCCAGACCACCGCCTCGACCAAGCCGGCCGGCCCGGCGCTGCAGCCGAAAGAACAGGGCCAGCTCGACGAACTCAAGGCCGCCAGCGGCAAGGACTTCGACACCAAATACATCATGATGCAGGCCGAAGCGCACAAACAGGCGGTGGCGCTGTTCAGCACCTATGCCAAATCGGGCGATGATCCGGCGATGAAGGAATTCGCCAAGAAGACGCTGCCGGTGCTGAAGATGCACGAAAAGCACGTGAAGGAACTGGGGGCGGCGCATCAGGGGTGAGGGGCAGTCAGGCAGGAGCTGAACGGCTGACGATAATGCTCTACGGCGCCCCCCTCTGTCCTGCCGGACATCTCCCCACAGGTGGGGAGATTGACTGTACTTTTGGCCTTCGCCAATCTCCAACGTGGCAAGAAGAGAGCCGGCGCCGAAGCCGCCAATCTCCCCCCAAGTGGGGGAGATGTCCGGCAGGACAGAGGGGGGCGCCGTAGAGCGCGACGCTCTGCGAATTTAGACTGCGGTCATCCATCCGAGAGAAGGGTCCCATGCCCAGAATAGACATATCAGCCCTGCCCATCCGCAAGGGCTCGGGCTACCCCGCGCCCTTCGACGCCCCTTGTGCGAACCGCACGCGCCGCCGCCTTGGCGATGCTGGCGGCCTCACAGATTTCGGCGTCAACCTGATGACATTGCCATCCGGCGGCTGGTCGAGCCAGCGCCACTGGCACAGCCATGAGGACGAGTTCGTCTATGTGCTGGAAGGCGAGTTGACGCTGGTCGAGGATGGCGGCGAGACGCTGCTGAGCGCCGGCGACTGCGCGACCTTCGCCAAGAACAGCGGCAACGGCCACCATTTGATCAACCGCTCGTCCACGACGGCGCTCTACCTCGAGGTCGGCTCGCGCAACCCGGATGATGTCATCACCTGCTCCGACGTCGACATGATGAGCCCCAGCGCCGACGGGCGTTTTCTGCACAAGGACGGCACGCCGTATCCGGTGCAGGAGTGAGCGCTGGCTCTGGTCTCCCTTCTCCCCTTGTGGGAGAAGGTGTCGCCGCAGGCGACGGATGAGGGGTGCTCCAGGGAACGCCAACGCCTCACTCCGCTGGAACACCCCTCAACCGTCTCGCCGCTATGCGGCGATCCACCTTCTCCCACAAGGGGAGAAGGAAGAGACGCTGGCATTCGGCCGGCGCCGCGATAAGCTCCCGCTAACCCAGGGAGCATCACCATGAAAAAAGAAGTCATCGAAGTACCCGTCATGTCGGACAAGGTGCGCTCACTCGGCCTGCCCTGTTCGACGGCGGTGAAGGCCAACGGCTTCGTGTTCATCTCGGCGACGCCGCCGGTGGACATGGTGACCGGCGAGATGGTGCGCGGCGACATCGAGGTGCAGACCGAGGCGTCGCTGAAGGCGCTGAAACATTGCCTGGAAGCGGCGGGCACCTCATTGGAAAACGTGGTGATGGTGCGCATCTACGCCGTCAATTCCGGCTTCTACAACGCGATCAACCGGGTTTATGCGCGGTACTTCAGCGTTAACCCGCCGGCGCGGAGCTTTGTGCCGGTGGCGTCGTGGCCGATGGAGTTCGATATCGAGATTGAGTGCGTGGCGGTGGCGTGAGATATCGAGGGGGTAGGCGTGGGATCCAAATGACTTCCAGGCCACTCAGTCTTTTCCAACAATCCTCAGATTGGACAGCGTTACTTTGGCCCCTCTAAGAGTCTGAACCAATCTTTTACCGTCAGTTTCAAACGATCAACCTCGTCTTCTGCCAGTATCCCGCAGTGAGCGATAGGACCCCTCAGAGTGTTGAGTGAGAACATCACCCGTCCCATTGCCTTTTGATTGCTGAGAATTCCTCCAAATAAAACCCAATTTGAACGGATTATCTCGCCAAGCTGTCCAAATGAAACATAGTCTAGCTCGTTCTCTGAGCGACTCGTAACGGCGGCCTCTTGTTCTCGCTGTTGATTAAATTTACACTCTTCTTTCGCGCTTCCTGGCGCATAACTATCCCACCAATGCGGTCCATAGACCTCGGACAAGGTGTCGCCGATTAATTTACGAATGTCGTTTTCTAGCATATAGAAAAGCTTATAATATTGAGACATACGCTCGGCGTTTTCGCGTACGTCGCTCGAGAATTGTTTTATAGATGAAAATATTTCAGGCTGAACGGCAACCTTCGACGGGTCAATTTTTTCGGTTATAATGTCCGTAGACACCTTTACAGAGGCCGACTTAAGAACAAATAGCTCTATTTTATCCAACTTACTCATTTCATCAAGTTTTCCTTGATGCTTCTGAATATTGCGTTGAGAACGGTGAGGTCAGATGTTTCGGGCAAAACAATATTTATGTTATAAACAAGACCGATCTCGCTGACAGCGCTATCCCTCCGCTCTTGTCGCACAAAAGGCCGAATTTCTGGTGCTTCGGCACCGTCACTGTCTTCAGTGCCGTTGGATTGGCCTACCTCCATATTCGGTGGAATATAAGATTTGATGACGTTGAATGTGCTTCGTATCGCCATCGCGACAGGGTCGGTTGGCTTAAGGCCTGTTACTTCAACAATTATGTCTTTTAGTTTTGATTCCTCAGCAGAGTATGCATATTCGCTTCTGCGAAAAATCTCTTGAAAAGCGCTTCGTAGCCCTTGCAACGCGGCCGCTCCGCGTCCGCTGTCTGTTCTAAATTTAGCGTAGAGTTCGGTGGGCGTCCCGTCGCTACCGAGAAAGTTCATTTTCTTAAGTATTGGTATTGTCGCTCTTGCACCACCTCCAGACAATTTGAGGACGTTTTCAAGAAAATCAACGCTAAATCGTTCTGGGCGCTGGGCTTCGATGAGTCGATCTAACGTTTTCTTTAGCGTTCCACTAGCAGTAAGATATGGTAAATTGCCGGGTATTTTTCTTTGTGTCGCGGTTTGCTTTTCGGAAGAATTATTACTTTGAGTGCCTGATGCTGCTGGCTCTTTGTTTTCCGTTGACTCCGTCATCTCTCCCGCCCCGATCCAAATCAATTAGATAGGGTGGCAGAAGAATCAGTTTGCTGTCAATTGTCGCTCTGACTACTGTTTTGTTCCTCTGAGGCGCGATTCGACGGTCGTTAACTAAAATACTCCTGCAACGGCCGCACCTCCAGGCTCCCAGCCTTCAGCGCCGCGATCGCCTCGGCCACCGCCGCCGCTCCCGATAGCGTCGTGTAATACGGTACCTTCTGCATCAGCGTCGCGCGGCGCAGCGATTTGGAATCCGACACTGCCTTCTGGCCATCAGTCGTGTTGAAGACGATCTGGACCTGGCGGTTGCGGATGGCGTCTTCGATGTGAGGGCGGCCTTCCAGCACCTTGTTGATCTTCTCGGCGACGACGCCGTTTTCGGCGAGGAAGCGGGCGGTGCCTGAGGTTGCCATCACCTTGAAGCCGAGGCCGGCGAGGCGCTTGACCGCGGGCAATATGCCTTTCTTGTCCTCGTCGCGCACCGAGACGAACAGCGTGCCGGAGCGGGGCAGGTCGACGCCGGCCCCTAAC
This sequence comes from Mesorhizobium sp. BR1-1-2, assembly GCF_020165435.1. NCBI lineage: Bacteria > Pseudomonadati > Pseudomonadota > Alphaproteobacteria > Hyphomicrobiales > Phyllobacteriaceae > Mesorhizobium > Mesorhizobium sp. BR1-1-2. The sequence continues at coordinate 187,755 of NZ_JAIUID010000001.1, forward strand.
TGGCTCTTGGCGAAGGCCAGCGCAAAGTCGCGGTCGAGGCCCATGACCTCGCCGGTCGAGCGCATTTCCGGGCCGAGCAATATGTCGACGCCGGGGAAGCGGGCGAAGGGGAAGACGGCTTCCTTGACCGCGATGTGACCGGGGTTCCTGGGGTCGGGCATGGCGCCGTAATGGGCGAAAGCGTCTTCGAGGCTCTCGCCGGCCATGATGCGGGCTGCGATCTTGGCGATGGGTCGGCCGATGGTCTTGGCGACGAAGGGCACAGTGCGCGACGCGCGCGGGTTGACCTCCAGCACATAGACCGTGCCGTCCTTGATCGCGTACTGCACGTTCATCAGCCCGCCGACATTGAGCGCGCGGGCAAGTGCCGCCGTCTGGCGCTCCAGTTCGTCGACCAACTCCGAAGGCAGCGAGTGAACGGGCAGCGAGCAGGCCGAGTCGCCCGAATGGATGCCGGCCTCCTCGATGTGCTCCAATATCCCCGACACGAAGGTCGCCTTGCCGTCGCAGAGGCAGTCGACATCGACCTCGATGGCGCCGGATAGATAGGTGTCGAACAGCAGCGGGTTCTTGCCCAAGAGCGTGTTGATCTGGCCGGTCTTGTCGTTGGGGTATTTCTGCTTGATGTCCTCCGGCACCAGGCCGGGCACGGTGTCGAGCAGGTAGGATTGCAGCATGCCCTCGTCATGGATGATCTGCATGGCGCGGCCGCCCAGCACATAGGAGGGGCGCACCACCAGGGGGAAACCGAGTTCGCCGGCGACGAGGCGGGCCTGCTCGACCGAATAGGCGATGCCGTTCTTCGGCTGGCTGAGGTTGAGCTTGTGCAAGAGCTTCTGGAAGCGGTCGCGGTCCTCGGCCAGGTCGATCATGTCGGGCGAGGTGCCGAGGATCGGGATGCCGGCCTTCTCCAGCGCGTCGGCCAGCTTCAGCGGCGTCTGGCCGCCGAACTGGACGATGACGCCGACCAGTTCGCCCGAGGCCTGCTCGGCACGCAGGATCTCCAGCACGTCCTCCGCCGTCAGCGGATCGAAATAGAGCCGGTCCGACGTGTCGTAGTCGGTCGACACCGTCTCCGGGTTGCAGTTGATCATGATCGCTTCATAGCCGGCATCGCGCAGGGCAAAGGCCGCGTGGCAGCAGCAATAGTCGAACTCGATGCCCTGGCCGATGCGGTTCGGCCCGCCGCCGAGGATGACGACCTTCTTGCGCGACGAAACCTGCGCCTCGCTGGCGAGCGCGCCGGCGAACGGCACTTCATAAGTGGAGTACATGTAGGCGGTCGGCGAGGCGAACTCGGCCGCGCAGGTGTCGATGCGTTTATAAACCGGATGAACGTCGAGCTTTTCGCGAATCTTCTGAACGACTTCCACGTCGCTCTTCGTCAGCGACGCGAGGCGGGCGTCCGAAAAACCCATGGCCTTCAGCATGCGCAGATTGGCGGCATTCTCAGGCAGGCCGTGTTCGCGGATGCGGGCTTCCATGGCGAGGATGCCCGCGATCTGCTCGAGGAACCACGGGTCGATCTTGCACATTGCGTGCACGTCTTCGAGCGAGGTGCCCATGCGGATCGCCTGCGCCACCATGCGCAGCCGGTCGGGCGTCGGCGTGCCGAGTGCTGCACGGATAGCATTGCGGTCGTCAGTGCTGTTGGCCGAGCCGAGACCGGGGATCTCGATCTCGTCGAGACCGGTGAGGCCCGTCTCCAGCCCGCGCAGCGCCTTCTGCAGGGATTCCTGGAAGGTGCGGCCGATGGCCATGACTTCGCCGACCGACTTCATGGCGGTGGTCAGCACAGGCTCGGCGCCGGGGAATTTTTCGAAGGCAAAGCGCGGGATTTTCGTGACGACGTAGTCGATGCTCGGCTCGAACGAGGCGGGCGTGGCGCCGCCGGTGATGTCGTTCTCCAGCTCGTCCAGCGTGTAGCCGACGGCGAGTTTCGCCGCGATCTTGGCGATGGGGAAACCGGTCGCCTTCGAGGCTAGCGCTGAGGAGCGCGAGACGCGCGGGTTCATCTCGATGACGACAAGGCGGCCATCGGCCGGGTTGACGGCGAACTGAACGTTGGAGCCGCCGGTCTCGACGCCGATCTCGCGCAGCACCGCGATCGAGGCGTTGCGCATCATCTGGTATTCCTTGTCGGTCAAGGTCAGCGCCGGGGCGACGGTGATCGAATCGCCCGTGTGCACGCCCATCGGGTCGATGTTCTCGATCGAGCAGACGATGATGCAATTGTCCGCTCTGTCGCGGACGACCTCCATCTCGTACTCCTTCCAGCCGAGCACGCTTTCCTCGATCAGCACTTCGGTGGTCGGCGAGGCGTCGAGGCCGGACTGGACGATGTCGAAGAATTCGGCCCTGTTGTAGGCGATGCCGCCGCCGGTGCCGCCCATGGTGAAGGAGGGGCGGATGATGGCGGGCAGGCCGACATGGTCGAGCGCCTGGGCGGCGATCGCCATGGCGTGGCTGATATAGCGCTGCTTGCGGTCGCCTTCGCCGAGGTTCCAGCTTGTCTCCAGCGCGTCGAGCGCGGCGTCGAGATTGTCGGGCTTTTCTGCCTTCAGCGCGGCGCGTTCGGCCTCATGCGTCTTGCGGTCGGCGTTCTTGACGTCGGTGGCGTTGGCCAGCATCGACTTCGGCGTTTCCAGGCCGATCTTCTTCATCGCCTCGCGGAACAGCGCCCGGTCCTCGGCCTTGTCGATGGCCGTGGCGTCGGCGCCGATCATCTCGACATTATAGCGCTCCAGGACGCCCATGCGGCGCAACGAGAGCGCGGTGTTGAGCGCGGTCTGGCCGCCCATGGTGGGCAGCAGCGCATCCGGGCGCTCCTTGGCGATGATCTTGGCCACGACTTCGGGGGTGATCGGCTCGATATAGGTGGCGTCGGCCAGTTCCGGGTCGGTCATGATGGTGGCCGGGTTGGAATTGACCAGGATGACGCGGAAGCCCTCCTCCTTCAGCGCCTTGCAGGCCTGGGTTCCGGAATAGTCGAACTCGCAGGCCTGGCCGATGACGATGGGGCCGGCCCCGATGATCAGGATCGACTTGATGTCGGTGCGTCTTGGCATCTTTATGAATTCCGTTCGGCGAGCGGCTTGCACGAAAAACCGGGACGGGAGACCCGGCCGGTTGTGCTTGCGATTCTGGTATCAGGCTAGGAGGGCCTTATAGGGAAGAGTTTTGCCTGATGTAACCCCGAAAATGAGGGCAGTAGGGCAGTAGGGCAGTAGGGCAGTAGGGCAGTAGGGCAGTAGGGCAGTAGGGCAGTAGGGCAGTAGGGCAAGGCCTTCCAGGCACTTCACATATTGCCTTGCTGCCCTACTGCCCTATTCCCCTTCCAAACTAATCCCCAAACGCCACCGCGTCCGTGATCTCGAATCGTTCCGAGACGCCGACGCGGATCATGCTGAGACTGCCCTCGCGGGTGAAGCGGAAATCGCTGTCGCCGTCGGAACCTGCTGGCAGTCCGCCGTAGAAGGAGATGATGCGGCTGCCGCCGTCGGGCCAGGTTACGGTGACGTCGGCCTTGTCGCTGCCCTTGTGCTCGACACTTGCCGCGCAAAGGGTCATCGGCTGGCCGACATTGCGCGCGCAGGGAATTTCAATGGCGGCGCCTCCGCCGGTGGCCTCCGCCTGTGCCGGAGTCTCCTCACTGGGCGGCCGTTCATTCGCCACCAGCGCCAGGGCGTAGGCATCCTGCATGGCGATCGCCGCCGCGGATTTCGGCGTGGTTGCGGGGGCAGCCGCATTGTCGGCTCCGCCCAGCCGCGCCGTCAGGTCGGGCGGCAATGCGGGCGGCGGAGCGGCCGCGGGGCCGGCCGTTGCGTCGAGCGCCTGGCCTGCATCCGCCTGATCCGGATTGGGTGGGGATGCCGGATTGACGGGGTTGAGGTAACGGGCGGGGGTCCAGCCGCTGATTTTCGGGTTCTCGGCCTCGACCTTGCACCATTGACGGCCGTCGACATCGGTGCAGCCGAGATTGTTCACGCTGGCGCCATTGGCCAGACGCGCCTCGGTCTTGCCGATCGGCGATGGCTGGGCGCGGACGTTGAGGAGATCGTCGGGGGCGAGGCCGGTTACGATGGAGATGAACGGCCCATCTTCGGCATGGGCCACCGTCAGAAGCAAAGGAGCGGCGATCAGCGCGAAGAGTGTCGTTCGGAGCGTAGACCGGCGCTTCATCGCTTCGCCGTGGCCGATAGATTGCATTACCAAAGGCACCGCCAGATACAAAAACGCCGCCACACGCGAAGCCGATTTTATAGGCGACTACGCCGCGCCATGTCCAGAAGCGAGATTTCTTCCGGCATGGACCGACCTGTGTGAAGGCGGTCATCGGGGGAGCGAGGAGCGAGCTCAGCCTGGCATGCGCTTGATCGCGGCATGAATGCAAAAAGCATTCAGCCTGGCGGCATGAATGCAAGGGCATCCAGCCGGGCATGAGCTCGCTCAGCCCGGCATGGGCTCGCTCAGCCCGGCATGAAGCCGGTTCGCAGCGCATGGGCCCATCCGGGCCGTCCCGCCTGCTCGGCCTGGCGGGCGGCCGCCTCGTGATCGTAGTCGACGGCGATGGCCTCGAAGCGGTCGGGTCGGCCGGGCTCGCCTGAAGTGACGATGCCGTAGCGCGCATGCGGCCCGCCCTGCTCGGAAACATGCGCCGGCGGCGTCGTGTCTTCATAGGCGGGACAGCCGACGCTGCCCGGGTTGAAGATCACCGGACCGCCGGGCATGCGGATCAGCTCGGCGCGGTGGCTGTGGCCGCACAGGGCCAGGCGGCAGGCCGGATCGAGCGCCTTCAACCGCCGCCGGATCGCCGCCAGCGGCGCGCGCACCAGCCGGCCATCGGTGATCGCATCGAGCAGGTATTTCTCGTCGTGGTCTGGACGTGCATGGAAAGCGATCACGCCGGGCGCGATCTCCAGCGTCAGCGGCAGGGCGAACAGCACCTCGCGCTGCGCCCCGGTCAGTCGTTCCTGCGCGTAGACGTCGGAAGCCCACATGGTCTCATCGGCCGGATCGGCGGCGACGCGGCGGTCATGGTTGCCGCGCACGGTCGGCAGGCCCAGCGCTTCCAGCCGCGCAAACGTCTCGCGCGGCCAGAGCGGACCCGAAACGCTGTCGCCGAGATTGACCGTGATGTCCGCGCCGCCGCGCCGCTCGAGGTCGGCGAGCACGGCGTCAAGCGCCAGCACATTGCCGTGGATATCGGCGAGCACGGCGATGCGCATGCGATGGCTTCCGTTGGTCGGGCACTTGCATAGCAGCGCCACGGTTGACGTTCTACGGGGTCACCAGAAACGAACCGGTTTTCGCGCTTGCGAAGGAAGGGCGCGGCGACGAGGCTGCCAATCTCCCCCACAAGGGGGGAGATCGCTGTCACCGCGGCCTTTCGCCAATCTCCAACGTTCGCGGTGGCCAAAATCTACTAGGCCGGCACTTCCATATCGTGGCCGCCGACCGCCGGCAGCGCGGCATCATCCGCGGCGGCGGCAATGATGCTGTCGAGCAGGCCGGGAAAGCGGGCGTCGAGATCGGCGCGGCGCAGCGTGATCAGACGGTTGGTGCCGGCCGCTTCGGCGCGGGTGACGCCGGCCTCGCGCAGCTTGGCCAGATGGTAGCTAAGATTGGTCTTCGAGGCGAGATCGAGGAACTTGCTGCAGTTCAGCGGCACGCCTTCCTTGCTGGCGAGATAACGCACGATCGCCAGCCGCGTCGGGTCGCCGAGCACGGCGAGCACGATCGGCAGGCTGATCTGGTCCGTATTGGGATGTGGCAGGCTCATGGCTGCAACCTAAGCACAGTTTCGGCCGATTTCAACGCATCCGCTCCGCGTCTGCCGTGCACACCGCTCTCCCTTTCACGACCGTGCTGACACAGGGCTGTCAGGATGGTTGTGCTATTTTTCCCTGGCTTCATTGACATCCTGCCGGGTTATGTCCAATTGTTCAATAACTTTTGAACTAAGGACACATCGCCATGGACAGGCGGATCTTCTGGCTTGCGCTCGGATCGTTTGCGATCTCGACCGAAGGCTTCGTCATCTCCAGCCTTCTGCCCGACATCGCCAGGGATGCCGGCATCTCCGTTCCGCTCGCCGGCACGCTGATCACCGCCTTCGCGCTCGCCTATGCGGTCGGCACGCCCATCCTGGCGACGCTGACCGGCGAATGGGACCGGCGCCGCGTCATCCTGTGGACGCTGGTGTTCTTCGTCATCGGCAACGTTGTCGCGGCGATGAGCTCCTCCTTCGAAGTGCTGCTCGCCGCGCGCATAATCATGGCGCTGTCGTCGGGCCTTTTCGCTGCGACCGCGCAAGGCACGTCGGTGGCGCTGGTCGATGACCATCACCGGGCCCGCGCCATTGCCGTCGTCGTCGGCGGCACCACGGTGGCGGTGGCGGTGGGCGCCCCGCTCGGCGCGCTGGTCGCGGCGATCGCCGGCTGGCGCGGCACGTTCTATGCCATCGCAGGCCTCGGCGCGCTCGCCGGCGCCATCCTCTGGTACCGGCTGCCGCGCGGCATCATCGGCACCAAGCTGCCGCTGAAGCGCCGGCTGGCGGCGGCAATGCGTCCCGGCGTGATGCCGATCCTGGTCACGACCACGCTTGCTCTCATCGGCGCCTTCACCGTCTTCAGCTTCATCGCGCCGCTGGCCATCGAAGCCAGCGGGCTCTCCCCGATAGCGCTGCCCGGCATGCTGCTCGCCTTCGGCGTCGGCGCCGTCATCGGCAATATTGCCGGCGGCCAGGCCGCGGATCGGTTCGGCGCCACGCGTACCGTCGGCTGGTCGCTGGCGCTGAGCGCTGCCACGCTCGTCACCTTCTCGCTGATCCCGGCCTTTCTGCCGCATCATCTCGCCGGGCCGGCGCTGATGGGCATGATGGTACCGTGGGGCATTGTCGGCTGGGCCTTCCCGCCGGCGCAGGCGAGCCGCATCATCAAGCTCGCCCCCGACGCTGCCCCGATCGTGCTGTCGCTCAACGCCTCGGCGCTCTATCTCGGCGTGGCGCTCGGCGCGGTGGTTGGCGGCGCCGTGCTGCGCTATGGCGCGCCGGCCGATCTCGGCCTCATCGCGGCCGTCTTCCCGATCGTCGGGCTCGGCATCGTGCTGGCCGGCCGGATGCTGGCGCGGCCGGTCGCCATGCCGGCGGAGTAGATGGCGCCGAGCTTTTCGTCGCTGGTTCTTTCGCGGCCGCTTCAACTGGAGGGAGCGGCCGCCGGCATTTCGAGGGCCAGAGAAGCCACATCATCCAGCGTCGCACGCAGCTTCGCGGCTTGTTCCGCGCCGACCATCTCCTCGAAGCGCTGCTGGGCGACACTCCACAGCTTGATCGCCTCTTCGAGCTTGGCCCGGCCGTGCGGCGTCAGCCGGACGCGCTTGACGCGGCGGTCGTCCTTGTCGGGAAAGGTTTCGACATAGCCGTCGCGGACCAGCGGCTTCAGCGTGTGGCCGAGCGCGGAGAGATCCATGATCAGCGCCTCGGCAACGGTGCCCATCGCCGGTTCGCTGCTGGCGCTGATTTGAAAGAGCAGGCCAAATTGCGTGCCTTTCAACCCGGAAGGCGCAAGTGCGTCGTCGTAGAAGCGGCCGAGCCTGCGCGCGGTGCGTCGCAAGGTGGCATTGTTGCACCGGCTGAATCCCGGCTGCTGAAGGTCGGTCATGTCAACTCCTCGCCGGCGAAGACTGTGCCAGCCTGCCGCAGAAATAGTTTTCGCGGCCGCGGTTGACAAGATAGTGGCATATACCTATTTCGCCAAAAGTGGCATATGCCACCAATTGATCCAGAAACCCGGCAGCCGGCGCGTCCGCCGAAGCCGAACCAGAGCGAAGAGCGCGAAAAAGGAACAGGAGACAATGAGCAAGAATGAGAACAAGGGCACGGCCGTCATCACCGGCGCCTCCTCCGGCATCGGTGCTGTCTATGCCGACCGGCTGGCGGGGCAGGGCTATGACCTGGTGCTGGTGGCGCGCCGCGCCGACCGGCTCGAGGAACTGGCTGAAAAGCTGCGCTATGCCTATAGAAGCAAGGTCAGCGTGATCAGTGCCGATCTGGCCAACGACGATGATGTGCGGCGGGTGGAGCGGGCGGTATCGACGGATGACAGCGTCACGCTGTTGGTCAATAATGCCGGGCTTGGTGGTGCGCAGGTGGTTGCGACGGCGGACGCCGATGCGGCTGAACGCATGATCAAGGTCAATGTCATCGCTTTGACGCGCCTGACCCGCGCGGTGCTGCCGGGACTTCTGGCGCGCAACCGGGGCGCCATCGTCAACATCGCCTCGGTGCTGGCCTTCGACACCTCGTTCGGCGGCATCTACAGCGGCACCAAGGCCTATGTCGTCAACTTCACCGAAGCCCTGCAGCGCGAGGTCGCCGGCACCCATGTCCAGGTGCAGGTGGTGCTGCCGGGGGCGACCCGGACCGATTTCTGGGAAAGTGCCGGAAGCGATATCAACGCTGTTCCGCAGGAGATCGTCATGGCGGCCGACGATCTGGTCGATGCCGCGCTTGTCGGGCTGGCGAGGGGCGAGGCGGTCACCGTGCCGGGACTTGCCGACCCCGCCAAGCTGGACATTTTCCTCGGCGCGCGGCAAGCCTTTTTTGGCAGCTTGCACGCCGACAAGCCGGCGGCGCGCTACGCGGCTTGAGCTAGCAGGACTGGGAGTTCCTCGCCCCCGCTCTGGCGGGGGCGAGGAACCCAAATCTTGCAAGGCTGCGCTCTACGCCTGCCGCCACATCGGAATGATGGATGCCGCCAGCACCAGGCCGAGCAGGATATTGAGCGCGCGCCATTGCCGCTCGGTCTTCAGCAGCCGGGCAAGCAGCATGCCGGCCACACACCATAGCGACAGCGAGAAGGCAGCGGTGAGGCCGAAGGCGGTGCCGAGCAGCAGCGCCAGACGCGCCGGTCCGTCGGCGAGCGCGGCGAAGGATGCCGCGGCCCCAAGCCCCATCGCCCAGCCCTTGGGGTTCATCCACTGAATGCCGGCGCCGCCAAGAAAACTGTTCGGTTTGACCATCGTCACGTCGAGCTTGGGTGCCCCCGCACGGCCGATCTTGAGCGCCAGCCAGACAAGGTAGAGTGAGCCGGCGATCTTCATGGCAAGCTGCAAGGACGGCATAGCGAGAAGCAGGCTGGCCAGCCCGGCGGCCGCAGCCCCGGTGACGGTGGCCAAGCCGGCCGCGCTGCCGACCACCAGCGGGATCGAGCGGCGAAAGCCGAACTGCGCGCCCGACGCCGTCGACAAGGTGGTGGCGATGCCGGGCGTGCTGGTCGCCACGAGGGCGAACAAGATCAAGGGGATGACGGGTTGGAGCATGCGGCGTCCTCAGTCGGAGGCCCCATGGTAGATGCAGCCGAATATCAGTAAATGCAATATTTGCGATGACAAGCATTAGCATCTATAATGCAGGCATGATCCGCAACCTCGATACGACGCTCATGCGCACCTTCATCACCGTCGCGGACAAGGCCAGCATGACGGCGGCGGCTAATGCGCTGCATCTGACTCAAGGCGCCGTCAGCCAGCAGGTCCGGCGACTTGAAGAGGCGCTCGGCCGCAGCCTGTTTGAGCGCGACCGGCGCGGCTTGCGGCTGACCTCTTCTGGCGAGCGGCTGTTCGGCAAGGCAAAGCGGCTGCTCAGCCTCAATGACGAGATCTGGGCCGAAATGGCTGCCAATGTCGTGGCCGGCCAGGTGCGGTTCGGCGTGCCTTACGACCTTGTCGGCACGACGCTGGCGCCGGTGCTGAAGGCCTATGCGCAAACCTATCCGCAGGTCGAGATATCGCTGGTCTGCGCCTCTTCGCCGGAACTGGCCGCGGCGCTCGCGGCGGGCACAATCGACCTGGCAGTCATCGAGGAACGGGTAGGGCCATCGGATGGCGAATGCCTCGCCATCGATCGGCTGGTGTGGGTCGGCGCCAAGGGCGGTGTCGCGCGCGTCAAGCGCCCCCTGCCGGTCTCGATGGTTGCCGACAGCTGCGCCTTCCGGCCGGTGGTGCTTTCGGCACTCAACGAGCATGGGCTGGAATGGCGCACCGTGTTCGAGAACGGCAATATCGACGCGACGACGGCGACCGTGCGCTCCGACCTGGCCGTCACCACCTGGCTGGCCTCCACGGTGCCGGCCGATCTCGACATATTGCCATCCGAGTCCGGCCTGCCGCCGCTGCCGAATTTCTCGATCAACCTGCATCTGCCGAGGCACGGTGTTGGCCCGGCGGCGCAAGCGTTCGCACGGCATATACGCGACGGGCTGGCGCGCCGGCCGCAGGCGGCTTGAGGGACTTCTCAGAACCTGGTTCCTCTCCTCCACGTTCGTGGAGGAGAGGAAAAGAAGCGTTTACTTCCAGGTCCTGCGCCGCTCGAGCTCGGCGTCGGATGGCTCCCCCGTGACAAAGGAACCGGTCTTGATTTCGCCGGCGCGCTCGTAGGTCGCCATGATGACGCCAGTGCTGGAAGTCTGCGAGCGGGTCAGCTTGAAGGCGGCCGGCATCGCATCATCGCCGAACAGCCGCTTGCCCTTGCCCAGCAACAGCGGGAAGATCATCAACCGAATTTCGTCGATCAGACCATTGGCGAGCAGGGTCTGGATCAGATTGCCCGATCCCTGGATGAGCAGATCAGGTCCCTCTTCCTGTTTGAGGCGGCGCAACGCCGGGACGATATCAGGCCCAAGCGATTGCGTGTTCTGCCAGGTGAGCGAATCCGGATGATGCGTCGCCACGTATTTGGTCGCAGGGTTGAAGGCATCCGCGATCGGATCTTTCTGATACGGCCAGTACGCGGCGAAGATGTCGTAGGTTCTGCGGCCGAGCAAGAGGGCGAAGGGCTTGGAGAATAGCTCATCCATCGCCGCGCCCGCCACTTCGTCAAAATAATGGAACGTCCAGCCGCCGAACTTGAAGCCGCCGACGGGATCCTCCTCCGGGCCGCCAGGCGCCTGCATGACACCGTCGAGGCTGACGAATGTCGCCGCTTTGATCTTTCTCATAGGATGCTCCTCCTGTTTCGATCCATGCCGTCAGGGCCGGACTTCAGCCCAAGGACGGATGACTGGCTGGCCGTCCGACAGGGCGTGCCGAATTTCGGTGCGTCAGCCCCGGGGCCGGATATCGAGGCTGCGTGACGAAAACCAGACATGCTCAAAGACCGCGGTGGCGGTGCGGTCCGGCAACTTGTCCGCCGTCAGCCAGATCGAGCGGCTGCGCGCGGCCTGGTCGCGTGTCGGGATTTTTGCCGCGAGACTTGCAACCGACGCGCCGGAGCAAGGGATGAACCAGGAGCGCATGAAAGGGTCGCAGGCAAAACCTTTTTCGGTGCGGGTCACCAGAACGGCCAGGGGAACGCGCTCGGCCGGGCGCCACGGGAAGATCATGCGGCCGTCCGGCTTCAGCGCCTTGAGCCAGCCGGGTGGAGGTGCCGCGACGCCGGCATTGACATAAATGACGTCCGATGGCGGCAAATCCGATGTGACGGCATCGCCAGGAATGACAGTGACGTTCTCGTATGCCGCAAGGTTTGCCTTTGCCCGCAAGGCAAGATCGGCGTCCAGTTCGAAGGCGGCAACGGTGCCGCCAGGTGAAACCAACCTGGCCAGCAAAGCCGTGTAGTAGCCGGTGCCGGCGCCGATGTGCGTGACAGCCTCGCCGGGCCTGGGCGCCAGTTTCCCGATCCACATGGCGTGCAGGAACGGCTCGCCATTGTTGATGCCCTTATCGGCATCGAGCACCACCAGCACGTTCTGGTAGATGAAACGCGGGTCGGCGCTCGGCGTCTCGATGACGCCTTGACCGGCGACGATCGTCCATGGACCGGGACCGATAAACGCCTCGCGCGGTACGGCCGCGAACACCTCTTCGAGACGCGGATCGGCGGAACGTGCCTGGGCGGCCATCAGCTTGGCGTAGAAGCTTCGGGATTGGGCTATCGTGGTCATGACCGACCGAAAAATAGCGCGGGCCGCGTCTTTGTCGCGGCCGATTTTCAGCCGATCCCGAACAGCGTGTCGTAGAGCAGCTTGAAATTGAGCACCAGGATGATGGCGGCGACCACCCAGGCCAGCGCTGCAACGCCTCGCGGAATGGCGAGAGCGCCCATCTTCTTCCTGTCGGAGACGAAATGCACCAGCGGGACCACCGCAAAGGGCAGTTGCATCGACAGGATCACCTGGCTGAACACCAGCAACTGGCCGGTGCCCTTTTCGCCGTAGAGCGCGGTGACGACCACCACGGGAATGATGGCGAGGCCGCGCGTCAGCAGGCGCCGCGCCCATTGCGGGATGCGCAGGCGCAGGAAGCCTTCCATGACGATCTGGCCGGCAAGCGTGGCGGTCACCGTCGAGTTCAGGCCGGAGGCGAGCAGCGCCACGGCAAACAGGATCGAGGCAATGCTCAGGCCGAGCAGCGGCGACAACAGCTCGAACGCCTGGCCTATCTCGGCGACGTCCTGGTGGCCTGTGCCGTGGAAGGCAACCGCCGACACGATCAGGATCGAGGCGTTGACGAACAGGGCCAGCATCAGGGCGATGGTCGAGTCCGTCGTTGCCCATTTGATGGCGTCGCGCTTGCCCTTGTCGGTGCGCTCATAGGCGCGGGTCTGCACGATCGAGGAGTGCAGATAGAGATTATGCGGCATGACGGTTGCGCCGATGATGCCGATGGCGATGTAGAGCATCGCCGGATTGGTGACGATCTCGGATGACGGCACGAACATGGCGTGCAGGATCGTCCCGGCCGGCGGCGCGGCGACAAAGATCTGGATGGCGAAGCAGCTGAAGATGATGATCAGAAGCGCGATGACGAAGGCCTCGAGATAGCGGAAGCCCTTGTTCATCAACAAAAGCACCAGGAAGGCGTCGAGCGCGGTGAGCACGGCGCCGCCAATCAGCGGAATGCCGAACAGGAGCTGCAGCGCGATCGCGGTGCCGATGACCTCGGCGAGGTCACAGGCGATGATGGCGAGTTCGCAGGCGATCCACAGCACGAAATTGACCGGGCGCGGATAGTAGGCGCGGCAGGCCTGGGCGAGGTCGCGCCCGGTGGCGATGCCGAGACGCGCGGCGAGCGCCTGCAGCAGGATCGCCATCAGGTTGGACAGCATGATGATGAACAAAAGCGTGTAGCCGAACTGGGCGCCGCCGGCGAGGTCGGTCGCCCAGTTGCCGGGGTCCATATAACCGACCGAGACCATGTAGCCCGGCCCCATGAAGGCGAACAGGCGACGGAACCAGACGCCCGAATTCGGCACGGCGATCGACGAATTGACCTCACGCAGGCTGGGCTGCTCTTCGCCTGGCCTGTCGAACCGCCACGCGGGTCTGGCTATGGCGGTGGCGTCGGTCTCGGACATGGGGAATTCCGCTTGATGGATGATGCCCCTTATCTATGCCGCGGCTCAACATTATGCAATATGCTATATTTCATTGATCATGCTTTTGTGATGTGATCGATCTTGCGCTGACGGGGCGGCGATGCGGTTGCGCCTGGGTCCGAATGCAAATAAACGCCAGGATTGTCGGGTCCCGTGCTATGAATGCGGGCCGATTCAATCTTCGGGCAGCCAAGGAGGAGCGCATATTGGCGCTGAAGAACAGACCGGTCCCGCGTGAGCCGCTGCCCGATGCCGATGTCCATTCGGAAGGGTTCCGGCAGACGCGCGAAGCGCGCCGCAGCGCGCTGGTCGAGGATTATGTCGAGTTGATCGCCGACCTGATCGAGGATGGCAACGAGGCCCGGCAGGTCGACATCGCTGCCAGGCTGGGGGTCGCCCAACCGACAGTTGCCAAGATGCTGACCAGGCTGTGTGCCGACGGGCTGGTGTCCAGAAAGCCTTATCGCGGCGTGTTCCTCACCGAAGCCGGCCGCAAGGTCGCGGAAGAGAGCCGCATTCGCCACCAGACGGTGGAGGCTTTTTTGCGTTCGCTCGGCGTCAGCGCCGAGACGGCGCGCATCGATGCCGAGGGCATAGAGCACCATGTCAGCGCCGAGACGCTGGAAGCGTTCCGCAAGGCGATGACGGCGGGCTAGGGACTTTGCCAAGCCGTTGGGCTCGTTTCGCCGGCGAAGCCATGGACATACCACAGTCGCGGCCAGAGCTGCGGAGCCAACATGCCAGCACGACCACGGCCGCGAAAAATGCTGTGACTTGGCGCAACCATTGAGATAATTGTTTAGGAGGTGGAGCCGGCCTCGCGCCGGATCGACCAGTAAATTCGCAGCGGGGAGTTGCCATGCTCTGGAGAGGCCGTCGTCAGAGTGACAATGTCGAGGACCAGCGCAGCAGCGGCGACGGCGGATTTGGTGGCGGCGGACCCGGCCAGTTCCGCATTCCGATCGGCGGCAGCAGCGGCGGCGGCATGTCGATCTCGACCATCATCATCCTCGTCGTGCTCTATTTCGGCCTGAAAGCCTTCGGCATTGATCCGATCCAGGTGTTGAGTGGCGGCGGTGGAGGCCTGCTGCCTGGCGGCGGCGAGATAACGGACAACAGCGGCAGCCAGGACGGCGGCACCGGTGCGCCGGCTTCCGACGAGATGAAGCAGTTCGTGGCAACCGTGCTGGCCGAGACCGAGGACACATGGACCGGTATCTTCAAGGCCAACGGACTGACCTATGAGGACCCCAAGCTGGTGCTGTTCAGCGGGCAGATCCGCTCGGCCTGCGGCTTCGCCTCGTCGGCGGCCGGACCGTTCTATTGCCCCGGCGACCACAAGGTCTATCTCGACATGACATTCTTCCAGCAGCTGGACCAGCAGTTCGGCGCCTCGGGCGAGTTCGCGCGGGCCTATGTGATCGCGCATGAGGTCGGCCACCACGTGCAGAATCTGACCGGCATCATGTCCAAATTCAACCAGATGCGGCAAAGCATGGACGAGGCCGAAGCCAACCAGATGTCGGTGCGCGTCGAGCTTCAGGCCGACTGCTTCGCCGGCGTCTGGGCGCATTACACGGCGCAGAAGGGCATATTGGAGCAAGGCGATATGGAAAGCGCTCTGAATGCCGCCAAGCAGATCGGCGACGATACGCTGCAGAAGAAAATGCAGGGCTATGTGGTGCCGGAAAGCTTCAACCACGGCACGTCGGCGCAGCGGCAGACCTGGCTGGCGCGCGGCTACAAGAGCGGCAAGCTTTCCGACTGCGATACGTTCAACAACCCGATCTGAGCATCCCGGTTCTTTCACGGGTGACCTGACGGCAGGGATGCCGTCAGGGGATGTCAGGATGCGAACGTCCTGCTTGTTCCCTCATTGTTCCTGACGGCGGGCTCACCTATAAGTGCCTCCGCCTGCGCGCCAGGCGCCGGGGAAGGAGCAAATGAACCCATGATCGATCCCAAAACCGCCAAGCGGGGTCTTGCGCTCGTCTTCACGACGCTGCTCCTCGACATCATCGGCTTCGGCATCATCATGCCGGTGCTGCCGGCCTACCTGCAAGAGTTGACCGGCGTCGGCGTCTCGGAGGCGGCGATCGAAGGCGGCTGGCTATTCTTCGTCTATGCGGCCATGCAGTTCTTCTTCGCGCCCATCATGGGCGGGCTGAGCGACCGGTTCGGCCGGCGGCCGATCCTTCTCGCCTCTGTGCTGACGTTTTCCATCGACAATCTGATCTGCGCCATAGCCTGGTCCTACCCGATGCTGTTCATCGGGCGCGTGCTGGCCGGCATTTCGGGCGCCAGCTATTCGACCACATCAGCCTTCATCGCCGACATCTCGAACGATGAGAACCGGGCCAAGAATTTCGGCCTGCTCGGCATCGCCTTCGGCGTCGGCTTCGTCATCGGGCCGGTCCTTGGCGGCCTGCTCGGCACCTTCGGGCCGCGCGTGCCGTTCTTTTTCGCCGCGGGGCTTGCTTTTGTGAACTTCCTGATCGCGCTGTTCCTGCTGCCCGAAACGCTGGACGAAAAGCACCGCCGCCGCTTCGAGTGGAAGCGCGCCAACCCGGTCGGCACGCTTCTGCAGATGCGCCAATATCAAGGCATTGGCTGGATCGGACTGGTCTTCTTCCTGATGACGCTCGGCCACATGATGTATCCGGCGGTCTGGTCGTTCGTCTCCAACTATCGCTATGGCTGGAACGAGCAGCAGATCGGTTTTTCGCTCGGCGCTTTCGGCCTGTGCGGTGCCATCGTCATGGCAACGGTGCTGCCACGCATCATTCCCAGGCTTGGCGAGTGGAGGACGGCGGTGATCGGTCTGGCGTTCACGGCGCTCAGCGCTTTCGGCTACGCCTTCGCGACGCAGGGTTGGATGATTTATGCGGTGATCGTCTTCGGCTGCCTGGAAGCGCTGGCCGACCCGCCGCTCAGGAGCCTCGCCGCCGCCAAGGTGCCGCCTTCGGCGCAGGGTGAATTACAAGGCGCGATGACGTCGATCTTCTCGATCACATCGATCATCACTCCGCTGCTCTATACCGCGATCTTTTCCTGGTTCACCGGGCCAAGCGCGCCAGTGACCTTCGGCGGTGCGCCTTACCTGGTTGGCGCGGTTTTCCTAGTGCTGGCGCTCGTTGTCTTCGTTACGAAAGTGGCGAGGCCCGCGGCACTCGGAACGGTCACCAAAGGCGTCGCGGAAGATGGGGCACGCGTATGAGGATCTGTCGGAACTAAGCCCGTTCGGCCAGCAGTTCCTCGCCGCGCTTTTCGCGGATCAGGTTGACGAAGCGGCGGAACAGATAATGCGAATCCTGCGGGCCGGGAGAGGCCTCCGGGTGGTGCTGGACCGAGAATACCGGCCGGCCTGTCAGCGCGATGCCGCAATTCGAGCCGTCGAACAGCGAGACATGGGTTTCCTCGACGCCCGACGGCAGCGAGTCAGCGTCGACGGCAAAACCGTGGTTCATCGAGACGATCTCGACCTTGCCCGTGGTGTGGTCCTTGACCGGGTGATTGGCGCCGTGATGGCCCTGATGCATCTTGGCGGTCTTGCCGCCCAGCGCCAGCGCCAGCATCTGGTGGCCGAGGCAGATGCCAAACACCGGAATATCGGTCTTCAACAGGTCCTGGATGACGGGCACGGCGTAGTCGCCGGTCGCCTCCGGATCCCCCGGGCCGTTGGACAGAAAGATGCCGTCCGGCTGCATGGCGAGGATCTCCTCGGCGCCGGTCTTGGCCGGAACCACGGTCACCTTGGCACCAAGCCCCGCAAGCAGGCGCAGGATGTTGCGCTTGACGCCATAGTCGATGGCGACGACATGCATGGAGGGCTCGTCCTGTTCGCCAAAGCCCTCGTCCCACACCCAAGGCGTCTCGCGCCACACCGAGGATTGGCCTGACGTGACCTCTTTGGCGAGGTCGAGGCCGATCAGGCCGGACCACGCGGCGGCGCGGCGCTTCAGGTCGTCGAGATCGAAGACGCCGTCGGGCGCGTGCGCGATAACGGCGTTGGGCATGCCCTTTTCGCGGATCAACGCGGTCAGTGCGCGCGTGTCGATGCCCGAGAGGGCGACGATGCCGCGCTTCTTCAGCCACTGGTCGAGGTGGCCGGCAGCGCGGTAGTTGGAGGGATTGGTGACGTCGGCCTTGAACACGGCGCCGACGGCGCCGGCGCGAGCGGCCGGATTGAGGTCCTCGACGTCTTCGCCATTGGTGCCGATATTGCCGACATGCGGGAAGGTGAAGGTGACGATCTGGCCGGCATAGGACGGATCGGTCAGGATCTCCTGGTAACCGGTGAGCGCGGTGTTGAAGCAGACCTCGGCGACCGCCGAACCCGTTGCGCCCAGGCCGCGACCCTCGATGACGGTGCCGTCGGCCAGCACCAGCAATGCCGTCGGTTTCTCGGTTGCCCAAGCGGGGGTGGACGCGGTGTCGGCCATGGCGGCACTCCTATCAGGCCGCGCGCTTCAAACCGGCCCAGCGGCCCATTTGCGCGGCAAACGGCGCGGAGCGGCGAATTCGCGGCCTCCACGCACTCAAGCTTCAGTTCATGCAAGGCCCAGTACATAGGGGAAGGGGGCAGGTCGGTCAATGATGATGGGAAATGCCGCTGCGATTTATTTCATTGAGCAATATCATAGGCTTGCCTCAACATATCAGGGTTTGCGTTGGTCCGCACCGGGCGCTATTGTCCGCGCCGACCGAAGGAGAAAGCACGATGCGCGCAAAAATCGCCGAATCCCTGAAGAGCGCGATGAAGGCGCAGGACAAGCACCGGCTGCCGACATTGCGGCTGATCCAGGCCGCCATCCACGATCGCGACATCGCCAATCGCGGTGCCGGCAAAGAGCCGGCCAGCGATGAGGAGATCCTGCAGATCCTGGCCAAGATGGTGAAGCAGCGCGAAGAATCGGCCAAGGCCTTCGAAGACGGCAAGCGTCCGGAACTGGCCGCGCAGGAGCGCGGCGAGATGGCGATCATCCGCGATTTCCTGCCGACGCAACTCGACGATGCCGCCATCACCGCCGCGGCGCGTGAGGCGATCGCAGCGACCGGTGCGGCCAGCCAGAAGGACATGGGCAAGGTGATCGCGGCGCTGAAGCAAAAATATGCCGGCCAGATGGATTTCGGCAAGGCAAGCGGGATCGTCAAGGGGCTGCTGCAGTAGGGTGCTGTTTCTCTTGGCTTGCAAAGTCCGCAATTCGGCACTGTGGGCGAACTTCACGGCTCCTTGCAGATCGGCACCGGCTGCGGCGGTGGTGGCGGGTGGTCCTTCCTGTATTGGGCAATGATCGGCTCGAGCGTCTTTCGCGGCCAGAATTTCGGAGAGCCGATTTCCTTCAGGCAGGATGCGTTCCAATAGGGCCCAGCGCCCGACAGCGAACGACCCGCCGCCACCATTTGCGCAACGGCGGCGATGTCGCGCGATTCAGGGTAGATGTAGAGCGTCGTCGGATTGTCCTTCACCATCTGGACGATCTGCCGCGCATCCGCCGCCGACCAACTGGTGCAGCCATTGCTGCGGCCGCCGGCATAATCCACCAGCTTACCGAACGGCACGTAGCCGTCATGGTCGGCATGCGAGCTGGCCGGGTCTTTGCGAAGACACATTCCCTTCAACACTTCCGCCGGATGCCCGCCGATCACGCGCTGCCTGGCGTTCGCGGCCTCGCCCTCGCCATCGAACTGCACGAAGGTACGCATGAAAGCCACGTCCTGCTTCGCCGCGGTGCGATAATAGCCCTTGAACGAGGTTTTGGCCTCGCCGGTCATATAGGCGCCGCCGGCGGTCAGTGACGAATCCAGCGCGTTGCCGAAGTTCTTCGCGCAGCGCTTGCCATTGGCGAAATCGGCGACGCCCTTCAGATTCCGGCCGCTGCCGTGGCCCGCCGAAACCGCGCGAAACGCCTGGCTGGCCTCGCAAATGATGTAATAACGGTGACCCAGTTTGTTGTTGCCCAGATCGCTAGGGCGCGTCGCATCCATGGCGAAGTAGCATGGATTGTTAACGGCTCCTGCGCCGACTTTCTTCAGGTAAAGCGCACGGGCCCGCTCCAGGACCACAGCTGAGATCTGACCATCACCTTCGCCGACATGGGCCTGCAGCCAGGCCGGAATGGCCGAGGGCTCAGCAAAGGACCGTGCCGTCAAGGCAACGACAACGAGGAGGAGGCTGGCGACGACACCCAGCGGGACAGATATCAACCGCACCGGACCCATTCTCCTGTCGAAGCGTTTGCGTTTTCTTAGTGAATCACTACGACACGATCATAAATCGGCTCGCGCCCGCCGGCGAAACACATCTTGTTCAGCGCTTCCCGCATATATGCGCGTTTTCGACCCGCCAGCATTGCGGTATCATCTGATTCCGGCGCGCCCACGCCTCCTCCCTCAGTCGGGAAAGCATTGTTCATGCGGGGCAATCCGATCACCGGACCAACTGTGCAGGTCCGCACATTGAAGGTTTTTGCGCGCGACAGGGGGCGTGATCCTGGTCTTCATCTCGCAGATCGACCGGTCATACGATCCATCGATGAAGCCGTTTCCCGCTATCAGCGACGTCCGGTTGCCGAACCCGACGGATCTGTCGCTGTTCAGCAAGGCGTGTTTCCTCAACAGCGGCGAGATCCGCTTCCAGCCCGCTTGAGCGTTCCAGTGGCCATCGCTATGCCTGCTTGGCCTGCGAGGGAGCATGGATCATGATCGAAATTGTCAAGCCCGGGCTCGAGCATCTGGCGTCCTACAAGGCTGCGCTCGAGCGCGGCTGGTCGCCCGACAATGTACGGCTCATGGATGCAACGCGCGAGCAGCTTGCGGCAATCGAGGAGGATCCAGCGGCGTTCCTGGCCAGCCTCGATGATCCCGAGGCCAAGGGGCCGCCGATCACCTTGCCCGACGGCAGACAGGTCCCGCGCCTGCCGGGTTTCAGGCGCTGGATATGGGACGGCGAGGCGTCAGGCTCGATCGGCCTGCGCTGGCAGAAGGGCACGTCGGCGCTGCCGCCGCACGTGCTTGGCCATATCGGCTATGCCGTGGTGCCGTGGAAACAGCGACGCGGCTACGCGACGGAAGCGCTGCGGCTGATGTTGGATGAGGCGAGGGCGGTCGGCCTGGCTCATGTCGACATCACTGCAAAACCTGGCAATCCGGCCTCGCACAAAGTGATCCTGGCCAACGGCGGCAGACTGGTCGAACGTTTCTTCGAAGATGCCGCCTATGGCGGAGCGGAGAGCCTGCGGTTCCGCATCGATCTGTAATGCGTTGGAGCTGCGCAGCCGCCGGGGAGACATGACTGTTCATCGCGTCGTGCTTGCGCCGGTGGACGCCCGGATCAGGCATGATCGGTAGTATATCGCGGCGCGGATAATCTACTCCGCCGCTGCCGTCAGCGGTGGCGTGGCGTTGCTGCGCCACTCCCAGATGTGCGAGGCGAGCGCCACCGCGACGGCGACCAGCATCGCCAAAGCGCCAAGCAGCGGCAGGCTGCGATAACCGTAACCGCCATTGAGCATGGCGGCACCGAGCGATGCCGCGAGCGCTATACCGACATTGAAGCCGGATGGGATCAGCGAGGAGGCCAGGTTCGAGGCATCCGCAGTCCAGGACAGGATGCGGGTCTGAATCGGCGTACCGATGGCGAAGTTGAGGCCGCCCCAGATGACGATCGCCACGACCATCGGCACGGGATAGGGGCTGACGGCATAGATCACCGCAAGCGTCACCGCCTGCAGGGCCAGCATGGTGATCAGCGAGGGCATCAGCTTCCAGTCGGCTAGCCTGCCGCCGAGGAAGACGCCAAGCGTGGCGCCGACGCCGTTGAGCAAGAGCACCCAAGGCACCAGGTTCTCGTCGAGGCCGGTGATCTCGAGCAATGTCGGGGTGATGTAGGTGAACAGGCCGAACTGGCCGATCATCAGCATCAGCATCAGGATCAGCGACGTCCAGACCTGCTGGCGGGCAAGCACACGGACCTCGCGGGCGAGGCCGGCGGGTTTGGCCTGAAAGCCTGTGGTGCGCGGCAAAAGGGCTGCCATGGCAAGCGTGGCCGCCACGCCCAATGCGCACATAACCCAGAAGGTCGCGCGCCAGCCCCAAATGTTGCCGATGGCAGTGCCCGCTGGCACGCCGATCACGTTGGAGACGGTGAGGCCCGACAGGATGACGGCCACCGCCATGCCGCGCTGGTCCTCGCGCACCAGCCCGACCGCCACCACCATGGCGACGCCGAAATAAGCGCCATGCGCGACTGCGACGGCAATGCGCAGAAGCAGCATCGAGGTGAAGTCGGGCGCCAGCGCGCAGGCCGCCTGACCGATGGTGAAGGCGACGGCGAGGCCGAGCAGCAAGGTCTTGCGCGGCAGGGACTTGGTGGCAAGCGCCAGAAGCGGACCGCCGATGGCGATGCCGCAGGCATAGCCGGAGACGAGATAGCCCGATGTCGGAACCGAAACGCCAAGCCCTTGCGCCACCTGCGGCAGCACGCCTGCGATGACGAATTCGGTGGTGCCGAAAGCGAAGGCAGCGATGAACAGGGCGATGAGCGGAAGCGACATGGCGGGAATTAAATCCTCGAATGCAGGCCTCAAACCACGGATGCGCGCTGCCGGCAATCCAGAAATTTTTGTCGCCGCTTTAGCTTTTCTTGATCCCCGGGGTCAGAACGGGGTCTTGCGTCCATAAGGAACCTTCAGCCATGCCCGCTCGTGAAAATAATAGAGCAGCGACTTGGTGAAGATCTCGGTGACGCCGATGGCGGCCGCCAGCTTGACGCTTCCGGTCACCACCAGCGAGATGATCATCGTATCGATGGTGCCGGTCACGCGCCACGAAAGCGCCTTGGCGAAACTGCGCGAATGGGTGTCCATCGATTTCCTCCGAAAGCTTTGGCTGATATGCCTAGCCCGAGCGATGGAAACGCGGCAATGGCAATTTTGCCGCCGAAACACCGACGCCATGCAATTTTTACGCAATGCAATTTTTTGGGGGAGCGCGGCGCTCTTCTTCTGCCCTTGTTGGGAGAAGGCGACCTCGCAAAGCGAGGTCGGATGAGGGTTCCCAAAGGGAGAAGGAGAGATGTCCTTGATCAGCTCGCCTTCAACCTGGATCCGCCGAGGAGGCCGCGTTCTTCCAGCACGGGATAGGCCATCGATGCCAGCAGCGAGTTGATCTGTTTGAGATCGCGGATGGTGTCGAGGTGGATCGAACTGGTCTCGACGCTTTTGGCAGTGCCTTCGCGCAGCCGCAGGAAATGGCTGGCGCTTGTCTCTTTTTCGGCGTCGCGCAGCCGTTCCTTCTCCAGAACCAATTGACGCGCCGTCTCGGCATCGCGCGACACCAGCACGTTGAAGGCAAGCCGCGCATTGGCGAGCACCGAGGCGTGGAAGGCGCACAGCTCGCTCCAGCCCTCGTCGGTGAATTCCAGCCCACGGTCGAACTTCTTCTTTACATGCACCAGCATGTTGCGCACAATGATGTCGCCGACCTGCTCCAGCTTGACGCAGGCGCCGATCAGTTCCTGGCAGCGCAATGCCTCGTCCTCGGTGAGCGGGTTCTTGGTGACCTTGGCGAGGTAGAGCTTGATCGCCGCGTGCTTGCGGTCGACGCGGTCGTCAAGCGCGGCCAGCGCCTTGATCTTGTCGGCATCGGCGCTCTCGTAGAGCTCGATGATGCGCTTGAGCATGATCTCGACCGTCTCGCAGACCCGCACCACCTCGCGGGTGGCATTGGCCAGCGCCTGGCTCGGCATGTCGAGCGCGCTTTCGTTGAGCGCCGAGAGTTCGACCACGTCAAGCGTGGCGGCTGGCGCCTTGGTGCCGAGCGCCACGATCTTCTCAGAGGCGCGGTAGACGAGACCCGCCAGCGGCAGGCCGGCGAGCAGGATCAGCACATTGAACAGGATGTGGGCATTGACGATCTGGTCCGCTGCCGTCGCGCCGAGGAACGCGAAATGCGGCCTGAAGATCATGACCAGGATCAGCATGACCAGCGAGCCAAGCCCGCGCATCAAGAGGTTGCCGATCGGCACTACGCGCACTTCGGGGCCGGAGGAACGGGTCAGCATGGGCGCGATGATCGACGAACCGAGATTGACGCCCAGGATGAGGACGACGCCGAGTTCCGGCGTAATCAGGCCGCGGCCCGCCAGCGTCGCCATTAACAGAACCGCGGCGATGCTCGACTGGAACAGCCACGTGATCAGCGCCGCCAGCAGATAAGCGGTGATGGAATCGCCGGAGAAGTAATTGATGATGACCGGCATCAACTGGCTGTTGCGCAGCGGCTCGGATGCCTGACCGATCATTTCCAGCGACAGGATCAAAAGGCCGATGCCGACCAGGATGCGACCGGTCTGGCGCCAGTCGCGCCGCTCGGTGGCCATGAACATGACCGTGCCGGTGATCAGGCAAAGCGGCACCAGCAGGGTGAGGTCGAAGGTGAGCAGCTTGACCACCAGAGCCGAACCGATCTCGGCGCCGCGCACGGCCAGTTGCCCCGCCGCGCCCGAGACGATGCCGGAGCCGGCGAAGGAGCCGACCAGCAGCGTGACGGCGGTGGAGCTCTGCAGCGCTATAGCGAGGCCGGTGCCTGCCAGCACCGCCATGACAGGATTGCGCATGGTGGCGCGCAGCTTGTGGCGCAGCACGTCGCCATAGGCCCGCTCGACGCCGGTTTTCACCATGCGCGTGGCAAACAGCATCAACGCCACGGCGCCGGCCAGATGCAGAAGGACCACGGAGCCGCTCATTGCGGCGCACCGATACGGGCAAAGCCGGCGCCGCGGGCAGCGCGGCGGCCGGGGGAAAGACGAGGTGTGCGAATCATGATCATGGCGTTGGGCGATAATAGCTCGAATATTTTAGCCGGATAATAAAAATTTGTCGATTTCAAGGGCTCCCCACGCGCGACGGGACGTGTCGGAGAATGGACGGATGCCGAAATGGTTGCATGAGCCTCGCCGCCTTGACGCAGCGGATCGGCCGGTGTTGCCGCCAGCCCTTCGCCCGGAATTTGCGAGGATGTTCAACCAATCGGCCTAAAGCTTCGAATCCATTACGGAATTGTAATACGCGTGTTCAGTTTCGGTTCATTCTTCGACGGCTATTTCTGCGGCATCGACAACCAAGGAGATTCCTTCATGAAACGCATTGTTCTTTCCGGTCTTGCTTTCTCGATGCTGGCCGCTACGTCCCTGACGGGCCAGGCCGCGCCGCTCAATGCGCCGGTCGCGCCGCAGTCGAATTACACCGCCGTCGACTGGCAGAAGCCCACCAACCGGGATGTCAGGAAGCGCGTCATCCAGAAGCGCGTTATCCAGAAGCGCATCATTCAAAAGAAGGTCGTCGTGAAGCGGAACAACTGGCGCAATGGCCAGAAATATTCCGGCTGGCGGCAGCATCAGCCGGTCCGCGATTATGGTCGCTACGGCCTGCATCGTCCCGGCCGTGGCCAGGAATGGATCCGCGTCGGCAACGACTATGTGCTGGTCGGCGCCCTCTCCGGCATCATCTTTGGCGCCATTGCCGCGCAGTAAAGTCCCGATAGTGCCAGACTGGAGGAAGGGCGGCCCGCAACGGCCGCCTTTCCTTTTGCCCTGTGGAAACCGGGCATCGTCAGCATTAGGGGTCGCCGGACTTTGCGGGCATGATTATATGGGGGATAAACGAGTTCCCCGATGCGCTTTCCGCCCGCCTTCCTCGACGAGATACGCGACCGCGTGCCGATTTCGCAGGTCATCGGCCAGCGCGTCGCCTGGGATCGCAAGAAGACCAATGCGTCGCGCGGCGATTATTGGGCCTGCTGCCCGTTCCATGGCGAGAAGAGCCCGTCCTTCCATTGCGAGGACAAGAAGGGCCGCTATCATTGTTTCGGCTGCTCGGTCTCGGGCGATCACTTCAAGTTCCTGACCGAACTTGACGGACTGAGCTTTCCCGAGGCGGTCGAGAAGATCGCGGACATGGCCGGCGTGCCGATGCCGGTTCGCGACGTGCAGGAGGAGCGGCGCGAGAAGGAACGCGCCAGCCTCACTGACGTCATGGAAATGGCGACTGCCTTTTTCCAGGAGCGGCTACAGGGCGCGGAGGGCGCCAAAGCCCGTGCGTATCTGCGCGACCGCGGACTGACGCCCGCGACGCAGCATGCGTTCCGGCTGGGCTATGCGCCCGACAGCCGCAATGCGCTGAAGGAGCATCTGGCTGCAAAGGGCGTGCCGAAGGCCGATATCGAGGCCTGTGGGCTGGTGCGCCATGGCGACGACATTCCGGTCTCCTATGACTGGTTCCGCGACCGCATCATGTTCCCGATTCCGGATTCGCGCGGCAAGATCATCGCTTTCGGCGGGCGAGCGCTGGCGCCGGATGCGCTCGCCAAATACATGAACTCGCCCGATACCGAGCTCTTCCACAAGGGTAACGTGCTGTACAATTTCGCCCGCGCGCGAAAAGCGCTGGCCAAGGGCGGCACGGTCATCGCCGTCGAAGGCTATATGGATGTCATCGCATTGGCGCAGGCCGGCTTCGAAAATGTCGTGGCGCCACTCGGCACGGCGCTTACCGAAAACCAACTCGAACTGTTGTGGCGTATGGCCGCCGAGCCAGTGCTGTGCTTCGACGGCGACAAGGCTGGGCTGAAGGCGGCATGGCGGGCCGCCGACATGGTGCTGCCCGTAGTCCAGGCCGGGCGCACGGCGCGCTTCGCGCTGCTGCCGGAAGGCAAGGATCCCGACGACCTGGTCAAGGCGGAGGGGCCGGATGCCTTCCGCGCCGTGCTGGCGGAAGCGCGTCCTCTTGCCGATCTGTTATGGATGCGCGAGACGGCGGGCGGCGTCTTCGACACGCCGGAGCGGCGGGCCGAACTGGAGAAGCGACTGCGCGAACTGACCAGCCGCATCCGTGATGAAAGCCTGCGATATCACTACCAGCAGGAGATGCGCGAGCGCGTGCTGAGCTTCTTCGGTTCTCAGCGCGGAACGCGGCAAGGTCGTCCGGACTGGAAACCGGGGCAGGGCAAGGCGCCCGCTCCCGGCGGACAATTCGCTAAGGCCGGCGGTGGTCGCATCGCCATCACGGAAAGCCTCGGCCAGTCGGCACTGGTCAAGCGCGGCAACGAAGGAATGCCGGTGCGCGAAGCGACGATCATCGTGGCACTGGTCAACCACCCGGCGCTGATCGACGAGAATTTCGCCCATGTCGAGTTCCTCGATCTCGCCAACTCCGAGTTGAGGCGGCTGCACGGCGCCATCCTCGACGCGATGGCGCATGACATGGCCAATGACCGCCACGCCGTGGTGGCGACGATCGAGCGCGCCGGCTGCGCCGAGATCTGGGAGCGTGCCGTCGGCCTGATCAGGCGGGCGCGGCAGTGGCCGGCGCTGGAGACGGCAGCGCTCGAGGATGCCCGCGACGCTCTGAACCAGGCGCTGCACTTGCAGCGCAGCGCGCGCACCTTACATAAGGAGCTGAAACAGGCGGAAGCGGCGATGGATGCGGATCCTTCGGACGAGAATTTCCGCCATCTGATCGAAATTCAAGCGCAATTTCGGGATGTACAAGCGACGGAAGCGCTGATCGAAGGCTTCGGTGTTTCGTCGGGCAGGGCTGGTCGGGCCTGAAGCATGGTTCCGAAAGCGGGACCTGGTTTTCGGGAACGATCATGCTCCAGCAGAAGAAAGGCGGAGCTCATTTCGGCCCGAGGGTTGGGACGGGCTCGTGCCAGCAAGTGCAGGAATGACGGCGTGGTCATGGATCTTCTAGAGCCGGACCGCGCTAAGTCGGGTAATTGATTCGCTTTTTTCATGCGAATCATGCGAGAGGCGCTTGACCTTCCGGCAGAATGGCGGAATCAGGACGATTCGAAACGTTAACCCGCACCCGCGTCGACGGGAAAAGCAGCGATGTCAGGTCTTGGTCACTGGACAGGCAGCCAGCCTGCCACAGATATCAGGGTTAATCTGGACTTAATGCATGTCGCCCAAAAATGGAAACCGGTTTTGGGCGACGACAGGGCACCAACAAAGAGATGATGTAGTTATTGGCCCGGTGAAGCGCGTTGCAAAAGCGAGCCCAGCCGATTTGACCGGTCCGACAGCTTGCGCGGCCTCGATGTCGGGCCGCTAGGAGAAGATAAAGACTATGGCGACAAAGGAAAAGGAAGAGGTCGAGACCGAACGCGAAGGCGCCACCGATGGCCCTCTGCTCGACCTTTCTGATGATGCTGTCAAGAAGATGATCAAGGCCGCCAAGAAGCGCGGCTATGTCACCATGGACGAGCTGAATTCGGTGCTGCCCTCCGAGGAAGTGACCTCCGAGCAGATCGAGGACACGATGGCGATGTTGTCCGACATGGGCATCAACGTCGTCGAGGATGACGAGCAGGGCGAAGAGGCCGAGGCCGGCGACACCGCGGCGGATGCCGAGGAAGACGCCAACGAGCTGGCCGAGCAGACCGGCACCGCCGTCGCCGCCACAACCACGAAGAAAGAGCCGACCGACCGCACCGACGATCCGGTCCGCATGTACCTGCGCGAAATGGGTTCGGTCGAGCTGTTGTCGCGCGAGGGCGAAATCGCCATCGCCAAGCGCATCGAGGCCGGCCGCGAGACGATGATCGCGGGCCTGTGCGAAAGCCCGCTGACCTTCCAGGCCATCATCATCTGGCGCGACGAGCTCAACGAATCCAAGATCCTGCTGCGCGAGATCATCGACCTCGAAGCTACCTATGCCGGCCCCGAGGCCAAACAGGCGCCGGTGGTGGAGCGCGTCGAGGAAGCGCCCAAGGTCGAGGAAAAGCCGCGCCGCGGACGCGACGATGAAGACGACATCACCAATGTCGGCGCCGACACGCGCGGCATCGGGGATGATGACGAGGAGGACGAGGACGAGGCCAGCCTGTCGCTGGCGGCAATGGAAGCCGAGCTGCGCCCGCAGGTCATGGAAACGCTCGACGTCATCGCCGACACCTACAAGAAGCTGCGCAAGCTGCAGGATCAGCAGGTCGAGAACCGGCTGGCCGCGGCCGGCACGCTGTCGCCCAGCCAGGACCGCCGCTTGAAGGAGCTGAAGGACCAGCTCATCAAGGCGGTAAAGTCGCTGTCGCTCAACACGGCGCGCATCGAGGCGCTGGTCGAGCAGCTCTACGACATCAACAAGCGCCTGGTGCAGAACGAGGGCAAGCTTTTGCGTCTCGCCGAAAGCTATGGCGTGCGCCGCGAGGAGTTCCTGAAGGAATATCAGGGCTCCGAACTCGACCCGAACTGGACGCGCTCGATCGCCAATCTGACCTCGCGCGGCTGGAAGGAGTTCACCAAGAACGAGAAGGACGCGATCAGGGATCTGCGCGCCGAGATCCAGAATCTGGCCACGGAAACGGCCATCTCGATCCTGGAATTCCGCAAGATCGTCAACCAGGTGCAGAAGGGCGAGCGCGAAGCGGCTATCGCCAAGAAGGAAATGGTCGAGGCCAATCTGCGCCTCGTCATCTCCATCGCCAAGAAATACACCAATCGTGGCCTGCAGTTCCTCGACCTGATCCAGGAAGGCAATATCGGCCTGATGAAGGCCGTCGACAAATTCGAGTATCGCCGCGGCTACAAGTTCTCGACCTACGCGACATGGTGGATCCGGCAGGCGATCACGCGTTCGATCGCCGACCAGGCGCGCACCATCCGCATTCCGGTGCACATGATCGAGACGATCAACAAGATCGTGCGCACCTCGCGCCAGATGCTGCACGAGATCGGCCGCGAGCCGACGCCGGAGGAATTGGCCGAGAAGCTCGCAATGCCGCTCGAAAAAGTGCGCAAGGTGCTGAAGATCGCCAAGGAGCCGATCTCGCTCGAAACGCCGGTCGGCGACGAGGAGGATTCGCATCTGGGCGACTTCATCGAGGACAAGATGGCGATCCTGCCGATCGACGCGGCGATCCAGGCCAATCTGCGCGAGACCACCACGCGCGTGCTCGCCTCGCTGACGCCGCGCGAGGAGCGAGTGCTGCGCATGCGCTTCGGCATCGGCATGAACACCGACCATACGCTCGAGGAGGTCGGCCAGCAGTTCTCGGTCACCCGCGAGCGTATCCGCCAGATCGAAGCCAAGGCATTGCGCAAGCTCAAGCACCCGAGCCGCTCGCGCAAGCTGCGCAGCTTCCTCGACAGCTGAGACTTGCCAATCGGTATTGGAGAAAAGGGCGCCCATCGTGGCGCCCTTTTTCTTGGGGCGGCTTGCGGCATTTGCCCTTGGGGAGGATAATTTCGTGTCGGATGCATTTTTCTGGGCGACAACCCGGGAAGCCTGCCCCGGTCGAGGCCATGTCGACATTTCCATGGCCTGAGCACCGTGCTCCGTGGCCCCGGAGGAGGTGTGCCATGACGACTTACATCATACTTATCAACTGGACCGAGCAGGGCGCCAAAAATGTGCGCGACTCGCCAAAGCGCCTCGACGCCGCCAGGACGCAGTTGGGCGAGATGGGAGGATCATTCAAGTCGTTCTACCTGACCATGGGCGAATACGACATGGTGGCAGTTGTCGAAGCGCCCGATGATGCGGTGCTGGCGCGTTTCGCGCTGATGCTGGCCACGGGCGGCAACGTCAAGACAAGGACATTGAAGGCTTTTCCGGAACTTGCTTACCGCGAGATCATCTCCTCGCTTGGATAGCCGCCACGCAGGCCGACGGGCAGGGCGCCGTCTTGACGACGCCCGCTTGGCGGCGAGCTTCCTGACCGTCTTCGACGGACAGCCGTTAAGCCGGCATATTGCGGGGCGGCGGCATTTTCCGGATAGTTCAGGTTATACTTCTGTTTCGAGGTCCGGGCCTTTGCTGACCGTCTGGTACAACACGCGTTGCCCGGTCTGCAATGCCGGCATTGGCAGGCAGAAGCGGCGGCTGATCGAGGCGGTCAAGGCCGGACGGATCGAATTTCGCGACATCAATCATGAGCCCGAAGCACTGGCCGGATTCGGCGCTTCGCTGGAAGACATCCGCCGCCGGCTGCACGCAACGGATGCTCAGGGCAGGCTGCTGGTCGGCGCCGATGTTGCAGTAGCGGTCTGGCGGGTAACGCCGGGCGAGGGCTGGCTGGCAAAGCTGTTCGGCAACGCCGTCACGCTGCCGCTCGCTCGCTTCGGCTACGACCGCTTTGCCGACCTGCTCTATGCATGGAACCGGCGCAGCGGCCGCTGGTAGCGCGGGCCGCTCCAATCATGACGAAGGCATAGTTCGAGCGCTGCCCGCCTGGTTGAGGCCGACAGATGCTGCTTCCAGTTAGATACATCGTAAGATATATCTTGACTCCTCGATTGAGCACTCCTAATTAAGATATATCGTAAGATAGAACTCAAGGAGCAGTCAATGCACAGACATAATCATTTTGGCGATCGCGCCGAGCGCGTTTTCATGCACATGGCCGGAAAATTTGGCGGCAGAGGGGGCGGCGGCTTTGGCCCGTTCGGCCACGGCAGGGGCGGCGGACGCGGCGGCCCGGGCGACATGTTCCGCGCCGGGCGCATGCTGGCCGACGGCGACCTCAAGCTGATCACGCTGTCGCTGCTGGCCGAGGCGCCGCGGCACGGCTATGACATCATCAAGGCCTTGGAGGAGCGCACCAGCGGCATCTACAGCCCGAGCCCGGGCGTGGTCTACCCGACGCTGACCTTCCTGGAAGAGGCAGGCTATGCCGTGTCCTCGAGCGAAGGCAACAAGAAGGTGTTTTCGATCACCGAGGCCGGGCAGGAGCATCTTGCCGACAACCGCGAGATGATCGACGGCGTGCTCGACCATCTCGAGCGGTTCGGCCGCAAGATGGCCAAGGCGCGCGACTGGTTCGGCTGGAACGACGAGGGCGAGGATCGGCGCGGCGGCCGAGGCGGCCGTTCGGAGAAGCGCGATGAATTCCGTGCGCTGCGCCACCGGCTGCGCGCCGCGCTGAGCGACATCGTCGATGCGCCGGCGGACAAGCAGGCCGAGGCGATGAGCATCCTCGAAGACGCCGCCGCGGCTTTGGAAGCGCTGTCGCGCAAATAGCTGGTCTCCGGTCCAGCCGGACACATCTCTTGCCCGTACAGGCAAGGACCGATAGTGAAAATCATCCCGCGCTGCATTATGTGGTGCGGGATGAATGGTGTGGAGGAAGCCCGATGTCTTTTCTGAAGCGTCTTTTCGGCGGTGGTGGCGGCGATGAAGCGGCCGAGCCCAAGAGCGCCGCACCGGCCAAGCAGGTGGAGCACAAGGGTTTCACGATCAGTGCCACGCCCTACAAGGCCGATGGCCAGTACCAGACCTGCGGCGTCGTCTCCAAGGACGTCGACGGCGTCCTGAAGGAACATAGATTCATCCGCGCCGACCGCTTTGCCGGGTTGGACGACGCCGTCGACATCTCGATCAAGAAGGGCATCCAGCTCGTCGACGAGCAGGGCGAGCGGATGTTCGGGTAGGCCGCCGACGAACGGCTCAAGAATTCCAGAGAGCCGAGGGCCGGTCCAGATATGGGCCGGCCCTTTCGTTTGTTCCCGCTATGCCGGCTGCAACGTTCTGCGCGGCAGTGGCGGGAAGGCGATGGCGATGCCGGCTGCACCGAGCCCGATGAGGGCCGAACCGATGAACAGCCAATGGTAGTTGGCGTAGGCGTCGAACACCATGCCGCCGGCGAGCGGGCCGAGCGCCATGCCGAGGCTGGACAGCATGGTGGCGGCGCCGAACACGGTGCCCAGGATGCGCTGGCCAAAATATTCGCGCGCCAGCACCGCGTAGAGCGGCATGACGCCGCCATAGGTGGCGCCGAAGATGACGGCCAGCATGTAGAACTGGTCGAGCTGGCTGATCGAGAGATAGGCGGCGATCACCACGGCCTGGATCACCAATCCGGCGATCAGCACCGGCTTGACGCCCAGCCTGTCGGCGAGCACGCCATAGAGCAGACGCCCGCCAAGCCCGGCAAGGCCCTCGACGCTGTAGATCGAGACGGCGGCCATGGGCGCCACGCCGCACAGCATGGCGTAGCTGACCATGTGGAAAATCGGCCCCGAATGCGCCGCGCAGCAGGCGAAGAAGGTCAGCCCCAGCACGATGAATTGCGGCGAGCGCAGCGCCTGGCCGACGCTCATACCGGCGCCCTCGGCAACCGGTGCGGCGGCCGCGCCGGTTGCGGCCGGCTTTGGCGGCTGGCGCACCAGAAGCACCGCCGGCAGGAGCAGCACCCAGGCCATGATGCCGATGTCGAACATGGCGGTGCGCCATTCATAGGCTGAGATCAGCCAGCGGGCGAAGGGCGAGATCGTCATCGGCGCGACGCCCATGCCGGCCGAGACCAGCGACACGGCAAGGCCGCGGTTGGTGTCGAACCAGGCGGTCGTCAATGCGATCATCGGCGCGAAGAAGGCGCTGGCCGCGAGCCCGACGAGCACGCCAAAGGTTATCTGGAAGGTGACAAGCGAGCCGGCGCGGCTGGCCAGCACCAGCGCCAGGCCGAGCAGCACCGCGCCGATCGTGACGACGATGCGGGCGCCGAAGCGGTCCGACAGCGCGCCCCAGGCGAAGCCGCCAAGGCCCATGACCAGGAAATTGAGCGTCATGGCGCTCGATATGCCGGCACGCGACCAGCCGGTGTCGAGCGCCATCGGCTCGAGAAAGATCGCCAGCGAAAACATCGTGCCGATGGCGACACAAGACATCAGCGCGCCGGCCGCGACGATGACCCAACGATAGGAAAGGTTCATGGTTTTCTCCCATGCCGTAAGGCATTTGTTGTGCGGCACGGCCTGGCTTGGCCTGCCGCTTGCGTCCGAAGGACGCCCGCGCCGGCTCCGATCCTACAATCCGGTTGCATTTTTTATCCAGTCCGAGATGACACCGTTTCCCGGCGCCTAGATCGGCAGTTCCGATGTGTATTTGATGGTCTGGCTGGGAACATCGGTCTTGACGTTCTGCACGCCCTTGATGCGGCTGAGATGCTCCGACTGGAAGCGACGGTAGTCGTCGATGCCGGCCGCCACCACGCGCACCATGGCGTCGCAGTCGCCCAGCATCAGATAGCATTCCATCACCTGCGGCAGCTTGGCGACCTCGGTGGCGAAATGCTCGATCGTGTCCTCGTCCTGCGCCTTCAGCCAGATGCGGGTGAAGAACGTCAGGCCCTTGCCGATGCTGGCCGGGTTGAGCACGGCGACGTAGCGGTCGATGACGCCGGCCTCCTCCAGGAGCTTGACGCGGCGCAGGCAGGGCGACGGCGACAGTCCGACTTCGATGGCCAGCTCATTGTTGGCCATACGCCCGTCCCGCTGCAGCGCCCGTAGGATCCGCCTGTCGATCTCATCCAGCTTCATGGCTCTCAATTCCATTTCTTCGCTTATTTCTGACATCAGATGCCAAAACATGATGAAACACAACAATCTTCGCAACCAAATTGCGGGACCAAATGGCTATGGTTGGCGCAGACATCACCGACATCGGAACCGGCAGAGGCGGCCGCGAGGCGCCCAGGGAAGAACCATGAGCATTGCAGAGGCGACATCGGCGGCTGACGGGGGTTCGGGATCGGAGTTCCGGCGCGGCGTGGCTTCCTGCGCGCCGGTGCTGCTCGGCACCATCCCCTATGCGCTGGTGCTCGGCGCGCAGGCCACGCAGAAGGGACTGAGCACCGTCGAACTGTCGCTGCTGACTGGCCTGAACTTCGCCGGCGGTTCGGAATTCGCGGCGATCCAGCTATGGACGTCGCCGCCGCACATCCTGCTCATCGTCGCCATCGCCTTCCTGGTCAACAGCCGCCATCTCTTGATGGGGGCGGCACTGGCGCCTTTCCTGCGCGACCTGCCGCGGCGCAGGGTGTTTCCGGCGCTGTTCTTCATGTGCGATGAAAGTTGGGCGCTGGGCCTGGCGGACGCCAAACGGCGCGCCGCCGACGGCGTGACGCCGGCCTTCAGTCCGCGCTACTACATGGGCGCGGCACTGGCGATGTACTTGACCTGGGTGGCGTTCACCACGTCTGGCGCTTTGCTCGGCCCGGTGCTTGGCGACGCCGAGACCTACGGCTTCGACATGGCCTTCGCGGCCGTCTTCCTGGTGCTGCTGCGCGGCATGTGGAAAAGCATTGCCGCGGCACGACCGTGGCTGGTCAGCCTCGTCATCGCGGCACTGACCTACCTTTTCGCTCCCGGCGCCTGGTATGTCGCGGCGGGCGCGCTGTCGGGGCTGCTTGCTGCCTGGCTGACGGCAGGTGATGCATGATCGACATGACAACCCTTCTCGCCGTAGTGCTGATGGCGGGCGTCACCTATCTCACCCGGATCGGCGGCTATGTCGTGCTGCGCAACCGCGTGCTCAGCGCACGGGCAACGGCCGTGATGGAGGCGGCGCCCGGTTGCGTACTGATCTCGGTCATCGCGCCGGCCTTCGTGTCGAAAAACCCGGCTGATCTTCTGGCCCTGGCCGTCACGCTGATTGCCGCCACGCGATTTTCGATGCTGCCGACCGTGCTGATCGGGGTCGCTTCGGCGGGACTGCTGCGGCACATCATTGGATAGGCCAAAAGGCAGGCGCGGGCGCCTGCCTTCGATCTGGTTGGCAATCAGAGCTTTTACGCGGCTGCCGCAACATCCCGGCTGGCAGCCACCACAGCGTCGACCTTGGCGGTGGCTTTGGCGAGCGCTTCGCTGACTGCGTCAGGACCCTTGGCTACGCCTTCGATGCGGATGACGTCGACTTCGGTCATGCCGATGAAGCCGAGCACCGAGCGCAGATAGGGAACAGCATGATCGAACTGCACGGCCGCGCCTTCCGAGTAGATGCCGCCGGAAGCGAGCACAATATAGACCTTCTTGCCGGTGACGAGGCCTTTCGGGCCGCTCTCGCCGTAAGCAAAGGTTTTGCCGGAACGGGCGACATGGTCGACCCAGGACTTCAGCGTCGAGGAGATGTTGAAGTTGATGAAGCCGGTGGCCAGGATCACCGTGTCGGCGGCGAACAGTTCGTCCAGCACGGCGTCGGAGACGCCGACCACTTCGGCCTGGCGCGGCGTGCGGGATTCGGCCGGCGTGTAGATGCCGGTCGCATAATCGGTGTCGATATGCGGCAGCGGGTTGGCGACGAGGTCGCGCACGACAAGCGTGTTCGTCGGATCGGCGGCGAGCAGCTTCTGAGCGAGTTCGGTGGCGATACGGGTCGAGTGCGAGGCAGCGCCGCGCGGGCTCGACGTGACGAGAAGAATGGACATACGGGTCTCTCCAGTGGAATTGGGTTGTCCCGCTACATATGGGCTTTCGACCCATCAGATAAACTGGTATATTTTCTATACGATCCATCCATGAATTAGATACAATGATGCAGCCTAACCCGACACTCGACCAGCTTCAGATCCTCGTGGCTGTTGCCGATACCGGAAGTTTTTCCGCCGCCGGCCGCAAGCTCAACCGGGCGCAATCCGTCATCAGCTACGGCATCGCCAATCTCGAGGCGCAACTCGGGCTGAAGCTGTTCGAGCGCGACGGCACGCGGGAGCCACAACTGACCGAGATCGGCCGCGCGATGCTGGAAGATGCGCGGCGGATGGTCGGCGTGCTGCAGCGTATCCGCTCGCGCGTCGACGGCCATCATCACGGGCTGGAGGCCGAAGTGGCACTGTCGGTCGATGCGGCGTTGCCTTCACCTGTGCTGGTGCGGGTGCTCAAGGCGTTCGAAGCGCAGTTTCCGACCGTGATGCTGCGTCTGCATATCGGCACGCTCGGCCTTATCCCCGACCATGTTGTCGGTGGCCAGGCCGATCTCGGCATCGGCGGCCTGCTGGGCGATGTCGATGTCCACCTGGTGCGCATAGGCTTCATGTCGATAGTGTTGGCTGCCGCGCCCAGCCACCCGCTGGCGCTGCTACCCAAACCGGTGGCGATCGAGGATGCGCGCGAACATACGCAGCTTGTCGTCACCGACCAGTCCGAGCGCACCAAGGGGCGCGACTATGGTGTCTTCGCGTATCGCACATGGCGGCTGACTGATGTACGCACCAAGCACACGCTGATGCGCGACGGGCTAGGCTGGGGCGGGCTGCCGCGCTGGCTGATCGCCGATGATCTGGCCAGCGGCCGGCTGGTGGAACTCGACCTGGAACCGTTCAGCGAGGTGCGCTCGCCGCTCTATGCCATGCATCGCGCCGACCGCAGCCCGAAGCCGGCGGCGGCCTGGCTGATCGAGCAGTTCAAGCGTCAGCTCGGCTGCTTCAACGAGTTCGAGCCGGGCGAAGTGCCGGATGAAGAGCCGGAAATTTCCAACGCGGAATTTTGATTCAAACTTTGCCCGGCGGTTACATCAGGCGAGAGCCTCGGATCAGGCGCGGGACAACCCATCGATCAGCGCCATGAGCACGGCACGGTAGTCTTCTGCCGAACCACCCGCCTCGATGGCAAGCGCCGCGCGGTCGAAGGCGGCGGCGAGCAAGGCGGTCGTGGCTTCGGCCGGAAGCTTCTTCACAGTCCGCGCGCGCATCGCCGCGACCAGCCCTTCGCGCAGCGAGCGATTGCCATGGCGGTTGTCGATGGCGTCCATTTCGGCGCGGCCGAGCACGGCCGGGCCGTCGAGCAGCAGAAGCCGCGTGCGGCCGGGCGCGCGCATGGCGGCAAGATAGGCGTCGGAGCCGGCAATGAGCGCGTCGCGGGCATTGATCGAAGGCGGCGCGGCGCCTTCGATCTCCCGCGCCACCGCCTCTGCCTCCTGCTCGACAACGGCGCCAAACAGCGCCTGCTTGTCGGAGAAGTGGTGGTAGAGCGCCCCCCGCGTCACGCCGGCTACGGCGACGATCTCCGGCGTGCCGGTCTCGGCGTAGGATTTTTCGATGAACAGTTTTCGCGCGGCGGCGATCAGATCGGCTCGTGTCGCCTCGGTGCGGTCACGGTTGGAACGGCGCGCTGATCTCTGTTGCATACATGCAGCCTGTATGTTAATTCAATTTACATGCAGACTGTATGTTGCTTGACGGGAGAAGGAAAGATGAAGACGACCAGCTATTATCCGGTGCTGATGACCGGGGACGTTGCCGGCACAGCGGCGTTCTATGTCGAGCATTTCGGCTTCCGGCCGCTGTTTACGAGCGACTGGTACGTGCATCTGCAATCGGCGGAGAGCAAGCGCGTCAATCTCGGCATCGTGCAAGGCGACCATGAGACGATCCCGGAAGAGGGAAGGGGTCGGAGCTCGGGCCTGCTGATCAACTTCGAAGTCCGTGATCCCGATGCGGTCTATGAGCGGATCACAGCCGCCGGCCTGCCCATGCTTAGGTCCCTGCGCGACGAGCCTTTCGGCCAGCGCCATTTCATCACCAGGGACCCCAACGGCGTCCTGATCGATGTCATCAAGCCGATCCCGCCGAGCGAGGAATTCCTGGCGCAGTATGCGCAAGGTGCAGTGAGCGCCTGAGTAGCAATCCTCAACCAGCCCTTGCCACTGGCATCACCGTCACCTGGCTGACACCGGTGCGGCGCACGACCGTGCACCGCGTCTCGCAGCCGATCCGCTCGGCGTCGAGCAAACGCACGAGGTCGTCGACGCCTGTGACCGGTCGGCCGTCTATCGCGGCGACGATATCGCCTTCCCGGAGGCCGGCCCTGGCCGCTGGGCCTTCCTTCTCGACGCTGCGCAGCCGAACCGCCGTCTTGCTGGATACTTGTGACAGAAGGGCCGCGCGACGGGGCAGGTTGACGGTGTCGGCCGACACCCCGATGAAGGCGCGGCGGACGCGGCCGAAACGGATGATCTCCGAAATGACGAAATTGGCGGTGTTGGAGGCGACGGCAAAGGCAATGCCTTGCGCGCCATGGATCATGGCGGTGTTGACGCCGATCACCTCGCCCGCCGAGGATACCAACGGTCCGCCGGAATTGCCGGGGTTGAGCGCGGCGTCGGTCTGGATGACATCGTCGATCAGCCGCCCGGTGGAAGCGCGCATCGAGCGGCCGAGCGCCGAGACGACGCCCGAGGTGACGGTCCATTCGAAGCCGAGCGGGTTGCCGATAGCAATGGCGATCTGGCCGCGCCGCAGGCGCTTGGAATCGCCCAGCGGCGCGGCATCGGCAAAGCTGCCGTCGGCACGCACCAGCGCGATGTCGGTATCGGGATCGCGGCCGAGCACGCGGCCTTCGCTGGAGGCGCCGTCAGGCATCGACACGCGCACCGTTCTGGCATCGCCGACGACGTGGAAGTTGGTGACGACGAGCCCGTCATGCGCAATGACGAAGCCCGAACCATGCCCGCCCTGACCACCGATACGCTCGATGCGGCAGACGGCCGGGCCGATGCGGTCGACAGCGTCGGCGACCGTCGTCGAATAGGCGTCAAGCAGCGTGTCGTCGGATTGGAATTTGGCGGCAGCGACGGCCATTGGCGGGCTCCATGTTTTCAGGCGCAACGATGACTATATGTGCGGAGCGGCTTCATCCGCCGCGACCTGACCAGATGGCCAGTCACCCGGCCGACTAGCCGTCAGGCGAGTATCTCCAAGCGCGCTGCCGCGCGATATCTGGGGCATGGATGAACCCAGGAGACCGTTATGAGCGAATTCAATCTAAGTGCCTTTTCGGAAGCCATCGCCGATCTGGCAGCAAAGGCGGCACCGGCGACCGCGAGCTTCACCACGCACCATCATCGCACAGCGAGCGCCTTCCATTGGCGCGACGGGTACTTCGTTGCCGCCGAGGAAGCCGTCGAGGCCGGCGAGGAGATCGAGCTGACGCTGGCTTCGGGCGAGACGGTGAAGGCCGATCTTGTCGGCCGCGATCCCTCGACTGGCGTCGCCCTGCTCAAGCCGACCGGTGCCGTCAATGCCGCGCTGTTGGCCAGGGCGGATGCGGTGCGGCCCGGCAATATTGCCGTCGCCATCGGTAACAGCCGGGGTTCGGCGCTGGCGGTTTCAGGCTCGGTCGGCGAAGTCGGCCCGGCCTGGCGCTCGATGCGCGGCGGCACCATCGACCGGCGCATCAACCTGGCGGTGGGCGCCGGCGGCCGTTTCGAGGGCGGCCCGGTGCTCGATGCCAAGGGCGCGCTGATCGGCATGTTGTTGTTCGGGCCGCGCGGCCGCGCGCTGGTCATGCCTTACGAGACGATCGAGCGGGCGGTCGCCACGCTGCGAGAGAAAGGCCATGTCGCCCGCGGCTATCTCGGCGCCGGTCTGCGTCCGATCCGCGACGGTGAGGCTCGCGGCGCCATCGTCATGAGCCTTGACGACAACGGTCCGGCCAAGGCCGCCGGCCTTTCCCTCGGCGACATCATCGTCGCGTGGAACGGCGAGGCGGTGAGCGGCCCGCGCGAGTTGATCCGCAGGCTCGGGCCCGACAGCGCCGGTGCTTCGGTTACGCTCGGCGTCGTGCGCGGCGGAGAACAGCGAGACGTGGCGCTGACGATCGGCGAAAAGCCGCTCAGCTGAGAGGATTAATGGACGCGATCGCGGCAGGCGAGATGACGGGAAGTGGCACCGGCGAGCGGCAGCTGGTCGTGCTGATCGCGCTCGGTGACGCCGCGCGCGCCGAGCGCCTGTCCGCGTCGCTTGCCGCGACCGACGATCTGCTGCCGGTGACGCCGGGCAGCGGCGAAGCGGCCGACGTCGCCATCGTCGACGACACTGTCGGGTCCACGGGTGCGGGAACAGGGAAGGGCGACGCCGTTCCCGCCGCGACCACGCGGGTGCTGTTGTCTTCGCAGGCCGGCCTGGCACGGCCGCAGGGGCAGGTGTTCGCCGTGCTGCCGACGGCGGCGGATGCAATGCTGATTGCGGCCGCCGCCAGGCTGGCGGCGGCCGGCTACCGCGTCTTTGGCGACAGCGGGTCCGTTCCTGGCCGCCGCGACGATTTCCACGACGGTGATATTGGCGGCGACGGCCTTTTCCACGAGGAGCATCCCGACGAGCATGCCGCCCGCCCGGCGCTGTCGCCGCGAGAAGCGGAAGTGCTGGCGCTTCTGGCCGAGGGCGCGCCCAACAAGGTGATCGCGCGCCGGCTCGACATTTCCGTTCACACGGCGAAGTTCCATGTCGCCGCGATCCTGATCAAGCTCGGCGCCGCTAACCGGACGGACGCCATCGCCATTGCGATGCGGCAGGGGCTGGTGCTGGTCTGATATCGATCACACCGCCGCTTCGACGTCGGTTAGTCGGAAATTATCACCTCTGAACAGGAACGGCATGGCTTTCAGGGGCGCCGTGCGAGTTCGCGCGCCACCCTGCCAATCCAACCGTTTTCCGATCAACTCGCACTATCGTCCGCAGCGTCACCATCGTCCGCTGCCGCAAGCTCTTGTATCCGGGACCGCCACAGGCAAGGATCGCGCTGCGAGACAATGCAAGCGGAGGAAAAATGTCGCTCAAGGGAAAGACGCTGTTCATCTCCGGCGGGTCGCGCGGCATCGGGCTGGCGATCGCTTTGCGCGCCGCGCGCGACGGAGCCAATGTGACGATCGCGGCCAAGACCGCTGAGCCACATCCGAAGCTGCCGGGCACGATCTACACCGCCGCTGAAGAGATCGAGCAAGCCGGCGGCAGGGCGCTGCCGGTCCTGTGCGACATTCGCGAGAACGCGCAAGTGGCCGGAGCGGTGTCCAAGACGGTCGAAAAATTCGGCGGCATCGATATCTGCGTCAACAATGCCAGCGCCATCCAGCTCACCGGCACGCTGGAAACCGACATGAAGCGTTACGACCTGATGCACCAGATCAACACGCGCGGCACGTTTCTCGTTTCCAAAATGTGCATTCCGCACCTGAAGTTGGCCGGGAATCCTCATATCCTGAATCTGGCGCCGCCGCTCGACATGAAGGCCAAGTGGTTCAAGAACCATGTCGCCTACACAATGGCCAAGTTCGGCATGTCCATGTGCACGCTGGGCATGAGCGCGGAGTTCGCCAAAGA
Source organism: Mesorhizobium sp. BR1-1-2 (assembly GCF_020165435.1). Classification (NCBI taxonomy): domain Bacteria; kingdom Pseudomonadati; phylum Pseudomonadota; class Alphaproteobacteria; order Hyphomicrobiales; family Phyllobacteriaceae; genus Mesorhizobium; species Mesorhizobium sp. BR1-1-2. The sequence continues at coordinate 229,000 of NZ_JAIUID010000001.1, forward strand.
CGGCATCGCGGTCAATTCGCTGTGGCCGATCTCGACCATCGATACCGCGGCCGTGCGCAATCTCCTGGGCGGCGCGACGGTGGCCGCGATGAGCCGTTCCCCGGACATCATGGCCGATGCCGCGCATGCCATCTTCATGCGGCCATCGCGCGAAGCGACCGGCAATTTCTACATCGACGAGGAAGTGCTGCGCGCCGAGGGGATCAGCGATTTTTCGGTCTATGCGCCGGGTGCGGCCGGGCCGCTGGCCGGCGATTTTTTTGTCCCGGACGAGGTGTTTGCCAATTCCGGCACGAAGATCAGGACGGCTTTCTAAAAGATGTCTCGAGGCGCAATTCCGGATGGAACTCGGTTTCAGACTTTCCTGGAGCTGCTCTGAGCAAAAAGCCCCGCCGGAGAGGGCCGGCGGGGCTCAGTGCGTCCCGCTGGAGTCGGGACGGGGCAGGGAACGCCCGATCCTGAATCTGGGGTAGGCTACCCCGCGATTCAATGACCGGGATCTGACGCCAGGACAATTCTTGTTGAACTTGGGCCGTTGCCCACGATCTCGCCCATCCCGGTTTCGCCGGGATGGGCCTTTTACCGATCTGATTCCAGAAGCCCGCTCAAGCGTCTGGAAATGCAGACATTTGATGGATCATGATCTTTTCCGAAGCCGGTTTCCAGCTTTCCCGACCATGGTCAGTTGTTGCTCGCCACCGGCGCCACCAGCGAGGTGATGCGGCGGATGGCGACCCGCCGGTTCTCGCGGTTGGGGCCTGAGGTGTCGACCTTCAGATATTCCTCGCCATAGCCCTGCGTGGTCAGGTTTTCAGGCGGTATGCCGAAGGCGTTGGTCAGCGCTTCGGCCACCGCTTCGGCGCGGCGGTCCGACAGAGCGAGGTTCGCCTCCGGTGTGCCGACAGCGTCGGTGTGGCCTTCGATCAGGAAGGTCTCGGCCGGGTTCTTCTTCAACAGCTTCTCCATGGCCGTGGCGACACCCTCGAGCTTCTGCACCTCGGTGTCGGAGATCGAGGAAGAGCCGAATTCGAAGTTCAGCGTGTCAAGATCGATGCGTCGGGCGATGTCGCGCACCCGTGCGGAACGCTTGACCTCGTTGATCGAATAGAGGCGCTGCACCTTCTCCACCGGCGGCTGCTCGAGGAAGGTGTAGTAGTCGTCAGGGCTTTCGACCTCTTCGGAATCGAGGATATAGTCCCGGCGCGGAATGGTCAGCCGCATCGGTGGCAGGTCGTCGCCCGGATCGCGCCAATCATTATCGTCGTCGTAGCTTCGTTCGTCGACATAGCTCAACACATACTCATGGCCGTCGGGCATGATACGCGACCGCTGGATGATGTCGCCGTAGCGGTTGCGGATGGTGACGATCTGCACGCCGTTGTCGCGCTCGACCGTTTCGCGCGTGCGGCCTTGCGACAGATCCTCATAGTAGACATCCCTGGCGCCGCGGGTCAGGCGCGGCCGGTCACTGCTCTGAACGTATGTCTGATCGTTGAGCTGGATGATGACCCGATCGCCGATCTCCTTGAGCACGTCGACACCCTTGGGGCGGCGGCGGTCGCGGATGTTCTCGTCCGGTGCGCGCTCGAGGCGTTTGCCCTTCTCCTCGGTAACCGGAACGATTTTCTCCGGTTTGATCTCCTGCTGGGCAGCTCTATCGTCGGTCGGAGGCGGGCCCTGGTCGACGGGAGCGACCGCGGGCTGGCGGCCCTGAGCACCGCCCTGCTGGGCGTTTTGCCCGCCATTCTGCTGCTCGCCATTCTGGTTGGCGGGGTTCCTGCCGGCCTGGCCGTTCTCGCCGCGGCTGCGGCGCCGGGCATCCTTCTGGCTGTCGAGAATGGGGGCAGCGTTCTTTTCGGCGGGCGTCTCGGCCTGCTCGGGGTTTTGCCCCTGGACAGGCGCGGCCTTGCCGGCAGCGGGCTGTTCACCCGTGGCCGGCTGCTCGCCCGTTGCCCTGCCGGTTTGCTCCTGTTCGCCATTGGCCGGCTGCTCGCCAGCCGGTTGCCTGCCGTTCTTTTTCCTCTTGTCCTGGGGTTGTTCGCCCTGGGCTGCCGGCCGCTCGCCTGAAGGTGCCGGTTCGGCCTTGGGCGCCTCGGCGGCAGGTGCTTCCTTCGGTGTCGGCACGGCGCTGGGCTCGGCCTGCTGGTCCTGTTTGCGCTTCTTACGCTGGTTGTCGTTGGCAGGTTCCGTTTGGGCCGCCGGCGCCTGTTCGGCCGGTGCCTGTTCGGTCTGCTGTTGCTGGTCGCGCTTCTTCCTGCGCGGTTGCTGTTCCTCGGTGGCGGGTGCTGCCTCACCGGCTGGCGCCTGCTCGGTCTGCTGTTGCTGGTCGCGCTTTTTCCTGCGCGGCTGCTGTTCCTCGACGGCGGGCGCGGCTTCACCGGCGGGCGCCTGCTCGACCTGCTGCTGGTCGCGCTTCTTCCTGCGTGGCTGTTGTTCCTCGGCGGCTGGCGCGGGTGCCTGTTCGGTCTGTTGTTGCTGATCGCGCTTCTTCCTGCGCGGCTGTTGTTCCTCGGCGGCTGGCGCGGCTTCACCGGCGGGCGCCTGCTCGACCTGCTGCTGGTCGCGCTTCTTCCTGCGTGGCTGTTGTTCCTCGGCGGCTGGCGCGGCCTGCTGTGCGGGTGCCTGTTCGGTCTGCTGTTGTTGCTGATCGCGCTTCTTCTTGCGTAGCAGTTCCTGGTCGCTCTGCTGTGCGTCAGTCTGGGTGTCCTGGGCCAGGACCAGCGGCATTGCGCTGTCTCGCATGGGGCCGAACGCGGCACTTCCCTGAAGCGGGGATGCGCCCAACGGCGCGGATGCCATCAGCAGGCCGAGTGCCGTGCCTGCCAGAATCCCTGGTTGGCGTTTCATCGAAATTTCTCCTTGTGGGGTCCCATCCTTGCCGAAACCGATTTTAACGAAATTGGTTCCGGCAGCTCATGGTTAGGGACCGTACGGGGCGATTGGCCGGCCTTTTGAAGGCAACTTCATGTCTTTCGACGGGGTTGCCGCCCCATTCCAGCCCTTGCCCTGCTTGACCTTCGCAGCGGCTGGGGCCACATGCCGGGGATGGAAACGCCGTTCTGGAAAACAAAGACGCTGGAAGCAATGAGCCCGGCCGAGTGGGAATCGCTCTGCGACGGCTGCGGCAAATGCTGCCTCTCGAAGCTCGAGGACGAGGATACTGGCGACATCTACTGGACCAGTGTCGGCTGCCGCCTGTTCGACGCGCAGACGTGCCGCTGTTCGGACTATCACAACCGGCTGGCGCGCGTTCCCGATTGCGTCGGGCTGACGCCGCAAAATGTACGCACCATCAGCTGGCTGCCCAGCACCTGCGCCTATCGGCTGGTCGCGGAGGGGCGCGATCTCTACTGGTGGCACCGGCTGGTGTCGGGCAGTGCCGAGACGGTGCATGAGGCCGGCATGTCGATGCGCGGTCGGGTCAAGGCCAGCGAGACGGACCTGGCCGAGCCGGACGATTATTTCGACTATATGCTCGATGACGAGCCATAAGCTCGCATCGGGATGACGAGCCATAAGCTCGCATCGGGATGACGAGCCATAAGCTCGCATCGGGATGACGAGCCATAAGGCCGGTGTCCGCAAGGGCGCGCAGGACCAGGAACCTGCGAGACGTTTGGGGCACATCGTTGGAAAACCGGCAGAAGCTTCCTTTTTCCGCCACATGAACCGCCGATGAACGGCGGGTTCGTAAATAGTTCAGACAGGCGGGTGCATTCTCCCATCATAGATTTCAAGAGGACGGGCGATAGCCCGCAACAAGGAGAGAAGACCATGTTCAACACGGTGAAAACGGCAGCCCTTTCGGCACTCGTCGGCCTCGGCACGCTGGCGGCCATTCCCGCCCATGCCGACAGCCTTTACCTGGGCTTCGGCAACAACAACGATCCGCGCTTCGGCGTCTATGCCGGCGATGACGGCTATCGCCACCGCCGCGATGAACGCCGCGACTGGCGCCGCGGCTGTTCGCCCGACTGGGCCCTGAATAAGGCCGAACGCATGGGGCTGCACCGTGCCCGCATCGTCGATGTCAGCCGCCGCACGGTCAAGGTGATGGGCCGCCAGTATGGCGACCGCGTGGTCATCGTGTTCGCCAATGAGCGTGGTTGCCCGATCATCAACCGTTGAGCCTCTAAGGCGCAACCTTCTGCGAGGGTTGGTAGCGGCATGATCCTCTGCGGGGTCAGTCGGCAGACACGACCTTCTGCGAAGGTCGGTCTGGAGACATGTCCTCTTAGGGTTAGTCTGGAGACACGACCTTCTGCGAAGGTCGGTCTGGAGTAGTGGAGCCGTTTTCCTTCGGGAAGAATGCGGCTCCAAAACCCCGCGGGAGCGATCCCGCGGGGTTTTTCATGCACCACGGCGGACGGTTCAGGGCCGGGCTCGGCCATGGACCCTCGAAGGCGCTTATTTCAGTTCGAAGGTAACGGTGACCTGGACATTGTAGACGTTCTCGCCGGCCTGCACCGGAGCCGCACCGACGGCCGCGTCGAAGGCCTTGGCGTTGATCGGCATCGGTGGCGGCGCGATATTCTGGTCAGTGATTTCGATCACCCGGCCTATGCTGACGCCGGCGGCTTCCGCCAGCGTCTTGGCCTTGGCCATGGCGTCGGCCACCGCCTTTTTGCGCGCTTCGGTGACGGTGGCAGCCGGATTGTCGTTGGTGAAGACGATGCCGCCGCCCTGGTTGACGCCCAGCGACACCGCCTTGTCGAGGATCTCACCGGTCTTGTCGACGTCGCGCACGCGCACCGACAGCGTGTTGGTTACCTGGTAGGCAATCAATTCGGCCTCCTGGCCGCCGTCGGGCTTGTTTGTGTAGTTATAGCGCGGATTGATCTGGATGCCCGCGGTCTGGAGGTCGCGGTCCTTGATGCCGGCCGACTTCATCGCGGCGATCACGGCGGCCATGGCGTCGTTGTTGGCATCCAGTGCGGCGCGCGCCGTCTTGGCTTCGCGCATGACGCTGAGCGTCAGGACCGCCAGGTCGGGCGCTACAGTCGCCGCCCCTTCGCCCGACACCACGATACGGGGCGGTGTCGGCGACTCAGCGGCCGCTGCCAGCGCCGGAAAGGCGATGGCGGCGGCGAGTGCGAGGGGCAAAAGAGGTCTGGTCATGAAAATCTCCTCGGGTAAGCATATCCGCGCCCAGCCGGGCGCACGCGGCTCCTTATGGCGCGATTATGGGCTGATTTGGACGATCGTGACCAGCGGTCCCGGAAAGCCTTGTGTCGCGATGCGAAAAACATTAATCCAGCCCGCGTGGGGCCTGTAGCTCAATGGTTAGAGCCGGCGGCTCATAACCGCTTGGTTGGGGGTTCGAGTCCCTCCGGGCCCACCAACTACACAACTACGTCACTGATTTTTCATCTATTATTTCTTTGCCCAGGCAGTGGGCTCGAAGCCGCGATAAAGTTAGATCGGATGGCGTCGAGAGCGGTTTTCGTGGGTCATCAGAAATCTTCCCGACGGGCGCACTCCCAGATGGAAGGCGAATTTCCACAGTTTTGGGTGCGATTCAGTCAGTTCGTGACATTCGTGTACGCGCTCAGCAATGAGACCGTTTTATTCTCGCGGGTACCCCGAAACGGTCGCGAATTTTCCTTATCGGATACCGCTTTTGACGATCTATCTACTCGCCATCCAGGGGCATAGATTGCAGGAACGGCAGATATTCTCGGATCCGCCACTCTGCGTGGGCGGCTCTACGCATGGGTGCGATCATTTTGGGGTCACTTAGCCAGCGGGCGGGGCGGGCTATTGCGTGAGTTTCAACCCCAAGCCGCCAGGGGCGAAAGGAAAATACGCTATGGGCTGTCGCACAAAGAGAATGGATCGGCCACCTAAGAAGGCTGGGCGAGGGGCCGTCCAGTGTGCGTGGCCCAAAATGTTAATGAGCCGGACAGCGACCGTTTAGCAGTACATGCAGAGCTCAGAGGCCCGGTGACAGTGAAGGGAAGTGGCCGCACTAGGGAGAGCTGTTCTACGAGCAACTCACAATGTCCTACTCACGCATTTGTGGCCGTTATTATCCCCGCCTACAACGCAGAACAATTCATCGAACGCACCTTGGCGTCGGTGACAAACCAGACCTACAGAAACATCGAGATAATAGTCGTTGACGACGGTTCGATTGATGAAACTGCATCAATCGTCCGCCGACTATCTAATGACGATCCGCGTATCAAGTTGCTCCAACAGAAGAACAGCGGCGTCGCGTCGGCGCGGAATACGGGGATACGTGCAAGCAAGGGCATCTACATAGCGCCTATAGACGCCGACGATCTCTGGCACCCAACCAAACTCGAAAAGCAGCTGCGTGTTTTCGCTGCAGCAGGCAATGATGTCGGGCTTGTCTATACGCTTTACCGGACGATTGATGCCGATGATAGGGCGATCATTACGCCTAAGCGCACGCACCCGCACGGATGGGTATTCATGCAGCATCTCGGACAGAACTTTATCGGTCACGGAAGTTCGGCAATGTTCCGGCGCGATGTCTTGCTCGAAATGGGCGGCTATTCCTCGCGACTGCGCGAAAACGGTGCGGAGGGTTGTGAGGACTTCTTCCTCCAATTGAGTATCGCCTCGAAATACCGGTTCGATGTCGTCATGGAGCACTTGGTCGGATACCGCCGAACGCCAGGGGCTATGTCGCAAGATTTCGTCCGAATGCTCATCTCGCGTCGGATGGTGCTCGAGAGCCTCTTTGCTCGCTGCACCGAGGTGGTGAGCCCGATCCTATCGGATGTGATGTTCCGTAACGATGTCGAGATCGCCAGGCTCGGGCTTAAAAGGCGCCGCTTTGCTGCCGTCGCCATGAACTTCGCCAGGGTGCTCTGGCGATCGCCCTCGCAGTTCGCGAAAGTCGCCGGTGCGACGCTTGCCATTTTCCGGCGCAAGGCGAAGCAAGGAACCAAGCTGGAACGCGAAGGCCGCAGCTCGGGGATCGGGAAATCGTTCTGGGACTACGCTGTCGATGAGTTTTTTGATCGGGGCGAGAATACCGATTACCGCGCCTTGCTCAACAATCTGGCTGTAATGGACAGCAAACTTGGACCCTGCGGAGGCTATTTGGCGCAGCATCCCGAACGAGGAACCTTTGCAGCGCCCCAGGAGGGCGGCGACTCAGACAGCCTGTTTCTGCTTCGAGGCTTGGAATGAAGAAGCTGCTGCTGTCGAAAGAGCAGTCGTCATCGGGTCGCAACTTGGCCCAGGGGGCAGAATGCGTTTTGGAGCGGACGGTGAATGAACCGACGGTCAGTGTGACCGTCCTCATTGTCACCTACAATCACGCACGCTACGTAGCGGCAGCGATCGACAGCGTTCTCATGCAAGACACGGAATTCGGTGTTGAGATCCTGATCAGCGAAGATTTTTCGACGGACGGTACCCGGGAGATCGTCGAGCGGTATGTATCCGATTATCCCGAAAGACTATCGGCGATCTATTCTGGCAGCAATTTGAGATCCAACGAGGTCGTTGCGAGAGGACTCCGGGTTGCGCGCGGGCGCTATGTCTCGATCCTTGATGGCGACGACCTGTGGACATCCAAGACCAAGCTGCGAGATCAGGTGGCCCATCTTGACGCGCATCCTGAGCTCTCGGCCATATTTTACAATGCGCTCGTGGCGCACGGCGACGAGATCACGTCGTGGCGGTGGACGCCACGTGATCAGAAGCCCTTAATCACACAAAGGGAGATCTGGGAAGGCAATCCCTTCGCCACTTGCGGCGGTATGATGCGAACGGCGTGCGTTCGGGATGTACCATCGTGGTATGCAGATTTCTTTCCGATTACTGACTGGCCGCTGTATGTCCATTGCGCAAAGACAGCAGACCTCGCTTTTGTCGACGAGGTGGCAGGTATCTATCGTCTGCACCCGGGTGGGCTTGTATCGGCGCTGCCAGGCCCGCTCAGGCTTGATGCGATCGAGGGATTCTACCGGCGAATGGCGAATGTCATGGATGCCCGTGGGGCACAGTTTGCCCGTGGCGGCTGTTCCCGCTACTTTTACGAATGGTCGAAGCAGTATCTGAACGAAGGTGACTTGCCGTCGGCCAGATCGTGCTTCCTGCGATTGCTGCGAAGCGGCAGTGGCGGAAACAACGTGCCGAAACGCGATATCGCGCGGTTGGCACTGCTCCTGCTGAAATCCTCGGTGCTCGGGAGATGACGGCTTTCCGCAACTTCGAGAATCGGGATCCGGTCCCGTCCTTGCCACAGGCGGCTGTTCGTCCGAAGTGGTCGGTGATGATCCCCGTCTATAATAGCGCTCGCTTTCTTGCCTCAACGCTGCAAAGCGTGCTCGCGCAAGCCCCTGACCCGGCTCATATGCAGATCGAAGTGGTTGACGATTGTTCGTCCGACGATCCGCAAAAAGTCGTGAACGAAATCGGGGGAAGGCGTGTCGGCTTTTTCCGCCAGCCCCAAAACCTCGGCCATATCGGCAACTTCCACACCTGCCTGAACCGAGCCCAGGGGGAACTTGTCCATCTTCTGCACGGCGACGATGCCGTCCGACCAGGATTCTACGAATTGCTCGGTCGGGGTTTCGATGCGGACCCGAGAGTAGGAGCGGCGTTCTGCCGGACGGTCTTCATGGACGCCCATGGACAGGAGTTGTCGATCGAACCTGCAATGCAGTCAATCTCCGGACGGCTTGAGAATGCGGTGGTGCGACTGGCGCTCGAACAGCGCATCATGACGCCGTCCATCGCGGTCCGACGCGCGGTCTACGAAGAACTCGGCGGCTTCGACCGGCGGCTGAAATGCAGCGAAGACTGGGAGATGTGGATACGCATCGCTTCTCGTTTTCCCGTCTGGTACGAACCGCGAGCCCTTGCCCTTTATCGGATGCACCCGCAATCGAACACAGGACGCCATATCCGGAGTGCCGGGGACATGGCTTACACGCGAATGGCGATTGATATTTTCAAGAGCTATCTTCCAAGCGACCTCGCGGACGATGTCGCCGCATCGGCTCGGCGGACCTATTCGCAAAGCGCTCTCGAAACCGGGCGGCGGCTGCTTGGCTCCGGTGATTGGGCTGGATGCCTCGCGCAAATGAGTGAAGCCTTCCAACTCGATCCGTCGCTCAAGACAATTGGACGTATGCTGCGACTCGTTGCGAAGCAGGGAGGCGAGATTGTCCGCCCAAATTGAAACTGTGCAACGGCAGCCAGCACGGCTGCGGCAAGGTGAGCCTGTCCGTCTCGTTTTGGCCGGATGTGGCGCCGTCACGAAGCTCTACTATGCGGAAGCGCTGTCGCGCCTTCAAGGCAGAGGCCAGATCGCAGTCGCAGGGATCTTTGATCCCGAAGCGAAATCCGCCGCGGTCGTACAGGCGCGGCTGCCCGGAGCGAAGGTTGCAGCCAGTTTCGACGGCCTTTTGGCTGTGGGCGCCGATGTGGCGATCATCGCTTCCCCGCCTCGATACCATCTTGATCAGTCGATGCAGGCGTTGCGGGCCGGCATGCATGTTCTATGCGAGAAGCCGATGGCCACGAGCAGCTCCGACGCGGATCTTATCCTCGCGGCAGCGGCAGCCAACAACCTACATGTGGCGACAGGCCTCGTCAGAAGGCAGTTCCCTGCCACCCGATCGATAAAGGCCATGGTCGAGGGCGGATTGATCGGAAAAATCCAAAGTGTTTGTTGTTTTGAGGGTGGCCCTTTCCAGTGGCCTGTCGCTTCGACGAGCTATTTCAGCCGCGCGGAATCCGGCGGTGGCGTGCTTCAGGACATAGGTACGCACTGCCTCGACCTCCTGACCTGGTGGTTCGGAGAGCCCCATGAAATCCACTACGCCGATGACGCAATGGGCGGCGTCGAGGCGAACTGCCTTGTCCGGTTAGGTTTTGGCGGCTTCGAGGCAACGGTCCGGTTGAGCCGTGATTGGGCTCGTCCGAACCTTTACCGTCTTGAGGGCGAACGTGGCTCGATTTCCTGGGCAGTCAATGAGACTGAGCTTGTAGAGATCGCCTTGAAAGGATGCCGCACGACAGCCACCGCCTCCTTCACCAACACCGACGGCGGATCGCGCGATTTCGTCGACGCGTTCTGCGATCAGATTTCGGACTTGGTCGACACGGTCCGAAATGGAATCCCCCTTTCCGGGTCAGCCACAGCGGGGCGCAACGTGCTCAAGCGAATCGAGGAATGCTATGCCAGACGGAAACGGCTGGACATGCCTTGGCTCGGAGCAGAAGACTTTCGCCACGTCATTGCTTCCGCCGAGACCAGACAATGACCGGCACTGTTGCCGTGCTTGGCGCCAACGGCTTCATAGGTTGCCGGACCGTGGAGTTGCTGCATCTTTCCGGCTGGGCAGAGGTGAGGCCGATCGTTCGCAGGCCGAGTGCTTTCGCCAGCCTGTCTCGCTTTGCGATCGATGGAAGAGTGGCGGACGCGCATGACGTTCCTGCTCTTACCGCGGCCCTTCTTGGCTGTCAGTCCGTTGTTCATGCAGTTGCTGGTGATACTCGCACGATCGTCGATGCCGTGGAGCCTGTCTATCGTGCCGCCGCCGCTGCGGGCGTCGTTCGCCTGGTCTACCTCAGTAGCGCATCCGTTCACGGCCAATCGCCGCCGCCCGGGACGGACGAAACGAGCGCGCTGCACGACGGCCAGACGGTCGAATACAACAATGCCAAGGTTCGTGCTGAACGTCGTCTCGGAGAATTGTCACGGGACGGTGCAATCCAGGTGGTGGTGCTGCGGCCCGGAATTGTCTTTGGCCCGCGCTCCAGCTGGACGGGGGGCTTTGCCAACGATCTCCTCGACGGCTCTGCCTATCTGGTGGATGGCGGCCATGGCATCTGCAACAGCGCTTATGTCGACAATGTCGTTCATGCGATCAAGCTTGCGATCGAAGTGCCCGAGGCGGCTGGGCGAACCTATCTGGTCGGGGACCGCGAAAGGATAAGTTGGGCAGATCTTTGCCGCCCGATCGCCGAGGCATTGGGCGTCGACCTGGCTGCGATTTCGGTTTCCGCGCCATTGTCATTCACACCGAACTGGACACAATGGCTGAGAGACGGCGACCTATACCGGCGGCTTGTCCGAAGCCTCCCGAAACCCGTTCGTAGCGGACTAAAGGTAGGCTATGCCGAGTGGCGGAAGTCAGGGCTCGATCAGAAGCCGCCTACGGCTCCAAAGATCAAGATATCTGAAGAACGTGCGCTGTTGCACCGGTGTCGGGTGAAACTCCCGTCGGCCAAGGCCGAGCGCGAGCTCGGATACCAACCGGTGGTCGGCTTCGAGGAGGCATGTCGGCGATCAGTCGCATGGCTAACCTTTGCCGGCTATCCGACTACGCGGAGCCAAGTGGGCGAGAGATGACCGCCAGACCCGCCGCAGCCTATGTTTCGGTTGTCATTACGACCTATAACCATGCTCGATTTCTCGCGGAAGCGATCGACAGTGTCCGGAACCAGAGCGTGCGGCCCGATGAGATCATCGTTGTGGACGATGGTTCGTTGGACAATCCCGAGAATGTCGTTCGCCGGTATGTCGACGTCCACTACATCCGCCAAAAAAACCAGGGTTTAGCCGCTGCCCGCAATACGGGAATGAAGGCAGCACGTGGCGAATTCATCGCGTTCCTGGATGCCGACGACAGGCTGCGCCCGACGGCGCTCGCCACCAATCTTGCTTTGTTCCATGACAGTCCGGATTGCGCCTTCGTCTATGGAGCCTATTGCTACATCGATGAGGCGGGAGCAGTCAGGAATTCAGTTCCGCTGAGGCCGGTGGGAGAGGACCCGTATGCCGGATTCTTGACCGGCAACCTGATTGGAATGCATGCGACGGTGCTCTATCGCCGTAGCACATTGGAGGCCGCTGGCGGATTTGACCGATCCCTGCGGGCTTGCGAGGATTACGACGTCTACCTTCGCCTGTCCCGGGCAAACAAGGCCGCATGCAGCCCGGCGTGTCTCGCAGATTACCGCAGGCACGCGACGAATATGTCCAACAACAATCCGATGATGTTGCGCGCGGCGCTAAAAGTCCTTGGACGGCAGAGGAGTCTTGTGCAGGCCAATCCAGACCGGACGGCCGCCTACCATCAGGGCGTCGAAAATTGGAAACGCTACTATGCGCACATGCAACTGGGACAGCTTAGTACAGCGGTTCGATCCCGTTCTTCGCTCGGCGGTCAGCTCCTGAACACCATTGCCGTTTCGCTCGCAGCGCCCTTGCAGACCACCATGATGCTGCTGCAGCGGTTCAAGGGCTGGTCAAGTCGGCGCCGCTCGGGCGTCCGGTTCGGTGACCTCAGCCGCCCGCTGCCCTTCAGTACAAATTTCGGTTTTGATCGCGGCAAGCCGGTGGACCGCCGCTATGTCGAGACTTTCCTCGCATCATGTTCGCTGAACATATCCGGCAGGGTTCTGGAAATCGGCGACAGCGCCTATACGACCCGCTTCGGAGGCAATCGGGTTGCCAGGAGCGACGTTCTAAACCGATATGAAGGTCACCCGTTGACGACCTTGGTGGGCGATCTGGCCAACGGCGACGATCTGCCCTCCGAGACATTTGACTGCATCGTGCTCACCCAGACCCTTCATCTCCTTTTCAATATGCCTGCCGCGGTCGCAACCCTATGGCGGATGCTGAAACCGGGAGGCGTGCTCCTGGTCACGGTGCCTTGGGTAAGCCCGATCGACCGAGGAGAATGGGGCGAGAGCTGGTTCTGGTCGATAACCCCGGCGGCCCTGGGACGGCTTCTCTCAGACAGGTTCGGGGTGCAGAATGTCGAAGTCCGCCACTATGGAAACGCCTATTCGGCTACCGGGTTTCTCTATGGCTTGGCAGAACATGAGCTGAATTCGGCAATGCTCGATGTGCATGACCCATGTTGCCCCGTGATTGTCGCCGCGCGCGCTTTCAGGCGATGAGCGGCGTGACAGTGCGTCAAACTCTCAGCAAGCTCTTGCGACGGGGCCGATTGCTTGCCGGTTACAATCGGCCGCTCGTGCTGATGTATCACCGGGTCGGAGAACCGCTGGTCGATCCTTGGGAACTTTCGGTCTCGCCACAAAATTTCGCACGCCAAATCGAAACCCTGGCAGAGGCACGCGATATTGTTCCCCTGCAATGGCTGGCACAACGGCTTCGGGACGGAAAGCCACCGAGAAATGCTGCGGCAGTCACCTTTGACGACGGTTATGCGGATGTCGTCCAAAATGCCGTGCCGATCATGCTACGCATGAACGCTCCTGTGACCGTCTTCGTCACCACCCATGCGCTCACCGATCCCTCAGTGTTCTGGTGGGATATTCTGTCGCGCATCACTTTGGAGACGCCTGCTCTCCCGGAGAGGCTGGCGATCCAGATCGCAGGCCGAAACTATGATTGGCTCGTGACGGAGGACGCCACGCGCGCGAAATCGAATCTCGCCATCAGTCGCACGGCGCTCCATTTCGGCTTACACGCACTGCTGAAGCCGTTGAGAGTACACGAACGGAGGAGGGTGCTGCAGCAGCTGGCAAGATGGGCAGGAACCGACGCCAGCCCCCGAAGGCGTGACCGCGCCATGACTCATTCGGAGCTGCGGCATCTCGCCGACACCGATGGCGTTTCGATCGGTGCCCACACCTGCACGCATCCGTCCCTGCCGTTGCTGAAACGGGACAATCTTGAACGCGAGATCTCCGCTAGCCGCCAACGATGCGAAGAGATCACAGGGCGGAGGGTGTCGGGATTCGCATACCCCTTCGGAGACTTCGACGACAGCACCGCCAAAGCGGTAAGATCTGCTGGCATGGACTATGCAGTAACCACCCTGCCGCGTGAAGCTGGGCCCAGGGTCGATCCCTTCCGACTGCCGCGGGTCACGGTCGCTGATTGGGGTGAGATAGAGTTCCGACGTACGGTGCTATGCCATGGCTGACCATGCATGCGGAAAACCGCGCGTCACGGCAATCATCGTCGTGTTCAACGGCGAGAGATATCTCCGGGAAGCTATTGACAGCGTTGTAGGTCAAAGCTTCACCGACTGGGAACTCCTCGTCGTCGACGATGGCTCGACGGACCGGTCATCTGTCATCGTGCGCGACTATGCGCAGCGCTCGCCAAGCAAGGTGCGACTACTCTCTCATCCCGACAATGGCAATCATGGTATTAGCGCGTCGCGCAACCGCGGGCTGGCCGAGGCGAGGGGCGACTATGTCGCGTTTCTCGATGCAGACGATACATGGCTGCCCGAAAAGCTGTCCGAACAAGTCTCCGTCATGGAAAGCGATCCGGCGCTCGGCCTAATCTACGGCCGGACGCTGATCTGGCACAGCTGGGAAGAGGCTGCTGGCCGTGCCGACTACTATTACCCGCTCGGAGTCGAACCAAACGCCCGATACGATCCGCCCGTGCTGCTGGAGCTGCTGCTGCAGAACCAGGCCCAGACGCCGACTACTTGCAATGCCCTGATGCGTTCGAGCTTGTTCGCAACCCTCGGGGGATTCGAGAACAGTTTTCGCCTGATGTTCGAAGACCAGACATTCTTTGCCAAGGCGCTCGCATTCGCGCCCGTCTACGTGTCCGGCCGGACCTGGGCGAGATACCGCCAGCACGCCGAAAGCTGCTCTGTTGCCTCCGCCAGGGCAGGCACTGACGAAGCCGCGCGTATCACGTTTCTCAAATGGCTGAATGGGGTGATGGCGGATCAGGGCGCCTCCTTCCGCATTCGTTCCGCAATCTGGAGAGTGCTCGCGCGCGAAACCTGGAAGGCGAGCAAGCGAAGCATTGCGAGACGGCTCCAGCGATGACTTCCGTGCCGCGGGTGACGATCATAACCCCCTTCCTCAATGCGGCGTCAAATCTGGGCGAAGCGATCGCCAGCGTCCGAGCCCAGACGGTTGCGGATTGGGAGCTCTTGCTGGTCGACGACAATTCGACGGACGACAGTGTCAGGATCGCCAATGATGCCGCGGCAACCGATCCCCGAATTAAGGTGCTGCGCAGGCCGCCCGGATCCAAGCGCGGCGCCGCGGCAGCGAGAAACGCCGGAATAGCCGCCAGCTGCGGCGATTTGCTTGCCTTCCTGGATGCAGATGATTTGTACGAGCCGCATATGCTGCAGACGGTCCTGGCGGCAGCCGATGGCAACCCGGATGCCGCAATGATTTTCGGGCCGACCAAATGGTGGTACCCGGATGGAGCGCGCTCCGACTGGATCGAGCCGACGGACGGACTTGCCGCACGCTTGCATCAGCCCCCCAGGCTTCTGGGGCGGCTTCTGCTGATGCAGGACGGCCACGTTCCGTGCACCTGTTCCGTGCTCTTGCGGAGAAGCGCGATTAGCACGGTTGGCGGCTTTGAGGAGCAGTTTGATCTCTATGAAGACCAAGCTCTGTGGGCAAAGCTATTCCTGCGATTCCCAGCCTTCATCACTCCTGTAACTCTCGCACGTTACCGGCAGCATTCCAGTTCGGCCTCGGCGATTGCCACTGAGCGAGGGCTCTACGATCGGATGGGGAAACACCCCGCCCGCGCCGCTTTTCTTGACTGGATCGCGGAGCATATGATGGAAAGTGGAACGCGGGATTTCCGCCTCCAATTGGCGCTGCGGCTGGCACGCGCGCCCTATGTCACGCCTGCAACGATCGGAAGCAAAGCCGAACGGCTTGCCCTGAAGATCATGGTGTGGGTAGCAAAGCAGCGGCGCAGGGTTCGGCGACAGTTTGCGCACGTGGCCAGGTGAAAACAGGCGTCACTTCCTGACCACCCATCGATGCGGGAAGCTGACATTGCCAAAGCCAGGCTGGGCGCTGACCGGTCGATCGTCGAGCAAACCGGGCATGACATCGAACACAGCGGCCGTCTCGACATGGTCTTCGACCACCCTGTCGTCCGCCACCAGCGCCACGTCAATCCTGTAGCGCCCTGGTCTCAGCATAAGGCTGTCCACATGTACCATGTAGACTTCGCCCTGACGGTCATGCAGGGAATGCTCCCGGCTATCAAATGAGGTCACAGGATCCCCGAGATCATCAATGATAGTCACAAGGCACTGCAATGTTTCGCGCGGCCCATCAACCTGAAGCCGAAAAGTTGCCGGCTGCCCGGACGCGACGGGGCCCATTTCATTGAAGACTTCGATGCCGACCACACGGAGGCGGCCGCGCCCGGTGCGCGTGGATCGCACACTCAGATCGGTTCCTGCACGGGCCTCAAGCGTCTGGAGATAATCCCGGACCACGTCCTGAGTCGGGCCGTCCGCCTGGATCATCCCGCCGTCGATAAGGATTGCGCGGGTGCAAAGTCGTTGCAGAACCGGCATCTGGTGACTGACGATCAGCACGGTGCGGCCTGTCCCGGCGATGCTCGCTGCCTTGGCAATGCATTTCTTCTGGAACGTGGCATCGCCGACAGCCAGGACCTCATCGACCACCAGAATGTCGGGATTGACGTGGGCGGCAATCGCGAAGGCCAGACGCAAGTACATGCCGCTTGAGTATCGTTTGACAGGCGTATCGAGAAACGGCTCGACCCCGGAGAAATCCACGATCTCGTCAAGCTTGGAATTGATCTCGACGCGCCGCATGCCGAGTATGGCCCCGTTGAGATAAATGTTCTCACGGCCGGTCAGTTCGGCATGGAACCCCGTGCCGACCTCCAGCAAAGCTCCCAGCCGTCCATGTATCGTCGCGCGGCCGGAAGTCGGCTCCACGATCTTCGCCAGTATCTTGAGAATGGTGCTCTTTCCTGCACCGTTGGGACCGATCACGGCAAGGACTTCGCCTGCGTGCACCTCGAAGGAGACGTTTTTCAACGCCCAGAACGGCTCGTCCGCACCTTTGCGGTGACTTGTATCGGCCTCCCCGCGGAGGCCCCGCCTTTTGCTGGCGAGCGCGTCTCGCAGCGTGGGGAAGCTGTTGTTCGCCACACCAAGTCTATACGCCTTGGAGAGATTGGCAGCCTGAATCACGATGTCGGTCATCACTCAGATCAGGTCCGGAAACGCGCGTTCGGATTTTGAGAAGATAGTCAGTCCGGCAACGAGAAGGGCTAACGAGGAGAGCGTTGATATCGAGATCATGAGCCAGTCCGCAGGCGTGCCCAGTACGCTCCAGCGGATGGCTTCGACTGTCCCAACCATTGGGTTTAGACTATAGAGCGGCCGCCACAATTGAGGGACGAGATTGGCTGGATAGACGATCGGGGTCATGAACAGAAGTATCTGAAGGCTGAACGGCAACAGATAGCCCACATCGCGAAAGCGAACGTTGATCGCCGACAATGCCACGCCCACTCCAGTCGCTGACGCAGCCATTACGAGCACGAACAGCGGCAAGAAGACTGCTTGTGGTGCCGGCCAGCTTCCGAATGCCAGCATGGCGGCGAACAAAAGAGCGAAGCCGACGAGCATATCGGTCAGGCATGAGGCCATCGTGGAGATGGGAATGATCAGACGCGGGAAATAGACGCGTTTCACCAGTTCCTGGTTTCTGACGAGGCTGCCCGTCATGCTGGCGACGGCTCGCGAAAAAAAACTCCATGGCACAAGCCCACACAGAACAAAGAGCGGGTATGGCGCGCCGTTGGACGAAATGCCTGCGAGCTTGCCGAAGAAGATGCTGAAGACCGACATAGCAACGAGCGGCTGCAGCATTGCCCAAAGGATGCCCAGATAAGTCTGCCGGTATTTGACCTTGAAATCACGCCAGGCCAGGAAGAACACAACTTCCCGATATCGCCAAAGCTCGGAAGGTTCGAACAGTCCTCGCTTGCGGGACGGATCGATGATTGTCACGACAGCTGATTGTGCGCCTGTCCGGTCCGACACGATGATGGCGTCCGCCTCCCTTGACAGCCCCATTGAGGCCTACATTTCCGCGCAGTGCAATCAGCACTTTTGATGGTGCCTGTCGTTCCACGACCCTCACCATTCGAGAGCGCATAGCAGCCGCCCATAATGCTCGACCAGATCCTCCGGAGGCGCGAGATCGCGCCGCATATTCCCCGTTGCTCGATAAGTCCAACCGGACGGAGGGGCTTTATGTTCGATCCGGATGCCAACGAACATCTGCCCGGGCCGTCTGAGTTCTACCGCTATTCTCCCACCTGTGCTGGGTTTGTCGAGGATATATTTCCCTATTGAACCTGTGGTGATGTTATGCCCATCGAAGATAGTCAGGCTACAGAAATCTGTCGTTTTTACAGTGTAGTGTATGCACTGCACCGCTGGTGACAGGGTCCTTAAGATGTGCCATTGTCCAATGGGGTGGTACTATTTGCGCGGATTTGGGTTGTTCGGGCGATGCGCGTTGCGCGAACCATCATTGCGTGGAAGGAGTGACATCTCATTGGCAATTCAGACGGCTTGACGAGTCAGCGTTCATAGCTCCTGAGCAAGCTGCAAAGCTTTGGGTCGGAAATGAAAAGTGTTCTTGTCGCGGGAGCAGCCGGGTTCATTGGATCCCATCTGGTTGATAGACTGTTGTTAAGGCAAGAAATAAATCGAATTGTTGCTGTTGACAATTTCTGGACTGGTACGCGTGTCAATTTAGATCATATCGCCGACCCTCGCTTGGTCGTGGTAGATGTGGCTGTTGAAGATTTTCAACAGGGGAGCCTTTTTGACGAGATCTATCATCTTGCCTCACCCGCTTCGCCTCCTTGGTATATGCAAGATCCGGTAAGAACCATCTCGGCCAACGTAATAGGAACTATGCGGCTTCTGGCCCTTCTTCGCGCCGGGGGCCGCTTCTGTTTCACGTCCACGTCTGAGGTTTACGGCGATCCGCTGGTGACGCCGCAACCGGAAACCTACAGGGGCTCCGTTGATTGCACGGGGCCGCGCTCATCGTATGACGAAAGCAAGCGTTGCGCCGAGGCCCTGCTTTTTGAGAGTAACCGATTGAGCGGGCTCGACATTCGAGTTGCAAGATTGTTCAACGTCTACGGACCGAGGACACGACCTGACGATGGACGTGCAGTATCAAATTTCATCACGAATGCGCTGTTCGGCAAACCTATAATCGTTTTTGGCGACGGCTTGCAGTCGAGGAGTTGGGGATACGTCAGCGATATCGTGGACGGCCTAGAGCAATTCTTCTGGGGGGAGGAGCATGGTTATATTGGTCCCCTGAACATCGGGAACGATCGTGAGATTTCCGTTGTCGATGTTGCCCGTTACGTCGCGGGCTTGGTGCCAGGCACTAAAATCGTGCATGTTGATCCGATCCCCCAGGATCCGACGAACCGCTGTCCGGACTTAACTCTAGCGCGCAGGATCATCCCCGGCTGGGCCTGTCAAATACCTCTTGAAGAGGGTGTGCGCCTCACCCTGGATTGGTTTCGCCGCCAGCAACAGAAGGACTTGTCCAGTGTGTCCTCGGACTCGATGGCTGCCGCATCGGTGTGAGTGGGATCCGCCCCGATAAAATGTGACCGGAAGGCTCCGCCCGCGGCAATGCATGCTTCCCCAGCAACTCCTCCAACGCGTGGTCGGCAACCTTATGAGTGTTCGAGCGGCGCGGATGGCCTCGGCGACGATCCCAGTTCGTGATGGTCGCACCTTGCGCTGGCAAGTAATAAGGCCCGTACGACCGGAAGGCTGGGCGATCAGAGGCAGTGGCATGTCTTGATCAGGAAGATTACTCCCACAACGTAAGGCAGGGCTAAAAGCCCCAAGGCGATCCAGAAGCCGGGTTCGGCCATTGCGGCGAGATCTGACAGAAGTTGCTTCATGTCGCCTCGGTCCCCGCCCCTGATCGCTCCGCATCCGATCCACAAGGAAAGAGCCCGCTCTTGAGGGAGGGGGAAGCGGGCTCTTGGCTGGGGCTTATGGCCCAGCAGCACGGCGGACCTGAATTTGTACTGCGCCGGCTGCTGTCCAAACCGTAATCGGGCAGCTTTGTTCCCCGTCGTCGGCTATGGTCCTGGGCGCAGCCCGTGGTCCCGCCGAGGCGGCGAAGACTGGTCTATCTCAAAGCATAGAGATAGGCGGCGATATCACGCGCTTGCTGTTCGGTGATGCCGGTGGAAGGCATGGCGGTGTGCGGATTGATGTCCCTTGCTGACCGTATCCAGCGGATCATGTTCTCCGGATTGTTGGCCAGTACGCCGCCAATATAGATCCTGTCAGATAGACTGGCGTCCAGGCGCGGGCCGACGTGGCCTACCGCACCGGGTACACCGGTGATGGTGTGGCAGCCGGCGCAGCCATTCGCCAGCATGATCGGTACCGCACGTGCACCGACGCCGCCGGTAGCGGCGTCCGCCTCTTGCTGCACCCGACGGACTCGGTCGGCCCACAACGCGAGCGCGCCGCCCGCGACGACCAACAGAATGCACACGGCGATGATCAATTTAGACGGGCCAGGGCGCATGTGCGATCTTCCTGGTTCCGCTCGTCGTTATCCAGAGGCCGGCCAGCAATAGCGCTGCCCCGCCATAGATAAGGCCGGCCGGGACCCACATAACGAGCCCGGCAAGCTGCTGGTCCTCGATCGGGCTCAAATTCCACACTGCCGCCCCGGCAGCATTCTCCGGGTACCAGAGCTTCGGCGATAGAAGAAGCAGGACGCCGAGCAGGCCGGTATGCAGGGAGGTGAAGAAAAGATGCATTACGGCACTTCCATAAGCCTGCTGTTGGCGTCGGCGCGGCAGCAACGCCCACCAGAAGAGCAGGCCGGTGCCGAGGAAGCTCGCATGTTGCGCATAATGCAGCACGCCATGCTCGAGCGCTGCCTCAAACAGGACCGGAATGTGCCACACCCATATCGCGATCCCGTGAACAATCGTTGCGGTGACAGGCCGGCTCGCAAAGGTCCAGAGCGCTCGCAGCGATTTGCCATGCCCAACCATACCCAGGGCACGCCGAAACGTTACGGGAAATGCCCACAACAGAGCAGGGGCGGGGCAGGCGATGACCAGCAGCGGCGCCGCCCCCGCCATCAGCAACTCGTGCTCGATCATGTGCGCGGCAAACAGCCGCTCGCCGAGAGCATGGATCGGGCTCACCAAGGCCGCTGTCAGCACGCTCCAGCCGGCGGCAAACAGCAGTGCCTGACGCATCCGCAGGGGACGGCCGCGAGCGCTGCGGCGCCACAGGCGCATCGCACCGGCCATGTAGATGAGCGCAACGGCAGTCAGCGGAACCGTGATGGGAAGCGCAAGTGTCCATCCGGCCTCGGGCGCGCCGGAGCCGTAGCAGATCGAGGTGGAGAAGAGCGTGGCCAGGTTCATCGCAGACACTCGTCCAGGATGAGTGCGGCGCTGCCCTGCATGATGATGACCAGTGCAAACAGCAGAGCCGCCAGCATGCCGAGATCGGCGACGAAATGCTCAGTACCGCGCGTGCGCGATGGTTTGAAAGCGGCGCCGCCTTGCCGCTTTGCCTGCCAGGACAGAGCACCGCCCAGAAGCGAGAACAAGGCAAGCAGCAACGCTACGGGAAGCACGACCGGCACCTGGTGATTGCATTGCCAGGGCACCAGCGCGTAGTTCAATTGGGTCGAGACCGCCCAACCCAACGGGCCCGACAAAAGTCCACCCCAGGACGTTCCTAACTGCACCGCGCGCATGTCAGCCGAGCCTCGGTACCCAGTAAATCAGCACATAGATCGGAAGCCAGGTTGCGACCACGAAATCCCAATAGAAAACGTTGTCGCCGACGTCGCCGAAGCGTCGTCCGTTATAACCATGGCGCGTGAACATCAGCACCGTCAGCACGATCGTGTCGCCGACGTCTGTTATCAGATGCGTGGTGTGGAGCCCGAGCAGCACCCAAAGCATTGAGCCGTAGGCGTTCGTATCCCAATAGACGTTCAAGGCCGGAAACTCGAACCAGCGCACAAGGAGCGGGGCGAGGCCGAGCAGCGACATGACAACCAGCCCGATCCGCACTGGTACGATGGCGCATTGCTTGGCATAGTGGTCGAGGATGTGGTTCGGCACCAGACTGGCGATCAGCAGAAGCGTGACGATCGTTCCTGGCCAATGGTTCGGCTGCGGTGCACTCAACCGCCATTCAGGCCACGAGAGCGCCAGGTAAAGATAGGCGGCTGCGGCGAGCGCAAAGCCGGTGCCCTCCAGAGCCATGAAGCCCAACGTGCCCCACCAGGTAGGGCTGCGCGGACCATGCCCAAAGGTGGGGAGCCCGGAAACATCTGTGACGGGACGCTCGTTCATTCCTCGTCCTCCGGATCACCTTTTGGCCAGAACCAACCGATCAAGGTGACGGCGATTGGCAGGGCGCCCCACACGATGGCCCAGGGCGTGAAGATCGAATAGAGAAACGTGCTGCCTACGGCGAGCGCCGCAAATAGCGGCCAGATCGAGGGTGTCGCCGATTTCTCGCGGATGTCGGGATGGGCTTCGGCGACTGTTGACACCAGCAGCTCGCGCGTGTCGACGCGAAGCCCGGTCGCTACAGGCAGGGCGTCGCGCTCGGCCCAGAGTGGCTCCACGTTGGTGACGACCGGAATGCGGGCGAAATTATAGCTCGGCGGTGGTGAGAACGTCGCCCATTCCAGCGTGCCGGCATCCCACGGATTGCTGCCTGCCGGCGCGCCTTTCGACGCGCCATGTGCAAGATTGAAGGTGAACAGGACGAAGCTCAGGAAGAAGACCACCGCACCTGCTGTTATGAACAGGTTGATGTTTCCCCAGCCAAGCTCGGCTGGATAGGTATAGACCCGTCGCGGCATGCCCCACAGGCCGACGATGTGCATGGGAAAAAAGGCTGCGTTGAAGCCGATGAAGGCCAGCCAGAAATGCAAGCGGCCGAGGCGCTCGCTCATCATGCGGCCGGTGATTTTGGGAAACCAGAAATAGGCCGCGCCCAGCAGCGGGAATACCGATCCGCCGATCAGCACATAGTGGAAATGCGCGACGACGAAGTAGGTGTCGTGCACCTGCAGATCCAGCGGCACGGAGGCCAGCATGACGCCGGTGAGACCGCCGATGACGAAGATGAAGAAGAAGCCGAACACAAACAACAATGGCGTGCGGATCACCGGCCTGCCGTCCCACATCGTCGCCAGCCAGCAGAATATCTGCACCCCGTTGGGAATAGCGATCATCATGCTGGAAGCTGTGAAGAAGCTGGCGCCGAGCTTGGGCAGGCCTGTCGCGAACATGTGGTGGACCCACAGGCCGAAGGACAGGAAGCCGACCGCGATCAACGACAGAACCAGGCCGAGATGGCCGAACATCGGTCGCCGGGCGAAGGCCGGGATGATCGAGGAAACCATGCCGGTCGCCGGCAGGAATATGATGTAGACCTCGGGGTGGCCGAAGAACCAGAACAGATGTTGGAACAGCAAGGCGTCACCGCCTTCGGCCGGGTTGAAGATGTGCGTGCCGACCAGCCTGTCGAGAATCAGGAATGTCGAAGTGATCATCACCGCCGGCATTGCGAAGACGACGACAAAGGAGGTGACCAGCATTGCCCAGACGTATAGCGGGATCTTGTCCAGCGACATGCCGGGAGCACGCTGCTTCAAGACCGTGACGATCGTCGCTACCGCCACAGCCAGCGACGATACTTCGGTATAGGTAATCATTTGCGCCCAGACGTCGGCGCGCTTGCCAGGGGCGAATTCGGGGCCGGACAGCGGCACATAGGCGAACCAGCCGACATCCGGCGCCATGTTGAGAGCGAAAGACACCCAGGCGAACAGGCCGCCCGAGACATAGACCCAGTAACTGAATGCATTCAGCCGCGGAAACGCGATGTTGCGGGTGCCGACCATCAGCGGCACCAGATAAATGCCGGTCGCCTGAACGATCGGTACCGCGAACAGGAACATCATCGTGACGCCGTGCATCGTGAACAGCTGGTTGTAGAGGTCCGGCCCGATCAGCCCACGCTGCGGGCCCGAGAGCTGAACACGCATGGCCACTGCGTTGAGCCCGCCCAGACACAGAAAGATAAAGGCAGTGATCAGATACCGCCTGGCGATGACCTTATGGTCGACGCTCGAAAGCGCGCCGATGATGCCGGGAGGCGTACGCCAGGTGCGTTCCAGCCACCGCTGGAGGTCGGCCTTTTCCATGCCGGTATCGCGCGGTCCGTCCTGCTCGGGAGCAAGATCTCCCGTGGAGCCTGCTTCGTCTTCCGCCCGCAGGTCACGTCCGCTCGTCAGGCCGGCGCTGCTCATTTCAACTCCTCGAGGTAGGCGACGATGGCATTGAGCTCGTCGCCATTGAGTTCCATTACGGGCATATGGGAGCCGGGCTTGATGCCTTGAGGGTCGGCGATCCAGGCAGCGAGATTACCGCGGCTCATCGTCAGCGTTCCGGCTGCGAGAGTTTGCCGGCTCGCAATGTGGGTAAGATCAGGCGCCACTGTGCCGCCTGCGGGTGTGCCGCCGATCCTGTGGCACATCACGCAGGGCCGCCGGAGGAAAAGGTCGGCGCCGGCCTTGGCTTCGGCGTTCGCCGGAGCGGCGGCGGGCCGCAACTGGTCGTCCAGCCAGGCATCGAACTGCGGCCGCGGCTCGGCAATGATGAAGGTGCCCATGTTGGCGTGCTGCGCGCCGCAGAACTCAGCACATTGACCACGATAGACGCCTGGCTTGTCAGCCCTGATGTCCAGCACATTCATATATCCGGGGATGAGGTCGAGCTTGCCCGCAAGGCTTGGCACCCAGAAGGAGTGGATTACATCCGTCGAAGTCAAAAGAAGCCGAACCGGCTCGCCGGCTGGAATGTGGATCTCGTTCGCCGTCGTCAGGATGCGGCTTGGCTGAGCATTCTCGTAGCGCACTTCCCACCACCATTGGTGGCCGGTCACGCGGATCGTCAGCGCCTCATCCGATCCGATCCCGGCAAGGGTCCTGTTGGCGAAGAAGCTCAACAGGGTCAGCCCAATTAGGATCGCCGCCGTCACCCCAACCGCGGTCACGACCACGCGCATTTTGCGATGTTCGGAAGCGAGGTCGAGGACGAGCGGATCTTTTCCTGTTCGAGCCCGCCGCAACAGGGTGGCGACCAGCACGACCATCACCAGCATCCACACTGCCGCGCACAGTGCGGTGAAGAACCATATCAGCCAGGCGAGCTCGCCCGCGGCGGGGCCTTTCGGATCAAGAGCGGACTGCCAGCCGCTGCAACCTGCAAGGGCCAAGAGAGCGGTTGCGCAACACGCTTTTGGAAAAAAGCGTTTCACGGCGATTTCCCCAGCGTGGCGGCATCGGGCAGGCGATTTTCCGACGGATGGACCATCATGTCGTCGTTACGCTGCGGTGCGGCGGAGGAGGGCGCGTTGCCGCTCAACGAACGCACGAAGGCTGCAAGCTCCCAAATCTGATCATCGGGAATCTTGTTTCGAAAGCTCGGCATTCCGTTAGGCCGCCCATCCCGGATCGTTGCGTGGATACTCTCGATCGAGCTGCCGTAAATCCACTTTTGATCCATCAGCGCCGGTCCCATGCCGCCGCCGCCATTGGCATGGCACCCCGAGCAATTGAACCAGCTGAACAGGCGCTTGCCCTCGCTGAGATGAAAGGCGTTGGCCTCGAAGCTGGCCGCCTTGTTGTCGCTTGGGGATGGCCTTTGGCCGCCGGGCTCCAGCGCAGTCACCGGCGTCGGCTGTTGGCCGGACCCAAGTGCCGATTGCGGACGTGTGTCGCGCTCTTCCCGCTGGCAAGCGGCAAGGGTCAGCATCGCCGACAAGAGCACGGTGAGGGCCCGCCTCATCGGTCCGCGCTCCCGCCGGTATCAAGGCGCGGTACACCGTATCGGGCCAGGGTCGCGTCGATCTCAGCCTTGTGCTTGGCAAGGGCTGCATCCACTTCGTCGCGCAGCGCGTCGTCCCCGCGTCGGACGCCCATGGAGATGTCGTAGACCATTGGCAATTGAGGCCCGTCGATTCGAGGTGTCACGGGCGTGATGCGCAGCGGTATCTTCTGCTTGGCGGCGAAATAACCAGCGAGCGGGCCCCAGACGACGGCAACATCGATCTCGCCGCTGGCCACCGCCTCGACAATGCGCGCGGGCGGGTTGGGGGCCGAATAGTCGCCATAGACTGGATAGCCGACGAGATGACCGACAATGCCGCGGCGGCCGAGTGCCTGGACCGGTGGGGAATTGGCCCCGTCATCGCCGATGAGCTGCACGCCGATGCGCAAAGTGCGCAGGCGTGGATCGTTGAAAGACGTGATCTCGGGACTGTCCTTCCGCGTCACGAAGACATAGGTCGAGCGGTAATAGGGAGCGGTGGCGCGGAGAATTTCGAGATTGGCGGGGGTGCCGGGTATGAGATCGCACAGGCCTGCCTTGAGCGTGTTGCGAACGAAACCGCGGCGTTGGGCCCACCAGGTATAGGAAAGTCTTGCATCCAGTTCTTTGGCGATGATCTGGGCAATCTTGTTTTCGAAGCCCTGTCCAGCGGCGTTGGAAAACGGCATGTTGTTAGGGTCGGCACACACCTTGAGTTCACGTGCGTCGGCGGCAACCGCGAAGAGCAGCGAGGCAAACGCTACCACCGCGGCTACAAGATGTCCGTTCGCCTCGCGTCTTCGAACTGCCGTCAACTCGAAAGCATCAGGGGAGCCGGAACACA
The DNA here is from genome assembly GCF_020165435.1 of Mesorhizobium sp. BR1-1-2. Taxonomy (NCBI): domain Bacteria; kingdom Pseudomonadati; phylum Pseudomonadota; class Alphaproteobacteria; order Hyphomicrobiales; family Phyllobacteriaceae; genus Mesorhizobium; species Mesorhizobium sp. BR1-1-2. The sequence continues at coordinate 255,519 of NZ_JAIUID010000001.1, forward strand.
TAGAGCGTGCCTCCCGCCGTGGTCGCGTTCTTCAGGTCTTTCATCGCGTTGACGAAGCCGAGCGCGGCGGTAGCGTCGCGCGGGTCGAGGTCGCCTGACACGATCGCGCCGGCCCAACCACCGACGCCCGACAGGATCGCGACATATTGGTGTCCGTCGGGGCCGCGATAGGTGACCGGCTGCCCAATAATCCCGGACGAGGTCTTGAACTGCCAAAGCAATTCCCCTGTCCTTGCGCTCACAGCTTTGAACCAGCCTTCCATTGTGCCGTAGAAGACGACGTTGCCGGCGGTTACGACCGCGCCGCTCCACACCGGAAAATTTTCTTTCAGGCTCCAGGCTGGCTTTGCCGCGGCGATGTCCCAGGCGGTGAAGGCACCGCGGTTGCCGCCCGGGCCCGGGATCATGCGCACATTCATGCCGACATAGGGGGTGCCGGCGATGTAGTTCACCTCGAGGCCCTCTTCGTCCATGCACAGATTGTTGTGTGGGATGTAGAGCAGCCCTGTCTTGGGCGAGAACGCGGATGGCTGCCAATCCTTGAGCCCGGATGCTGTCGGGCAGATATCCCGGATCACCTTGCCGGTGCCGGTTTTCTTGTCGGGGTTTTCGATCAGGCGCCCGGTTTTCAGATCGACGCCCTTGCTGGAATTAACGGCCCCATAGGGTGTCGCCGACAGGACCTCCCCGGTGGTCCGATCCAGAATGTAGAGATAGCCGTTGCGCTCCGGGCGGACCAGCACCTTGCGCGGCTTACCCTGCCAATTCATATCGAGCAGGATCTGCTCGTTGATGCCGTCGTAATCGTGCAGGTCGTGTGGGCTCCATTGGTAGAACCATTTCGCGGCCCCGGTATCGGGGTCGCGCGCGAAGATGCCGGAGGTCCATTTGTTGTCGCCGGGCCGAAGGTCCGGATTCCACGGCCCTGGATTGCCGGTCCCGTGATAGATCAAGTTGAGGTCCGGATCGTAAGAGATCCAGCCCCACATGTTGCCGCCGCCGATCTTCCAGGCTTCGGGCGGCCATGTGGTCACGCCAAGGTCCTTGCCCCTGTCCATGTCGTAATGCGGCTTGAAATCCGGTCCGATCAGCACGTCCTTGTCGGGTCCGGTGCCGTAGGCCGTCCAGACGACATGTCCGTCGCCCGCGTCCAGCGCCTTGACCCAGCCGCGCACCCCCATCTCGCCGCCGGAATTGCCGACCAGCACTTTGCCCTTCACCACAAGCGGCGCCATGGTTATGGTCTCGCCGATATTGATGTTGCCGACATGCGCGTTCCACACCGGTTGGCCAGTGGCGGCATCCAGCGCGATCGTGTGACCATCCAGCGTGTTGAAGAAGAGGCGCCCGTCGGCGAAGACCGCACCGCGGTTGACGACGTCGCAGCAGGCAACGCCCTGCGCGGCAGGTTCAGGATTTGGCTCATATTTCCATTTCATCGGCGCGCCCGGCTTGGAAAGATCGAGCGCGTAGACGATGTTTGGAAAAGGCGTCACGATATACATCGTGTTTCCGACGACGAGTGGCGCCGCTTCCTGACCCTTGTTCACTCCGGTCGAAAAGGTGAAGGCAACCTGAAGGTTCTTGACATTGTCCTCGTTGATGTCCGCCAATTCGCTGTAGCGCGTCGAGGCATAATTCTTGGCCGGCATTGTCCACTGGCCGTCATCGGGTGGCGCGGCCGCGGCGGGCGGTGCGATGGCGGGTGTGACCGCAGACTGCGCGGCCGCGGCGTTCAGCAATGAGCAGCCTGCGGCCAGCACCAGCCACTTCAACGGCCTAAAGTCAAAACACCGGCCCCTTTCCGCTCCTCGACCGTCTGGTGTCGCGCATGCGTATTTCCCCGCCAGTTTCAGCAATCCCCTCATTTGCGGATCGAACCTCCCACTCCGGCGCCGAGTTCCGCCGCGACGTCCGCCTCGGTTCCCGCGCACAACGGATGACCCCAACCGGAGGCGCTCTTTCCGCCGGGATCGAGATCGTAGATGATAGCGTCCTTGGCGTTGGGACTGACGCCCGCCGGAACCTTGTCCAGGCCTAGGTCCGCACGCAGCCGCCAAGCGACATTGTGATCGGCGCACGAGGAGTCGCCGCTGATGCCAAGCCCGCCGACAATCGTTTTGCCGTCGTAGAGAGCAAGGCCGCCGCCAAATGCCACGACGCCGCCGATCGGCTTGCCAATCAGCGGATCGCTCGCACTTCCAAAGGCCTTGCTGTCGCCGGCATAGGCGGCTGCCTGGTTGACAGGATTGGTAAGCTGCAATCCGAACAAGGGGGCGCCTGGCTGAACAGACGCATATAGGTTCGCCGTCGAGAGAGCCATCTGGACAACGCTGAGCCCGTTGGCCGTGCTGGCCTTTTCGGCTGCGATCAGCCGGCTGCCGGGCCACTGCGCATCGCTGGTGGGGCCGCTGAACGCAACAGCGCAAACTGTTCCGTCACGCGTAACGATCGCCGCCCATTCATTGGTCTCGAAGCCGCCATTGGCAGGGCCGCCGCTTGCTTTGACGTTTGCCTTGAGGGCAGCCAGGAGCTTGGCGTGGTCGGCGGGGCAGGGTAGCTGTGCCCAAGCCCTGCTTTGCAGCAAGGCGCAATTAACGAGTACCAGGAGGCTGAAAGCCAGAGAGAAAAGCTGTGGGCGACCCATGATCCGGAGCATTCGTTGAACACAACGTGGAAAGTGAGAGCGCTCACAGAGCAAGGAATCCCCTCGCAAACTGAGCTATGTTCCCGCACTTTCAATGGAACTCGGACGAGGCCCCTATGTTCCTACTTCCTGAAATTATGATGAAAGGCATAGACGCTGCGACATAGGCAGCAGCTCATTGAAAAGGCATCGACGCAGCTCGCTGGTCACCTTCCATGTTGGCCGCAGCAGGATGACAGCCCGGAAAAACACGCTTGGTCACGCATGCGGCCAGCCGAGGTCCGAGGTAGTCTAAGCCACCATCCGAAGCGGCACGGTGTGACGGGAAATGATGCGTCCAGCGTTCAAGGTGCAAACGCCGTGCGGACTGTGAGCTATGGGCAAGTTTTCCAACAGAGCATCGTCATCGCTGGGGGTACGAGTGGTATCGGCTTGGCTCTCCGCACCTATGGATTTTCGACACTGAAAGTGCAGACGCTATGCGCAAGGTAGCCGAACCGATGGACGGGCGGTCTTGCGCCCAGGCCACGGAGCTGGAACCGCATCATGGCATAATGTGAGCCTGATGCGCATCCATCGCTCCCATGTTCTGGCTGAGATGATTCATGATCCACACCGAGCCCAAAACGACCAAGGTCACGATCAGCACACCGAAAGCGAGCGCGAGCACGTTGTTGGTGTTGTCAGGTCCTGTCGTCAGGTGAAGGAAGAAGACGAGATGGACGCCCATTTGTGCGATGGCAAGCACCGTCAGGGCCGAGATCACGGCCGGCTGGTAAATCAGATCGGTTTGTGCCGCGATGAAGGACGCCACTGACAACAGGATTGCCAGGCCAAAGCCCAGCAGATAGCCGGAAAGGCCTCCCGCCACCTCGTGTTCCTCGCTGCGTTCTTCGCCTGGTGCGGAATCGCGGCGGTCAAGCATGTCTTCGTTCCGGCTGTCCATTTCGCTCATGATGACGCTCCCAGCAGATAGACCAGGGTGAAGATGGCGATCCAGATGATGTCGAGCGCGTGCCAGAACAGGCTGAAGCAGTGAAGCCGGCGCAATATGTCGGGACGAAAGCCTTTTATCCAGAGCTGCGCCATCATGGTGCCGAGCCAAAGCAGGCCAAGTCCAACATGGGTTCCGTGGCAGCCCACAAGGGCGAAGAACGCGGACAGGAAGGCGCTACGTGATGGGCCCGCCTGCTCATTCACCATGGCCGCGAATTCCTGCACCTCCAGGAACAGGAAGGCTGCACCAAGAAGGCCGGTCACCAGCAACCAGAACTGGGCGGCGGCCATCGACCGGCGGTGGGTCGCGAGCATCGCAAGGCCGCCGGTGAAGCTCGAAGTGAGCAGCAGCGCCGTCTGTGCCGCGACGCGCGTCAACTCAAACAGCTCCTTGCCTGTTGGCCCCCCCGCCGCCGAATTGGACAGGACGGCATATGCGGCGAAGAAAGCCGAGAACATTATGATGTCCGACAACAGGAAGATCCAAAAGCCGTAGGCAACCGTAACGAACTTCGAGGCCGGGCCACCCTCGCCGTGGCCGGTCGCCGAGAACACGTGATGGCCATGCCCTGCGGTGCGACCCAGCCGGTAGGGATCGCGCGTTGCGGTGTCGGCGGGGATGTCGCTCATGCCACACGCTCGCGTCTGCGCATCCAGGCAAGTTGGGCTGCCTTGCGGTCAAGATCGATGCGACCGACCTCGTCGGCAGGGATCTCGTAATCGCCATGCTCGCGCCAGGCGAATACAACGAAGGTGGCATAGGCCCCGATGAAGCCGACAATCGCCAACCACCAGATGTGCCAGATGAGCGCGAAGCCAATCAGAGTGCTGAAGAAGGCGGTGACGAAGCCTGTGGGGCTATTGCGCGGCATCTCGATCGCCTCGTAGTCTTCTTCGGTCTCCTGACTCTGCTCGTCCATTGCCCTTTGCTTGATGGTCCAGTAGGGCTCCTCGTTTTCGACATGCGGCAGCCGCGCGTAGTTGAAGACGGGCGGCGGCGAGGATGTCGACCATTCCAGCGAGCGTCCGTCCCAAGGATCGCCGGTTTCGTCGCGCAACTCGTCGCGATGCCTGATCGAGACGACAAGCTGCGTGATTTGGCATGCGGCGCCGATGATCATCACCACGATTCCGAAGGCCGCCACGACAAGCCACGGCGCCCACATATCCATGTCGATATGCTGAAGGCGGCGGGTCATACCGAGAAGGCCGACGATATAGAGCGGCACGAACACCAGAATGTAGCCGGCAAGCGTGACCCAGAACGCCGCCTTGCCCCAACCCTCATGCAGCCGGAACCCGAAGGCTTTCGGGAACCAGTAGGTGAAGCCGGCAAAGGCCGCGAACAGCACGCCCGAGATGATGACGTTGTGAAAATGCGCCACGAGAAAGAGCGAATTGTGCAGCATGAAATCGGCCGGCGGAACGGCGAGCAGCACGCCGGTCATGCCGCCGATGATGAAAGTGGTGACAAAGCCTAGCGCCCACAGCATTGGCGTTTCGAAGCGCACGCGCCCGCCATACATGGTGAAGAGCCAGTTGTAGATCTTGACCCCGGTGCCGACGGCGATAACCGAGGTGGCGATGCCGAAAGCCGCATTGACATCGGCGCCGGCGCCCATGGTGAAGAAGTGGTGCAGCCAGACCATGAAGGAGACGATGCAGATGAACATCGTCGCCGCAACCATCGAACGATAGCCGAACAGCGGTTTCGACGAGAAGGTCGAGAAGATTTCCGAATAGATCCCGAAGGCGGGAAGCACGAGGATGTAGACCTCGGGATGACCCCAGGCCCAGATGAGATTGACGAACATCATCTGGTTGCCACCGGCTTCGTTGGTGAAAAAATGGAAGTCGAGATAGCGGTCGAGGGTTAGCATGGCGAGGGTTGCGGTAAGGATAGGGAATGCGGCGACGATGAGCATGTTGGAGGCAAGCGAGGTCCAGCAGAACATCGGCATGCGCAGATAACCCATGCCTGGCGCGCGCATCTTGAGGATGGTGGTCGCCAGGTTGACGCCCGTGAGCAGGGTGCCGACGCCGGAGATCTGGATCGACCACAGATAATAGTCGACGCCGACGCCTGGCGAGTAGGTCGTCTCCGACAGCGGTGCATAAGGCAGCCAGCCGGTGCGCGCGAACTCGCCGACGACGAGCGAAATGTTGACGAGCAGCGCGCCGGTCGCGGTCAGCCAGAAGCTCACTGAATTCAGCGTCGGGAAGGCGACATCGCGGATGCCGAGCTGCAGCGGGATGACGAAATTCATCAGCCCAATGACAAAGGGCATCGCGGCGAAGAAGATCATGATCGTGCCGTGGGCCGAAAAGACCTGGTCGTAGTGCTCCGGCGGCAGGTATCCCGGTCCGTGGATGGCGAGCACCTGCTGGGTGCGCATCATGACGGCGTCAACGAAGCCGCGCAGAAGCATCAGCGCCGCCAGCACGATATACATGACGCCGATCCGCTTGTGGTCGACGGAGGTTATCCACTCATGCCAAAGATAGGGCCAGTAGCCTTTGATCGTTACCCAGGTCAGAACGGCGGCGGCGGCCAGGAAGACGATCAGGGCCGCGCCGAGCGGAATAGGCTGGTCAAAGGGAACGGCCGACCAGTCGAGCTTGCCGAGCATCGTCATCCTCCTTCATCGTGCTGGTGAGCCATGGGCGGCGCTCCCGCCTTGGGCTCAGCTTTCGGGCTCACCTGCGGCCCTCCGGCGGCAGTTCCAGCAGGTCCCGGCCCTGGAGGCAGCGTCTGGCGCACGACCGCATCGAACAAGCCCGGCTGCACATGGCCGAACGAGGATGCCGGCGCGTTGATGCTTTGCCTGGCAAGCTGGCGATAGGTGCTGGCGTTGAGCACGCCGCCTCCTCCATGCAAGGAGGAGGCCCAACTGGCGAAGGCGTCAGCCGAGACTGCCCTGACACGGAAATTCATGTCCGAAAAGCCATCGCCACTGAAATGCGCCGAAAGGCCGAAGTACTCGCCCTCGCGATCAGCCTGCAGGTTGACCTCGGTCTGCATGCCGTTCATGGCATAGACCATGCTGCCGAGCTGCGGCACGAAGAAGGTGTTCATGACGCTGGCCGAGGTCAGTCTGAAACGCACCGGCATGCCGGTTGGAATAACCAGCTGGTTGACCGTTCCGACACCTTGATCGGGATAGAGGAACAGCCATTTCCAGTCGAGCGCCACCACCTGGATTTCGATTGGCGGCCGGCTGGAGTCGATCGGCTTGCGAGGATCGAGATGGTACGATCCATAATAGATCAAGCCGCCGAGGAAGAGGATGGTCAGCGTCGGAATTGACCAGACGATGAGCTCGATCCGGCCGGAATACGTGAACTCTGGATCATACCGAGCCCTGCTGTTCGAGGCACGAAATATCCAGGCGAAGGCAAGCAGCGCGACCAGCGTCGGAATGACGATGACCAGCATCACGGCCAGTGAGTTCAGGAGGATCGTACGGTTCCCCGCGCCGACCGGTCCCTGCGGGTCGAGCACGCCTCCCGCGCAACCCGACAGGGTTACCGCTGCGAAAATCCAGAGAAGCGATAGGCCTCGACTAAAACAGTGTAACACTGCAAAACATCATAGCCAGCCGCCGTCCCCGGGATGAGTACCTGCATAACTGCGGCGCGGGCTGCTTGTTCCGCAAAGGCGCGCTTTTGTTTCCAACGGCGACGGCCACTGCATCGAGATGACGGAGCGTCTCGCGCGCCCCACGCTCCGATCTCAACTTGTTCTACGTCAGCGCTACGGCAGGCTGGCCCGTGTGGTCGGCCTGCCTTGTCGGCCACGCAATTCGCCTCGACACTTCGCGAAAGAGACTGCGCCTAACGTGCAGCAGGCCGGATGCTTCTCCTGCGGAAATGGACAGCAAATGTCCAACTGAGTGCTACGGCGAACGCGAGCCCTACAAGATCCAACCCAACCTCGGGCGAGACGCCGTTGCGCACTGGGACGTTTCGCGATCACGCAATATCGGCTGGCTTGGCTCTTAAAGGTTTCCGCTCCGTGTGTTCCTCCCGGGCGAGCTGTTGAGCTCGCGGCTCGCGATCCGCGTCAGCAGGTCTCCTATTGCCTGCTATGTAGGTGCGATTTCAGGCAACCAACTCGAACTGCCAGCATTGATTTGGGACAGTCTCGGGAGAAATGCCATGCTGCAATTCAACCTGCCTCGAGAAGTTGCAATCGGTGATGAAGTTGCCCTGACGAGTACGGTCATGGACATGCTTCCCAGCGGACGCGCCAGGGTGAGCATCCCCTCCTATGATCGTCCTTATGCGATCGATGCGCCCCCCAGAACTCACGTCGGAGACAAAGTCGTTCTTGTTGGGGACGTCACTCGGGTCGATCTTGAAACCAACAAGCTGAGCGTACGGATTGACTGTGGCGGTGTGGTTACCGTCCACATGTCGGCGATCATAAGGCTCAAGAAAAATTGCGCGGCCCGAAATGGCTGATGCATCGCCCTGCGGCGTAAAGCTCGCCAACGAGGCCGAGCTCGCGGGATGGGATTATTCACGCCATCTCGCCGCGTCAGCCTTACCGACGGGCTGCGCTCGATGAAGCTTGATCCCATTGGCGAAGTGGCCGAACTCGCGCGCTATATCGGCCACTGGGAGCCGAGCCATGAAGCGCTTGACGCCGACCGTGCGATCCAGACCGGGGTCCGCATCGCGGTGCTGGCAGTGGCGGAAGCGGTCAGAGACCGACGTGCAGGGCAGTTTCCGCCGATCGTGACAGGCCACGACGCTCCGCGTCCGATATGGCGTGACGGATGAGGGAGATGCCACACTGGTTTCGCGGTGCCTGGATTCTCTTGAAGGATGCCGTCACCGGCTTCATCAACGACAATGCGTTGAGCCACGGGGCAGCGGTGGCTTTCTACGCCACGACATCGCTGGCGCCGATCCTTCTGATCGTCGTGGCGGTCGCTGGTCTGGCGGTGGGCAAGGATGCGGCCCAGCTCGCCCTGTCGGCACAGATATCCGGCGTGATGGGCGCGCAGAGTGCCGATCTACTCAAGGCGACGATCGAGACGGCTTCGCACCGATGGTCCGGGACGCTTGCCACGGTCATCGGATTGGTGACGCTCTTCTTCACTGCCTCCGGTGTTTTCGGTGAGATGCAACAGTCGCTGAACGAGATCTGGAAGGTAAAAGCGGACGGCCTGTCGCTTTCGCGCCTGGTGCGGGCGCGTGCGGCAAGTCTCGGCCTGGTTGCCGCGCTGGGCTTCATGCTGATGGTATCGCTGGCGGCAAGCGCAGCGATCACCGCGCTAAGCGAAGTCATCAATCACCACCTGCCGTTCGGCGAACTGGTGCTCAGCACGGTCAACACGGTTGTCTCTTTCTTGCTGATTGGGCTGCTCTTCGCAGCGATCTACAAGGTCTTGCCGGATCGCACGCTCAAATGGCGCGATGTTGCCGTCGGGTCGGTGGTCACTGCGTTGCTGTTCACCATCGGCAAGTCGCTGATCGGCTGGTATATCGGAACCAGCGCGATAGCGACTTCCTACGGAGCGGCGGGCGCGCTGATGGTGGTGCTGCTTTGGGTCTATTATTCAGCGCAGATCTTCCTCTTCGGTGCGGAAATTACGCGCGCTTACTCGGTCAGGCGTGGCAGCCGGCCAGACCTTGCGCCGGTAGTGGTGTTGAGCGGCAACAAGATAGATAAGCCGCGCCGGCCTGAAGTGCATGACGGCGAGATCGCCGCATGGATTGTCGTAAGCAGCCTGATCACCGCGCTGGTCTCGCAATTGTGGCGGCGAAAGCAGGATTGACGCCGCGCGGGGGCACCGTTGCAAAAAGCGAAAGCCGTAGCATCTTGATCCAGCCCCATATGGGCGCAGCACTACTGAGGATAACAGGATCCCGGCCGCTGCGCAGGAGCAAGGCGAAGATTATCCGTGCTGTCCGGCAGCCTTGACCCGTGGAGCGCGGCGCGGTCGTGCCGCGCGTTTGGACACTTGGCGCCTGTGGCTTCGCAGAAGGAGTCGGTCTGCCACGGCGGGAGCTTTGAGCTCCGGCATTCAGGCACAGTGGTGGAGGACTTAGGCTGTGCGAAGGCAGTGTTTCCTTACTCTCGGACCTGCAAATCGGGGCCTTGGCTCGGCGCCATGTCGATCATCGTAGCATCGCGCGTTCACCCTGATAGGCACTCACCGGGCGGGATCGAAACCCGGAGAAAAAGCGGGTCGAAGCTGAGCGGCCGAGTTCTCCAAATCGGTGACCGTTAGCGGCTGGCCGTCCTCCGAGGTCGACTGCGAAAATGCGGGCTTTGCAGACAGGCGGTGACGGCTGCCGCCCCTGCAGTCAGAAATGGGCTTCCTTTCATGTGGAGATCCTCACCGAAAGATACATTGATCAAATCATATGTGCGATTTCGGGGTCGAAAGAGGTATCGCTAACATATGTCATCGCAATAAGAAGAATTGGACGAGATGCAATTCATTGGGATAAATTGCACATAACGCAATGACCCGATGAATTGTAGGTTGAGCGGGCAACAACGGCATTGCGAACATCTGTCGTCTTGTCTGTGATTTAACCATAGCTGGTACATGAGAAGGCAATTGGTGATCGGCGGGCCGGGCAAGCGCTATTCCTCCGCGATTTGGAGACGGTGCGCCCGCTCCCGAATGTGCCAGGCGTCGCGATACAGGCGGCGTGAGTTGGATAAGCAAGAGAGGGCTTGCAGTGCACCAACGTGCATATCTCGACTACTGTTGGTGTTGCCGGAACCGTGATCGACCAGGCAGGGAGAACTCAGATGTACACCAATATTCTCGTGAGCACGGATGGCTCCGACGTCGCCAGGAAGGGCGTTGAGCAGGGGATAGCCTTGGCGAAAGCCTTGGCTGCCAAGGCGACAGTTGTCACTGTCACGGAGCCAATGCTGATTGACTATGGAACCGGATTTACCTCCGGGTCTATTCCTTCGCAGGAGGAGGTTGATAGTTTTGAGGCCGCGAGCAAGGAATTCGCAGGGCAAGTCCTCGATCAAGTCAGGGAGGCAACTGACCGGATGGGGGTATCCGCGGAATTTCTACATGTCCCGGATGCCCACCCGGCCAAGGCGATTATCGACACCGCCAAGTCACGGGGCTGCGACCTGATTGTGATGGCTTCCCACGGCCGTCGTGGCATCAGAAAGCTTTTGCTGGGAAGCCAGACATCGGAGGTTCTCGCGGATGGAAGTGTGCCTGTATTGGTCGTACGGTAGCCAGACGAAACCGGAGAAGTGCCGGCTTCCTTTGCGCTCAACCTTCCGAAAGAGACGGTATCCTGTGACGACGATGTCTCCATGCGCCGGCCTCGGCATTTAGAGGCTGCCGCACAATGGCATCCATGATTGGCGCAGGCTAGACAACGATAACGCGGGCGCCGTTGCGCACTGTCCCGAAGAGTTCAAAAACATGCTCGTTCAACATCCGGATGCAGCCGGATGATGCAGCTTTTCCAATGGTCCAGGGCTCATTGGTCCCATGAATGCGATACAGCGTGTCCTGGCCATTGCGATACAGATACAGCGCCCGCGCGCCGAGAGGATTGTTTGGGCCTCCCGGAACGCGCTGCGGCAAGCTCGGGTTACGGCGTCGCATGTTGGCGGTGGGGGTCCAGGTCGGCCATTGGGCTCGTCGTCCAACGATTGCCTCTCCATCCCATCTCTGTCCGTCCCGACCGACTGCGATGCCGAAGCGGATCGCCCTGCCGGCGTCTTCGACATAGTACAGGAAGCGCTCCTGCTTGTTGATTAGGATAGTTCCGGCGGTTTCCCTGCCCAAGTAAGGCACCGTTTGCCGACGGAATTGCTGGGGGATGCGCGTCTTGTCTACGAGAGGGATGTCAAACGGCTGATCTGGAATTCTCCCGATATACCAACTTTTTTGGGAAGCTTCCGCACGCCCGGACAGCGCCAGAAATGATATCCCCCCAACGATCAGGGACCGTCTGCTCAAAGAATTCACCAAATGAACCTCCAAAATATAATGACTTGTTGGCTGGTATTTTGTGAGTTTCGATGAGCCTGCGCTATCGGGACCAACATTTCTGACATCGGCCTCTCCGCTTGAGGGTGCAATCTCTTATGCGTACGAGCGCCTCGTCAGGCTGCGTGGTGTTCCCGGCGGGCAGTTCGAACCGGCGTCCAATCTCCAGCTTCGCCAAGGAATGGGTTCACTCTCGTCTTCGACAAGATTACCTCAGCCGAAGACTCCAATCACATACTCGAAAGCTGATGGCTGAGAAGGCAATTGTTGGCCAGGAGGCTGTTCAGGGAAGGTTTGCCGTTGTTCGACCGCTCCGCCAAAGGAGGATGCTTGAGGCCCAGCCAGCCCGCCTCCCGTGCCTCTTTGGGCGAGATTCCGAACTCGCGCCTGAATGTCCGGCTATATGTCGAGGGATCCATGAAGCCCCACTCCTCCGCAATGCTTGAAATCGGGCGTCCATCCGCGATGTTCCCGAGCGCGTCCCTCGTTTTCAGCAGCCGCTGTCGCCGGATATAGTGCGAGATTCCTCCGGCTGGTTCGAAAATCCGATAAAGTCGAGAGCGTGAGATGCCGAGGTCTTGCGAGAGCTTTCCCGGTGTCAGGTTCCGGTCGGCCAGATTGGCTATTATGATCTTGTTTGCGCGGGCCATGATGACCGCGTCGATCGGCTCCTGTGCTTCGAAAAAGTGATCCCGGGACGGGGAAATGCACGCGGCAAGCAGGCTGGTGGTCGCCGATGCGATATACGGGACGTCGTTTTCCGTGCGATCGGGAAAGGAATGATAGAGCAGCAGAACATAGTCGGCGACGAACGCAGCCATCTCGGGCCGGATATCGAGCGTGAAGGGTTGCGAGAAGGCGAAATCCCGCGGAAGGAATAGCGCAAGGACACCGTCATCCTCACCCTGATCTTCATGGGGTGCACCCAGGCATTGCCAGCGTAGCTGTCCCATTCTTGGCGGGCCGCCGCCCGCGGGGATTGTCTGGGGCACCGAGAGAGCCCAGTGGTCGAACACCGGACTCTTTCTGCTGCGCCACCGCCGACGGTACCCCATCCCGGGATATTCGATGAAGGCCAGCACGAGGCTCTCCAATCGCCACGCCCGCTCGCGCGCAGAGAACGAGCCGAACTCGTCTCGCAGCAATTCGACGTCGGCAATATTTGAGTGCCAACTCCGGAACAGGTCGAATTGCTCGGCCGGTGGCACCTGCGAGGTATCAACGTCTACGACGCATCTTAGAGGTTCCGCGGTCCCGATCGCTTCACTTTCGCTGACAATTGATGGCTTGTCTTGCATTGAGGCAAACTCATTGCTTGAAAGAGGGTGACGCCGACCCCATGGAGTTCTCGATCAAGAGACCAGACGTGTCGGGCTCATCGCCGGCGGATGTAGCCGCGGCGAGATCGAGGTTATGGGATTGAAATCCCGACACCTGCACCTGCTTGGGTGGTATGGAACCAGTCGACAAGAACATCTCGCCCAGCCAGCAGAATCGATGATGTGCGGATGTCGGCCGCGTGTATGGCAACTGCTGCAGCGATCGGCTCGCCAAGAGTATCGCTTCGTATGGTTACCTCCATCACAAGCTCCTATGGCGCTAGCAGATCAACAATGAACGATGTGCCTTTCGCAAGGAGACGGTCCTGACAATTAAAAATCCAGAGTGGAGTTATCGAAAATCGTGATGCTGATGACGAGGACACGGCCGAGCTTAAACGGTCATCGATTTTTGAAAAATATGCGAGGAATCCATAATATGGGTTTGACGTATATTTCTTGTAGCTTGTGTGATGATCTCCAGTCGCCCCCGACCTCTGCCAGGAATCCGTCACTGTCTTGAAGAAAGGGACAATCCCAATGAATTGTTGATCAGGAGGTTGCTCAGAATGCCAGCATCCGCGACTGGCTCATCCACAGTCAGCCAGGTCGAATGCTTGACGCCCTGCCACCCGAGTTCGCGCGCTTCTCTTGGAGAGATGCCGAACTCTGTTTTGAACATCCGGCTGTAGGTAGACGGATCGTGGAAGCCCCATGCTTCGGCTATGCTGGAGATCGTTCGCTTGTCCGAACTGTCCGCCAGGGCGTCGCGCGTTTTGAGCAGCCGCTTGCGTCGCACATAGTTGGACACACCGCCTACCGGCTCGAAAATCCGGTAGAGACGGGAGCGCGAGACACCGACCGCACGGCAGAGTTTGTTGGGCGTCAAGTCGGGATCGCTCAACCTCTCCGCGATACGCTTGGCAATCCGAGCGGCAGACACGGCGTTCACAGGCCCTTGCGCCTCTGCCAGATGATCTTTTGTCGGCATAAGAGCAGCCGCGGAAATATTGGCGGTCGCGGTAACGATATGGGGTAGATCCGCTTCTCTCAAGTGAGGAAGTGAGCGGTGCAGAAGAACCGCGTAGTGGGCAAGAAAATCAAGCGCTGCGTCGCTGGCTTCGATTTTCGATGATCTGGTTGCCGGCCATGTGCGCGGCAGAAAAAGTGTGATGAACAGGTCGTCGTTGCTCACTCCAACATCGGGCAGGGCCAGACACCTCATGCGGGGCCGACGAGATATCATCTCGCCCCCGGCACAACGCGAGAACGGCACCGACAGCATCCAGTGATCCAACAGCGGTCGTCTGCGATGTTCCCATTGTATCTCGTAACCGGCGCCTGGAATTTCGATGGAACTCAACGCCAGATCGCCCAACTGCCATACCTGATGACGAGCCGGGAACGCGGAGCGCTCAGCTCGAAGAAGCTGTATTTCGGCAACCCCGGTAAACCATGATCGATAGAAATCAAACTGTTCGGCTGGGGGCGCCAACAAGCTACTTACGTCGATGGCGCATCTTAGAGGTTCATCCGCAAAAGGGTCGGTGGGAACGCCGGCAGCGGTTACTCTCGCGTCCATAACAAACTCCTGTCGTACAAGAGACGCCGAAGTATAGGCAACTCAAGGGGTCGGCAGGCCGTTTCCCGGAAGGAAACCGACAATAAAACACGCCTCAACCTGCCGCCGCGGATGAGATCGATTTTGAGACAATCTTAAGCCGGAGATACGCCCCTAGAGTGGGCTAGGAATCCCAAACATAGGCAATGCGTTTATTTCTCGTGGAAACGGGGACAGCGTTTTTCCCATCGTATTTACCCTTGCAACCATGGCCATTCTTGTCAGCGCCGAGCGCGCCATGTGGAGTGACCTTGCATTCTCTTGCTTGCGACCAACCGGTCGGAAGGTCTGTTGCGACCCACAGAGGTCGCGCCATGAGAATCTCCTGACGGCCAACCAATTTCTATCCACTTTCCGACGGAGTGCCTGAAAGCTCTCGGGATTGGGTGGTTCAGTAGGCAATAGGCCGAATGCGGGCTGCACAAGCTGTGATGAGGCTCTACGCGTAGGCATGTTCTTGGCTTGGACCGCGGGGGGCCGGCATTTCTGCCGACTGCCTCCGTCCAACAGGAGCCGACGGCTCCATCCTGATCAAAATGCCTGGGGCCCAACGTTAACCAGCCTCGGATCGGCAGGTTGGGCATCCCATCGGTCTGGTGCTGTGTGTCTCCAGAAGCGCCGACGCGCCTCACTGGGGGAGCATCCGAAGATTGACATATAGGCTCCAGCGAAACGGCCCAGGTGCCAGAAACCAAAGCTCATGGCGATATCGGTGATCGAGAGGCGATCGCCCTGCGTCAGGATAAGGCCGTGCGCGGCCCGAAGCCGCCGCTCCCGCTCGTAAGTTCGAGGGCTGACTCCCAGACGTTCCTGAAAGGCGCGCTCCAACATTCGCTCGCCAATGCCCAGTACCTCGCAGACTGCACTGACGGAAACAGGGCTATGAGGCTTTGCCTCCAGAATGGCCAGGGTAGCGTCAACGATATCGCGCCGATCGCTGGAGCCGGGGGCGCGGGGGGACGGTTGCTCCGTGAGGGAAAGCACCCGCGCGAGCGCGGCGCCCGCTTCGCTCGCCGCAACGGCCAGGCCGGCACTTAGGTCATAGCCACGCTGTGCTGCAGCTTCCGCGAACCCGACGGTTCGCAGCAGCTTCTGCTGAAGCTCCAGTTCGGCTCCTGCCGTGAGGCGTTGCTCATGTATCCCTGGCGTCAACGAGCTCCTCTGGCCCAGGTGGGAGGCTGATGCCGTGCGCAGAGACTCGAGCGCGGACCCACGCAGACCGATCCGCATGAGGCGATAGCTTCCTGGCATCTCCAGCTTGAATTCCGTTCCCGGGCCGATGATCCGCAACTGCGGTACTTCACTCCGTTGTCCGTTGAAGGTCGTGCCTTCGCCCCAGAGGAACACCGCCGTCAACGCATCGTCATTGATCGCCCCAGACATGGCGATGCCACCCTTGTCCCGCAAATCGAGGACAAACGTGTCGCCATAGTCTATCGTTGCAAGGCTCGATGCATGGCGCTGCTCGCCAATCTGCTGGATATGGAATTCCGCGTCGGGATCAGACTCGCGGGTGCGCGCGACCACGGAATTATATTGGCGAGCGTACCAGTTAGGAGCCTCCAACAACGAGGGCCTCTCCAAGTCTTTTGTCCGGACTGGGGTTGGACGCGATCGCTTTCGTCCAACTCGATAAGTCAAGCAACCGAGTCCGGCTTGTTTCTGCGGGCGATCTTTATAATCAGGAGAATGATTCCGATAGCAAAGAGAAGACAGCCAACCGTGATGCTCGATGGAGAGCCGTAGCGATAGCCCGATGCAAAAATGAGAAAGCCTATGAGCAAGAGGCCGATAGCTATCAATTTGTTTGCCAACAGGGCCTTGGTGGTTCCTTCCATTGTCGCAGCTCCTTAAATTTGACGTTTCGAGGTGGTGTCGAGGGTCTTTCTGGCTTTCGCTCTATTCGGTCTTTTCTTCCGGCTCCCAGGAAGCCGACTGAACATTCGAGTCGAGCGCGAGGTGAGCGACGACGCGTTCGACTGATTGCGCATCATCACGGTTGCTGAACAACGTTGCTTCTATTCTCATGGCGTCGCCCTCATTGATGGGATGGCTGTTAAGGGAGCGTAGGCGGAGGAGGTTTGTATTGATGGTCTGAAGCAGGATCGATCTGAGCAAATAAACATTATCCCGTGGGCATACGATCTCTATGGTGTACGTGTATTCGACGGCAGGTTGTTCCTGAGAGTGCCTTCGAAAGAATCTTGAGAAATTAGGAAGAAGCGAATTGAGTACGATAATCAGCATTGCGGTTTCCGCGGCCAGCAGCAGAAAGCCAAAGCCTACGAACACTCCGACAGAGCCAGTGCTCCAGATCGTCGCGGACGTACTCAACCCTCTTATGTTGGAACCGTCCCTGATGATCAGGCCGGCGCCAAGGAAACCAATGCCGGTTACGACCTGAGCCCCCATTCGAAGATCGAGACCTGAGCCGAGAGCGCCCGGCAGCGAGGAATATGCTGCCGCACCCAGTGCGACCAGTGCGTACGTCACAAGTCCTGTATACTGTTGCCGGTACTGGCGTTCCGCACCAATCAGCGCGCCGAGCAGCAAGGCAAGCACAAGCTTCAGCAGGATTGATTGAGTTATCGCGACTTCAGCTTCCAAATGTTCATTCCGTCTTATTCAAGATGCAGGGCTTTCATCACATGGCGCCGATCTCGGGCGCCGGCTGCCGGGACACGGATTGCTGGGATGCCGACCGCTTCAGGATTGTGAGCGGCAGGTGGAGAACGAGGAAGGCGTTGTTGAAGATGATCTGCCGGGCCTCTTCGGCTTTGTCTTCGACCGGCATATCTTCGTTCACGATGAGACGACGCAGCAGATGCCCGGACCCCAACAGCTTCATCAGTGTTTCCGATGTTGCGAAGCCGCTGTGTCCGCCGCCGTCCACGCCGGAAATATCGATAACTTGGATGTTCTTTTTCTGAAGGAGCGGAATCTCGAAGCCACTGCCCACTCGTGGCCGGCCACCTGCGATGCGGCGCGACACGCTCAAGGCACGATCTCGCCGAGAGACAACGATCGTGAAGGGATGGGGCAGTTGGGGTATGTCCCTAACCTGGCTGCTGAAGACATCCGGATCGATATCGGGCGCGGCAAGCAAGACGCCGCGGATTCTTGAGGTCACCTCCGCCTTGCCTTGCAACGCAAGGGTGCGGAGCGCCTCCATCACGACATACGCGCCCATGGAATGGCCGACGATGAAAACACCGGTAGCGTTCGATCGAGCTGCGATTTCGATCGTTTCGGCCAAGCCGTCCCGCGCCTGCAGAGCGCTATCGCGATCGAAAAGATAGCCGCCGATGGATCCCGCCGACGCCCAGGAGAAATGAACCGGCACCGAGGAGATATGGTAGTCGTGGACGACTTGGGCATTGCGAAACAGGCCTTCGGCAAAATTGTTGTTGTAGCCGTGCACGAAGATAAACACCTCGCGCTCCGAAGGCGGGCGCTTCGCCAGCATACCGTTTAACCGACCTGCGAAGGATGCCCTGTTCTCGAAGCGGACAAGATCACGAGCGGAAAAATGGCGCTTCGGATCGGGTGATGTCGATGACGTCTCGACGACGCCCGGCCGGTGTGTGGCCGGCACAACGACAGTCAACTGCGAAAAACTCAATGTCGGGGAACGATCCCGCGAATAGGGCGGTTCAGTGGTAGGGAACCTTGTGCGCGTGGTGGCGACCAGGAAGGGAATAGCCGACATTTCGTTGCTAATTTGTACAGGCGAGGCAAGGCCTGTCACGGCTCTTGGACCGGCGCAGCTTTGCACCAGCAACGCCAGCGAGATAACCAACACAAATCGTCCTGCGGGGTTCTGCATGCTGCTGGCCGCGCCGGCTTATCTTTGTAAACTCACCAGCCTTTGGCCATCCTTGTCCAACAGTTGCACTCGTCCTGTCTGTGGGGCTTCAAAGCGATGGACGGACCCGAGTGCCTTCAGAAGATTGCGCTCTTGATCCATGAGTGGCTGATCGCACATCATCCTCGACGAGCCGGTTTCCGAGATCGTCAGCGCTTCCCCGGTCAAGGCGAAGCCGCCAAAGAACCGATTGCACGAACCATTCCCATGGATGCGTCCATCCGGCTCGAAGGCAAGGGTGGGTTTCGAACCCGCGACCGTGGTTTCTTCTCGAATCTCGTCCACGAGCCAATCTCCGTGAAGGAGGTCGCCCGGCTCTCCGGCGCAGCCCTCAAATTTCCGGTCGCCAAGGATGACGGTCGCGGTTTGGGGGTATGGCATTCCGCTCATGGTATCGACGCATATTTTGGCAGCGACGGTCACCGCGAGTTGCCGGCCGCCGACCGTTGCCAAATAGGTGTCGGCGTCGCCTTGCCTCGTAGGGCTCGGAGCCGGCTTAACCGTGAAGGTCTCGCCCCCTAAGGCGTTGAAGCTGAGCGCGGTGTCCGAGATACTGATCTGCCAACTCGGCTCGTTGCCGCGTGCGGTCAGCGACGCGGCCTCCGCATTGCCCGTCGCGGTGGCGAACACCGACAACACCGCAAGTGAAGCGGCTAATGGCGGAGACGAGCAGGAATCTGGGCTCACGGTTGCAGCCTCCAGGCGAAGCGTCACTGAATTCAAAGGCCGCCCGGAAACCGGCCTCTGGCGGGGCGGCTTCGCCAAAATATTGCGCCGAATGTACTGACATCCGGCCGTCAGTCTATCGTCGCGGTTCGGAGAACGAGTCCATTCGGCGAAAAATGGACGCAAAGCCAAGAATTGAGATTCCAAGAATATAGATGATGGCCGTGGACCATCTCGGCCGCCCTTTGGCGAGGACGAACCTCAACGGGATGGTTCGATCGTATCGAGGCGTTCCGCACGGTCTTCCGGACGCCGGAACGACAGATACTCGGTTGCTTTCTGGACGACAAAATAGACCGAGGGAATGATCAGCAGGCCGATCGTGGTAGCCGCGGCCATGCCCCCGAAGATTGTGACGCCAACAGCCCGCCGCGCGCCGGCGCCCGCGCCGGTCGACACGACAAGAGGAATGATCCCGAGGATGAAGGAGACCGCGGTCATCATGACCGCCCTGAAGCGCTGCTCGGCCCCGGTCCGCGCGGCCTCCACTATGCTCTGTCCTTCATCGCGCCGCTCCTTGGCGAATTCCACGATCAGGATGGCATTCTTCGCCGCCAGCCCAATCAGCAGCACCATGGCGATCTGCACGTAGAGGCTGTTCTGCAATCCGAAGACCTTCAATGCCGCGATGGCGCCGAAGAGAGCCGCTCCGAGCGAAAGGATGACGACCAACGGAAGCGACCAGCTCTCGTATTGGGCGACAAGGAAGAGATAGGCAAAGAGGAACGCCAGCGCGAAGACCAGACCCTCCTGGCCACTGCCGCGACGTTCTTGAAACGACAGGCCCGACCATTCGAAACCATAGCCGTTCGGCAAAACCTGGGCCGCTGTCTTCTCCATTGCGTCCATGGCGCCGCCGCTCGAGCTTCCAGGTGCGGTAATGGCGTTTATGGGAGCGGCGACCGACAGGTTGTAGCGCTGGATGGCGAACGGCGACAGGATCGTCGTCAGCGACGTCAGAGTGTTCAAGGGCACCATGGTGCCGTTCCGGCTGCGCACGTGCAGGTCCAAGATGTCTTCCGCATGGGCACGGAAATCGGCATCGGCCTGCAGATTGACCTGGAACACGCGGCCGTTGAGCGTAAAGTCATTTACGTAGCGCGACCCGAAAGCCGCGCCGATCGTGGAGTAGACGTCCGACACGCTTACTCCGAGCGCCTCGGCACGCGTTCTGTCCACGTCGACATAGACTTGCGGGACATTGGCGCTGAAGGTGGTGGCGGCCCCGCCGAGTTCGGGCAGGTGATTGAAGGCGCCAAGCAGGGCGCTGACGACCTGCGCGATCTCCTGCGGCGGTTGCCCTTCTAGCGCCTGCAGGCGGAAGTCCAAGCCACCGACCGAGCCGATGCCGGCGATCGCCGGCGGAGCGAACACGGCGACATTCGCGCCGGGGATCTGGGAGAATTTCATCCGCAGCGCCTGCAGGATGCCGGCGAGCTGCAGTTCCCTGGACGTGCGCTCGTCCCAGGGCTTCAGCGCCGCGACCGCCATTGCGCCGCTGGGCGAACTCGTCGACTGAAGGATGCTGAATCCCGCAACCGTGATGACATCTTGCACGCCGCCGGTGTCGGCCAGAATCTTGCGCACGTCCTCCACGATGGCTTTCGTGCGATCGAGTGAAGCGGCATTGGGCAACTGGATGTCGACGAACAGCGCGCCCTGGTCCTCTTCGGGCAGGAAGGTCGACGGCAGCCCGGTGAAGATCAGATAGGCGGCGCCGAAACAGGCAAGCAATCCCGCCAAAGGCACGTACCAATGCCGCACCAGAAATCCGACGAGGCGTCCATAGCCGTCGCGCGTCCTGTTCATGAATGCCGTGAACCAGGCCAGGGGGCCGCGCTTGAAATGACCCGCATGGCGCCGCAGAAGCAGTGCGGCCAGCGCCGGGCTCAGGGTCAATCCGACAAACGAGGAGATCACCAGCGCCGAAGACAGCGTCACGGCGAACTGCCGGTAGAGCTGGCCACCTATGCCGCCGAGAAACGCCGTCGGCGTCACCACGGCCAGCAGCACCAGGGTCGTGGATATGATCGGCCCGGTGATCTGGTGCATCGCCTTGCGCGTGGCGTCGGCGACCCCGATGTCCGGCGTATCCTCCAGCACATGCTTGACGTTCTCAACGACAAGGATGGCATCATCCACCACCAGGCCGATTGCCAGCACCAGCGCCAGAAGAGAGACCATGTTCAGCGAATAGCCGGCGGCAAACAGCACCGCCAAGGCGCCGAGCATGGAAACCGGGATGGCAAGCGCCGATATGAACGTGGCGCGCCAATCCTGCAGGAAGACATAGGTGACCGCGAGAACGATCAGGAACGCTTCAAGCAGGGTTCGGGTCGTCAGCGAGATGCTGGCATTCACGAAGCGGGTCGCGTCGTAGACGATGTGGTACTGCATGCCTTTGGGAAAGCGTGACGAAAGGCGCTCCAGTTCGGCGCGTACCGAGGCCGCGGTCTGGATGGCGTTGGCGCCGGGCGACTGGTTGATCTGCATCATCGCCGATGCGTGTCCGGCAAAGCTGGCACTCGAAGCATAGCTTCGCGCGCCGAGCTCGAGCCGCGCGATGTCGCGCAGGTAGACCTTGGCCCCCGACGAGCCCGTACGTACGACGATGTCGCCGAACTCCTCGACGCTCCTCAGCCGCCCCTGCGCGACCAGCGTGTACTGCAGCTCCGAGCCTTGCGCCTGCGGCGGCGCGCCCGCCTGCCCGAGTGTCGCCTGGATGTTCTGGCGTTGGATGGCGGCTGAGACATCGTCGGGCGTCAGCCCAAGCGCATCCATGCGCTGTGGGTTGAGCCATACCCTCATCGAGTATTCCGAGGCCCCCGCAACCGAAGCCTCACCGACGCCCCGCACACGCGATATCGTGTCGGCGATGGTCGTGGTGATGAAATTCGTGATCGCCAGCGCATCGAGGCTGTCGTCCGGTGAATAGAAGGCGATACCAAGGATGAAATCCGGCGAGCGAGCGCGCACGGACACGCCTTGCTGCGCAACCGCCGCCGGCAGCCGCGAGATCGCCAGTTGGGCACGGTTCTGTACGTTGATCTGCGCCGTCTCGGGGTCGGTTCCGACTTCGAAGGTCACCGACAGCGTGTATTGGCCGGCGTTGGAGCTGGTGGACGACATGTACATCATGTGATCCACGCCATTTATGGCCGTCTCCAGCGGGCCACCGACGACGTCGGCGATGACTTCCGCGCTTGCTCCCGGATAGGAGGCCGACACTGTCACTGTTGGAGGGCTGATCTGCGGGTATTGCTGTATGGGAAGAGAAAACACCGCGATCGCACCGGCGATCGAAATGATGATCGAGATAACGATCGCGAGCCGGGTGCGGGTGATGAACAGGTCCGAGATCATTGCGTGCCCTCGCTTTCGCGCGGGGTGACCTGCTGACCATCGGAAACGCGCTGCAGTCCTTCGACGACGATCGTCTCGCCGCCTTTCAATCCGCTCGTCGCTGCCCAGCGATTGTCGATGCGCGCACCGGTCGTGATCGCGTGCCTGGTCACGGTATTGTTGTCGTTGAGCACGAAGACGAACTTGCCCTGGCGGTCCTGAAGAACGGACGCCATCGGCACCATCGGCAACTTTCTGGCGTCTTCATCGACGACTGTCAGCCGGACGAATTGGCCTGGCGCCAATATATGGTCGGGGTTGGGGAACAACGCGCGGACGGCGACGGTGCCGGTCTGCTGGTTGACCTCATTGTCGATGAACTGCACCCGCCCCGGCGAAGCGAATTCGGTGCCGTTGGCGAGCAACAGGCTCAGGCGAAACCCGTTCGGATCGATTTTCTGGCCGCCGGCCAATTTCTGCCTGATGTCGACCAAGGTGCTGTCGGCGATCGAAAATGCGACGCGAATAGGGTCGAGTTGCACGATGCGCGCCAATGGCGCGGAGCCGGGCCCCACGAGATTGCCGCGCGTCGCCAGGGAGCGGCCGATGGTGCCATCGATGGGAGACCTGATCTGAGCATAGGAAAGATTGAGTTCGGCCGTATGGAGCGCTGCGTTGGCGCTTTGAACATCCGCCGCGGCGACATCGAATGCAGCCTGCGCATCGTCCAGCGTGGCCTGAGCGATAGTCCTGCGATTGAGCAGGTCCCTGGCGCGCGACAGGCTTTGCTGCGCGGCATTGCGGGTGGCTTCGGATCGCGCCACTTGTGCTTGGGCCGACATCACCGCCGCCGACAGTTGATCCGGCTCGATTTCGAAAAGCAGATCGCCCTCCTTCACGCGCTGGCCTTCCGAAAACCGGATCTCCTTCAACAGGCCGGACACGCGCGCCTGAATGTCGACAGCGTCGATGGCCTCGACCTGCGCGTTGTATGTCAGCGGGGCGTTTGCTGGACCGGACTGGACTTTCTGCACGACCACCGGCACGGGCGCCGGCTGCGCGGTCTGCGTACGTGCCGCGCCCGCGAAGCCGGCCACGCCGACCAGCATTGCAGCCGCCACGATCTTGGCTCGAAAATCAAAATTGCTTTTCATCATGGGCCCTCGCATCCCGCTCTAAAGCCACAACCCTCGTCCTGCGCACGCTCAGCGCAATGACGAGATACGCCAGTCCGGCAATCATCATGGAAAATCCGGCCACCAAGCCAGTCGGCATCTCTCTGACGATCGGCCACTTCAACAGTATGGAGAAGGCAGCAAATATGGCGACGATTCCGGAAACGGCGAACCAATACCAGCCGCCGACTTTCCTGACTTCCGTGGCAATGATTAGTTGAAGAATACCGTGGACGAATAGTACAAATGCTATGAACAGTGATATTGCGGCCGATGCTTTTATAGGGTTGAAGTAAATCATGATGCCGCCGATGAGCTCGAAGAAGCCGGTCAGTTCCTGCCACACGAAACCCGCCCAACTTTTGATCCAGAGAGATTGGATGACCTTGATGACGCCGACTGCCATCAGGGCTACGGCGAACACGACGTTGGATGCGAAATTGGAAACGGTGGGAACTGCGACTGAAAAAACACCGCCCGCAAGCAGGAGGATCCCAAAGAGCAGAAACCTGCGCCACTTGCTCTGCTCGATTTCGGCCCGTTCATATGGCGTTGCAGGCGGGTGATCTGATTTTTCTGGCATGTCCCCGTTCCATGCAGGTTCTAAATATCGATCTCGCACCCTGCGGACAGTCCGGACGGAACGTCAGGAGCCAGTCTGGCCGCCTCTCGGCGAGATTTCCCGATGACGACGGCTGCGTGGTCGAGATCTTCTTGCGCCCTTGCTTCGTCAGGTCCGTGAGGCCGTGTCGGATACTGATCGCTGCGACGTGAATGCGGCATACGGCTTTCCGCTGGCTTTCAAAGGGTACTCTTGTGCAGCCGGCCGTCCTTCATGATGACGACGAAATTCTTGTGCGGATCCTCGATCAGCCGGATGTCGTCGAGCGGGTTGCCGTCCACGACCAGGAGGTCCGCGAAAGCTCCTTCCTCGATGACGCCGAGCTTGCCAGGATAAGGGTTGCGCAGATTGGAGAGCGCGAGCAGTTCGGCATTGCCGGAGGTCGCCATCTGCAGGACTTCGGCGTTCTTGTACCAGTTGGCTAAATGCGTGAGCATCATGCTCTGGCGCGGACCCAACGCGGGCGAGAACAGCACGTCGGAACCCCAGGCCGTCTTGATGCCGTGCTTGCGAGCGAAGGCATATATCTTCGGCGTGCCTGAGAAAAGCTGCTGGGCGCGGTCGGCGCTAGGTCCGGTCAGCGGGCCGGTGTCCTCCGCTGTCAGGAAAGGCTGGGTGCTGAGCCATGCGCCCTTCTCGGCGATCATGGCCGCCGTGTCCTCATCCATCAGATGCGCGTGCTCGATCGACTGCACCCCCGCTGCCAGCGCGCGCCGTATCGCGCGAGACGTATAGGCGTGCACGGTAACGTAGGTGTTCCAATCCTGTGCCACCTCGACGCCCGCCCGCAACTCTTCTTCGCTGAAGGTGACTATGTCCAGCGGACTGCGCGGCGACGATACGCCACCGCTGCCCACCAACTTTATCTGTGAGGCGCCTTGAAGAAGCTGTTCCCGGATACGCATCTTCAGGTCGCCGATATCGTCGACTATGGCCGAGCCGCCCAGCAGCTCTCCTTTGCTGAGCTTGCCGCCGTCGCGCGGAATCTCGCTCGGCAGGCGAAGATCGGCGTGGCCCCCGGAGGTCGTGATCATTGCGCCTGAGGGATAGATGCGCGGGCCAGGGATCAGCCCCGTGTCGATGGCCTGCTTGAAGGAGAAGGAAGGGCCTCCCAGATCGCGTATGGCGGTGAAGCCGCGACTGAGCGTGCGATCCGCCTCGGCGGTGGACGCGGCGAAGATAATTCCCGGGTCGCCGTTGAGCAGGATGTTGACAGGGACCGCCGCGAAGATTGCATGCCAATGCGCGTCGATCAGCCCTGGCATGAGGACGCCATTGCGGCATTTGATGATGGTAGCGTCGTTCGGGGGAGGGGCATTCGTCATATCGATTCCGGAAATCCTGTTGTCCTCCACCAGGATTTGAGCGCCATCCTTCACCATGCCTGACTTGCCGTCGAATAACCGAACCTCGCGAAACAGGATTTTGGAGGGCGGCGTAGCCGTCTGCGCGAACGACGGCTTGGTCAGGACGCCGGCAATGGTCGCGACCCCGATGCCGGAAAGAAAGCTACGCCGGGAAAAGGCTTCCAGGCGACGGGAAGCCCTTTGAAGATCGGGATTGAAACAGCCGCAACCGGATCTGTGAACAAGGTGACCGTACTTCGAGCCTAGCCGCAGCATGTCTCTTTTGCCTCCGGTTGAGCGACACTGCACGTTGCCGACGGCGGCTTCGTGTCGCGGTTCTTGTCGTTTCAGGTCCCGTTACTCGACCAACACATCGCCGCCGACAGGATTGGCGCTGTCAAAGATGAGGAATACGATCGGAGTTCCGGGTTCGGCTGTCGCATCGGTCCGCCTGGCGCCAACTTTGCCGCCGAGGGTCACGGGATATTCCGCCACGACTTCACCGAACGTGTTCCTCTGGATGGCAACCTTCCGGCCGGGCTGCACAGTTTCATTGAGCTCGACCAGCAATTCGACGAAGCCGCCATGCGTTGCGATGACGGGGAACATGCCGTCCGCGACGAAAACGTTCGAATCCTTGCTGGTTCTGCCGACAGGACCTGAAATTATTCCGTGATGCTTGATGACGTTCATCGTCCCTTCGATGAACAGGGTGATCATCGCGTGATCGAAGATCCGCGGCTTGCCGATCTCGGGCGTGAAGGCTGGAATGCCCGCATCGATGAGGGCATTGGCAAGAAGGCCCGGCTCGCCAAAGTTGTCGAAAATCTGATCGACCGGATAGAGTTCCGCCATCGCGCGCACTTCGGGGAGATCCATGCGCGCGAGGTGGAACGCCGTCGCGTCCATACCTGTGGCGGCCGTATGAAAATCGATCGCGTAGTCGAGGTTTGACCGCAAAAGCCGATTGAATATCAGGCCGGCGTGGCGCGTCGGGGCGTCGGGAGCGCCCTCATTGCCAGGGAACAACCGATTGATGTCGATCAGGTCGATCCCGCGCCCAGAATTCGGCCATCGCCGTTCCATGCCCTCCATTGCGGGGCGTGAAATGTCGAATACGGCCATCACGGATCCGGACATCGCGGCCGGATCGAGCTCGCGCATTACGGATTGCACCGTGTGAATGGGGCTCATTTCGTCGCCATGCACCCCGC
The DNA here is from genome assembly GCF_020165435.1 of Mesorhizobium sp. BR1-1-2. Lineage (NCBI taxonomy): Bacteria > Pseudomonadati > Pseudomonadota > Alphaproteobacteria > Hyphomicrobiales > Phyllobacteriaceae > Mesorhizobium > Mesorhizobium sp. BR1-1-2. Next base: position 282,386 of record NZ_JAIUID010000001.1, read on the forward strand.
TCGTCAGCCCCAGCCGTTTGCCCGGGGCTGCCCCCTTGGCGACCATCACCGAGACGTACCAGTGCTGGCCCGTCGGCATCTGTACGCCCTGGAAATAAAAGCTGTGCTTGCCTGGTTCCAGATCCGCGATGTCAAGCGAACTGATGACTTTCTTTCCGTCGATGACATCGCCGGTATAGATGGTCCCCGACGTCCCTGCGGGAGACGCACTTGCAGCTGCCGAGCCCGTTTGCGCCTGCGCCGGCCCGGCGATGAGCGCAGCGGCGGCGCCGATCGTAGCGACCGATGCGATCATGAAGTCGCGACGTCCGAGGCCCTCGCTGGTTCCATTCGCCATGGCTGTGGTCCCTGCCGGATGAGGATCATGTTGGATCTCGTGATGCCTGCGAGGGCGCTGGATCATCCTCACCGATCCCCGTTGAGCACGTGGTCTCCGGGCATTAGTCCACAAGACGTTTCAGGGAGTACAGCCTCCAAGAAGAAAAATGGACCGGTAGTCTATGATTGGGATGCTTTGCATACTGAGTTGAGAGCCACCACAACAACCCGTGTGAAAAAGCGTTCGATATGACTCAAGCCACCTTCGCGACTGCCGTCGGGCGCAATTCAGACCAGTCCGCTACTGATTACATCAAGTGGGCTAGATGGCACGTTGACGATTTGTTAACATGATTTCATGCTGACGGTAGACAGGCAGTACATCCGTCCCGACACTGCTGCTTGGATCGTCTATTTTAGAACGAACTAATGTACTTGCGATAGTCCGTATTGCGCCAACAAAAGACGGATAATTGCTATGGATGCTATAGTTCATGCCGCTGGGCTATCCAGAGGAGCAGGTGCCGAGAAGGCGCTGCAATGCGCCGTCGACATCGATACCTCCACGGCACCACCTGCCGAGCAATTCGACCTGTTTCGAAGCTGGTATCAGGGTGTTGCCGATACTGAACTTCTGCAAAAACAGAGCCATTCGTTTCCAGCGCATGAAACAGTGTGGGATTTGGGAACGTTGACGGTCATGTTCCTCGAATTGCCTGGCAGTGGCTACCGCTGCCGTTGGCGGCATTTGAAAAACCCTTCGGTAGACAATTGGTATTTGAGCCTGCCCTTGTCCAAGGGCAGGCATCCTGGAAATTGGCAGGTCGTGAAAACGACGCTGCAATCATTTGCAGAGCCCTATGAGTGCGTGACGGAGAACGATGCCCTCCTTGCCGTTTTCCTGCCACGCGACCTGCCTTTCATCCAATCATCCAGGATTGAAATACGTGAGGAGTCGAAAAGACTCCTGGCAGACTACATGCTTCTGCTGCACCGTTCCCTTTCCGATTTGAGGGCCGTGGATGTATCGCACATTGCCACTGCCACCACCAATCTGCTGGCTGCGTGCGTGTCTCCCTCGCATGACCGCATCACCGAGGCGAAGCGTGTGATCGACGCCGTGATCGCCGAGCGCGCTGCCAAAATCATTGCACAAAGTTTGAATGATCAGTCCTTGGCATCCGACAGGCTTTGCCGCGAACTCGGTGTGTCCCGCTCTCGCCTCTACCGGATATTTGAACCGGCTGGAGGTGTTTCGAATTATATTCGCCACAAACGCCTGCTCAAGACACGCGATATACTTTCCAACAGCCTGGATGGGCGACCGATCTCCGCCATTGCCGGGGATTGGGGCTTCACGGATCCGTCGGCGTATAGCCGGATGTTCAGGAAGGAATTCGGCATTACGCCAAAGGAGGCCCGCGTGGAAGGCTGGCAAGGCGCCCAGGCCTCGAGCTCGCAGCAGATCATGCAGGCTGACAGCAGGGCGCACACGCTGAGTGGTCTTCTGCTGCGAAACAGCTTTGGGCCCTAGACTGCGATGGCGCCGGCAAGGATGCCGTAGATTGCCGCGACCGCGCCAAGTGCGGCGACGACGAACATCCCCATCTCGGCGGGAGTAAACACCCTCTGCCCCCGCTCCTTCCGAGCCATCACGAAGAGGATCGTGCCCGGTCCATAGATGACGGCCGAGAGCAGCAGGTGCTTGGCGCTGGCGGCGTAGATGAGACCGGCCGTATAGATCAATGCTATCGCTGCCCTTGCGAAATCGACACGCCGCGCTGCGGGATCGTTCTCGTAGCTCTCACCGCCCCATGCGAGCTTGAACCCGTAAGCGGCGACAAGAAGATAGGGGATGAGGATCATGGAACTGGTCAGCTCGAGCGCAAGCCTGAAGGCCTGTTGAGCAAAGAGCGTCAGGACCAGAAAGACCTGCACGACCGTATTGGTCAGCCAGAGCGCCCGCGACGGCACGCCATGCTTGTTTTTATGCGCAAGAAAACGCGGCATGGTCTGGTGATGTGATGCGGTGAACAGGATTTCAGCGGCCAGCAGCACCCAGGACAGATAGGCGCCGGCAACGGAGATCAGCAGGCCGAAGCTGATGAACTTGGCGCCCCATGGCCCGACCACCGCTTCCAATACGCCGGCCATGGAAGGATTGCGCAGCGCTGTCAGCTCGGGACGAAGCATGATCCCGTAGGAGGGAATGGTGACCAGCACAAGCAGACAGAGCACGCCGAGAAAACCAAGGAGCGTCGCGACCCCGACATCCCCGCGGTTGCGTGCATAACGCGAATAGACGCTCGCACCTTCGATTCCGACAAAGACGAACACGGTCACCAACATGGTGCCGCGAACCTGGCTCGCGATGCTGCCAACGCTGACTTCTTCCCCGCCCCAGAAATTGGCCGTGAAGATATCGGCGCTGAAGCCGTGGATAACGAAGATGATAAAGAGAAAGATCGGAATGATCTTGGCGTAGGTGACAATGGTGTTGATCGCCGCCGCTTCCTTGACGCCCCGCAGGACCAGCGAATGTACGATCCACAGAAGCATCGAGGAAATGACGATCGCCGTGATGGTATTGCCATCGCCGAACACAGGAAAGAAGAGCCCCAGCGTCGACTTTATCAGCACGAAATAGGAAACGTTACCGAGAACGGCGGCAGACCAGTAACCGAGGGCCGAGAGGAAGCCAAGATAGTTGCCAAAGCCAGCCTTGGCATAGGCATACACGCCCGCATCGAGGTCCGGCTTGCGAACCGACAAAGTCTGGAAGACGAAGGCCAACATCAGCATTCCGACGCCGGCGATGGTCCAAGCGATCATGGCCCCGAACGGACCGGTTTCGCGACCAAAGGCCTGCGGCAACGAGAAGATGCCCGCGCCGACCATCGAACCGACGACCATAGCCGTCAGGGTCCATATCGAGAATTTTTGCTGGACGGTCGAGTTCATTGAATTGGATCAACAATTCCTTTGGCGGACGGCGGTCCAGCGGCCTCTTTGTTACGCCTGCAACCTAGCTCGAATCTAGCGCCCACGTGATTGGCATAAAATCCCACTAGTATACCTGACGTCCAAAACCTTTGCCTTGGCTCGTTTAACCGGTTGCCGACATTCGCATTTACTGCTTCTGATCAGACCTAACCTTGCTGGACCGAGACGTGTCGGCGAGGCGTCTGATCGCGAACTCTGGTTCGCGCAGCCAGGAGAGCGGTTTATGACTTCAAACGAAAATCAGAAGCTTTCGCTGTTTGCGCTGACCAGCATGGTTGTGGGATCGATGGTCGGCGCGGGCATCTTCAATCTGCCTGGCCGGTTCGCGACTGCGACAGGTCCGTTCGGCGCGATCATCGCCTGGGCAATTGCGGGAATCGGCATGTACATGCTGGCGCGGGTCTTCCAGGCGTTGGCCGAGAAGAGGCCAGACATCGACTCAGGCGTCTTCGCCTATGCCAAGGCCGGCTTCGGCAACTACATGGGCTTCCTGTCCGCCTTCGGCTACTGGCTCGGTAGTTGCCTAGGCAACGTCTTCTATTGGGTGCTCATCGGCTCGACGCTGGGGCGGTTCTTTCCCGGGATCTTTGGGGACGGCAGCAGCGCCATCGCCATCATCGTCTCGCTGATCGGCATCTGGGCTTTCCACTTCATGATCCTGCGCGGCGTCGAGCAGGCGACCTTCATCAACACTGTCGTGACGATCGCCAAGATCGTGCCGATCCTGGTCTTCATCCTGCTCCTGATCTTCTTCTTCCATTTCGGGCAGTTCCGCGAGAATTTCTTCGGCGGCGTGGACATGCCGCCGAAGTCCCTGATCGCCCAGGTGCGTGACACAATGCTGATCACGGTCTTCGTCTTCCTCGGCATCGAGGGCGCCAGCGTCTATTCCCGCTTTGCCAAGGTGCGTTCCGACGTCGGTACGGCGACGATCCTCGGCTTCGTCGGCGTCACAGGCCTGATGGTAGCGGTCACGCTGTTGCCCTACGCGGCTCTGCCACAATCGGCTGTCGCCGGTGTCCAGCAGCCGTCGATGGCCGGCGTTCTCGAAGCGGTCGTCGGTCACTGGGGTGCGGTCTTCATCTCGATCGGCGTTCTGATCTCGGTGCTCGGCGCCTATCTCGCCTGGTCCCTCATCTGCGCCGAGGTGCTGTTCGCGGCGGCGAAGTCGCAGGACATGCCAAAGCTCTTCGCAGCTCAGAATGGCAACAGGGTCCCCGCCAACGCACTCTGGCTCACCAACATCGTGGTGTCGCTCTTCGTGATCTCCACCTACTGGTCCAGGGACGCGTTCAACTTCATGCTCGACATGACGAGCGTCACCGCGCTGCTGCCCTACCTGCTGGTGGCCGGCTACGGCATCCTGCTCGCCCGCAGCGGCGTTGGCTATGAAGAGACGCCGGATCAACGCGGTCGTGACCAGCTCTTCGCCTGGGTCGCGGCGATCTACACGATCTTCATGTTCGTCGCCGCCGGGCTCAAATACGTGCTGCTGGTCGCCGTCCTCTTCGTGCCCGGAACCATCCTCTACGTCTGGGCGCGGCGAGAGCAGAAATTGCAGCTGTTCACGCTCACTGAACTCTTCGTGTTTGCCGTCACGCTCGTCGCTGGCCTGATCGGAGCCTACGGGCTGCTGACGGGCACCATCGCACCTTGAACAGAAGGCAGGAAGGTCATGACAAACAATGCTTCGTTCGGCGTTCATTCCGAGGTTGGTCAGTTGCGCAAGGTCATGGTATGCGCGCCCGGCCGGGCCCACCAGCGGCTGACACCCAGCAATTGTGACGCACTCCTCTTCGATGACGTGCTCTGGGTAGACAATGCCAAGCGCGATCATTTCGACTTCATGACCAAGATGCGCGACAGGGGCGTCGAGGTGGTCGAGATGCACAATCTGCTCGCCGAGACGGTCGCGATTCCGGAAGCCAAGAAGTGGATCCTCGACCAGCAGATCGTGCCGAACCAGGTCGGCCTCGGCCTGATCGACGAGGTCCGCTCCTATCTCGACGGCCTCTCCAATCGCGACCTCGCTGAGACACTGATCGGCGGGCTGTCGACCTTCGAATTCCCGGAAAACATCGGCGGCGAACAACTGGCGCTGATCCGTGACGCGGCCGGCGTCAACGAATATCTGCTGCCGCCTTTGCCCAATACGCTCTATACCCGCGACACCACCTGCTGGATCTATGGCGGCGTGACGCTGAACGCCCTTTATTGGCCCGCGCGCCACGAGGAGACCATCCTCACCACGTCAATATACAAGTTCCATCCGGACTTCGCCGGCAAGGTCAATGTCTGGTGGGGTGACCCGACCAAGGATTGGGGGCTCGCCACATTCGAGGGTGGGGACGTCATGCCGATCGGCAAGGGCAATGTCCTTATCGGCATGAGCGAGCGCACTTCGCGCCAGGCTATCAGCCAGGTGGCGGCGGCCCTGTTCGAGAAAGGAGCTGCCGAACGTGTGATCGTCGCCGCAATGCCTAAGCTGCGCGCGGCAATGCATCTCGACACGGTATTCACGTTTGCCGATCGTGACTGCGTGCTGATGTATCCGGACATCGTCAACGGCATTGACGCATTCTCCTATCGCCCTGACGGCAAGGGCGGCGTCGAACTCCACAAGGACAAAGGCAGTTTCATTGAGACGGTGCGTGACTCGCTTGGTCTCAAGAAGATGCGCGTCGTTGAAACCGGCGGCAACGACTACATGCGCGAGCGCACCCAGTGGGACAGCGGCGCCAACCTGGTTTGCGCCTCGCCTGGTGTCGTTTTTGCCTACGATCGCAACACGTACACAAATACGCTGCTGCGCAAGGAAGGCATAGAAGTCATCACTATCACAGGCGCGGAGCTCGGTCGCGGCCGGGGCGGGGGTCATTGCATGACCTGCCCCATCATCCGTGATGCAGTCGACTATTGATAGCAATCCGGCCAGGCTCGATACAGGCGGCCGGTCGGCTCCCAGATAGTCTGAAGGCCATACGCAGTCGGACGGCCTCCAGCACATAAAGACCGTTTGCCCAGAATTGCTTCTGGAGCGTTGGAGTCGCTTCCAATCCTTTAGGAACAATCGTGTTTGGGCGGAATGCTCGTTGTTGGCGAGAAAATGTAAATGTACCAGGAGATAAAGACATGAAAAGTGTCATATTCGTTTCTGCTTTGGCTCTGATGGCTGCGGGTTGTACTGCCACGGAACAGCGAACAGCAGGCACGGCGTTGGCAGGAGCCGGAACGGGTGCGGTCATCGGCGGCCTTGCAAACGGCAGTCGAGGTGCCCTTGTAGGCGCGGCGGTCGGTGGCGGCACAGGGGCTGTGGTCGGCGCCGCGACGGCACCGCGCGCGCATCATCGCGAATGCTGGGTTCGTGATCGCTGGGGCCACACGGTTCGCGATCGTCAGGGTCGACCCATCACAGAACGTTGCTAGGCGCGATGCGTAAGATCAGCTTTATTCCGGTTGACCGATATCGATGAACATTGGTCTGGGCGCTGAGTAAGCTTCCGGACCAATTTCGGAGTTGTCTGTAACGCGATCCAGCCGGCCGGGAACAGACCATACCATGGCAAAGCGAACGCTCTTTGCGCCTACGTATATTCTGGCGGTTATCGCCGTCATATGGGCGCTGCAGGCCGCTGCCTCCATTTTCGCGCCAGTCGTGTGCGCTCTTTTCCTCATCGCGCTGGTGTGGCCATTGCAGCGCAACCTGCAGCGGCTTCTTCCAAAGCTGATCGCACTGGCGATAGTCGTCTGTGTCGTCGTCCTGGCATTCTTCGCCTTTGCATCGATCGCCAGTTGGGGGTTTGGCCGCATTGGCCGATCGGTCCTCGCCGACAGCGCCCGCTTTCAAGGGCTCTACAGTCAACTCGCCGAGTGGTTGGAAGGGCACGGTGTCGTTATGGCCGGCGCCTGGGCCGAGCATTTCAATGTCGGCTGGTTCGTGCGGATAGCTCAGGGTGTGACCGCAAGGCTGAATACCGTGATCTCGTTCTGGATCGTTGTGGTCGTTTACGTGCTTCTGGGTCTTCTCGACGCTGAAGCGGCGGCTCGCAATGCTCGTGTAGCGCTGAGCGCCCAGGCGGCGGACGCACTGATCAATGGCAGCAGTCAGACGGCCTCGAAATGGCGGCGTTACATGCTGGTTCGGACATTGATGAGCCTTGCAACGGGCTCGATGGTCTGGGCGCTTTCGGCGGCTTTCGGATTGCGGTTTGCCGCCGAGTGGGGCGTTATCGCCTTCACCTTGAACTATATTCCGTTTATCGGGCCGTTCGTCGCGACATTCTTGCCGACGCTTTACGCGCTCGCGCAGTTCGGATCGCCACAGGCCGCCGTCTCGATTTTTGCCGGCCTCAACATCATTCAGTTCGTCATCGGCAGCTACATAGAACCGCGGGTTGCCGGTTACGTGTTGGCGATGTCGCCTTTTGTGGTGCTGTTTTCGGTCTTCTTCTGGTCGTTTCTTTGGGGGGTGTTCGGCGCGTTCATAGGTGTGCCCATCACCATCGCGCTGGTTACTTTTTGCTCGCAATCGTCGGCAACCCTCTGGATCGCTCAATTGCTTGGGTCCGCCGATCGGCGGAACGCGTGATAGCCGCTGGGAAACTCGATTGGCCGCGCCCCTAACGACGTCCGGATTCCGCGCCCCGGACGAGGCCGATGACACACACCGACAGGATGCCGCCAAGAAGGCCCGCAATGCCGACGCCGATCAGCACGCGGGGCGTGAGGGTGCCGACACCACGAGCGGTGGCATCGACAGCATTTTCGACGTTGCCGACGAAGTTTGCCAAGGCGGGAATCTGACCAGCCAGCAATGTCAGGGCCAGCCCACCCACGACGCCAGCCGCCGCGACAGATCTCCAGCTCAGTGCAGCCATGCGCCAAAACCGGGCCGTGGCGAAAGCTCCGCCCGCCCCGCAGAGAGCTTCGATCAAAAGCAGGGCCGCTGTCGCAAGGCCGGACATGCTTGCATCGCCCACTTGCTCTCCGGCCATCGCCCCACCGACAAGCAGATTTCCGGTTCTGGATGTTTCGGCGACCGCGCTCAGGCGGTCGCGGTGGCGCCTTGGCCGGCTGTGGCCGTCGCGCGTTGCAATGCATCGCGCAGGACCTGTTCCTTCGTTTCATCCAGCGACGTCTTAAGCACCACACCGCCAAAGGCCTTGATTTCCTTGAGCACCTTGTCCGCCGTCATTTCATGCGCAAGCACGAACAGGGCAGCGTCCCCAGGCTGGATGCTGGCTGACAGATCGCGCATGAACGCATCGTTGATACCTACGTCCGTCAAGGCGCCGCCAAGCGCTCCGGAAGTGGCGCCTACCGCAAGCCCAATGAGCGGATTCAGGAAGAGAACACCGATGAGCAAGCCCCAGAAACTACCGGACACGGCACCTGCCGCTGTCGTATTCACAAGTTGATTGAGCTTTATCGCGCCCGCTTCGGTCTTGGTGGCAATAACCGCGTCGCCAAGCTTAATGATGTATTCCTTTTGAAGCCCTATGAGGCGTTGACGTACCTCTTCAGCCTTGGCCTCGTTCGGATAGACGATGACGATCAGATCGGACATGGGAACTCCTAGGCTAAGACTTCTTCAAGGCCACGTAATACACATCCTCGAAAGTGAAAGATTGAGCCGGAAATCCGAATAGTGTGCAGCACGTCTCATTTTGCTCGCCTGTCGGACCGGCAATCTCCCGGTTCGACATTGAACGTCGACCGCTTCGCCGGTTGCGCTCGGCCCATCGCGACGAATTCTGGTCCGGGCCGTCCGAGCTTCTTCCATACGATCAGCGAGGCCGCGCCGTCTTGAAGGGTGGCTGGTCACCGTCATGCGGCCGTTCGCCATGGTCCAGGACAAAATGAACCCTGCGAAAAGCGGCCGCCGTCGAAGGCCGTCGCGGCACCGGTCACGGTGAAGATGGCTGGATCACCGGGGCGTATTCGTTGGCCGCAAGCCTGTAACGAGCCAGCCCAGGCCGTGAAGGACCAGGTCGATACCCACGAACGCCCCAATCACCCAAACCCCGGTCGATGGCCATCCGATGAGTATCAAGAAGCCCGCCGCGAGACCGAACAGGCCGGAAACAAGCATCATCCATCGGTCGGTGGACAGATAGCGCAGGCTCAAAGACATTCTTCCGAGCCCAGATATCACGAGCACGACACCGAGCACCCATGTGAGGATAATAGATCCCAGCACCGGCAGGCTGATGAGCAGGCAGCCAAAAACGACGTAGAGGATGCCGAGCGTCGTCTGCCAGAGAAAACCACGCCACCCGCCGGCCCAGACGGCAAGCGCAATCTCAAGAAAGCCGGCGCATACGATCGCAATGCCCAGGACGAGCGCGCTGATGGTGGTGGCCAGCGCCAGGTCGCCCAACACGAAGACGCCGGCGAGAATAAAGACGATTCCGATCGCCGAGCTCGCCCATGCAGACTGTCTCGGTTGCTGAGCCTCCGACAACTGTGCCATTCCCGCACCTCCTCCCGGAGTCATCTACGAATGCGATGGAAATCCACCACGCGGCCAGTACGGGCATTCAGGACTATCTCGAAAGTGCTGCCGCCAATACGACGCGCGTGATAAACAAAATTGCGTCCCCTGCAGTCCACGCGACGCACGTCCCTGAAGCCTCTGCTCTGAATCAATCGTTGGCCTTGGACGCAAGTAATCGCGCGGCCGTTATTAAGGTTTGATCCGATATTTATATTTACGGTCACAGCTCCCGCTGGGGACACAGCGGCAAGAGGAATACCAAAGCCGAGTGCGGCACTTAACAGGGCAGCTAGTGCATATCTCCGCATATCTTTCGTCCTCTTTGGTGAATTAAGCCGACATCACGCGCATGCGAACACGTTGTCAATAATTCTGCATGGTGGCTTGGATATTTGGAGACACAATGCCTAGTTTTTGGATTCCTTGCATTTAGCACTTTGGCTGAGCGCCTCTGATTTCGGTTTTATTGCGGAAGGTGTATGTCTTGCGATTAACGGTTGGTTTGACGGACAGAGATCGCCGCGGGTGGCATTGTTCTTGTGACCGGCCGCGCCGAGGCAGCAGGCGTTCAGAAACATTGAAATGCACGAGGAGTCGACGCGAGATATCGAAAGCTGATGAAGTGCGCGACCGAACTGAATAATCTTCGTCAGTTTTCCGGAGGTGAGACGCTCATCCGCCGACGCATGAAGACGGCACAGCTCGACCAACGCCCCACGACAGGCGTCCCTGTACGATGGTCAGCGTCCACTGACCGTTCGAGTACGTCGTTCCTTCCGGTCCTTTGGAGGGCAGGTCGACCTCGGCTGCGTCGTTGACTGATACAGAAGCGCGATCCCCCAGAAGACGCACTGCCAGACGCGTGCCGTCCTCGCACTTGTAATTGCTGACGGGATAGGGATTGCCTACCCCGATCGACGTGGCGAACGCGGAATAATTGAAGCTCACAATCATCACCGCGCCAATTGCCGCGATCGATAGATTTTTTTGCACAATAGTCCTCCCAACTGGCGCATCCGCGTGGATCAAACAGAGAAGCTGTATCAACTGATCGGCAAAAGCCTTCGCGAACTGCGCTTCGAACAGGCGGGACATTTCGGCTAGCTCACGCCAATGGCTTTGCCGGCCTCTGCCAGGTCGGCCTGCACTCTCGTGCAAGCTTGAATTCAGCCGTTGCAGCAAGTGGGCTCGCCAGCCCAAGGAGTCCAGAGGACGCTTAGAAGGGCGATATACACTGCCGGCGTGGACCATTATACGGCTGCCAGCTGTTGTCCGAGACCCGAAAAGAGCGGTAGCGCTGTGAGCACCAGTTCACATGGTTGTTCCAAGCGCTGTGATTGTGCTGGCGGGCAGCCGAAACCGCCATTCCGCCGAGCAGCATTCCGCCAATGAGGCCTGCGGCGACGGCGCCATTATTGTTCCTCGAATGCCGGTGATGGCGTGGCGGACGGGAGGGCCGATAATGGGGTGGCCTGTGGTGCGGTGGCCGTACTCCATGTCCCGGTCGATGGCGGGAAGGCCTCCTTAGGTCAATGTTCGTGACCGTATCGGAAACCGACGGCCTTAGCGCTCCGACGGGCATTGCCCAGGTGGGGGCTGCCAAGCTTGCGATGATCGCGGCGACGATGATGCGCTTCATATGCTTCTCCCGTAAACTTCATCTCCCGCCGTACGCCCCGCCGCTGCGGATGAGATCAAATCCAGGTAACTCTAGGCCAGCACCTCGTTTTCTTGGAATATGCTGTAAATCCCAAACGTGGATCGAGCGTTTATTTCTTGCTTCCGGAATGATGAGACCAGTCGAACAGTATGTCTTTCCGCCGAGGACGCCTGTCGCGACGGGCGCCACCAATGTGCCTTGAATGCCGGTGGTGACGGGAGATGGGAGGGCCATTGGTGTGGCGGCCGTGTGTGGGTCTATGGCGAGCCCGCGACAGACCTCTCGACGCTTCTCCTTAGGCGATGATCATCCCCTGGGGCTTTCACGCTGCTGAGAATCACAGTCCGGGGCGGCCTCTTGGCGTTCCGGTGACAAAGGAGCGCCCAATGACATGCGCGCCACCTTCAAGTGAGCCGCCATGCAATCATTATATAGACAGCTCGCCATGAAATTCGACCTGAAATCGCGGTGGTGCAATCCTCGACTCAACGTCGCGTACACTCCAAATAGATCGGACGGGACATTCACCTTTTCTGGTCTCGATTTCGATTTTCGTGACATCGCAAATCCGCTGGGTTCGATGTCACCGAATAAAAAATGCTTCAATATGCAAGTTACAAATTCGCAATTTTCAAACTATGGAAGTATGTAGTCTTATAAATATTACGAGAGAAAATGACAAAACTTTCATGAAATGGAAATGATGCCGTAATGTGGCTTCTTCTAGCCATCCTGGCAAGGATGCTCAGTGCATCCCACTCAAAAGGATAGGCCATGAATATTTTTCCCAATTCGTATTCCAGAACTCGTCGGCGCTTGGCGGCGGCTGTAGCGTCACTGACCGCTATCGGCATCGGCGCTGTTGTCTCCGGCACTGTCCCCACGCTGGCCGACGCAGTGCATGTCCAGGCGCCGCAGATGCCGAGCTTCGCCGATGTCGTCGAGCAGGTTTCGCCGGCGGTCGTCAGCGTCAAGGTCAAGTCCACGGTCCAGCCGGTCGCTGACGACGGTTCCGACGATCAGGATGGTTTCGAGAGCCTGCCCGACAACCGGCAGCAGCGCGGCTTCAATCATGGCGACGGCAAGCCGCGCCCGGTGGCGCAGGGTTCAGGCTTCTTCATCTCGGAGGACGGATATCTCGTCACCAACAATCACGTCGTCTCGGAAGGCTCGTCCTTCACCGTCGTCACCAGTGACCGCAAGGAACTCGATGCCAAGCTGGTCGGCACCGATCCGCGGACGGACCTGGCTGTGCTGAAGGTCGATGGCGGCGGCAAGTTCACCTATGTCGACTTCGCCGACGACTCCAAGATCCGCATCGGTGATTGGGTGGTGGCAGTCGGCAACCCGTTCGGCCTCGGCGGCACCGTCACTTCCGGCATCGTATCCGCTCGGGGCCGCGATATCGGCGCCGGCCCCTATGACGACTTCATCCAGATCGATGCTCCGGTCAATCATGGCAATTCGGGGGGCCCGACTTTCAATCTCAATGGCCAGGTGATCGGTATCAACACAGCCATCTTCTCGCCGTCGGGCGGCAGTGTCGGCATTGGCTTCGATATCCCGGCCTCGACCGCCAAGCAGGTCGTGGAAGACCTGATGAAGGAAGGCTCCATCAAGCGAGGTTGGCTCGGCGTCCAGATCCAGCCGGTCACCGCTGAAATTGCTGAATCGCTTGGTCTGAAATCCGACAAGGGCACACTGGTTTCGAACGCTCAGGACGCTGGTCCTGGCAACAAGGCAGGCATTGCCGCCGGTGACGTCATCACCCAGGTCGACGGCAAGGATGTCGATTCGCCCAAGGACCTCGCCCGCACGATCGGCGCCTATGCGCCGGGCAAGTCGGTCGATCTTACCGTATTGCGTGATGGCAAAAGCCGGACGATCAAGGTCGATCTCGGCACACTGCCGGCCAGCGACAAGCATGCCTCCGGCGACGACGGCACGCAAGTCGCGCCGGCCAAGGCCGACGCATTGGCCGATCTTGGCCTGACCATCGCCAAGTCAGACGATGGCAAAGGACTGGTCGTCACCGATGTGGATCCCAACAGCGACGCGGCCGATCGTGGCATCCAGCCGGGCGATGTCATCACCGCCGTCAGTTCGGCCAAGGTGAACACCACTGATGACGTCACCAAGGCCATGGCCGATGCAGCCAAGGCCGGCCGCAAGGCCGTACTGATGCAGATCACCCGCGAAGACTCGAGCCGGTTCGTCGCGGTGCCCGTGGGCAAGGCCTGACAGAAGGCGGTCTGGAGCCTGTTGGTTTCGAGGCGCCCGCCCCAAATGCTGCCGCCGCGATAGCCGCGGAACATCCAGCAATTTCCCGCGGCGATGTGTGCCGCCAAGCCGCTGCGGGAACAAGGAGCCGCGCACGTCAATCAGTCGTCGTGCCTCGCTCCTGGCGGCAGCGGGCTCCCTACGCCCGCTGCCGTTTTCCGCCATTTACGTCAGTGGCAAATCGGCTGCGTCGTGAGCCTAAACGGATGTCGGGGCTCGCGGTGATTCTTCTGCTCACCATGTTCGTCAGCACGCTCACGCTCGGCACGGGCCGCACGACGAGACTTCAGGGAGTGTTCCTGCTGATTTCGGCCGTGCCCTGAAGCCTCAGCTAGCCGCCTCTGTCGGCCTGTGCTGCAACCTTGGTGGCAAGATGGGTTTTAAGGGCGGCGAGGTCCTGCCGCGACCAGTCCTTCACGCCCAACACTGCGCTCCAGGCTTCCACATAGTCCTGCGGCGCGTAGACATGGCCGTAGCCGATCGGCGTGGTTGTCGCCACGGCCATATCGAGACCGAGCTGCAGCATGGTCACCACGGGGTACCAGCTCAGTTGCGGCGAGACGTCCGGCCCGCGCGGCGCCTTCATCCAATCCGGCTGCCGGTAGGCGTCGCGATAGTCGAAGAACACGATCGGGTCGCTGGCATATTGCAGGTAGACGATCCTCAGCGGCCCCCAGGGCGTGTCCGGCGCCACCGCCGGGCCGTTCTGGTTCATGAACCGGACCAGGCTGCTGTCGCGGAAGATTGGCAGCCACTGCGGCGAGCCGTTGTTGCGCGTATCGCTGACCGAGCGCCAGGTCCGGCTCTCGAAGGGCGGCCCGCTCCAGAGCGCGCCGCTGATCGGGTCGCTGAATATCTCGAACAACCCGGCCGATCTTTCGGAGTTCATCGCGCCAAGGCTGAGCCCGTGTAGGTAAAGCCTCGGCCGCGATTGCTTCGGCAGGGTGGTCCAGTAGCCGTAGATTTCGAGGAACAGCGCGCGGGCCGTCTCAGCGCCGTATTCCGGCTGCGCCAGCAGCGAAAGCGGACTGCTCAGATAGGAATATTGCGCGGCGACGCTGGCGACATCGCCGCGGCATAGATATTCGAGCGCCTCCATCGAGGCCGGATCGACCCACCCGGTGCCGGTCGGCGTGATGACCACAAGCGTGGATTTGCTGAAGCCGCCCGCCCGCTTCAGCTCCTCCAGCGCGAGTTTCGCGCGGGCTTGCGGACTGTTCGCCGCTCCTAGTCCGACATAGACCCGGACCGGCTGTTGCGCCGGCCGGCCGGTGAAGGTCCCTATCTCGGCGGCGGCGGGGCCGTCCGCGACGAACTCGCGGCCGGCGCGGCCGAGCTCGTCCCACCTGACCAGTGAGGCGGGGCTTCCGGTCCTGGAGGCTTCGCTCGGCTGCTGGCGCTCCGGTTCCATAAGTGCGTCGAACTTGGCGAACGAGGAGTCGAGCGCGCCGAAGATCGCGCGGATCGCGACGTCGCTCACCAGCAACCAGATGAGCAGCACGGCGACAGCGGCGCCGGCGACATTCGCCAGGCGCCGGGGTATGTAGCGTCTCAGTGCCCCGGCGATGGCGCGCACCAGCCAAGCGACAAGGCGCGCCAGCGCCAGCACGACGATGAAGGTGCAAATGGCCAGGGCGCAGACATTGACGGGATGGGCGCCATCGACAGCCGGCATGCCCATCACCGCGCGGATGGAGTTCTGCCACGCGCCGGATCGCCACAGTGCCACAAGGGCAAGGCCCAGGCACGGGACCAGGATGATCGCCTTGGACAGCAAGCGCGGCCGTGGCGGCAGTTCCGGGATCTCGAGATATTTCCACAGCCACCGCAAGGCGACGCCAAGGCTGTAGCCGATGGCGAAGCACGCGCCCGCCAGTACGCCTTGCGTCAGGTCGGTGCGGGGAACGAGCGTCGGCGTCAGGGCGGCCGCGAAGAACAGCATGCCGAGGGCCATGCCGGCACCGGAGAGCGATCGCCAGATACTAAGGAAACGATTGGTTGTCACTTGGGTGTTACGCCTCGAGTTGGACCGCAGGATAAAGTCGGCCTATGGTTTTTATATCTTCGGAGTCGCCCGTCCGCTATTGGCCCCCTAAGCAGTCAGCTCATGTCCTGGGTCAACATGCATCGACCCCTTTGCGCGATAAGACAGAGATACCACGCGTATTAAAAACCAGTGCTCGCCCCGGTCCTTAGGTTCGCCAGATCATACCAGAGAATATGAAGGAAACGGGTTGCCGACCGTGCGCTAACGTGTTGACTTTCCAGTAGAAAACGTCGGCCCTCCGGGCCCGCCATCGTCGTTATTCGCCATCAGGCTACGAAGCGGTTCGCCAATGCGATGGTCTAGACGCTCGCCGATCGCATCCTCTGCGGACGGCAGCTTTGCGCCTCCAACCCGCCGCTTAGCTCCAAACTGCGTGAGCTAGGGAGCAGACGTTGGACTAGCCCGGCCAAAGGCCCTGAAGCCGTGTGGCACCGCGCCGGCAATATTCGTGGACCGAGTGCTACGTTTACCCGGCGCGCTGCTTGAGTTCAGGAAAATCAGGTCTCTGCGCCAATCTTGGCCTCAGGAACATCCCCATCTACCACAGCCTTCTCCGCCACCAGTCAAGAATCCGCAGGCTGTGTGCGCCAGTCATACTCTTGCCGGAACCCAAGGATGTCGCGCAGCTTCCGATTTGAGATCGGTCCCTCGAATACGTCCATGGCGCGTGTGACTGGTATGTTGGGTGCGTGCTTGTCGAGAAATTCCGCCGTCGGCATCTCGGCCACGATGTTGTCGTTGACTGCGTTGAATATCTGGAACCCCAAGCCGTTCCTCTCGATGCACAGATCGACGATCTGGCCGAGATCGCGCACGTCCATATAGGTCCAGCCGTCGCGCCGCCGTTTCGAGGCGTCGGCCAGGAATTCCGGGAAGCGGGCATAGTCCTGCGGTTCGACGACGCCGCCGATCCGCAGGGCATACACGTCGGCTCCAGTACGGGAGGCGAAAGAGCGCGCAATCTTCTCGCCTAGCACTTTGGAGAGACCATAGCTGTCGGTCGGATCGACGTCATAATCCTCGTCTACGGGAAACGATGTGAAATCGCGGTCGCCTTCGGCAAAGCACACGCCGTACACCGTTTCGCTGGAAGCAGTGACGATTTTGCGGATACCAAGCTTGGTGGCGGCTTCGATCACATTGTAGGTCGACTGCACATTGGCGGCGAACATGGCGTTGTCCGGTCGCAGGAATATCCGCGGGATCGCCGCGAAATGGACCACGGCGTCGACCGGGCCGCGGCTCCTTCCGCCGAAATATTCGTCGAACCCGAAATGCAGCGTCAGTGCATTGTAGGTCTCGCCAGCGTCCGCAAGATTGGTGATGACGGTGTCGACGCCCAGCACATCGAGCGGTGTCAGGTCGAGATTCAGAACCTGATGCCCGCGCTCGAGCAGATAGGGTATGACGTGCCGGCCGATCTTGCCGCTGCCGCCGGTGAAGATGATCCGCTTGCCCATGGGTCCCTCACAACGGATTTGTTTGATCGGGCAGTCCGCCCGGTCCGGTCGTCAGCTATTCAAAGATGCCGAAGCCTGGCACGGCGTGCTTGCGAACGCCTTCCACGTCGAGCTCGACGCCGATGCCAGGTACGTCAGACACCACGATGTGGCCGTCCTCGACGATCGACTTCGCGCCGTCCGGAAGGCGCACATAACTGTCCCACGCCTCCCGCTCTTCAAGCGCGTGCCACTCCAGAACGAGGAAGTTCGGAACGCTGGCGCAGACATGGCATGTCGCCATCGTGCCCAGCGGCGTCGACACCAGATGCGGCGCGAACGGCACATAGTACATCTCGGCGAGATTCGCGATCTTGCGGCTTTCCGCAAGGCCGCCGCATTTCGGCACGTCGGGCATGATGACGTCGGCGCCATAGTTCTGGAACAGTTCGCGGAAGCCCCAGCGCAGGTAGAGATTTTCGCCGACGCAGATCGGCGTCTTGGTCCGCATGCGGATCTGCTTCAGGGCCTCGACATTTTCCGCCGGGATCGGCTCTTCCAGCCAGAGAAGGTTGAAGCGTTCCATCTCGGCCGCTATGCGGCTGGCGCTGAGCACGTCGTAGCGCGCGTGCAGGTCGATGCAGAGATCGACGTCGGGGCCGACCGCATCGCGGACCGCTGCGACACGCTCGACCATGAAGCGCAGTTCGGCGCCGTTGATGGTATGGTTCACCGCGTCGAACTTCGCCGGATGGCGCAGATTGTCGATGTCGAATTTCAGCGCCGTGAAGCCTTCCGCCACCATGCGGCGCGCGCGTGCCGCGCATCCCTGCGGCGATCCCGATTCCTCATCGCCGTCACCGCAGTCGGCATAGAGTCTTATCCGATCGCGGAACTTGCCGCCGAACATGCGATAAAGCGGCTGGCCGGCGGCTTTCGCCGCCACGTCCCACAGCGCCATCTCCAGCCCGGTCAGCGCGATCAGAAAGATGCCGGCCTGCGCACCGGAAAACACATGGTCACGGCGAATCTTGTCCCAGCAATATTCGACATTTCGCGGATCCTGGCCGATCAGCTCCGACTTCAGTTCCGAAATCAGCCCGACGATTGCGGCGGCGCCTGCATCGGGATTTGCTTCGCCATAACCGGAGATGCCGGCGTCCGTATCGATGCGGATCAGGGTCGCCTTGCCGTGATAGGCGACGACCGCTGTCTTGATGTCCGTGATCTTCATCGAAACCTCCTCCCCGTGACGGCGCGCGGCGCCCTTCAAACGCATATCGTCAACCTAAGTCAACTTGTCCAATAAGCATACAAGATGAGAAGATGAGACGTAAACCCCCTTTGAACGATTTTGCGCAAATGCACCTCGCAGCGGAAGGTATCGTTGAATCATTTGGGAAATTCGTGGCTCCGCGCCAAGCGAAATAAATACGCCGGAGCCTACTTGTTAGACGAGTATATAAGCGTATAAATTGGATGCCAGCAGGGTGATAGCCCATACATGCTGCCAATCAGGAGGAACAGGATGCAACAGCGACAGTTGGGATCGTCGCCGGTCAAGGTATCGGAGATCGGTCTAGGCACTTGGGGTATGTCCGGCGCCTTTTGGGGCGCGGCCGACGACGAGGAATCGATCCGGGTGATCCGACGCGCCGCGGAACTTGGCATCACGCTGATCGACACCGCCGAAGCCTATGGACATGGCCATGCCGAGGAGATCGTCGGAAAGGCACTGGCCGGCCGCCGCGACAAGGCCGTTATCGCGACCAAGGTCGCGCCCAATCATCTCGAACCCGCCATGATTGAGGCGGCGCTCGACGGTTCGCTGAAGCGGATGCAGACGGACTATGTCGATATCTATTTTGTCCACTGGCCGAACTCGGATTTTCCGATCGGCCCGACCATGGAGATGATGGAGCGGCTGCGGTCGTCCGGACGTATCAAGGCAGTCGGCGTCTCGAATTTCAGCACCGCCGACATGGACAACGCTCGTCAACATGGCGTGATCGACGTCCTCCAACCACCCTACAACATGCTGTGGCGCGAGGTTGAGGCTGAGACGCTGCCCTATTGCCGCAAGCATAATATCGGCGTGATGCCCTATAGTGGTCTCGCCCAGGGTTTGCTTACCGGGCTGTTGTCGCCGGACACTAAATTCGTCGAAGGCGATGAGCGCCGCACCACCGTTCTGTTCCAGCCGGGCACCTACGAGCGCGCGGTTGACGCCGTCGACGCCCTGAAGCCGATTGCGGCGCGCTACGGCAAGACGGTTCCGCAACTTGCGATCCAGTGGCTTACCAGCAGGCCGGGCGTGAGTTCGCCGCTGGTCGGCGCGCGCACGGTCAAGGAACTCGAGGAAAATGCCGAGAGCGCAGGCTGGGCGATTTCCGACGCGGACGTCGCGGCCATCGACAAGATTACCGGACCGGTATGGGCGGAAATCAAAGACAAGGGCGACATGTTCGGTTTTCGCGCGCGCCAGCGCCAGGAACAGCAAGCAAAAAGCGCCTGATATCGGCCGCGTCCTCCCGGCGCGCAGCGGCGCGGCCAGCCCGATTGCTGGCTGCGCCGCTCGGGAGCGTCGGCTGGCGATTTCTTATGGGGGCAGGCCAACGGCCGTGGTGATCTTCAGGTGCCGGCGCATCGCCTCTTCCGCCCGTTTTGCATCACGCGCCACGAGCGCCTCGTAGATCGCTCTGTGCATCTCAGTCGCCGAGGGCAGGGCATGAGGCACCTGGTTGCTGATGCGCCTGCTTGCCATCTGCCACCACCGGGACGAGTACATGAAGCGGTCGAGGATCCTATTCTTGGCTGCCCGGCAAATCTCCATGTGGAAATCCAGATCGAGTTTCAGATAGGCGTCCGCATTGTCTTCGCTGGCCGACATCGCTGCCAGCAGGGTGCCAAGACGCTCAAGGTTTTCTTTGGTCATATGCTTGGCCGCGATGGCGGTGATGGCCGGTTCGATGATTATCCGCGTCGCGTGCGCTTCCGCCAAGATCTCGCGGGTCTGCTCGGGCGGCAGCCAGTCGATAAGCAATGGACTGAGGTAGTCCCATTCGTCTGCGGGACGCAGCACCACGCGCCGTCCCTGCGCGATTTCGATCATGTCGAGAGACGCCAGGATCTTGAGCGCTTCCCGCGCCACCGCGCGCGAAACCCCGAACTCCTGAAGGATCTGCTGCTCCGACGGTCCCTGGCCGCCGGCGACGCCGCCGCTGGCGATGCGGCGCGCGAGCACGCCGGCCACCTGCTTGGGCAAAGTTTGAAGCTTGACCTCCATGGCATCCATCATTAACATCCACTTGTCTGATAAGCTTATAGGCTGATAGCTAGATATGCAGTCAACTTATCTCATGGTGCTCACTAGCCTATAACTCGGCCTGCGTGAAGGGAGGATCGAACGGTGGAGGTCGTCCCATCCCGGTTCCCGTCGTCCGAGATCAGGATCGAGACGCCTTCGCGAACGCCCCAGCCGCGTTGGAACAAGGTGCCTGATCGCCCGGCGGGCTCGCAAGCGTCGTTCGGGACGTAATCCAGGCAATCTCGCTGCGGGAGGAGCAAGCCGCCGCGGATTTGCCGGAAAGGTTGAAGTCATCGGCCGACCCTTGGATGGGCCGACCAATCAAAACCAAGGAGGAGATTATGATGTCCGCAAACCTGTCGAGACGCAAATTCCTGGCCGCGAGTGCGGCAGTGACAGCCGGCTCGCTCGCCGCGCCATGGATCGCCAGGGCAGACGCGAACGAGATCACCGCACTGCTGATCACCGGCGGCCCGCTCTATCCCAAATACTGGGAAAAGATCGTTCAGGATTTCACCGCCAAGACCGGTATCAAGGTTCGCTACGACTTGCTGGAATTCACCCCGCTGACGGCGAAGGTGGTCACGTTGAGCGCGGCGCGATCGAGCCAATACGACGTCTATAGCACCCATACGGCGCAGATCGATTCCTACTTCAACCATTTTGCGCCGCTGAACAGCTATTTCAGCGACAGCGAACTCGCGGAATTCTACCCGGTCGCGGTCAAGTATCTGCGCGATCCCAAGACCGGAAACCTGGCGGCCATTCCGCGCAACATGGATTCGCGCGTTCAGTACTACCGCAGCGACATCTATCAGGAAAAAGGCCTGAAGCCGGCTGAGACCTGGGAGGAGCTCGTCGATGTCGGGCTGAAACTGACCGGCAATGGCCATTATGGGCTGGTCGTGCCGGGGCAGGGCGATCCAGCACAACGCACCTTCAGCGACCTGCTCTGGCAAGCCGGCGGCGATTGGGTGGACCAGGCCAATAAGCCGGCCTTCAATTCCGAAGCCGGCATCAAGGCCCTGACCTTCTATCGCGATCTCATCCAGAAGCACAAAATCGTGCCACCCGATGCGGTCGGCTATCAGTGGAACGAGAATTCGACCGAATTCTCGTCCGGCACCGTGTATGCGAATTTCGATTGGCCGGGCGCATTCGCGACCCTGTCGAATCCGGAGACCTCACGCGTCGTCGGCAAGTGGTCGACTGCGCCCTACGTCAAGGACAAGGCCGCGATTTCATGCGCCATTTCGCATGCCATGGCGCTCAACGGACAATCCGGACGCAAGGACGCCGCCGTCGAATTCATCAAGTATACGGTCGGTCCCGAGGCGCAGCGGTTGCAGTTCGACCAATTCACCAACTTCCCCAGCAGCCAGGCTATCGCCAAGGAAGTGATATCAGCGGCAAAGGGGCCTCAGGCCGTGTGGCTGCAGCAGCTCGAGACGACGATAGCCAACGGCAAGGAATGGCCGAAGCTGGCCGGCTTCTCGAAAGTCTGCACGCTGATGTTTTCGGCCATCGAACAGGCCTTGACCGACCAGGTCTCTCCCGCGGACTCGCTCAACCAGGCGGCGACGGAGGCTGAGGAGATCATGCGCCGGGCCGGAGCTTACGATTGACGATGCCGTCCGTCGCACAGCATACGGTGTCGGGGCGTCGGCGACGTTCGCCGCTGCCCTACACCTGGCCGAGAGGATACCTTCTGGCCAGCCCGGCGCTCCTCGTCATGCTGGCTATCCTGCTCTATCCGCTCGGATACTCTTTCACCATGAGTTTCTTCCGCTGGGATCTGAGCGGTTCGGCGCCCTTCATCGGAATGGCAAATTACACCGACGAACTCTTCGGCCGCCAGTTCGACCAGGCACTGCGAAATCAGACGATATTCAGCATCATTTCGATCACGATTGAAGTGGTGGCTGGAATGGCTATCGCCGTGCTCGTCAATGGCAAATTGCGCGGCATGCGGCTCGCGCGCACCTTGCTCCTGGTGCCTCCGATGATCGCGCCCGCAGTGGTGGGCCTGAATTTCCGGTGGCTGTTCAACACCCAGTACGGCCTGGTCGACGCGCTGTTGCGCATGTTCAATCTGCCCGACATTCCATGGCTCAACCATCCGACCTGGGCGCTCGTCTCCGTGATCGTCGCCGATGTCTGGCAGAACACGCCGTTGATGGTGCTACTGTTCCTTGCCGGCCTGCAGTCCTTGCCGCAGGAACCGCTCGAGGCGGCCACCGTGGACGGCGCGACGCCATGGCAGCGCTTCTGGCATATCGTGCTGCCGCTGATGCGTCCGATCATCATGATCGCCCTGATGCTTCGCATCATCGACACGTTCCGGACCTTCGACGTCGTCTGGCTGATGACGCAGGGCGGGCCGGGCGGCGCCACCAACCTGCTCACCGTCTATTCCTACCTGCTGGCGTTTCAGGCGGTGGATTTCGGACATGCGGCGGCCGTCTCCTACATCGCTTTGGGGATGTCGCTGTTCGTGCTCGGGCTCCTCTACGGAATACCGTGGCTGATTGCGAAACGGAGGGCGATATGAGCGAAGCCGCAATCGTTAGCGCACGTCCCAGGCCAAAGCGCCGGCGCCGTCGGTTTACGGTGGGGATCGCCGGCCAGTATATGGCGCTGGCCCTGACCGTCGCGTTCACCGTCTTTCCGCTGGTATGGCTATTCCTGACGTCGATCCGCAGTTCGGCCGACATCTTCTCGGTGCCGGTGCACATCATCCCCGAGACCGCGACGCTAACACAATACGTCTCCGTTTTCGCGGAGTACGACACTATGGACTATGTCTGGAACACCGTCATCGTCTCGGTGGCGACGGTCATCCTCGTCCATCTGCTGGCCATTCCTTGCGCCTATGCCTTGTCGCGTTTCAGGATGCCGGGCGCGATGCTGATTTTCGGGCTGCTTTTGATCATGCGCATGATCCCGGTCATCGCGCTTGCCATTCCGCTCTTTGCCGTGTTTGCCGCCTTGGGCATGCTCGACACCATCTGGGCGCTGATCCTGAGCCATACGGCCGCCAAACTGCCTGTCGCCATCTGGCTGCTTCTGGGCTTCATCCAGGACGTGCCGAAAGAGATCGAGGAGGCTGCCCAGTCGGACGGCGCCGGCACGGTGCGCACGCTGGTCCAGATCGTGGCGCCGCTGATTGCTCCTGGTATTGGCGCCAGCGCGGTCATCACCTTTCTCTTCACCTGGAACGACCTGCTGCTTGCCCTGACCCTGACCTCCAGCAAGGCCGCTCAGACTCTGCCGGTCGGGCTCACCAACTTCGTCTCGCAATTCGGCATCGACTGGGGCGCCATGTCGGCAGCCGGCGTCCTGATGGTCATCCCGACCCTGGTGTTTGTCTGGTTTGCCCAGGGGCTGCTGGTCAAGGGTCTCACCACCGGTGCCGTCCGCGGCTGAATGACGGACATGCACCCAAAACGCTCGACGGCTTCGACGACGGGATACGCAACTGAGTGACGATCGGTGAGGTCAGGGACCTCGCCGCGCAATCGGAGGATACGGAATGGCAGCTGATCAGATACCGGCGATATCGGACATTTCGCGACCGCCGAGACAATTGGTCGATGCGCTTGCGGCGATCGGCTCGGCGACGCTGGCCAGCGAACTCTACCACAAGATGGGCATTCGCGACCCGCAGATACGGGGCCCGCGTCCGTTGAGGCTGGGCCGCACGGCGGCGGGGCCTGCTCTCACGCTCCAGTGCATGCCGAAGCGCGAGGATCTCTACAACGAGACCGAATATGAGGAGCCGGAGCGGCAGTTGCACCGTCACGTGCTCTATCCCACGCAGCCGGGCGACATGGTGGTGGTCGATGCGCGCGGCGATCTGGGAAGCGGCATCTTCGGCGAGATGATGCTGACCTATTTCGCCGGGCGCGGCGGGGCCGGCGTGGTTGTCGACGGCTGCATCCGCGATTCCGCCCAGGCGGCGGCTTTGGACATCGGCATCTGGGTGAGGGACGTCACGCCGAATTTCCACGCCCAAACCAACATCGTGCCGTTCGCCGTCAACGTTCCCATCGCCTGCTCGAACGTGCTGGTCATCCCTGGCGATATCATCGTCGCCGACGATGACGGCGTGGTCGTCGTGCCGGTCGCCCTTGCTCCAAAATTGGTCGAGCTCGCCGGAGCGCATATTGAGTGGGAAGAGTTTTCGCGCTCGCGCCTGGCGCAAGGGGGAGACCTGCGGAAATACTACCCGTTGAGCCCCGAGGGCGAGGCCGAATACCGAGCATGGCGGCATGCTCAACAAAAATGAGTGGTGCCGGACGGGAGGACAATAGATGTCTGCAATTGAGATAGAACAGCTCGGCAAGAGCTTCGGCGCCGTGGAAGTTTTGCGCGACGTCAATATCGAGATCGCCAGCGGCGAGTTCGTGGTGCTGGTCGGCCCGTCAGGCTGCGGCAAGTCAACGCTGCTACGCATGATCGCCGGGCTGGAAGAGCAGACGACCGGCGAGATCCGCATCGGCGGGCGTGTCGTCGACGAGATGCCGGCCAAGTCGCGCGACATAGCCATGGTCTTCCAGAGCTACGCGCTCTATCCGCATATGAGCGTGGCCGACAATATGAGCTTCGCGCTTCGACTGGCCAAGGTCCCCAGGGAAGAGATTGTCTCGAGAGTCAAGGCGGCTGCCGAAATCCTTGGCCTGCAGGACCTGCTTGGCCGGATGCCGCGGCAGTTGTCTGGCGGCCAGCGCCAACGTGTCGCCATGGGCCGCGCCATCGTGCGCGATCCAGCCGCTTTCCTGTTTGATGAGCCGCTCAGCAACCTCGATGCCAAGTTGCGTGTCAAGATGCGCGCCGAAATCAAGAAGCTTCACCAACGGCTCGGCCGAACGAGCATCTATGTCACGCATGACCAGACCGAGGCGATGACGCTCGCCGACCGCATCGTGGTGTTGAACAAAGGCCGGATCGAACAGATCGGCAGCCCTTCCGAGCTCTACGAGAACCCGGCTAATCTGTTCGTCGCAAGCTTTATCGGCTCGCCGGAAATGAACCTGATCGAGGGCCGCATCGACAACGGCGCATTCGTCGCCGATCAGGGCTTGCGCTTACCCTTGCCGGCGGCTTCTCGGATGGGCGACAGGGATGGGGTAGTTTACGGGATTCGTCCGCAGCACGTTTCGGTTGGCGGCAACCACTCTCAGGCGAGGGTGCAAGTGGTCGAGCCGACCGGTGAGGCCCAGGAGCTTACATTAAGTGCAGGTGGAGTCGACCTGGTGGCCGAGGTGCGGGATCAGCCGCCCTTCAAACTTGATCAAGAGGTTGGGTTGGAGATCATGATATCCAAGGTGCATCTGTTCGATGCTCGTAGCGGCACCAGGATTGCTTAGGGCGCGCTGACGGGCGAAAAACGCCCTATGCATCATGCTCTTCGTCAATTGCCACTTGCTGCCTGGTTTCCGCCAAAGAGGGCCGTCTGACCGTGCCCGCGAAACGGCCTTGCGGACGTCGCCGACTGGCTATCGTGAAACAGCACCTCCCTCGCTTGGCCGGTCCTGACCGGCCAGATGATCGCCTTGGCGTCGAACCACCGGTGATCGCTGTTTGCCCATCGGCCGTCACGGCAATCGCCCGCATCGCTCCGCCATGACCGCGAAGCTCGGCACCACGCGTTTCTACGCCGCAGAGGAACGGACCAACGGCCGTCAGACATAGTGCGAGCGTCGTCCTCATTGCACCCCGGGCCATTCCGTGCTCCGTTGGCGCAGCGCCGCCGTTGCGGGCACCAAGCTTGCCGGACCGGCCATATCGTTCACACCGTTCGAGGCAATCATATGACCCAGAATATGGAAACCGATCCCTTCAACGTCTCCATGCGCAAGTTCCTCAAGCAGGTCGGCGTGACTTCGCAGCAGGCAATCGAGAAAGCCGTGGCGGAGAAGGGCCTGAAAGGACAGGGCCGACTGACCGTGAGGGCCGTCATCACCTCGGAGCCGGCAGGCCTGCGCCATGTCGTCGAGGGCGAGATCGATCTGGGATGAGAGCTGCGGCTTGATCGGGGTCGGCTGCTATTTGAAGAACCGTATCTGCCCGGCGGGCGATGAATCGTATCCGGCAAGCTCGGCGGCGCGGCTGGCGAAGATCTCCTGCCCTAGCAAACGCAGGAGCGCCTGGATCGGTTGTTGGAAGTAGGTCCGCTGCCGCATCAGGAGATCGAAGCTTTCCCAGGCCAATGGAACGAAATCGAGGCCAGCGGCGCGTGCGGCCGCGCGGGTGGCTATTCCGCAATCGGCCCTACCAATGCGCACGGCAGCCGCGAGATCGGGTCCAGTCAGGCAGGGCGGCTCCAACCGGTTGACGTCGTCTTGTTTCGCGCCGGAGTCCGCCAGCAATTGCGTGAGCAGCATGTCCGCGCCTGCGCCGTGTTGGCGAATCGCGATGCGTGCCCCGGTCGCAAGTACGTCGGTCAGGTTGCTGAGCGATTTTGGATTGCCTGGCGCGAGCAGCAGCCCTTGCTCGCGGCGGGCGAATCCGACCAGAACCGCATCGTAAAGCCGCGGCCTGGTCGCAATCGCGGCGACATTCGGGTCCGGGTCGCGGCTGTGGAAATGGATCGCAGCGGCAGACACCTCGCCGCGCAGCAGGCGTGTCACGCCGGCTTCCGTGCCTTCCGTCAGAAAGGCCAGACCGGAGCCCGATTGCCGCAAAGCCCATTCGAGCAGGTCGTCCTGGCTGCCGCCGACGATCGGCGGCGGCTCGGTTTGGGTCATTCCTGCGGGCCGGACCAACCCCGACATGACCCAACGGTCGAGTTCATGCCGCGGAAACAGCCACTTGCCCGCCACCTTGCTGCACGGGATACGCTCCTCCGCGATTAGGTCATAAAGCTTGCGCTCGCCAATGCGCAGATAATCGGCGGCTTCGGACGTCGTCAGCAAATTCATCCTGCATTGATATGCATATTCCTGAATAGGTTCAAGGATTTGACTCTGACGGAGGAGTTGCAGGACATTGACGCCGGACAGGACTGCGAGGAGCAATGTCGGAAGGGCTGGGTGCATGGCAACTGATCGCGGGCGGCGACGCCACGCTGTTTGCCATCGTGCGCCTGTCGCTCGCCGTGAGCCTTTCGGCTGTCGCGATCGCCATGGTCGCAGGCCTGCCGCTGGGCGCAATTATCGCGCTGGCACGCTTTCCCGGTCGTTCGGCGATCGTCGTGCTGCTGAACGGTTTCATGGGCCTGCCGCCGGTGGTGGTCGGGCTGACGGTCTATCTGCTGCTATCGCGATCCGGGCCGCTTGGCGAGTTCGGCCTTTTGTTCACACCCGCCGCCATGGTCATCGCGCAGGCGCTATTGGTGCTGCCCATCATTGCAGCGCTGACTCGCCAGACGGTCGAGGATCTGTGGCGCGAGTATCGTGAGGAACTGACTGCGATGCAGGTCGGGCCGGCGGGCCTGGTCGCCACGCTTTTGTGGGACGGCCGCTTCAGCCTCGTCACGGCTCTGCTGGCGGGTTTCGGCAGGGCGGCGGCCGAGGTCGGCACCGTGATGATCGTCGGCGGCAACATAGATGGCTTCACCCGCACCATGACGACGGCAATCGCACTTGAGACCTCGAAGGGAAACCTGCCGCTCGCCATGGGACTCGGCCTGATGCTGATTTTCCTCATCCTGCTGATCAACGCCGCCGCCTGGGGCGTGCGGGTTTGGTCCGAGCAACGGGCGGGCTAGGGATGCGGGCTGCTCAGAGCGATCTTCCACTTGTCTTCGATGACGTGTCGCTGGTCGCCGGTGCGACGACCATCCTGGACCGGGTGAACCTGACGATCGGGCCGCGCGCGCCGACTCTGGTCGTCGGCCCGAACGGATCGGGCAAAACCTCCCTGCTGAGGCTCTGCATGGGGCTTGTTGCACCTTCTGCGGGAGCCCTGACTTGGGGGGGACGAACGTTTTCCCCGCCGACACGGCGTGCGATCCTGTTCCAGAAGCCGGTGATGCTGCGCCGCTCGGCGGCCGCGAATGTCGCCTATGCACTGGCTCAAGCCGGCTGTCCGCGCCGGCTGCGGGCCCCGCGCGCGGAGGAACTGCTCGAGCGCGTCGGTCTTCTCGATCTCGCGGCACGTCCGGCACGGCATCTCTCCGGTGGCGAGCAGCAGCGGCTGGCCCTCGCGCGCGCCCTGGCGCGCCAGCCCGAAATCCTGTTGCTCGACGAGCCGACAGCCAGTCTCGATCCGGCGGCGACGCGTTTTGTCGAGCAGATCATCATCACGGCTGCCCAATCGGGCACGAAGATCATCATGGCATCGCACCACCTCGGCCAGGTACGCAGGATCGCGGGAGACGTCGTCTTTCTGCTCCGGGGGCGCGTTTGCGAGCACGCCGACGCCGACGACTTCCTTGACCGCCCCGCGACCCCGCAAGCCGCTGCCTTCGTGCGCGGCGAGCTCGTGCTTTGATCAACTGGACCGAGATTGAGATGCTGATCCGCCGAATGTTCTCTGCGCTTATGGTGCTTCTGATGCTAGCCGGCGGCGCACCTGCCCAGGACCAGTCGATCGTCGTGGCGTCGACGACCTCGACCCAGGATTCTGGCCTGTTTGATTACATCCTGCCGCTGTTCGAGAAGAAAACCGGCATCAGCGTGAAGGTCGTCGCTCAGGGCACCGGTCAGGCGCTCGACACCGGTCGGCGCGGCGATGCCGACGTGGTCTTCGTCCATGCCAAGGCGCAGGAGGAGAAGTTCATAAAGGAAGGCTTCGGGGTGAAGCGCTTCGACGTGATGTACAACGACTTCGTCCTCGTGGGCCCCAAGAGCGACCCGGCGGGCATCAGCGGGACCAAGGACATCGCAGCCGCGCTGATCGCCATCGAAGCCAAGAAAGCGGCCTTCGTGTCGCGCGGTGACAGGTCCGGCACCCATTCGGCCGAATTGGGTCTGTGGAAGACGGCCGGCATCGACATCGAGGCGGCCGAGGGGCCGTGGTACAAGGAGATCGGGCAGGGCATGGGGGCGGCGCTCAACGCCGCGGCAGCGATGAACGCCTATACGCTTTCCGATCGTGGCACATGGCTGTCGTTCAAGAATCGTGGCGTGTTGGACATCGCCGTCGAGGGCGACAAGCGGCTGTTCAACCAGTATGGCGTGATGCTGGTGAATCCTCACAAACATCCAAGCGTCAAAGTGGAGGCCGGCCAGCGCTTCATCGATTGGCTGGTTTCTCCGGAGGGCCAGAAGGCGATCGGGGAGTACAAGATCGACGGGCAGCAGCTCTTCTTCCCGAACGCGCAGCGCGAGCGTTCCTGAAGCTGGTTGCAAACAGGCTCGCGTCTGCTTCAATATCGCGCCATGACGAGAACGTTTTCTTCGACGGGCCCGCTGACTCCCCTGGAAGCGGCGCTCGATGCGCTGCTCGATGGTGTAATGCCCGTCACTCCCCGCTTGGTGCCGCTTGAACAAGCCCTAGGCTATGTCGCTGCCGGGATGCCGGCTGTCGTGCCAGCTCAGCCTGCGCGAGACATCGCTGCCATCGACGGCTGGGCGTGTCGCGCCCTCGACCTCGTGGGGGCATCAGCCTATTCGCCCTTAGTTTTGCCGGTCGCGCCGATCTGGGTCGAGACGGGTGAGGCAATGCCTAAAAATCGCGACTGTGTGCTGCCGGCCGGCCTCGTCGATTGCAGTGGACCGATGATCCAAGCGGTAGCTGAAGCCGTGCCCGGTCAGGGTGTGCGCCGGGCGGGCGAGGATATGGCGGCGGCCCGCCCGCCAATGCTTGAGGGAAAGGCGATCGGCGTCGCCGACCTGCTGGTCGCCCGCAAAGTGGGACTGAGCCAGCTTGCCGTAAGGAGCCCGCGCGTGCGCGCGATCGACGTCGCCGCCGACAGCAACGAGACATTCTCAATGCGGCTCGTGGTCGAGAGCCTGAGTGCCTCGGGCGCTTCGGTTACCGATATAGAGACCGTAAAGCGCGACGCGGCATCGATCATTGCCGCTCTGGATGGCGAGGCCTGCGATTTTCTGTTCCTGATCGGTGGTACTGGTGACGGCCACGCCGACGTGACCGCCGAAGCTCTTGCGCGGCGCGGGGTGTTGATTAGGCACCGCATGGCCTTACGACCCGGAGGGACAACGGCGATAGGCCGGCTCGGCAAGACACCGGTGGTCGCATTGGCCGGATCGCCGCTCCACGCTTTCGCCGGGTTCCTTGCGCTTGTCCAGCCAGTCCTGGACCGCCTGTCGGGCAGATCTGAACGGCCCGGCATCATCTTGCCGCTCTCGCGGAAAATCTCATCCGCGGTCGGACTTTACGAGCTCGTTCTGCTCGGGAAGGAACGGGATATGTGGACGCCGCTCGCCGTCGGCGACTTTTCGCTGGACGCCATGCGGCTTGCCGACGCCTGGCTTGCGGTCCCGGGCGATAGCGAGGGGTATGCCGTCGGCACGCCCGTCTCCGCCTTTCCGCTCCGCAACTTTTGATCGAGTGAGCTCCTATGACGAATTCTCCATCATCGGCCCAGCAGAAGAGCGGGCAGGAGCAGTTCCTGACGATATTATCGCGCGAAGCTGCGCTGGCGCGCTTCGAGGCAGTGTTGTTTCCCCGCCCGTTACCGACCGAGACGCGGACGCTGGCCGACGTGCTCGGGCTGGTTCTTGCCGAAGACGTGGCGGCGCCGGTCGACGTGCCGCCCTTTGACCGCTCCAATGTCGATGGCTTCGCGGTACGTGCGGCCGACCTGGCTGCCGCCTCTGAAACCCGTCCCGTTCGGCTTGAGCTGAATGCGGAAGCGATTGCCTGCGGCACGGTTCCGCAACTCCCCGTTCTGACCGGAACCGCCACGCCCATCGCAACCGGCGGGCCGCTGCCGCGTGGCGCGGACGCGATCATCATGGTGGAGCATACCCATCCGGTGGGGTTGAGTGCCATCGAGGTGGGGCGCGGCATCTCGCCCGGCCAGTTTGTCTCCAATGCAGGATCTGACATGGCGCGAGGAGAGGTCGTGCTGCGCACCGGAACGCAAATCGGCTCGCGCGAAATCGGCATGCTCGCCGCGTGCGGAATCGCACAAGTGGCCGTGGCGCGCAGGCCACGCGTGGCCGTGCTCTCCACTGGCGATGAACTCGTTCAGCCGGGCGAGCCACTGCGGGCGGCCGGCATCTATGATGCCAACGGACCGATCATCGCTGCGGCGGTCACTGAAAATGGCGGCGAAGCACATTTTCTCGGTGCCTTCCCAGACGACGAGGCAACGCTTGAGACGGCTATGCGCGAGGCGCTCGCCGCCCACGACGTACTGATCCTGTCGGGCGGCACGTCCAAAGGGGCAGGGGATGTCACGCATCGCATTATCGGCCGACTGGGCAAGCCCGGCATCATCGCCCACGGCGTGGCGCTGAAGCCCGGAAAGCCGCTTTGCCTGGCGGTGTGCGGGGGCAAGCCGGTCATCGTCCTGCCGGGATTTCCGACCTCGGCCATGTTCACCTTCCATGACATGGTGGTACCCGCCCTGCGGCGCATGGCGGGGCTGCCGCCGCGCGTCGATGCTCAGGTCACCGCAAGCCTTCCATTGCGGGTTCCTTCCGAACTCGGACGGACCGAATTCGCGATGGTCTCCCTTGTGCAAGGGCAGAAAGGATTAACGGCCTATCCGACTGGTAAGGGCTCGGGAGCGATAACATCCTTTACCCAGGCGGACGGCTTCATCCGCATCGAGGCACTGGCCGATCATGTGCCTGCCGGTGCCGACGTGCCGGTAACGCTGTTCACGCCGCGGGTCCGCGTTCCCGACCTCGTCGTCATCGGCAGTCATTGCGTCGGCCTCGATCTGGTCGTTGGCGAACTTTCGCGCCGCGGGATTTCGGTGCGCTCGCTGTCTGTGGGAAGCCTGGGCGGTCTTGCGGCGGCCAAGCGCGGCGAGTGCGATCTCGCTCCCATCCATCTCTTCGACCCGAAGACGCGGAACTACAACGCGCCCTTCCTTGGTGACGGTCTCGAACTCGTGCCAGGCTGGCGGCGCATGCAAGGCTTGGTGTTCCGCCGAGGCGACGAGCGCTTCGAGGGCCTCGGCGCGGAGGACGCGGTCCGTGCCGCGCTCGCCGATCCCGATTGCATGATGGTCAATCGCAACCAAGGCTCGGGAACGCGTATCCTGATCGACCAACTCCTCGGCGCGGAACGCCCGGACGGCTACTGGAACCAGCCGCGCACACACAATGCCGTGGCAGCGGCGGTAGCGCAGAAGCGCGCCGACTGGGGCGTCACCATCGCGCCGGTCGCGCGTGCGGCCGGGCTCGGTCTTATCCCGTTGACCGAAGAGCACTACGACTTCGCGCTGGTTTGCGCGCGAAAGGATCGGCCCGCGGTGCACGCGTTCCTCGAAGTTCTCCAGACCGACGAGATGCATTCGGCGCTGGAGCGCGCGGGATTCAGCCGGCCGGGTTAGCGGCAAGCAGCGCGGCCAGCCGCTCGGCTTCGGCGAGGTCGTCGACCGTGTTGGCGTTGAAGAACGGGTCCACCGGCTCTGCCGGCCAGGACACGATGGCAAGGCCGTAGCGGGTAGTCCACCGGTCGATCTTGCGCAGGCCCTCGTTGGTCAACGCATGCCGCAATTCGTCCCGCAAGGCGACTTTCCAGAGCCCGATGACCGGATGCGCCTGACCGCCGGATGCCGCCACCGCCAAATCCGCCCCCTCGGTCATGCGCGTCCGCTGGAGACGTGCAACGAGGTCGCGCGGCAGGAAAGGACAATCACCGGCGGCGCTGACCACCCACTCGACGTCGGGCCTGTTGTCCGCCGTCCAGTCGAGCGCGGCGAGCATGCCGGCGAGCGGCCCCGGATAACCCTCGATCGTGTCGGCGACGACGGGCAGGCCAAAACGGGCGAAGCGAACGGGGTCGCCATTGGCATTGAGAACGAGCCCGTCGCACTGCGGTCCCAGCCGTTCGATAACATGCTCGAGCATCGTGCGTCCGCCGATCATGCGCGTCGGCTTGTCGCCGCCGCCCATGCGCCGACCCAGACCGCCGGCGAGCAAGACGCCCAGCGTCATGGGCCGCTCAGTCGTCATGCTCGGCACCCTTGCGGCGGTGGTGCGGCGCTTCCTCATCGACCGAAGCGATATCCTGGTCGAAGACGATCCGCTCCTGGCCTGAAAGTGCGGTGAAGCGCTTGCCGCGCGCCCGGCCGACCAGCGTCAGTCCCACCTGGCGGGCCAGCGCCACGCCCCAGGCGGTGAAGCCGGAGCGCGAAACCAGGATGGGAATCCCCATTCGAACCGTCTTGATCGTCATCTCGGAGGTCAGCCGCCCGGTCGTGTAGATGATCTTATCCCCCGGATCGATGGCGTGGCGGTACATCCAGCCGGCGATCTTGTCGACGGCGTTATGGCGGCCGACGTCTTCCATATAGCAGATCGGCGTGCCCTCCCTGCAAAGGACGCAGCCATGGATCGCGCCTGCTTCCAGATAGAGCGACGGCGTGGTGTTGATCTTGTGCGTCAGCTCGTAGAGCCAGGAGGTGCGAAGCTCAGCAGGCGGGAGCGTGATGTCCTCGATCGCCTCCAGCACGTCGCCGAAGGCGGTGCCTTGGGCGCAACCCGAGGTCTGCGTTCGCTTTCGGAGCTTCTGCTCGTAGTCGGTGTTGCGCTCGGTGCGAACGACCACGACCTGGAGGTCCTCGTCATACTCGACGTCCGTCACCACATCGGTGGGCAGAAGCATGTTCTGGTTCAGCAGATAGCCGAGCGCGAGATATTCAGGGTAGTCGTTGACCGTCATCATCGTGACGATCTCCTGAGCGTTGAGATAGAGCGTCAGGGCACGTTCGATCGGTACGCGGACCTCCACCGTCGCGCCTGTATGGTCGACGCCCGCAACCAGCTCCGTCAGCCGTTGGTCTTGCGGATCGGGTGTGATGATGGCGTGTTCCGGTTGGCGTAGCATCAAATGCATGGCAGTCTCCTGACGTCGTATTCTGGCTCGCGCCTGCGCTAGCTTGCCGTATCTTACAGGCTGTTCAACCGAAGCTGATTAAAAAAAGCCGGATTGATGCGATTACGAAGAAGCCGGCACGCTCGTAGAGTGGGAATATAAATGGCGCAGATCTCGGATGACTGCTTCGCTTTCGGCGGACAGATGCGGCCCATCGACGAGACTGCCGCGCTGATTGCCTCGAAACTCAGCGCCGTACAGGAGGTCGAGACGGTCCCGCTCTTGCTGGCGGATGGGCGCGTCCTGGCAAAAAAGATGGTAGCCTCGCTGCCGCTGCCGCCCTTCACGAATTCCGCGGTCGACGGCTACGCCGTGCGAGGGGCAGACCTGCCGCAGGCTGTCGAGACGGCGTTCGCCGTTGCCGGGAGGGTTCAGGCCGGCATGGCGGCAAATGAACCTGTGCCGCCGGGCCAGACGGTACGCATCTTCACTGGCGCTCCAATGCCCGACGGGGTCGATACGGTGTTCATGCAGGAAGACGTGAGCATCGACGGCTCGGGCAGGATCCTTCTCCCGCCCGGCCTGAAAAAGGGTGCCAATGTACGCCCTGCGGGTGAAGATGTCGCATTGGGCGAGGCCGTCCTCCCGGCGGGCCACCGGATGCGGCCGCAGGATATCGCGCTCGCCGCCGCATTGGGGCTCACCGAACTCCAGGTCAGGCGCAGGATACGCGTGGCAGTGTTCTCGACCGGGGACGAAATCGTCGCGCCGGGAGACATGCGCGGACCGGCGCAGCTTTTCGACTCCAACCGTTTCATGCTGACGGCGATGCTCGCTCGACTCTGCTGCGACACCACCGATCTCGGTATCCTCGTGGAT
This sequence comes from Mesorhizobium sp. BR1-1-2, assembly GCF_020165435.1. Taxonomy (NCBI): domain Bacteria; kingdom Pseudomonadati; phylum Pseudomonadota; class Alphaproteobacteria; order Hyphomicrobiales; family Phyllobacteriaceae; genus Mesorhizobium; species Mesorhizobium sp. BR1-1-2. The sequence goes on from NZ_JAIUID010000001.1 coordinate 317,720, forward strand.
GACAGTAGCCTGATCGCTGAAAAGCTGAGCGAAGCGGCATTGAGCCATGACCTGATCCTGACTTCGGGCGGTGTGTCGACGGGCGAGGCAGATTGCGTGAAGGCCGCCGTCGAGAGTGCCGGAACCCTGGTGTTCTGGCGCGTCGCGATCAAGCCGGGCCGGCCGGTCGCCATGGGGGTGATCGATGGAACCCCGCTGATCGGACTTCCTGGCAATCCGGTGGCGAGCTTCGTCACCTTCGCGCATATTGCCCGCCCGGCAATCCTCGCCCTTGCGGGGGCCCTCCAGCAAACGCCGACTCCGATCGCGATGCGGGCCGCCTTTTCCTATAGCAAAAAGCAGGGACGGCGCGAATATGTGCGAGCAAGCGTACGCACGGCCGCGGATGGTAGCTACGAAGCGACGAAGTTTCCCAGGGAAGGCGCAGGACTGTTGTCATCGCTGGTCGCGACCGACGGTCTCGTCGAATTGGGAGAGGAGATAGTCCGTGTCGAGCCCGGTCACACGGTCCAGTTCCTCCCCTATTCCAGTCTTATGTGAGAGCCGTCGGACCGCGTCCTCGAAACGAGAGCCGCAACCCGGGCTCGATTGACGGGGCCAGGCCCTGTCGGGCATCATGCCGACCATGATAACCACGACGAAGTTGGATCTGACCGGGCTTAAGTGCCCTTTGCCAGCACTGAAGACTCGTAAGGCACTGAAAGCCTTGAAGCCAGGCGAGCGGCTCGAGGTTCACTGCACGGACCCGCTGGCGGTCATCGATATCCCCAATCTGCTCAACGAGATGGGCGAGCGACTTGAAGCGACGGAACGCGACGGCGATCGCGTCGTGTTCATGATCGAAAAGACGCAGCCCGCGACGATGTGACGAGTTGCACCCCGTCGGCGGCGGCCCCAAGATTTGCGAGGCAATGCTTGCGCTGGTCGTGCAGGGGACATGTCGTGCCTCATAGTCGACATCCTGGCCCGCGGGATATCGTTAAGAGGTAAGAGCGTTTCACTCGGGGAGGTGAGCACATGACGATCCAGGAACGACGGCCGCGTGATCGTGGACCAAAGGGCAGGCCGCTGGATGACGCCGCGCTCGCCGAGGTCCAGGCGCTCCTGGGCGCGCGCCAGCGACGGCGCGACTTGCTGATCGAATTCCTCCATCTGATCCAGGATCGATATGGCTGCCTGTCGGCGCGGCATTTGCGGGCGCTGGCGCAAGATATGCGCTTGTCCCAGGCCGAGGTCTACGAGGTGGCGACCTTCTACGACCATTTCGACGTTGTGAAGGAAGGCGAGACGCCTCCTGCGCCGTTGACAATCCGCGTGTGCGATTCAGTGAGTTGCATGCTGGCGGGCGCCGACACCCTCCTGGCCGAATTGCAAGCGGGCGCCGATCCAGCGGCGATCAGGGTCATGCGCGCGCCCTGCATGGGCCGTTGCGCTGGCGCGCCTGCCGCGCGTATCGGCGATCGCGAGGTCGACCAGGCAACCGCCGAAGGCCTGAGGCGCATGGCCGCGGCAGCGGAGACCGGTGTGAGCGTGCCCGATTATGTCGGGCTGGAGGCGTATCGGCAGGCGGGCGGCTACCAGCTTTTGCAGCGGGTACGGATTGGGGCGCTGACCACGGACGAGCTCATCGCCACCCTGGGCGATGCAGGCTTGAGGGGTCTGGGCGGTGCGGGTTTTCCGGCTGGCAAGAAGTGGCAGTTCGTACGCTCCTATCCGGGCCCGCGTCTGATGTCGATCAATGGCGACGAGGGTGAGCCCGGCACGTTCAAGGACCGCATCTATCTCGAGCGAGATCCGCACCGTGCCTTTGAGGGTGCATTGATCGCGGCGCACGCCGTCGAGGCGGAACGGATCTATCTCTACATGCGCGACGAATACCCTGCGGTGCTCGCCATTCTTCGCGAAGAGATCGCCTCGCTCGAGGCCACCGGCATCGTCAAGCCCGGCTTCATCGAACTCCGCCGCGGCGCTGGCGCGTATATCTGCGGCGAGGAGAGTGCGATGCTGGAAAGCATCGAGGGCAAGCGCGGCATGCCGCGCCATCGCCCCCCCTACATCGCCGAGGTCGGCCTGTTTGGACGGCCGACGCTCAACCATAATGTCGAGACGCTCTGGTGGATCCGCGACATCGTCGAAAAGGGCGCGCAATGGTTCGCTGCGCAGGGCAGGCCCGGCCACCCCGGCATCCGCTCATGGTCCGTGTCCGGCCGGGTGAAAAATCCCGGTGTCAAGCTGGCGCCGGCCGGCGTCACGGTGCGCGAATTGATCGACGACTATTGCGGCGGCATGGCCGACGGTCATGAGTTCAAGGCCTATTTGCCGGGTGGCGCCTCAGGCGGCATCCTGCCAGCGGCACTGGGGGACATTCCGCTCGATTTCGGCGGCGATCTGGCCAAGCAGGGGGCCTTCGTCGGCTCCCATGCTATAGTCGTGTTCTCGCGGGCCGACAATATAAAGCAGGTCACGCTCAACCTCATGAAATTCTTCAAGCATGAGAGCTGCGGGAAGTGCACGCCGTGTCGCGAGGGAACCGAGAAATTGGTGGCTATCTTGCAGGAGCAGGGCCCTATGCCAGAAGACAAGATTCGCGACCTCGAAGCGGTGATGCGCGATTCGTCGATCTGCGGCCTGGGCCAGGCGGCGCCCAATCCGATCAATCATCTGCTGACGCATTTCCGGAGTGACCTCTGATGGCCGAGAGCGTGGTATTCACCCTCGATGGGCAAACCGTGAGCGCCGCCCCTGGCGAGACTATCTGGGACGTCGCCAAGCGCCAGGGCACAAAGATTCCGCATCTGTGCCATGTCGATATGCCGGGCTATCGCCCCGACGGCAATTGCCGCGCCTGCATGGTCGACGTCGAAGGCGAGCGCGTGCTGGCTGCCTCCTGCGTTCGCCAGCCTTCCGCCGGCATGGTCGTGAAAACCGATACCGAACGCGCCCGCAAGTCGCGCGAGATGGTATTCGAGCTCCTCGCAAGCAACATGCGGCCGGCGAGCGACGGTCCGGACAACCAGTCGGCATTCTGGCAATGGGCCGGTTCGATGGGGATTTCGGGCAGCCGCTTCAATTCGAAGTTCGCCGGGGATGGCGTGGAGCCGGAATTCGACATCACCAATCCGGCCATTGCCGTCAATCTCGACGCCTGCATCACCTGCGGCGCTTGCGTGCGCGCCTGCCGCGAGGTGCAGGTCAACGACGTGATCGGCATGGCCGAGCGCGGCAATCACTCGGTTCCTGTCTTCGATATGCACGATCCGATGGGCCTGTCGACCTGCGTCACCTGCGGCGAATGCGTCCAGGCTTGTCCGACTGGTGCGCTCTACGAGAAATCGCTGATGGACGAGACCGGCAAGACACGTGTCGTCCAGGCGTTCGACAAGGTCGTCGACACGGTCTGTCCGTTTTGCGGCGTCGGTTGCCAGACGCAGGTCGCCGTCAAGGACAATAAAATCGTCCAGGTCGACGGCCGCAACGGCCCGGCGAACGAGAACCGGCTCTGCGTCAAGGGCCGCTTTGGCTTCGACTATGTGATGTCGCCCGAACGGCTGACGAAGCCGCTGATCCGGCGTGACGACGCGCCGAAGGCCGGCGACATTGATCTGCGCAATGTCGATCCGCTGACAGTGTTCCGCGAGGCCAGCTGGGAAGAGGCGCTGGAGCGCGCCGCCAGCGGGCTGAAGCGCATCCGCGACCAGCATGGTGGCAAGGCGCTGGCTGGCTTCGGCTCGGCAAAGGGGTCGAACGAGGAGGCCTATCTCTTCCAGAAATTCGTCCGGCAGGGTTTCGGTACCAACAATATCGACCACTGCACCCGGCTCTGCCATGCCTCTTCCGTGGCCGCTCTGATGGAGGGCGTTGGCTCTGGCGCGGTCTCGGCGCCTTTCATGGACGCCATGAAGGCCGAATGCGTGATCATTATCGGGGCGCGGCCGGCGACAAACCATCCAGTGGCGGCCACCTATTTCAAGCAAGCGGCAAAGCGCGGCACCAAGCTGATCGTCATGGATCCGCGCGGCCAGGAACTGATGCGCCACGCCAGCTATGCGCTGCGCTTCAAGCCGGGCAGCGACGTGGCGATGCTCAACGCGCTGCTGCACGTCATCATAGAAGAGAGGCTCTATGACGAGCAGTACATCCAGGCCAATGTCTCCGGCTTCGAGGCGCTGAAGGCAAAGGTCAAGGATTTCTCGCCCGAGGCGATGGCTCCCGTCTGCGGCATCGAGGCCGGTGTGCTGCGCGAGGTGGCGCGCACCTATGCCAAGGCGGAACGCTCGATGATTTTTTGGGGTATGGGCATTTCGCAGCACACCCACGGCACGGACAATTCGCGCTGCCTGATCGCGCTGGCGCTGATCACCGGCCATGTCGGGCGCGCCGGCACAGGGCTGCATCCGCTGCGCGGCCAGAACAATGTCCAGGGCGCCTCGGACGCGGGCCTCATCCCGATGTATTTCCCCGACTACAAATCGGTGGAGAATGCCGACATCCGCGGCCAGTACGAGAATTTCTGGGGCCAAACGCTCGATCCCAAGCGCGGCTTGACCGTCGTCGAGATCGTCGACGCGATCCATGACGGCGAGATCCGGGGCATGTACATCATGGGCGAGAACCCGGCCATGTCCGATCCCGACCAGAGCCATGCGCGCGCCGCGCTCGCCAAACTGGAGCATTTGGTTGTCCAGGACATCTTCCTGACCGAAACAGCGTGGCATGCCGAGGTGGTGCTCCCTGCCTCCGCGCATGCGGAGAAGCTCGGCACTTACACCAATACCAATCGGCAGGTGCAGATCGGCCGACCGGCCGTCAACCTGCCGGGCGAGGCGCGGCAGGACCTCGATCTCATCATCGAGCTTGCCAGACGCATGGGGCTGGGCTGGAACTACGGGCACGTTTCGGATGTTTTCGCCGAAATGGCGCAAGTAATGCCGTCGCTGAAGCACATTTCCTGGGAGCGCATCGAACGCGAGGAGTCCGTCGTCTATCCTGCCGATGGTCCTGATGTTCCTGGCAACGAGATCGTCTTCACCACCGGGTTCCCGACCGCGGATGGTCGCGGGCGCATCGTGCCCGCTGACCTCCTGCCTCCCGACGAGGTGCCCGATGACGAATATCCGCTGGTGCTAACCACGGGGCGCCTGCTGGAGCACTGGCACACGGGCGCCATGACGCGCCGCGCCGGGGTGCTCAACGCCATCGAGCCCTACGGCATTGCTGCGATGAATCCCTACGAGATCAAGCGCCGCGGCCTGGCGCAGGGAGACGTTATCAACGTGGAGACGCGGCGCGGCATCGTCGAAGCCATTCTGCGGGCCGATCGAGAGGTCGCCGATGGCATGGTTTTCATGCCGTTCTGCTTTGCCGAGAGCCCGGCCAACATGCTTACCAACCCTATGCTCGATCCTTACGGCAAGATCCCGGAGTTCAAATATTGTGCCGCGCGGATCGTGCCGGCATCGAGATCGGTCGAAGCTGCCGAATGATGTTTGGAAACTGCCCGCGGAGTAGTGTTGGGCGATGGCTGACTTGAGGAAGTCCATTGCTCGACGGCCGCCGGAATAGTCGGGCAGGCCGTTGCGAAGGCTCGCGACAGGTGGGTGGGGCTCTGTCGCCGGCCAGATGTGAGCCACGGTTGTGCGGAACGCCCTCAACTCGGCGTTCTTCTCGCGAGGTTTGATTTGGCTGAAGGCGACGCGAGACGCCATCACCGGCCAACCAGCAGCAGCCTTCCGACGAGTGCTGCTGTTAGAGTGTATCGTTAGGATAGATTCCCCAAAGGCGGGTTTGCCTGACGAAGCCTGCCAGCGAATTGACCGCGACCCTGCACCATTGCCCGTCGCAGCGCACCAGTTCGACAATTACTTCCGGCGCCAGCCAGGCGGTGACGAGGCTGGAAACCGAAGGCTTCCGGCGCAGCGCGATCTTGTCCTTGCCCCATGGGGCGGTTACAGCGGTCCTTCGCCCCGAAAGAAGCGGACCGAAGACCCAGCCGGATGTTCCCTGCCAGTCTCGCACGCGCCGCCAGTTTCCATATTCCTGATAGATTTCAAGCGGAATCCTGGGCCGGACATAAACCCATTCGACGTCATATTGGGTGCCCGGTCCGACCCGCATATTCACAGGAGAACTCTTCAACGACGCGAAGCGGGGCAAGGCAATCCCATTGGCGGCAGCTTGAGGGCCGGCCTTTGTGACGGTTGCAACACACAATGCAGCGATGAGGCAACAACGAAGGAGGCTACCCCTGACGAAAAAGCCGTAACCGGTGTCTTGATAAGTTGACGAGACGACGTTGCTCCGAGGCGCACGACCGCGGCGTTTCACAGCGAAGCCCCATGCGAAGGATCGAAGAGGGCTCGAGGACATCTTTCCATATTGCCGCATGGTCCTGGTGAGACGACCTCGGGAGAAGCGAGTTGCAGCGTTCGCATGGACGTTCGGTCCCACCTACCGAGTGAGCGCGTAGCAATCGATGTTTTTGAGCGCCAGTCGCCCGCAAGCGCGCCACGCTTCCGACTTGTTGTCGAAGCCGGCATATCTGGCGCGGTAGTACACATCGCCGTCTTTTTCGAAGGCCTCGGTAAAAGCAGAAGTATTCGAAAGCAGTTTTGGCGCCTTGCGAGCCGCTAGTGAAAGGATTTCACGAGCTGCGGCCTTGCTTGGCATCGATCCAATCTGGATGATCCATTGACCTTCGTGGGTGGAAGCGGTGCTCATCGGATCGATGGCATCAGCAGACAACGCCTGCTCCCTGGGTACATCGCCCATCGCCTCAGCCGCGACAGCGGCTCGGGAATCGGTCACTTGAGCCGGCTTCCACGTCGGAGTGGGCACCGGTGCGCTCGAAGCCGCGGACGCGACCAATGCGCTTTCTCCGCCACGATCGATCCTGAACCGGTCGGGACCGTTGGAAGCCTTGGCCAGATAGCGGCTGATGAGACGCTTCATGCGCGCATCTCGGCTCCTGGCCGTCTGTCCGCCCATCACCACCGCGACGATGCTGCGGCCCTGCGCCTCGACGGAAGAGACCAGGTTGAAGCCCGAGGCATTCGTGTACCCCGTTTTGATCCCATCCACGCCCTTCACCCGGCCGAGCAGATGGTTGTGGTTGCCGAAGCGCCGACCTTTGTATTTGAAGGATCGGGTGTTGAAGTAGGAATAATAGCCAGGATGATGATCCCTAAGCGCCAGGCCCAGACGTGCCATGTCGCGTGCCGTGGTCTTCTGGGCGGTATCGGGCAGTCCGTTGGCGTTCCTGAACGTGGTGGAGGTCATTCCCAACTGTCGTGCTTTTTGCGTCATGAGACGTGCAAAGCCGGCCTCCGACCCGCCGAGGAACTCGCCAATGGCCGTCGCGGCATCGTTGGCGGACTTCGTTACCAGCGCCAATATGACCTGTTCGACGGTGATCGTTTGACCTTGCTTCAGCCCGAGCTTGGAGGGGGCCTCGTTGGCGGCATTAGACGACACCGGTATTGCCGTGCCTTTCGAGATCCTGCCGCTCTCCAGCGCGTCGAAGATGAGGTAGAGCGTCATCATCTTGGTGAGAGACGCTGGATAGCGCGGAGCGTCCGCATGATCCTTGTAGAGGGTCTTGCCGGTCTTGGCATCGATGACAATGCCTGAAAATCTGGAATTGGCCTGCACGGCGGAAGCAGAGGCGGCGCAAAACACGATGACGACCGAGATCCTCAAGGCGAATTTCAATAATGACGCCGGGAAGGCGACAAGCTTCTCCAATACCAGATACATCCGCCCGCCCGTCGCCGCTCCGTGTAAAATGTGGCCGGGCGATCCGGCCATCGGATCACGAAGCTAGGCAGGCACCGTTACCAATTGGTTATCGCATTCTTAACGAGAGGCCGCAAATTGTCGCGGCTCTACCCCTCGATCTCGGGCTCGTATGGCGGCTTTGCCGGAGCGAGGAAATCCGATCTCACCCATTCGGCGAATTTGCCGTTTGAGATGCCGTTCTCCTTGCTGCAGTCATTGCGTCCCGATTCCACGAAGGTGGACACTCCCTTGTAGCAGCCGGCATTGGAATAGCCGGTTATGCGCGACCATTCGTGGTCCGTCTCGTAGACGATGACCGTCTCACGATAAAACAGCATCCCGACGATGCCGCATTCCATCGATGGACAACTGCGCCGCTTAGCATTTCGCCAGCGACCCACATCCGGTTTTCTGCTTGCACGGGTTGGACGAAAGCCACGAGGGCCGCCAACAACGTGGTCGCAACCAATACGGCCCTCCGCATCTCGGATTCAGGTCCGCCTGCTATCCGACGAGAAGTCATGCGCCCCTGCGCCAGGTCGTCCATATCGAAAACAGCAGCACGTCCTTTGGAACGGAGGGATGCCAATTGCTGAAGAACTCTCACGCCTGCACTCCGCCAATATCGATATCGGCACTTTATCTTTGGTCAGCAAGCTGTCGACCAAAATCGCGATCCGTTCGATGTTTCGGAATGAAGGCACGCCCAATCCGCGGCTCCGGCGCCGGCCAGTGCCGCGCCAGATAAGGTCGGTCGCCGGGGCGGTTCGCGGACCTGGCGATGCGCGGCTCGAGGCAAATCGGATCAAAATCACCGATACATATATCGACTACTTGCGCTTCTCCTCAGGCTTTTCATACCCAAAAAAACTGCCTCACAGGTGTGGCCTGATATTCGAAGCCTGAAGATTCTATTCCACATCCTCACGTCCGTACCCTGAGGGCTTGCTCCAGCCTGTCGGCGATCTGTGTGACGATATAGGCAATCACCATGTAGATCACGACGGCAATCACAAAGGCTTCGAGATAGTAGAAATTCAACGCGGCGGTCAGCTGTGACTGCGCGAAGATATCGACAACCTCGATGGCGAATCCGAGTGAAAGCGCCTTCATGATAACCATCATCGAGGTTGTCAGATCGGGAATTGCTGTCAGGGCGACCTGGGGAAATAGCACCCGTCGAAACAGTTGGCCCCTTGTATAGCCAAGCGAATAGGCTGCGTCTGCCTGACCGGTGTCAAAGGCGTTGAGGGCTCCTTTGATAATCTCCGCCTGGAACGCGGCGACACAGCCGGTCACCGCAATGACAAGGATAACCCAATTGGGCGTTTGGTGGGCGTTGAAGTCTATGCCAACCAATGCAAACAGAAACTGGAGCGCGGGGGGAAGACCGAAATAGGCGAGGAAGATCACGATCACCATCGGAACGCCCTTGAAGATGACCTTGTAGGCCATGACGAGCTCTCGCAGTGCGGGAATCCGTCTATATTCCACGAACGCAAACAGGCTGCCGACCATCGTCGAGAGCAGGAAGATCGTAAGGGCCATTGCAAGCGTTACGGGTACGGCGCCCAGAATTTCCCGCGAGTCCTGAAGCAGGATATCGGTATCAAACATGGTCAAATACCCTTGTTAGGTCACACGCTCGCGATCAGTGTGTTCTTGATCTGAGCAGATGTCGTAGCCTCTGGTGCCTGCATCGGGGAACGAAGCTCGAAGAAGCGGACGATGAGCCATGCGATCAGGCACATCACCGAATAGATGACCGCCAGCACGAGATAGGTTTCGAACTGGTACTGATTATAGTCGCGCTCCATGATCAAATGCGCGGTCGCCATGACATCCGCCGCCCCGATGTACATCACCAGCGCAACGTTATGGATCAGGTAGATGACGGAGTTCCCGTAGCCCGGCAACGCGAAGTGCACTGCTTGTGGCCCAATGACCCGCGAGATTTTCTGGCGAAAGGTATATCCAAGACTGTCTGCCGCATCATGCTGGCCGCGATCGACGGCCAGATATGCAGGTCGCAGGACTTCTGACAGGTAGCCGCCGTGATAAAAGCTCAATGCCACCATCGCAGCGATCGTCGGCGAGAAAAAATCTTCTGAGCCGAACAGGATTACCAACAAGGGAAGCCCGTAAAACGCAACGAACAATTGGAGGACGACGGGAACACTCCGGGCATAGGATACGTAGAGGTCCGCCAGGTGACTGATCACAGCTACCCTGCGGACCCGGAGAGTTGTCGCGAGGAGAGCGAGGCAGAACCCAGCAATGAGGGCCGTAAAAGTGATGGCCAGCGTCAGCGGCAACGCTGAGAGCAACTCGGGAATCATAGCAGACACATCCACCTTGAACACTCCTTCTTGCAGTTCGGCCTTGCCGCTAACATCCAAACGCAGTTGAGGACGCTTGTTACTTCATGTATTTCACGATGTCCTCGCCGAACCACTTCTGCGAGAGCTTGTCGATCGTGCCGTCGTCCTTCAGTTCCTTGAGCACCTTGTTGACGTCCTCGGCCAGGACCTTGTTTTCCGCTGATCGGTGAATCAGCATGTAGGTGTTGTTGCTGTAGACCGGATCGGATGCGACGATATCGAGCTTCTTATTGTCGATGACTGTCTGCTCACCGAGGTTAGACGGTAGAACCAATGCGTCGAACTTGCCGTTCTGAACTTCATCCAGGCGGTTCGGGTAGGGGATCCCGGCGCTCGATGCCGTGACGTCGAGCTTGTATTGCGGATTCTCTTTCTGCCAGTTCATGATGAACTTGTAGGTTCCGCCACCTGCCGTGGTCGGAACGATCCTCTTGCCGACCAGGTCCTTCATTTCCTTTATGCCGCTGTCTTTCTTGCTATAGATTTTCATCAGACTGGCGCCCATCGGGTTCTCTGGAATGATGAATTGCTTCTCTCGCTCGGGCGACTTGTAGTAGCCACCTACGGCGATGTCGTACTTCCCGGTGGCAAGGCCGGTTTCCTGGGCGATGTCAGAGACACCTTCCATTTCGAACTTGTACTGCGGCAGCTTCGCATTGATCGCCCTCAGAAGATCGGGCTCATAGCCTTGCGGTTCGACGCCGATCGCGCCCCAGGCCAGCGGCTTGGATTCGGCAGACGTCGCGATCTTGATCGTCCGGACGGTCTGACCATAGCCGATCCCTGCGGTGGCGAGGGCAATTGCGATGCCACCAGCGACGGCCAGGACATAGCGGCGGGAAAAACCGGATGTGATTGCAGACATTTCTTGGGTTCCCTTCTTGTTGAGCTATTGAAAAGCGAGTTCTGACTGCAGGAATTGAGCCAGTCGTGGACTGGAAGGCGCGTCGAAGATTTCAGCCGGACTGCCGTCGGCGGCAACCACGCCACGGTCCATGAAGACGATCCGGTTCGAGATGTTCTTTGCGAATTGCATCTCGTGGGTCACAAGCAGCGACGTGATCCCTGACGACGTGACATCCTTGATCACCTTCAAAACTTCACCGACAAGTTCAGGATCCAGCGATGACGTAGGCTCATCGAAGAGGATGACGTCAGGACGCACCGCTAGCGCGCGTGCGATGCCGGTGCGCTGGAGCTGGCCGCCCGAGAGCTGGGATGGATAGCTGTCTCGCTTCGACGAGAGACCGACCCGATCGAGCTCTCTGAGCGCGATTTCCTGCGCCTCTTCCCTGGATTTGCGCTGCACCACAACGAGCGGATCCATCACGTTCTGAAGGACGGTCATATTCTTGAAGACGTTGAACTGCTGAAAGACCATCGCGGTCCGCAACCGGATCGCCTGGACAGCGGCCTTGTCGGCACGCTGGTAATCCATCCGAACCTGATCGAACGCGATGGTTCCTGACGACGGCTTGGCCAGATAGTTGATGCATTTCAGCAGCGTGGTCTTGCCGGTGCCACTGGGGCCGATGATCGACACCACGTCACCCCGCTTTACCGAGAGATTGACGCCGTTCAGGACCTGCGTGCTTCCGTAAGACAGCTTTATATCTTTGAGTTCAAGCATTGCTGGTTGACCCTTCGGAAAGTGTGGGACGGACTGGCTTGACCGTATGCGACGTCATCACCCGCTCTCCGCATGGCCCAGCACGTGCATCAGCCGGTTTGCCCAGCCGAAGATCGCTATGGCGTGGACAAGGTCGATGATTTCGGCATCATTCATGCCGACTGATCGCAGCGAGGCGACGTCGTCTGCCGTCGCTTCCGACGGCGCCGCCGACAGGCGGCGGGCAAAGTTGTAGATTGCCGCATCGCGCGACCCAAGCTTTTCAGGTTTGTCGAGATACAGCGCGGTGACCACTTCATCGCTCCTGGTCAGCTCAGCATGCCGGCGGGCGTGAACGACGGCACAGAATTTGCAGCCATTGAGGATCGAGGCACCCAATGCGCCAAGCTCGCGGTCGGGACGGGCAAGCCCGCCCTCGACGTACATGATCGCGTTGAACAACACCGTGCGGGCAAGATAGCTCTCGGGGTCATGCACAAGGGTGCGCACATATTCCGAAACTTTCTTGGCCGACGGCGTAACCTTCATCGCTTCGAGCTGTTCCGGCGTTGCCTCCGATAGCTCGACCGGTGCGATATAGGGATGCCAATTCAGCGGCTTCAGGCGCACCGAGGAAATCATGCCCGCCTCATCAATCGCAGGCCGGTCGCGACCCGGGTCTGGAAGTTGATGAAGGCAATCAATTCGGAGAGCGCAACAATCTGGGGATTGTTCAATCCGGCTTGGGCGAGCAGGGCAATGTGGCTCGCTTCCGCCTTTTTCGGCGTCAGGGTGATCAGGTCAACATGTCGGGCGATGATCGCCAGGGGTTCATTCAAATCCGTTTCCCCCCGGGCCAAGGACAGAAGCTGCTCCGTGGGACCAAGCTGAGCCAGTTGCGCATCATATTCGGCCACCAGGACGGGATCGGCGTTCAGAGCTGCCATGCGACGGGCCAGAGCGACCCGCAAATTCGGCGCCAGCCCCTGATCGTTTGCCGGCTGCAGGACGGAGAGGCGACATTCCTCGGCCCCTCGCACGAATTCGGGCCGAAACCGCCGTGCAGCGAAAAGGGCATCTTCCGGTGAAAGACCTGCAGCCTTGTCCATTGCGTCGATCACAGCGCGGCCTCCTTATGCAACAGGGGTGTTGAATCGACCCATTCGTCGCCCAGAAGTTCCGGGGTGTCGTAGGCGATCAGATTGGCGAAGTGGGTTTCCACATCTTCGGCGAACAGCGACGCGGCAATGCCGCGGACCAGACGGTCGGCACCGGCGCTGACGGCCGGGATATCGCCGGAGACCTTGCCATGGGTCAGCATGGCGGCGTCGTTGAAGCAGTGGACATGCGCCAGCATCGGGCAGGAACCGGGGACGCGCTCGCGAAATTCGAAGGCGGGGCCGAGATCAGGTGCCTCCAACATGCCTGCGCGCGGCGGCCCCATGTCCGGCGTATATCGACCATCCGACCAGGTGCGAATGTGTGGGGCAAGGGCAGCGAGTTCCGGGCGACCACTGAAGTCATTTGAAAAGCCGGTCGCAGCGATCATGAAATCGTAGCGCATCGGCCCTTGCGTGGTTTCGACCAGAAGGCCTCCGGCATCTTCCTTTACCGCGACTACGCCACAGTCGAGAAAGAAGCGGGCATTCGCATGATGAGACACGCGAAGCGTCGATGAACGCGGCGGCGGCGTCTGGGTCGAGGCGGTGTAGTCGAAGAATCTCCACTTCCAGGCGTCAGGCAAATGATACATGCCGAGGATGACACCCTGGCTGCCGATCCCGGTCAGCTTGTTGATGCGCGGCATTTCCTTGCGCCGGATCAACATGTCGACTGAACCGGCGCCCGCCTCGAGCGCCGTCGCGGCATTGTCCATCGAAGAGGCGCCGGCGCCGATAACCGCCACACGCTTGCCCTTCAGTGCATCAAAATCGATGTCGTCGGCAGAATGGGCCCAATAGGAGCGATCGATGCCCCTGAGGAAATCGGGCACGGCAAAACCGCCGAGACCGGACCGACCGGTGGCTAGAACGAGACGACGGGTGAGAACCCGGCCGGTTTCCGCGCCCTCGACATCGATCGCAATCAGATCGCCAACCGCTGCAACGCCTGTCATGCGCACGCTGTTGCGCACTGGCAGACCAAGAACGTTCCGGTACCAGACCAGGTAGTCCATCCACTGGCCTTTGGGGATTTTGTCCAGCGACCGCCATGCCTCAACGCCCCATTGTGCCGTGAACCAGGCGCGGAATGTCAGCTGCGGCAGGCCGAGCGACGGACCGTGCAGCGTTTTCGGCGACCGGAGCGTTTGCATGCGGGCAAACGTTATCCATGGCCCTTCGAAGCCGGCCGGAGCCGCGTCATAGGCAACGACATTGGTTATCCCCGTCAGCACCAGCTTTGCGGTGGCAGCAAGTCCGCACATGCCGGCGCCGATCACAACGACGTCACGGACCGACACGCCATCGCGCGAACGCGCGGGAACCCATGGCTTGGCAGGCAGTTCGAGAAAATCGAGGTCCTGAGCAAGTTGTGCTTCGAGCGCGGCTAGACCTCTCGGGGGGAGCGAACTGGGGGTGTGCTTCATATTCCCGTTCCGTGATTTGTGCCGGAGGCAGGATCGGTCACCAATTGGCCGGCCAGAGTCGGATCGAGTTTCTTGAAGCCAACGATCGACCGTTCAGCCACCGCCTCGACCGCATCCACCAACGCCTGCGCGACTGGACGAAGGGGGCGTTTTTCGGCAGCCACAACACCCCAATGAAAGAGGACGGTTACGTCGATCGGGCGGATGACGACCCCAGGCAAGCCCACGCCATAGGCGGTGAGGGGATCGATGACAGCCGCAACACCAGTCCGGCGTACGATCTGCAGCGCTCCATAGGCGGTATTCGTGCGGATTACTGGCCCGGTGTCGATGCCCCTGGCCGCCAATGCCTTGGAGACATGCAACTGGAAACGCAGCGGATTGAGCAACGTGGCGACGCGGCGGCCGGCAAAAGCGGAAAGCGGTATGACATCTAGTTCGGCCAGCGGATCATCCTCCCGCACGGCAGCAACATCAGGCGCCGAATAGAGCCGCAGGACATCCAGACCGGGCGTATCGAGCGGCAGGCTTGAAAACCCGACCTCGGCACGTCCGCTGCGCACTTCCTGAGCGACGGTCGAGGGAAGAAACTGCCCGAGATGCGTCTCGTGCGGAAGCTCGGCACCTTGGAGTTCAGCCAAGGCCGTCGGGATCAAGCCCGTGCCGATCGCGGAGGTGGTGACGATCTGCAGGATTCGCCCTCTGCCGGCGGCGATCATCTTGGCCCGCGCTGCGAGTTCGGTGAAGGACATCAGCAGGCGTCGTGCTTCCTCCTCGAACGCGACTCCTTCTTCAGACAACTGCACTCGTCGACCGATCCGATGCAGCAATTCGAAGCCAAGTTCGGCCTCGAGCTCCTGAATGGTGCGCGTCACCGCAGGCTGGGAGCGCCCGAGCATGTCAGCCGCCCTGGTGATGCTGCCGCTGGCAGCAACCGCAAGGAAGGTCTGAAGGTCCCGGGTTTCCATGTTCCTCCTACATGCGTAATCCGTATGATTGACATCGTCTCATTCGTTTTTGATATATGTCAAGCGGAAACGAATGTTCGTTACGGGCTTTGTGCATATGCCGGCTTCAGCGCCAGAATCCGGGATCGGAGGCGGACAGGGACGCCAGACGCGGCTCCGGCTTCAGGTGAAGGCGGCAAGGATTTTCGAACCGCAAAGCCTGCGACAGGAGGAATGTCATGCGTGTGAGTATTCTGGGCGCAGGAGCAATCGCTTACGGTCTTGCTGCCTATTTGGCAGGATCGGGGCATTCGCCAATGCTTTGGTCACCGTCGGGACAGCGCACCAGGGCGTTGGCTACCGGCGAATTGTTGAAAGCGACGGGAGATATCGCGGCGAAGGTACCGGTGCGCATTGCCAAGGATTGCAAGGATGCCATCGCCAACGCGGACGTGGTGGTGATTGCGCTTCCGGCTTACGGCCACAAGATGGTGATGGATGCTGCCGCCCCTCATCTGATCGATGGAATCCCGGTCATCATCAGTTCGCATTGTTCGTTCGGGGCACTGTATCTCTCCAAGCGGTTGGCGGAGCGCAAGGTCAGCTTGCCGATCGTCCTTTGGGGCACAACACTGTTGACAGGGCGACAACTCGGACCAACCGAGGTTCATGTCACCACCATTCGCCAGAAGCTTGACGTCGCGACGCTGCCTTTCAAAGCTCAGGATGAAGGATACGGACTTTGCACGAGCTTATTCGGTGATCGTTTCGTCAAGCGCGACGGCATGCTCGCGATCGCGCTCAGCAACCTCAATCCGCAAAACCACCTGGGAATTGCCCTTCTCAATCTGACACGCATGGAAAAAGCCGAGCAATGGAGCCAGGGGGGAAACGTCACCCCTGCCGCTGGCCGCCTTATCGAGGCTCTGGATGCCGAACGGCTAGCCATCGCCGCCCATTTTGGTATCGCGGTTCGCACTGTACAGGAGCATTTTTCATTGTCGTTTCACGTTCCGAAGGGAACCGTTTCGGAGATGAACCAGGAGATGGATCGTCAAGGCCGTGGCGGCTTTGGTCCGACAACAATCGAAAGCCGCTACATTCTCGAGGATGTTCCGTTCGGACTGCTGCCGACCGTATTGTTGGGGAAGATCACCGAGAAACCGGCGATGCTCCACGAGTCCGGAGTTTCGATATTATCGGCGGCTTACGGTCGCGATCTCAGGGGGGATAACGATATTCTTCCGGCGCTCGGCCTCGAGGGAATAGCAAAAACGGATCTTGAAAACCTTTGCAGCACAGGGTTTTGAGTGAGCCCGCAGTCGATGCGGCATGATCAAGTTTGAGGTCCACCACGGTACGTCATCGCGTCGGTTCATCTAAAGGCGCGCGGCGTCAGGGCGATGTCGCCGCACGAGTTCGAGGCGAGGCTGAACCTCGAAAGGCAGGGAACACATCCCGCCGTTCAAGGGTCGCGCACAACGATGCAGGGGCAGCACTGCCGGTTTGGCCAGCCAACCTATTCACAGACAGCGATCAAAGCCGCGCCTTGGTGCTCCGGGGTGTCGCCAACAACAGGCTGGTCTCGCTGCCGGTAATGCCGGGGATCAGGCGGATGCGCCGCAGCACGGCGTCGAATTCGGTCAGTGTCTGCGTCCCCAGTTCTATCACCAGATCCCAGCGGCCGTTGGTGGTATGGATCGTCGAAACCTCCGAGAAGCCGCCAAGGGCGCGGATCACACGATCGGCGGCATGCCCTTCGATTTCCACCATCATGATGCCGCGTACTCGCTGGTCGACGGCATCGGCTCGCAGGATGACGGTATACCCGATGATCGCGCCGGCTTTTTCAAGACGTTCCATACGGGACCTGACCGTTGCCCGCGAGACGCCGACGTCCATGGCAAGGTCCGAGATGCTGCGCCGCGCGTCATGCCGCAAAAGCGTGATGAGCTGTTCGTCAAGCTGATCCATGGCTCAGAATGTAATCAAATCATTCCATTTTGATAGGCCATTTCGACAAATATGCCAATTTGATATGTTCATCCTGCCAGCTATCCGCGCTCCAATAGGGGATCGAAAACGCGCGCGGGGACATAGGAATGCATTGCATGATCGTCGGGGCACCGATCCAGGTCGGCTCGGGCCGGATGGGTTGCGAGATGGGCCCCAGCGCGCTCCGTACCGCAGGCCTGGCGGCCGCGCTCACGGAACTTGGGCATACGCTGGCCGATCTTGGCACCGTCGCCTCTGCCGACCTGCGCCCGATCAGCCACGGCAATGCCGCCTTGAAGGCGCTGCCGGAAATCGTCGCATGGACGGCGGCGATCACCGAGGCGGCCTATGCCGCCAGCGCCGGCGCCATGCCGATCTTCCTTGGTGGCGATCACAGCATTTCCGCCGGCACACTGGCCGGCATCGCCCGCCGGGCGGCGGAAGCCGGCCGCCCGCTGTTCGTGCTGTGGCTCGACGCGCATCCTGATTTTCACACGCTCGACACCACGACCAGCGGCAATTTGCATGGCGTGCCGTTGGCTTATGCCAGCGGGCAACCAGGCTTCGAGGGCTACTTCCCCAGCCTGGCGGCTTACGTGGATCCGGCCCGTATCTGCACACTGGGGATCCGCAGCGTCGATCCGGCGGAGCGCGAAGCGCTTCGTAAGGCGGGCGTCACCGTGCACGATATGCGCACGATCGACGAATATGGCATGGCCCCGCTGCTTCGCGCCTTTCTCGAGCGGGTCAGCGCTGAAAACGGCATGCTGCATGTCAGCCTCGATGTCGATTTTCTCGACCCGTCCATCGCGCCGGCCGTGGGCACCACCGTGCCCGGCGGCGCTACCTTCCGCGAGGCTCATCTGGTGATGGAGATGTTGCATGACAGCCGTCTCGTCACCAGCCTCGACCTGGTCGAGCTCAATCCCGCACTCGACGAACGCAACCGCACCGCGACCCTTCTAGTGGACCTGACCGCGAGCCTGATGGGCCGGCGGATCATGGACCGTCCCACACGGAGTTATTGAGCTGTGACCCCCAAGCTGAACATCGTGCCCTTCGTCAGCGTCGATCACATGATGAAGCTGGTCCTTGCCGTCGGCATCGATCGCTTTCTCATCGATCTCGCCGCCTATATCGAAGAGGATTTTCGACGCTGGGAATTGTTCGACAAGACCCCGCGCATCGCATCGCACAGCATCGACGGCGTCATCGAACTGATGCCGACGAGCGACGGACAGCTCTACGGCTTCAAATACGTCAACGGTCATCCAAAAAACACGCGCGACGGGCGCCAGACCGTGACGGCGTTCGGCGTGGTGGCCGATGTCGGCAATGGCTATCCGATGCTGCTTTCGGAAATGACCATCCTGACCGCATTGCGCACGGCGGCGACGTCGGCCGTCGCGGCCAAATACCTCGCCCCCGATGCGGCGGACTGCATGGCAATCATCGGCAATGGCGCCCAGTCGGAATTCCAGGCCATCGCCTTCAAGGCCCTGCTCGGCATCGACAGGCTTCGCCTCTACGACATCGATCGATCGGCATCCTTGAAATGCGCGAAAAACCTTGCCGGGTTCGGTTTCGACATCGCGATCTGCGCTTCGGCGCAGGAGGCGGTGGAAGGGGCTCACATCATCACGACGGTCACCGCCGACAAACGCTCCGCGACCATCCTGACGGACAACATGGTCGGATCGGGTGTGCACATAAATGCCGTCGGCGGCGATTGCCCCGGCAAGACGGAGCTGCATCGCGACATACTGCTGCGCTCCGACATCTTCGTCGAATACCCGCCGCAATCGCGCATCGAAGGTGAAGTCCAGCAACTCGAGCCGGACCATCCCGTGACAGAGTTGTGGCAAGTGATGACCGGCAAGGCCGCTGGCCGCCGGGATGCCAGCCAGATAACCTTGTTCGATTCCGTCGGCTTTGCGATCGAGGACTTTTCCGCGCTGCGCTACGTCCGCGACCAGCTTCAGCGCACCGGCCTCTACGAGGAGCTCGATCTGCTGGCGGACCCGGACGAACCACGCGACCTCTTCGGCATGCTGCTGCGCGCCGACAAGGCCGCAGAGGTGAGGGCCATATCCGGCTGAGTTTTCGCAGAGAGCTTGCTGCCGGATGCCCACCTCGCAATATCTGCGGCGCCAAACAACCGGTTTCAGGATCGAGCAAGCCCACGACAACAAAATGCCCCGCCCGAGGGGCATGATCTGCAGGGGGCCAAGACCACAGGCTCGCACAGCGTGGCGGCTGGATGTCCCTGGCTAAAGTGACAGCTTTTGACGGAACGCCAATGGCCTCAGCCGGAAACCAGGTTTGTCAGCAGGGTTGCCGCCTCGGTGCCGGCCAAGCCGAGGTCGCGAACGCTGCTCATGTGATTGGTTGCAGGAAGGGTGGTCTGCGAGACCTGTAGTCCCTGCTCCTTCAGATGCCGCGCAAACGCCTCGGCCTGGCTGTGGAATGGCGGCGTCTCATCGGCTCCGACAGCGATCTCGACCGACACTGACGGATCGAAACGGCGGGTGAGCGGCGAGAACCTGGCTGCGTCCTCGTCGGTTATCGCGATCTCGGCGGCAAGGAAGGAGGTCTGAAGCGGCTTCAAGTCGTAGAGCCCGCCAAGCAGCAACGCGCCTTTGATTGTCGATGTCCGGCCGCCGTCATTGAAAAGCATCGTCGCAAGCTGGGCGCCGGCTGAATGTCCGCTCACGGTCAGGCGCTCGGTATCGCCGCCGCGATTGCCGATATGGTCGAGCACCCAGCCTTTGGCGCGGCGCACCTGGTCGACGATCGTGGCCATCCTCACTGCCGGCATCAGGGCATAATCGACGATGACCGCGATCGCGCCGGCGCGCGTCACCGTCTCGGCGACATAGGAATAGTCGCGCTTGGAGAACATGCGCCAGTAGCCGCCATGGATGAACATATGGACCGGCAAGCGGTCGCGTTTGCCCTCCGGAAAGAACAGGTCGATGGTCTCGGTGGCATGCGCTCCATAGGCGACATCGGCAACCATCGGTATTGTTGCGCGCACCTCCGTGCTGCGGCGAACGATCTCGGCGACGATATCGTCGAACTCGGCGACGTGGTCGCGGATGCGGAAAGGATCATTCTGCATTGGCTGCCCGTTCACATGGTCACGGCGATGTACTTCGCCTCCATGAACTCGGCAATGCCGTGCTTCTGTCCGCCTTCGCGGCCAAGGCCGCTCTGCTTGACGCCGCCGAAAGGTGCCGCCGGATCCGACATCAGGCCGCGATTGAGCGCGACCATGCCCGTTTCGATTTTCGACGCCACGTGCATGCCCCTGGCCAGATCACGCGTATAGATATAGGCGGCAAGACCGTATTCCGTGTCGTTGGCGCGCGCGATGACTTCGTCCTCGTTCTCGAAGCGGCTGATCGGAGCCACCGGACCGAATATCTCCTCTTGGGCCATTTCGGCATTGGCGGGCACGTCCCGAAGGACGGTCGGCGGATAGAAATAGCCCTTGTCGTCGGCGACCACGCCGCCGCACAGGATCCTGGCGCCGCGGGCGACCGCGTCCTTGACCAACCGATCGATCTTGTCGACGGCCTTCCTGGTAATCATCGGACCGCATTCGGTGTCCGGGTCGGTGCCTGAACCGAGCTTGAGCGCGGCCATGCGTTCGCGCAGACCTTCGGCAAATGCGTCATGGATGCCGGCCTGTGCGTAGATGCGGTTGGCTGCCGTGCAGGCCTCGCCGGCGTTTCGCATCTTGGCGACCATGGCGCCGTCGAGGGCCGCGTCCAGATCGGCGTCATCGAAGACGATGAACGGGGCGTTGCCGCCGAGTTCCATCGAGCATGAGATGACGTGCTTGGCCGCTTCGGCCAGCAGAACGCGACCCACGCCGGTCGAACCGGTGAAGGATAGCTTGCGGACGCGCGGGTCGGCGAGCATGGCGGCGGTCACCGGTCCGGGGTTCGAGGTGGTGAGCACGTTGACGACGCCGGGAGGCACGCCCGCCTCCTCGTAGAGCGCGGCGAGCGCGTAGGCGGTCAGGGGCGTCTCGCTGGCGGGCTTCAAAATGACGGTGCAGCCGGCGGCCAGCGCCGGCGCGATCTTGCGTGTGGCCATGGCGGCGGGGAAATTCCAGGGCGTTATAAGCACGCAGATGCCGATCGGATGATAATCGACGACGATCCGGTTGGCGCCTGACGGCGCCATGCCGAACTCGCCGCTGATGCGGACTGCTTCCTCGGCATTCCAGCGGAAGAATTCAGCCGCGTAGGCGACCTCGCCGCGTGCGTCGCGCAGCGCCTTGCCGTTCTCCAGCGAGATCAGCGCCGCCAGCGTGTCGGACCGCTCGACCATCAATTCGAAACAACGCCGCAGGATTTCCGAACGCTTGCGCGGCGCGGTTGCGCGCCAGCCCGCAGCCGCCTTCGCGGCTGCCTCGACGGCAGCGGCGGCATCGGCAATCGTTGCGTCCGGGACAGCCGCAATCACAGCTTCCGTGGAGGGATCGATCACCTCAATGAGGCGGCCGTCGGACGCCTGTCGCCAGTGTCCGTCGATGTAGAGGCCGTGCGAGAATGTGGTGTAGTCGAACATGTCCGGATCTTCGTTGAGTTGCCCTTGGGGTACGTTCATCTCATCACCTCTGGTCAGACTGAGCTTGCGGCCATGTCGCCGTCATAGGCGGCCCTCACCAGCCGCCGCATCGCGGCGATGTCGAAAGGACGAGGGTTGTTCTTGATCAGCCGATCGATGCCGAGCGCCTGCTCGGCGGTCCAGTCGATCTTGTCGTGTGGAAGACCCAGATCGGCCAGCGTGCGGGTGATGCCGATCGCCCCGAACAGCCGGGCCACTTCATCGATGGTGACGCGCGCGGTCGCCTCGGCGCTCCTTGTCTCCGTCACCCCCAGAGCGGCGCCGACCGCCGCGATTTCGTCGGTCGCGGCAGGCAGGTTGTAGCTCATCACGTAGGGAAGCATCGTCGCCACGCCCAATCCGTGCGGCGTGTGGGTAAGCGCACCGACGGGATATTGCACGGCGTGGGCAGCCGCCGTTCCGGCCGTGCCGAAAGCGCAGCCGGCCGCCAACGCCCCCATCATGACATCGGCGCGTGCGTCTTCATCCGAACCGTCCCGGTAGGCTTTTTCGAGACTGCGGCCCAGGAGCTGAATGGCCAGCAGCGCGAAATGATCGGTCAGGGCGCTCTTGCCGACAAAGACATGCCGCTGCGGCAATTGCGGATCGGTACCGCGTTTGGCGGACGTGAAGGCTTCGATTGCGTGGGTGAGCGCGTCGGCTCCGGCAATCGCCGTGAGAGAGGGCGGGCATGTCGCGGTGAGTTCCGGATCGCAGAGCGCGACCGCGGCAATGAGATGGGGACTGGAAATGCCGACCTTAAGCGTCCGTTCCGGATCGGAGATCACCGCCACCGGCGTCACTTCCGAGCCGGTGCCGGCGGTGGTCGGCACCGCGATTACCGGGAGCGTAGGGCCGGGCACCTTGAATTCCCCGTAGTAGTCCTGAAGCCGCCCGCCGTGACTGATCAGCAGCGCGGCGCTTTTGGCCATGTCCAGGCAACTGCCGCCACCGATCCCGATCACCATGTCCGGCTTGAAGTCCTTCGCATGGGCGGCGCAGACGGCAACGCTGTCACGGGGGACATCCGGGAGGATGCGATCGTAGACGAGCGTTTCGATCGAGCCTGCTCTCAGTGCCGCGCTGATTTGCGCGAACATTGGCGTTCCGGCGAAACGCTCATCCGTGCAGATGAATGCGCGCCGGCCATATTTGGCGGCAACATCAGGCAGCGCGTGGCGCTGGCCTTTGCCGAAAAGAATCTCACGCGGCAACCGGGCTGCTGCAAATAGCGTCATGAACTGTGTCCTTCGAATATGGATTGGCGAGCGGGGGATCGGAGATCATCGCTTGCCCAGCGTGCGTGGCGTGGTTCGGGCAAGGCACGGGCCAGAGCCGTCGTCGAGTTTTCATGCCTCACGAAATATCCTCTATAAAATCGTATAGGATATAGGATTGAATTGCGCGAAGCATCGTGTTAGAGGTCGCTCCTGTCAAGAGGCAAAACATGCAGAATCCAGACCTTACCGCCGACAACGACGCCCGGTTGACGGGCCGCATCCAGCGCGCCAACAGCCTGTCGGGCGATGTCTACGAGGCGATCTTCCAGCAGCTGATGTCGCTGAAGATAGCTCCGGGATCGCGGATCACCGTCGACAACCTGGTCAAGGAGTTCAACGTCTCGCATACGCCCATCCGCGAAGCTCTTGGGCGGCTGGAAGGCGAGGGCCTGGTGGTGAAAACCCATCTGATCGGGTACCGGGCCGCCCCCCAGATCACACGGCGCCGTTTCGACGAGCTCTATGAACTGCGCCTGCTGCTTGAACCCGCAGCCGCCGCAAAGGCAGCCGCTGCGCTGGATGAAACGCGGCTGATGATTTTGCAGGAGGCGGCTGGCGTGATGGCCAGGCGGGTGGGCAAGGACGAACGCCTGCGTTATTCGAACTTCGCCCGCCAGGATGCCATCTTCCACGACAAGGTCATGGAGTTCGCGCAGAACGAGCTCATCCGCGAGACGCTGAACCACCAGCACACCCACTTCCACATCTTCCGGCTGATGTATCACTCGCGGGTCACCGAGGAGGCGCTTGACGAGCACGAAGCCATCCTCGCCGCTTTCGCCGCCGGCGATCCGGTTGCCGCCGAAAAGGCGATGCGCGTGCACATAGAGAATTCGCGGGACAGGCTCCTGCCTGCATTCGAGTAGGCCGCGATGTCCGTTGCCAATCGCATCGACGGAAGCGTCACCACCTTGCCGCCGGAGCCCGCATCGCCTGTGTCCCCGGTGCTGCGCGCGGAAGGCCTTTGCAAACAATACGGCCCGGTGACCGTGTTGTCGGACATCACGCTGGATATTTTCCCTGGCGAAATCCATGCCGTCATAGGCGAGAATGGCGCCGGCAAGTCGACGTTCATGCGCTTGCTTTCCGGTTACATCGAACCGACAGCCGGCGGCCTGTCCATGGCCGGTGACCGTGTGAGTTTCAAGACGCCGCACCAGGCGCAGGCGGCCGGCATCGCGCTGGTGCATCAGGAAATCCTCCTGGCCGAAGCGCTTACGGTGACCGACAATCTTTTTCTCGGCCGCGAGCTCTCCAGGCGCGGGATCGTCGATGATGGCGCCATGCGCCGCATCGCGGCCGCGAAACTGGCCGAGATCGGGTGCGAGGTGTCGCCGACCGCGCTCGTCCGCGACATCTCGCTGGCGGATCGCCAGCTCGTGCAGATCGCCCGCGCGTTGCTCGACGACCACCGGGTCGTCATCTTCGACGAGCCGACGGCGGTGCTCACCGGCGATGAGGTCGAGCGTTTGCTCGCCATCATATTCGGGCTCAGGGCGCGCGGTATCGCCGTTCTCTACATCAGCCATCGGCTCGACGAGGTGCAGCGGCTGGCGGACAAGGTCACGGTCCTGCGTGACGGCAAGATGATCGGCACCTATCCCGGCCATGCATTGAGTCAGGCCGACATGGCGCGGCTTATGGTCGGGCGCGAACTCGCCGCGCTCTACCCTCACAAGCGCGAGGTCCGGACGAGCCGGCCCATGCTGACCGTCCGAAACGCGACTGTTCCAGGTTATGCACGGGACGTGTCCTTTACCGTTCACAAAGGCGAGATTCTCGGCTTCGCCGGCATGATCGGGGCGGGGCGAACCGAGTTGTTCGAAGGCATTGTGGGGCTTAGGCCGGCGACGGCGACGATCGAGCTCAACGGGTCGCCGATACAGATACGCTCGCAGCGCGAGGCCATAGAGGCGGGCATCGGCTATCTGACGGAAGATCGCAAGGGCAAGGGCCTGCTTTTGCAGGAGCGGCTGGCGCCGAACCTGACCCTCTCGTCGCTTGGCCTTCTGCATCCGGGACTGCTGGTTCTGCGCGGTCGCGAATCCGACGCGCTCGCCCGGGCCGTCTCCAGCTACGACATCCGGGTGAAGAGCCCGAACGCCAGGGCGGGACAGCTTTCGGGCGGAAACCAGCAGAAACTTCTGCTGGCCAAGGTGCTTCTGACCAATCCTTCGGTCGTGATCATCGATGAGCCGACGCGCGGGATCGACATCGCCAACAAGGCGCAGATCTACGCCTTCATCCAGGAACTCGTGGGCCAAGGCAAAGCCTGCATCGTCATCTCCTCGGAGATGCAGGAACTTGTCGGCATCTGCGACCGCATCCTGGTCATGCGCGAAGGCAGGATCAGCGGCGAGGTCTCGGGCAAAACGATGATCGAAAGCAACATCGCGCTGCTGGCGACCAGCGACAAAGGCCATGGCGCGGCCCAAGGAGGAAGACAGTGACGGCGCTTACCCATTCCATGTCTGCCCGAAGTGGCAGGCAGCACCATTTCTCGTGGACGGATGCCGGCCCTTTCCTTGCACTGTTCGCACTGCTGGTGGCGGGATTCCTCATCAATCCGGATTTTCTTTCCGCGACAAATCTGGGCAACGTGATTACGCGCAGCGCTTATGTCGCCATCATAGCCGTCGGCGCCACATTCGTGATCTCATCGGGCGGGCTCGACCTTTCGGTCGGCTCGATGGTCGCCTTCATCGCCGGCGTCACGATCATGTTCATGAACATGATGGCCCCTAGCCTCGGCCTTTGGGCCATTCCTGCAGGCATGGTGATAGCGGTCGTCGCGGGGCTTCTATGCGGTCTCGCGAACGGTCTCATCGTCACGGTCGGAAAGATCGAGCCGTTCATTGCCACGCTCGGCACGATGGGTATCTTCCGCGCACTGATCACCTACATGACCGATGGCGGCACGATCCCGATCGATCGCTCGCTGCGGGACGCGTACCGGCCGGTCTATTTCGGCACCGTCGCGGGCATTCCGGTGCCGATCCTGCTTTCGGCGCTCGTTGCGGTGGTCGGCGCGTTTGTCCTTTACAAGACCAAATATGGCCGCAAATGCGCGGCGGTGGGCGCCAACGAGGATGTCGCCCGCTATTCGGGCATCTCCGTCGTCAAGACGCGCACCATTGCATATGTGATCCAGGGTGCATGCGTGGCGGTCGCCGCCATCTGTTACGTGCCTCGTCTCGGAGCCGCGACCCCGACCACCGGACAGCTGTGGGAGCTGCAGGTGATAACGGCCGTCGTCATTGGCGGAACGGCGCTGCGCGGCGGCAAGGGCCGCATCTGGGGCACCATCGCCGGTGCGGTGATCCTGGAGCTGATCGCCAACCTGATGGTGCTGTCGGATTTCGTTTCCGAATACCTCGTCGCCGCGGTGCAGGGCGTCATCATCATCATCGCCATGCTCGTGCAAAGGTTTTCGAAATAGCCCGTCGTCGGACCGGACGGGCGCCTGTTGTGTGGTCCATATCTCTGGGAGGTATTTATGTTTAGCAGAAAATGGGTTGCCGTCGCGGCAGCCGGCGCACTGATGATGGCCGGCCAGGCGCTTGCAGCCGACAAGAAGGTGGTCGCGGTGTCGATCCCGGCGGCGGATCATGGCTGGACGGCCGGCATCGTCTATCACGCGCAGGCCGCCGCAAAGGAAATCAACGCGGCCTTCCCGGATGTGGAAGTGGTCGTGAAGACGTCGCCCTCGGCGGCCGACCAGGTCAGCGCGCTGGAGGATCTGTCGGCCAGCCGCAAGCTGGATGCGCTGGTGATCCTGCCCTACACCTCGGAGGAATTGACCCAGCCGGTGAAGGCCATCAAGGACATGGGCACGTTCATCACCGTCGTCGACAGGGGATTGACCGATCCTTCCATCCAGGACCTGTATCTTGCCGGCGACAACATCGCGGTTGGCACCAATACGGCAAAATTCATGATCGACAAACTGGGCGGCAAAGGTGACATCGTCGTGCTGCGCGGCATTCCCACTGTCATCGACGACGAGCGCATCAAGGGCTTCGAGGACACCATCAAGGGCACCGGCCTGAAGGTGCTCGACATGCAGTATGCCCACTGGAACAGCGACGAGGCCTTCAAGCTCATGCAGGATTACCTGGCCAAGCACCCGCACATCGATGCGGTCTGGGCCAATGACGACGACATGCTTCTCGGTGTGCTCGAGGCCGTCAAGCAGTCCGGCCGAACCGACATCAAGCTGGCGCTCGGCGGCAACGGCATGAAGGACATCGTGAAGAAGGTGATAGACGGGGATGCGATGACGCCGGTCGAAACGCCGTATCCGCCGGCGATGATCAAGACCGCGATCTACATGACCGTGGCCAACTTGATCGGCCAGGCTCCGGTTCGCGGTGCCGTCAAACTCGACGCGCCGCTCATAACCCAGGCCAACGCCAAGGAATACTATTTCCCGGACTCCCCGTTCTGAGGCCGCAATCCGAATGAGGCAAGGCGCGTGACGCGCCTTGCCTGCCAACAACAGAGAGGAAGAGCTATGCCAGGCAAGAAGATACTGATGCTGACCGGTGAGTTCACCGAGGAATACGAGATTTTCGTTTACCAGCAAGCGATGGAAGCCGTCGGTCACACGGTCCATGTCGTCTGCCCCGGCAAGAATGCGGGCGACCTGATCAAGACCTCGCTGCACGATTTCGAGGGCGACCAGACCTACACCGAAAAGCTGGGGCACTACGCGCTGATCAACAAGACGTTCTCGGATGCGGAAAAGCAGCTCGACCAGTACCACGCGGTCTACTGCGCGGGCGGACGCGGACCGGAATACATCCGCACCGACAAGCGTGTGCAGACGATCGTTCGACACTTTCACGAGACCAAGAAGCCGATCTTCACGATCTGCCATGGCGTGCAGATCCTGATCGCGGTCGACGGTGTCGTGCGCGGCAAGAAGGTCGGTGCGCTGGGCGCTTGCGAGCCGGAAGTCACTCTCGCGGGCGGAACCTATATCGACCTCTCGCCGACGGAAGCCTATGTCGATGGCACGATGGTGTCGGCCAAGGGATGGACGGCGCTGGCCGCCTTCATCCGTGAGTGCCTGAAGGTGCTCGGCACGGAAATCCGCCACAACTGAGCCACGAACCAGGGCGGAGGCCGGCGCGCTGGCGTGTCGGTCTCCACCAGTCATGCCGCGTGCTTCGCCGATGCGGACGACTGTATCGACCGTCGTCGCCGGGCGCGCCAGATGCGCGGACAGGCCAAAACACGCTATAGCGCTTTGAGCGCCCGCTCATGTATGCTTGCGATCAGACTTTCTGATATATAGCGCATATGAGCAGTTTGCATGAGACGCAGTTTCCTGAACGTGACGCCGGATAACGGTGTCCCGGTCCTCAAAGGACTGGCATCCCCGGTCCGCATGCGCATTCTCCAGCTTCTCCACAAGTCGGGAAAGTTGAATGTGAACGAGATCAGCAAGGAGCTCGGACTCCCTCAATCCACCGTCGCCACGAATATTCAGATGCTGGAAGAGGCCGGCCTGGTCGATACCTACCCGATCAAGGCCAAGAAAGGTCACCAGAAGATCTGCGCACCCAAATACGACGAGATCATCCTCCGCTTCGATTCAGGAGAAGAGCGCCGCAAGGACAATCAGATCGAGGTTGCGATGCCCCTCGGACTGTTCACGGGCTGCGAGGTCAACGCTCCGTGTGGTCTTTGTTCGACCGAAGGAGTGATCGGTCTGCTCGATGTACCGGACTTTTTCCTCGATCCAGGACGCGTCCAGGCTGCCCTTGTCTGGTTTGGGCGTGGTTTTGTCGAATACAAGTTTCCCAACAACGCCAAGCTGGTGAACTCGCGTGTCGAGGCCTTGGAGTTCTCGATGGAGTTGTCATCCGAGGTGCCGGGGACCAATCTCGATTGGCCCTCCGACATCACGCTCTGGGTGAACGACCACCGCATCGGCACATGGACTTCGCCCGGCGATTTCGGTGACAAGCGCGGCGTCTATACGCCGAACTGGTGGAAGCTCGAAGGCTCACAATACGGCAAGCTCAAGACCTGGCGTATCAACAAATCCGGCTCCTTCATTGACGGCATCTCGATCTCCGGCGT
The DNA here is from genome assembly GCF_020165435.1 of Mesorhizobium sp. BR1-1-2. Taxonomy (NCBI): domain Bacteria; kingdom Pseudomonadati; phylum Pseudomonadota; class Alphaproteobacteria; order Hyphomicrobiales; family Phyllobacteriaceae; genus Mesorhizobium; species Mesorhizobium sp. BR1-1-2. Next base: position 347,002 of record NZ_JAIUID010000001.1, read on the forward strand.
GACCGTAGCCGATATCGGCCTTGCGGAGCATCACTCCATAAGGATGAGGATCGGTATCGACGACAATGCCCGACATCCCGGCGGGGTGAACATCTTTGGCCGGGGCTTCGGCAATTACGACCAGGACATCGTCATGCGCCTTCACCTTGCCCGGTAAGGCTCGTGTCTCCTCCAACCTGTTCCGTCATTTCGATGTGTCGAACCGCACGACGGTCCAGGACGCCGGCTCAAGCTTGATGCTAATTCGATCTTTCGTCGCTTCGATGGAACTGAATTCAGTCGGTTTGACCTCGTCCGGCCTTTCCTTCGTGTTGAGGGCGAGGAGATCGTTGTGTCGCAGTTCATGGGCCAGGCGCTTCGTCAACGTGCCGAAGCCGGTTGCCTCGATGCTCACGTCGATGCCATCGGAAAGGTTGCGGTTAAGCATGAACAGCGTCACCGTGCGGTCAGCCTCGGAGTGAACCACGGAAAGCTTGAGAAACGGCACGGCTTCGATCTTGTCGTAAAGCTCTTCGGTCCGCGTCGGGTCGTAGTAGCGAGCGGAATAGGTCGGCACATCCACGTATGTGCGCAGCACGCGTCCGCGGCCCAGATTGCTGAAGTCGGCAAAGGGCCAGAAGATCGTCTGACGCCAAGCTGGTCCGCCCGTTTCGGTCATGATAGGGGCGATAGCGTTGACGAGTTGGGCCAGGCATCCGGCCTTGACCCTGTCGGCATGATTAAGCAGTGAGATGCAGGCGCCTCCGAACGCCAGTGCGTCCTGCATGTTGTATTTCTCCTCGAGGATGGCCGGAGCGACCGGCCATCCGGTCTGAATGCGGTTGTCGTCGCCGCGCCGCGTCCGATACCAGACGTTCCATTCGTCGAAGCTCAGCATGATGCGCTTCGATGACCTGCGCCGTGCCGCCACGGAATCGGCGATAGCGACGACTTCCTCGATGAAACTGTCCATCAGGTCGGGGCTGGCGAGGAAGGAGGGCGTGTCGTCGGCATAGTTGTTGAGATAGGTGTGGAGCGAGATGTACTCGACATGATCGAGCGTGTGTTCCAGCACGATCCTTTCCCATTCCCCGTACGTCGACATCTTACGTCCCGACGAACCGCAGGCGGCAAGTTCGATCGACGGGTCCGTCAGCTTCATCATCTTCGCCGCTTCGGCTGCAATCCGCCCATATTCCTGGGCGGTCTTGGCGCCCATTTGCCAGGTACCGTCCATTTCGTTGCCGAGGCACCAGAATTTCACGTCATGCGGCTTGTCCCAACCGTGCGACCGGCGAAGGTCGGAAAGCGTGGTGCCGGAGGGGTGATTGCAGTATTCGAGATAGTGCCTTGCCTCGTCCGGCCCGCGCGTGCCGAGATTCACGGCCAGCATCGGTTCGATGTCGGCAAGCTGGCACCAGTCGATGAATTCATTGGTCCCGAACTGGTTGGTCTCGATCGATTTCCAGGCGAGATCCATTCTGCGAGGGCGCTTTTCGACAGGGCCGACGCCATCTTCCCAATCGTATCCCGAGACAAAATTGCCGCCGGGATAGCGCATGATCGTGGGTGCCAGTTCCTTCACCAGCTCGAGGACGTCGCGGCGGAAGCCGTCCTTGTCCGCCGTTGGATGGCCGGGTTCGAAGATGCCGCCATAGACGCATCGCCCGAGATGCTCGACAAAAGCGCCGAACAGACGTTTGTCCGTCTCGCCGATGATGAAGTCTCTGTCGAAGCGCACTTGTGCCTTTTGCATGGTCCTACCGCTCTGTTTCCTGGTGGATGAATGCGTGCGAAATTCACTCGATCCGGACAGCCCCCGCCTCCGGTTTGGGATTGCCGGCGCCGGCGCGCACCTGCCGCGCGGCCACGCCGGAACCGGTAAGCACGCCCGCTCCCGAGGGATCCGGCGACAGAAGGGAGTTCTTGAGAAGCTGCGAATATGGGTGCTGCGGATGGTCGAGGATATCCTTCGCAGGGCCGCTCTCGACAATCTCGCCCTTACGCATGATGATGATCCGGTCGCTGATTTGATAGGCGGTGGCCAGATCGTGCGTGATGTAGATGATCGACACGCCGAGATCGTCGCGCAGTGTCCTGAACAGGTTGACGATCGACATGCGCAGCGACGCATCGACCATCGACACGGGTTCGTCTGCGACGATCAGCGAGGGCTCGGAAACGAGCGCGCGGGCGATCGCGACGCGCTGAAGTTGTCCCCCGGACAATTCGTGCGGGAAGCGCCCGCGGATTTCCGCCAGGGAGAGGCCGACTTTTTCTAGGGCGGTGTTGGCAGACTCCTCACGCCGGGCACGTGACCTGGCCCCCATGAAGTTCTTTGCCGATATCAGCAGATATCGATCCACGCGCTTCAACGGATTGAACGCTTCGAACGGATTCTGGAAGATGGGCTGGACCTGCTTCATGAAGGCAAGTCGCGCCGACCGTCTTCGTAGCGCCGTTAGATCCCCGTCCTTGAATCGTATGCTGCCGGCCGTTGGCGTAATCATGTTCAGGATCATGCGGGCGAGGGTTGTCTTGCCGCTTCCCGACTCGCCGATGATGGCGAATACCTCTGGTCGCCCGGCTGGCAGCGTGAAACTCACGTCGCCTACGGCGTCGAAGCTCTGCCGCCCAAGGATGCCACCGCGAGCATAAGACTTGGTGAGATGGCTGACCTCGAGAAGGCTGGTCCCGGTCATGCGCCTTCCTCTGCGATCTCTTCGGCAGTCTCCGTGTCGGCCGCATCCGGGCGAACCTCGGTGCTGGCTGCAAAACAGGCAACGCGATGGTCCGGCGCGAGCCTGGTGAGGGCGGGAACCTCGCGCCGGCATATGTCCATCGCCAAGGGGCAACGGGGATGAAACCTGCATCCGGCCGGCGGCTCGGCCAGGTTGGGAGGCGCTCCTGGCAGCGCCGGCCGCGCGGTGGCGTCGCCGATCCTGGGAAGGCTTGCCATCAAGTGTGCGGTATAGGGGTGCAGCGGGTTGGCAAAGACGGCGGTCGTCGGGCCCTCCTCGACGAGGCGCCCGGCATACATGATGCCAAGGCGATCGGCGATGTTGGCATGCACGGTCAAATCGTGCGTCACGAAGATCATCGAAGATCCGAACTGACGCTGCGTTTCCCGGATCATGATGAGGACGTCCTTCTGGACGACGACATCGAGTGCGGTGGTGGGCTCGTCGGCGATGATGAAATCGGGCCGACAGACCGTCGCCAGCGCAATGCAGACGCGCTGGCGCATGCCGCCGGAGAGTTCATGCGGATAGGCCTGGAGGATATCGGGGGATAGGCGGAGGCGGGCAAGGTGGGTTTTCACCGCCTCCAGGAATGCATCTTTTTGCAGGCCCATATGCCGGAAGGCAAAGTCCTCGAAGGTCCGCCGGACCCGGCGAACAGGATTGAGGACGCTCATCGAGCCCTGCATGATGTAGGACAGATGCCGCCAGCGAATGGCGTTGCGTTGCTCGGGCGCCAGCGCATAGATGTCGCGGTCGAGAAAGCTGTAGCGGATGGAGCCGCCGATAACGTTGAGAGGCGGCTGGATCGCGGCGGCGATGGTCTTGATGAACGTCGTCTTGCCGCAACTGGACTCGCCCGCCAGTCCATAGATCTCGTTGCGGCGGACATGCATGGTGATCGAATCGACGGCGCGGACTTCCCGGTCGATACCGAAATAGCTCATTTGGTAGTAGGCCCGCAGGTTCTTGGTCCGCAGCACCGCGTCCCTGGCGTCGCCAACCGCGAGACCCCGGTCCGACATCAGCCGTTCTCCATCCGGCTCAGCCGGCTGCGTGGGTCGATATACTCGTTCATCGAGATCGACAGCAGGAAGAGGCCGATGAATGTCAGGGTGATGAAGAAGGTCGGGAACAGGTACCACCACCATGTGCCCGAAACCATGGCGCTATGCTGGTTGGCCCAGAAGATCATGCTGCCGATGGTAGGGGTGTCCACGTCGGTGAAGCCGAGCACCGCCAGCGTGACCTCGAGGCCGATGGACCAGTTCATGTTGTTCATGAAAGTCGAGAATACGATCGGCAGCACATAGGGCAGATGTTCTTCGGCGACGATGCGCGGCGTCGACATGCCCGAGAAGACGGCGGCATTGGTGAACTCGCGGGTTTTCAGGCTGATCATCACGGAGCGTATCAGCCGGGCGTCATAGGCCCAGCCGAGGCAAGACATCACCAGCGCAAGCATGATCCATGTCATTTCGTCACGCAGGACGAAGTAGAGCAGGACAAGAAGCGGAAAGAGCGGGATGACGATAAAGGTATCGTTGATCGACATGAGCACGCGATCGACCATGCCGCCGAGATAGCCCGAAAGGAGGCCGACGATGAGAGAAAGCACGCGGCTGATGAAAGCCACCACAAAGCCAAAGGCCAGCGTGTTGCGGAGGGCGAAAGTGAGCTGCCAGAAGACATCCTGGCCGCGCGAATTTGTGCCGAACCAATAGGGTTCCGATGGTGGCACATCCATTGGGACGAGGTAGGAATCGATTGGTGAGTAGGGCGAGAAAAAAGACGCGAGAGACATCGCCACCACCGCCAGCATGATGATGGCGCCGATCGCGAACTCGCCATTGTAGCGGAACAGATCCCTTACGGTCTGGATCATGCCTTCACCTGCACGCGCGGATCGATCAGCGGATAGATGATGTCGATCAGGAAAACGGCGGCCGACACCGAGATAATCGAAATCGAGGCGATGCCGAGGACAAGTGAGTAGTCGGCCGCGTGAACGGCATCGACCAGCAGCCGCCCGATACCGGGGTAGCCGAACACCTGCTCAGTGATGATGGCGCCGTTGAAGATCGATCCGATAGAGATCGCCAAACCAGTGATCTGAGGCATGAAGGCGTTGCGCATCACGTAGGAAGCGAGGATGCGGCCTCGCGGTACGCCCGCCAGTTCCGCATAGACGACGTAGTCGTCCGTGACGATGTTGGAAACGAGTGCGCGCATGCCCATGAACCAGCCGCCGATGCCGACGAGGATCAGTGAGAGTGCTGGGAGAATTGAGTGCATGAAGACGCTGCCGATGAAGCGGGGCGTGAAGCCGGGCGTGAGATTCATCTCATATCCGCCGCCACTGGGCAGGATCGGCAAGAGGAAGGTGAAGACAATGAGCAGGACGAAGGCAACGATGTAATAGGGTACCGGATGCATTCCCATCGCGATCACCCCGATCGCCTTGAGCAGCCGGTTCTTCCGGTAATAGCCGGCGAGGCCGCCCAGCAGGTTGCCAAGAAACCAGCTCAACAGAGTCGAGATCGCGAGCAGGCCGATCGTCCACGGCAGCGCGCGCCCGATCAGCACGCCGACAGGAGTGGGAAAGGCCGAAAGGGACGGTCCGAAATCCAGTACCGCAACCCGTTTCAGGAAGTTGAGATATTGCAGCCCGAGATCGTCGCCCACGCCGTACATTTCGCGCAGCGAGGTGCGCAGGAGTTCGATCGATTCAGGACTGGAGAAGCCGAACGAACTAACCTGCGCCACCGCATGCTCGACCGGGTCGACTGGGGTCAGGTGCGTGATGAAGAAAGTGATCGTGATGCCGATGTAGACAACCAGGATGAATTGCCCGAGACGCTTGAGAACATGGATGGCGTAGGCTTGCATCGGTCGCTCTGGTCGGTTTGGCGGCTTGCCCTGCGGTGGGGGCGCACCATGCGTGCGCCTCCGTCCGCCCTGAGGATGATGGGTCCGCTGCTAGCCTGCCTTGGTGGATTTGAGCTTCACCATCATGTACTTGGTATTGGCCCAGTTCGGCACCGGGTCGGTGTAGGGCGCGTTTTCTGCGTTGGGGAAACCGGTCCAGTAGGTCGTGTCCATCACGGTGAACACATTGTAGGACATCAGAGGTATCGTGGGCATCTCTTCGGTCGCGAGCTTCAGATATTCAAGACCGAGCTCCACGCCCCGGGGGGCATCGAAGTCGATCGTCCTGATCTCCTCGATGATCTTGTCGAGACGCGGCTCCTTCCACCGTTGCCAGTTGCGCGGCGGCTGCACCTTGCCGGGCTCTGCCACGAACTGCGAGTGCCAGCTGTCGAGGAAGAAGGAGAGATCGGGGTGGCCGCCCCAGGTCTCCACGCTCCACCCGATGAAGGTTTCGAAGTCGCCGACGCCGCGACGGTCGATCAAAGTGCCTTGCGCGACGTCGATCTGGGCGTCGATGCCGAACTGCCGCCACAACTGCACGATCAGCGAGCCCGCCCGCGTCATGACCGGGCGAAGGTCGCCCTCGACCATGACTTTGACCGAGAAGCGCTTGCCGTCGGGTTGGTACCATTCGTCGCCTTTTTTGGTGAAGCCTGCCTTCTCCAGCAGCTCGGCGGCAGCCTGCTGGTCGCGCTTCCACCAGCCGCGTCCGATGGCGGTCGCGATGTCTTCAGGTTTCGATGGTACCTTGTCTCCCATCGAGGGCCGCAGCATCTCCGCGATCTGCTGGCCCATTGTCGGGTCGTAAGGCTTGATCTTTCGCTTGCCGGTATCGACCTCGAAGCTGGTCAGCCATTCTTCCATGGGCTCGAAATAGTATTTTGGATAAAGACCCGTCGGTGGAACGCCGATCGCCGAGATCGTTGCCGCGCCACGATACGAGGCCATGTCGAGGGCCTTGATGTCGATCAGCAAGGCCAACGCCCAGCGCACGTCCTTGTTCTGGAACTTCTCGATCTGGTGATTGAAAATGACGGCCGGCAATGTCGGGTCCGGATGAGCGTAAGGGAAGCCCCTGAACCAGCTGGTCGAGGAAGGGGATTCCTTGGCCAGCGTGAACATGCCTTCCGGCGAAGTGTCGTGGATGACATCCAGCTGATGGTTGCGCTGCTCGATCACCCGCTTTTCCGGTGGCCCCGGATCGATATAGGCCAGATATGTCGGGCCGGGTTCGCCGAAACGGGCGACGCTGGTGCGTTTCCAGTCATCGCGCTTTTGCCAGATGAACCATTTGCCCCCCTGGTCGTAGTTCCTCAGCTTGTAGGCGCCGAGCGACACTGGTGGGTTGAAGTCGAATTTGAGCACGTCGCCGGCCTTTTCGAAGACGTGCTTCGGCATCATCCACATCGCGTTCCAGCGGACCGTAAACAGCGCATGGAAGCGTGAGTTCGGCTTTTTCAGTTTGAAGAGAATCTCGGTCGGACTTTTCTTCTCGACTGAGGCGACATTGATCTGGATGGGCGCGCTCCACCGTAGACCGTTGGTCTTCATGTGGGTTTCCACCGTGTAGATCACGTCGTCGGCTGTGAATTCGACGCCGTCGCTCCAGAAGATGCCGGACCGCAGCTTCACGGTCATTTCAGTGAAATCCGAATTGTACCGGGGCTTGTCCGAAGCAAGGGAGTTGTCCCAGACACCGTCGATCCCATGGTCGGCATCGATATACCAGAACGTGTCCATCGCCTGCTGATGCAGGCCCGTCGACTGACCGCCGGCATTGATGGCCCAGATGTTGAACCATCCTGCGTTCTTGATCGTGCCTTCCGGGTTTTCGAGTATCAGAAGCTGGTCGCGTGGAATGTCCGAAGTCGGTATTTGCGCCTGCGCGTAGGCTTTCCTGCTGGCGAGGGCCGTCCCTGCGAGCAGAATGAAAGTTCTCCTCGATAACATGCCGTATCCTCCCGTTGCGGCTGCTCTCAAGGGCATGCCGCTAGGTCAGGCATCTTCGATTAGACCATAGGTCATGTCAACGCATTATCTGGACTGTATCAGAAGTCCTGATATTGAGGAGAAGCGGGGGGCTGCGGGCAGGACGGAGATCATCATGTCTGTCGTGCCGGCGGCGAATAATTGATGGTTGAGCCGCATCACCCGCGGCAGGGTGACCGGCTTTCGCCATGCCAGGAGGCACTGTCGAATTCACGCGACGGACAGTGTGGGCTCAGCGGCCGACAGGATCGCCGAACAGGTCCAGCTTTTTCCTTACGCAATCGCGAGCGGAAAACGTCACGCACCTTTCCTGGAATTGCTTTAACGCGCGGCGGCAATCCAGTCGGCAAGGCTGCGGGCGAAGCTTCGCGGCACAATCAGGTCGCAGCTGCTCTCGCCCGTTCGCAGATAGAGCGCCGGCACATGATGGATGGACGTCTGTACGGCACGGCCGGGGGCCGAAGCGGCGGACGACAAGTCGACCGGCATGCAGGCAGAGAGAATGTCCCGAAGACGGGCACCCTCCATCCTGAACCGCACCCGGCCTTCGCCGAGCGGAACCGAGCAGCCCAATTCCGGATCGATCGCAATGGCGGGCGGTTCCGCACCGGTCTCGACGATCAGCCAAAGACGGCGGGGGGCGATCCTGACGATGAGAGCGCCGGCATGCCGAACCGTCTCGCCGACGCTGGCAGGAAGCATCGCGCCCAAGGCTTGCGAGACGCTCGCTTCGAATCTCGCCAGCGTTCCTTCCCAGCTCTCGATCTGAACGATCGGACAATCCGACGAGTACAGATTGAAGTCCTTCGAATGCACAGGTTCAACCATGCATGCGCTCTCCCTTGGGATCGAGGAAGACGGAGGGCACGATGCGGGCGCGAACGGTCTCTGTCCGCATCGGATAGGCCGCGATGACCTCGTCCCCTTCGGCCGCGGCATTGCCCGCGAACAGCGCCAGGCCGACATAGTGGCCGAGCTCCGGGCTGAAGGTGACCGAAGTGATCCGGCCGCGCCCGTGGCCGGTGACCGCATCGCCAGGCAGGAACAATATGGCGCCTCCGCGCAGGCGCTTGCCGTCCTCGATGCATTCCAGCCCGATGAGGCGCTGGCGGTCGGGCGCCTGAAACGCCGGGCGGCGACGCAGGACGTCGCCGATGAATCCGCCGCGTTTGCCGACCATGCGCCCGAGGCCGAGATCGTCCAGCGTGGTGCGGCCATCGATCTCGGGCCCGGCGACATGGCCCTTTTCGATGCGCAGCGCACCAAGCGCCTCGACGCCATAGGGCTTGAGGCCGAACGGCGCGCCCGCTTCGATGAGACGGCTCCAGGCCTGTTCGCCGGCGCTGGCACCGACATAGATTTCGTAGGCGCGCTCGCCGGAATAGCTGAGGCGGATGATGCGCAGGGCCCGTCCCTCGAACCCGGCTTCGATGACGCCCATATGCGGCAGCGTCTCGTTGGAGACATCGAGCGCGGGAAAGGCGGCGGCGAGGACATCGCGGCTTCCTGGCCCGGCAACCGACATCGCCGCCCACTCGTCGCTTACCGATGAGACCGCGACACGCAAATCTGGCCAGGCGGTGTCGAGCAGGAATTCCAGCCGCGACAGGACATCGGCGGCCCTGGCGGTAGAGGTGGTCATGAAGAAGCGATTTTGCGACAAGCGCGTGGTGGTGCCGTCGTCGGAGACGATGCCGTCGTCGCGCAGCATGACGCCGTAGCGCGCGCGGCCAACGGGAAGCTTGGCGAAACCGTTGGCGTAGACGCGGTCGAGGAAGATGGCCGCGTCCGGTCCCTGCATGTCGATCTTGCCGAGGGTGGAAATGTCCATCAGCCCGGCTCCGCCTCGCACCATGCGCATCTCCGCGACATAGGCTTCATTCACATCGCATCCGGCGCCGCGGTAGAAATAGGGCCGCATCCAGAGGCCGACCTCGAGCATCTCGGCATCGTTTGCCAGGTGCCAGTCGTGCATCGGCGTGCGGCGGACCGGCTTGAAATGATGACCGATGGCACGGCCGGCCAGCGCGCCGATCGCGACCGCCGCATAGGGCGGGCGAAAGGTCGTGGTTCCGGTTTGCGGGATCGTCGCCCGGCGCAACACCGCCATGGCCGAAAGAGCGGCGAAATTGCTGGTCTTGCCCTGGTCGGTTCCCATGCCGAGTGTGGTGTAGCGCTTCAGGTGTTCGACCGATTCGTAGCCCTCGCGATGGGCGAGCTCGATATCCTTCGTGGTCACATCCATCTGGAGATCGACGAAGGCCTTGCCGCGCCCCACGGAAGAGATCGCACGAAAGGGAGCGGCCGGGGCCTCTTCGAGATCGAGTTCATACGGCGCCGGCGACGCCGTTGACTTTCCGCAGAAGCATGCCGCTTCGACGCCGGCGCGGTGGCCGTCCTCGATTGCGCCGGCGATCGAGAAGCGCCCCATCATCGCGCCGGCGCCGAACTGGCCTGCCGGAAAGCCGCCCGGAACGAAGCCGTCGATGTCGTCGCGATAGACGGGCCTGACGCCAAGATGCGAGGTGAGATGCACGGTCGGCGACCAGCCGCCGGAGACGCAGACGAAATCGCAGGCGATTTCCGATTTGCCGTTCGGCCCGGCAAGCTGTGCTGCCTTCACCGCATGGCTGCCGCGCAGGTCGGCGATCCGGGTCCCTGATCGGATCGCTACGTTAAGGCGTCCGGCTTCCGCCGCCAGACCGGCGGGCGGAGCGCCGCGCTGGTCCGCGATCGTCACTTGCGCGCCGGCGGCGGCGAGGTCGAAAGCAGCGCGATAGGCGCCGTCATTCATCGTTGCAACGAGGATGTTTTTCCCTGGCCGCACGGCAAAGCGGTTGAGATAGGTCCGGGTGGCGGACGCCAGCATGACGCCCGGCCGGTCGTTGTTGGAGAACACCAGCGGCCGCTCGATGGCTCCGGCTGCAAAGACGATCGAGCGGGCGCGCAGCATGGTGAAGACCTGCCGAGCAGCGTCTTGCGCGACTTGGCCGTCATGCCTCTCGATCAGCCCCAGCGTGTTGCCGTCATAGGTGCCGAACGCCATCGTCTTGCGCATCACGGTGACGTTGGGCTGGCCTGCAAGTTCCGCCTCGATCTTTGTCAGCCAAGCTGCCGCCTCACCATCGGGGCGCTCGGCAAGAAGCTGGCCACCGAGCAGAAAATCCCGCTCGACGAGGACGACCCTGGCGCCGCTCGCTGCCGCGGCGCGCGCCGCCGACAGGCCGGCAGGGCCGCCGCCGACGACTGCAATATCGGCAAATGCATGCCGGGTCTCGTAACGGTCGGGATCGGGTTCGGTGCCGGCCTGGCCCAATCCCGCGGCTTTGCGGATGAAATGCTCGTAAAACATCCAGGCGCGGCGGGTCGGACCCATGAAGGTCTTGTAGTAGAAGCCGGCGGAAAGGAGCGGCGCAAACAGGCCGTTGACGCTCTGCATGTCGAAGGCAAGGGACGGCCAGCGGTTCTGGCTTTCGGCAGCCATACCTTCAGCCAGTTCCAGTGTCGTGGCCGGCAGGTTCGGTTCGCGCCGTCCGCCGCTTCCGAGCGTGACTAGCGCGTTGGGTTCTTCCGGGCCGGCCGAGAAGATGCCGCGCGGGCGATGGTATTTGAAGCTGCGGCCTGTCAGCATGACCCGATTGGCAAGCAGCGCGGAAGCAAGCGTATCACCTCGATAGCCGCCCAGCTCGCGGCCGTCGAATGTGAAGCGGAGCGGCTGCGTGAGGTCGATGCGGCCGCCGGCGGCCAGACGATTTCCAATCATTTTCATGCTGGCATTTTCCTGGCGAAGCCGACCGATGCGATAGCGTGGTTTCTCGTGTCGCGCTCGATGACCAGCCATTGCCGGCAGCCGGTCACATGCTGCCAGAATTCCCGGTGCAGCCCCGCCGCGTTCTTGCGCACATAGACATAGCGGTACCACGCCTCCGGGTCGGGATCGTCATGCGCCGGACGCACCGCGGAAGCGTCGCCGCCATAGCGGAACTCGTCATGGTCGCGCGGGCCGCAGCATGGGCAGTCGATACGAAGCATTTCTCTCGCTCTCTATTGCAGCCAGGCCGAGGGGCCGGCGCCGGCCTCGTCGAGCGTGTGGCCGGTCCGGAAACGGTCGAGCGCGTAGGCGGCGGTCAGCGGATGCGGCTTGCCGGTAGCCAGCATATGGGCAAAGCACCAGCCGGAGGCCGGCGTCGCCTTGAAGCCGCCATAGCACCAGCCGCCGTTGAGATAGAGCCCTTCTATCGGGGTCGGGCAGATGATCGGACTGGCGTCCGGCGTCATGTCCATGACGCCGCCCCAGTGGCGCAGCAGCCTGACACGCGAGATGCAGGGCATCAGGGCTATCGCGGCCTCCGCCACTTCGCGTACGACGCCGAGATTGCCGCGCTGGGCGTAGGAATTGTAGCCGTCGAGATTGCCGCCGAAGACCAGCCCGCCCTTGTCGGACTGGCTGACATAGAAATGATCTGCGCCATAAGCGACGACGTGATCGACCAGCGGCTTGAGCGGCTCGGTGACGAAAGCCTGGAGCACGTGGCTTTCGATCGGCAGTTCCAGGCCGGCCTTGGCGGCAAGGAGCGAAGTATGGCCGGCAACGGCGAGGCCGACCTTGCCGGCGCCGATCCGGCCCTTGCTGGTCTCGACGCCGACGATCCTTTCGCCGTCGCGGACAAAGCCGGTCACCTCGCAGTTCTGGATGATGTCGACGCCGTGGCCGTCGGCAGCGCGCGCATAGCCCCAGGCGACGGCATCATGTCGGGCGGTCCCTGCGCGGCCCTGCAGGATCGCACCATGGATCGGAAATCGCGCGGTTTCGGAGAAATCGAGATAGGGCACCATCCGGCGCACCGCGTCGCGGTCGAGAATGTCGGCGTCGATGCCGTTCAGGCGCATGATGTTGGCGCGATGGCTGAATGTGTCGAGCTGATCGGCCGAATGGGCGGTGACGATCTGGCCGCGCTGCGAAAACATCACATTGAAGTTCAGCGCCCGCGACAGGCCTTCCCACAGCTTGACCGAGAATTCGTAGAACTGGGTGTTGCCGTCGAGCAGGTAGTTGGAGCGGATCACAGTGGTGTTGCGGCCGACATTGCCGCCGCCGACATAGCCCTTCTCCAGAACGGCGACATTGCGGATGCCGTGGTTCTCGGCGAGGTAGAAAGCCGTCGCGAGGCCATGCCCGCCGCCGCCCACGACGATCACGTCATAGGCGGGCTTCGGCTCGGCCGCGCGCCAGGCGCGCTGCCAATTCTTCTGGCCGGAAAGGGCATTGCGGAAAATCGAAAACGCCGAATAGCGCGCCATATTCATGGTCTAGCGGACGATCAGGCCGGCCGGGGTGCGGGTCAGCACTTCGGCCCCCGCATCGGTCAGCAGCACGGTGTTGGAGATGAAATGGTCGCCGCGGCCGGTTCCCATCAGCCAGGACAGGATGTGGAAGCTCATCCCGGTCTCGATTTCGAGATCGGAATCGTGCCTGAGGCCCGTCACTGAATTGCCGCCGGTCCATGAGGGCGGCTGGCCAATGCCGACGAGATAGCCGCAATGATGGCGACGATAATGGGAGAGGCCGGCCTCGTCGGCGACGCCTTGCCAGGCGGCGTAGACATCGCGCGCCCTGGCGCCGGGCTCGAGCGCCTTGACGACGGCATCGAATGCCTTGGCCGTGACCTCGGCCATGGCGGCGTCTTCGTCCTTTATGTTGCCGATGCGGATCAGCCGGCCAAGCGGTGCGTGATAGCGCGAGACGCAGCCCGACAGTTCGACGAAGACCGGCTCGCCGCTGCGATAGATGCCGTCGCCCCAGGTCGTGTGCTCCTCGCCGAGCCGGGCGGCCGGCCGGATGAACGGGCCGAAGCCCGGCGCGTGGCCGCCGGCGCGCACCATCGCCGCCACGCATTGAGCGGCAACCTCCTGCTCGGCGGCGCCATCGGAGATGGCAGCGATCGCGGCACCTGCCGCGGCATCCGTGACCTTGGCGGCGTGGCGCATCAACACCTGTTCCTCGGCGCTCTTCACCAGCCGCATCTTGTCGACCAGTCCCGAGACGTCGCTCCATTTGGCGTCGGCCCGCGCCTCGAGCTTCAGGGCGAGGCCGTGGCTGAGGCCGGAGGTCCAGTGTTCGAGGCCTATTCGTTTGCCTGCCAAGCCGAGTTCGGAAATGATGCGCGCGGCGAGGTCGGCCGCGGTCTCGCTGTCGGAATGGCCACGGAATTCCGCTGCCTTCACCTGGTTCTCGATCGTCACTTTCTCCATCGACCGGGTGACCAGGATGGGGCGCCGGTCGAGCGTGACGATCAGGAGGTGCGGCGCGAAATAACCCCAATGGTCGAGGCCGGTGAGGTAGAAAACAGTCTCCGGCGAGGCAAAGACGGCGGCGTCGATCTCGCGCTCTACCAATGCCGTGCGAACTTTCGACAAGCGGCCGGCGATCTCGGCTTCGGAAAAGGGATTGCGGTCCATTGAGGTGTCCTTGAGTTGCCGGTCCTGGGCTGATGGTCAGTCAATGACGATGGGATCGCGGGCCACGTCGCAGAGCCGCTCGCCGCCGCCTTCGGTGACGCTGGGATCCTGGCAGATGGTGAGATCGAAGCCGGCCTTTGCCATGCGTTGCCTCACGTCGGCCAGTCGCTGCACGTATTCCGCCTTGCTGAACCCGCCCGACACGTCCAAAGCCGTTTTCCTTCCTGTCTCATCCAAATACGGTTCGTATCTGCATCGAGAAAGCACACCTTAATTGTGCACAACTTGCGTATCGCCAAGCCGCCAAATCGAGCTCTACGGCGATTTTTCGAGATTCGTACAGTGCGTCTTGCGATATGTCCAGATGAGTTGTATACCTCTTAGTGTGCTTGACACGATGGTGGAGAAACGTCGTTGGAGCCGGAAATTATCGAAGAAGAAAAGGGGAATGCATGTTCACGTCACAGATATCCCGCCGCGCGCTCGTGAAGGCCGCCGCCTGTCTTGCGCTTGCCGCGACCGCATTCACGTCACTGCCGGCCCATGCCGAAACGACGCTCGAACGCGCCAAGAAGGACGGCTATATCCGCGTCGGCTTCGCCAATGAGGCGCCGTTCGGTTTCGCCACGCCTGACGGCAAATTGACCGGCGAAGCGCCGGAAGTCGCCAAGGCGGTGCTCGCCAAGATGGGCATTGCGCAGGTCGACGGCGTGCTGACCGAATTCGGCTCGCTCATTCCGGGTCTCAAGGCCGGCCGCTTCGACATCATCGCCGCCGGCATGTTCATCAATCCCAAGCGCTGCGCCGAGATCAATTTTTCCGAACCGTCCTATGGCATCGGCCAGGCCATGCTGGTCGCGAAGGGCAATCCGAAAGGCGTGAAGGACTATTCGAGCATCAAGGACAATCCCGATCTCAAGCTCGCCGTGATGGCGGGCGCCGTCGAGGGGGGATATGCGAAGGATGCCGGCGTTGCCCAAGGACAAGTCGTTTCCTTGCCCGACCAATCCAGCCTGGTCGCGGCCGTCCAGTCTGGCCGTGCCGATGCTGCCGCGCTAACCGCGCTCTCGATCGCCGATATGGCCAAGAAGGCCGATGGCGTCGAATCGACCAAGCCCTTCGGTGAAGTTGCCGGCAAGTCGGTGAAGGGGCATGGCGGCTTCGGCTTCCGCAAGGAGGACACCGACCTGCAGGAAGCGTTCAATGCCGAACTGAAGAAGTTTCTCGGTACGCCGGAGCATATCGCGCTGGTCGAGCCGCTCGGCTTCGGCAAGGACTATCTGCCGAACAAGACGACTGCGGAGCTCTGCAAGGGCGAATAAATTCCCAACTGCTGGGCGGCGTGAAAGCGCCGCCCTCTTTTTTCCTCGGAGAAGCAGATGGGTATCCGTACGCTCGTTGCCATGCTGGTCGTTTCGCTGGCCTTGATCGCGGCGCTGGCGACGCAGGAGACATACAGGCTGTTCCTACCGGGACTATTGCAGGGCGCCGTCCTGACGATCGAGATCGCTATCCTCGGCAGCCTGCTGGCGGTCGTCATGGGCGTGCTCGCCGCGCTTGCGCGCATGTATGGTCCGGCGCCGCTCAGATGGCTGGCGACTGTCTATGTCGAAGTCTTTCGCGGCACCTCGGCGCTCGTGCAATTGTTCTGGCTGTTTTTCGTGCTGCCGCAATTCGGCGTCACGCTCGACGCGTTTCCCGTCGCGGTGCTGGCGCTTGGCCTGAATGTTGGCGCTTACGGATCCGAATGCGTGCGCGGCGCCATCCAGTCGGTCGCGCGCGGCCAATGGGAGGCGGGAACGGCGCTCAACATGAGCCGCGCGCAAATGCTGCGCCGGATCATCCTGCCGCAGGCCTTCATCGCCATGATCCCGCCCTGGGGCAATCTTTTCATCGAGCTTTTGAAATCGACGGCGCTGGTTTCGCTGATCACGCTCTCCGATCTTGCCTTCAAGGCGCAGCAGATGAACCAGAACACCTTCAAGACCATTCCCATCTTCACGCTGGTGCTGCTGATGTATCTCGCCATGTCACTGGTTGTTTCCATCGGCATGCGGCTTCTCGAAAGGCGGGCCTCGCTCGGCCTGGCGCGGGGGAGGGCGGCATGATCTGGGATTGGAGTTTTGCCGCGGAGATCCTCCCGGTGCTGGCACGCGCCGCCGTCGTCTCGATCGAGGCGACGCTGCTCGGCTTCGTCATCGCGGCTTTGCTCGGCCTGGTCCTCGCGGTAATCCGTATCGCAGTGCCCTGGACCGGCTGGACGATCTCGGTGCTCGTCGAACTGATCCGCTCGACGCCTCTGCTCATCCAGATCTTCTTTCTCTATTTCGTCTTTCCGAAATTCGGCGTCGTGCTCGACGCATTCACGGCCGGTGTTCTGGCCATCGGCATCCACTACGCCGCCTATTGCTCGGAAGTCTACCGCGCGGGCTTCGACAACATCCATCGCGGCCAGTGGGAAGCCTCGATCGCGCTCAACCTCTCCTCCTGGACGACCTTTCGCGACATCATCATCCCGCAGGCGATACCGCCGATCGTGCCGGCGCTCGGCAACTATCTCGTCGCGCTGTTCAAGGAGACGCCGCTGCTGTCGGCCATCGCCGTGCTGGAACTCATGCAGACGGCCAAGATCATTGGCTCCGAAACCTTCCGCTACACCGAACCGATCACGCTGGTCGGCCTGTTCTTCCTGGCCATGAGCCTGGTTTCGGCCGCGCTCATCCGTGCCCTCGAACGCCTGCTCAACCGGAGGACCGCGCGATGACCGAACAACCGATGGTCCGTTTCGACAATGTCTCGAAGCGTTACGGCGCGCTCACCGTGCTCGACGGGCTGAACCTCGAAATCGCGCGCGGCGAGAAGGTTTCCGTCATCGGACCGTCCGGCTCCGGCAAGACCACGGTCCTGCGCATGCTGATGACGCTGGAGACGATCAACGACGGCGTCATCTGGGTGGAAGGCGAGCCACTGACGCATATGAAGCAAGGCGGAAAGCTGGTGCCCGCCAATCTCGCCCATATCCGCCGCATCCGGGCGAAGATCGGCATGGTGTTCCAGTCCTTCAACCTGTTTCCACACATGACGGCGATGGCCAATTGCATCGAGGCGCCGATGACCGTGCTTGGCATGAAGCGGGCCGATGCCGAGGCACGGGCGGCCGAGCTTCTCGACATGGTCGGGCTGTCGCAAAAGAAGGATCACTACCCTTCCCAGCTTTCCGGCGGCCAGCAACAGCGCGTCGCCATTGCCAGGGCGCTGGCGATGCGGCCCAAGATAATGCTGTTCGACGAGGTGACGTCCGCGCTCGATCCGGAACTTGTCGGCGAAGTGCTGCAAGTGATAAGGCAAATCGGCCGCGAGCATGATTTGACGATGCTCATGGTCACCCACCAGATGGGCTTCGCCAAGGAATTTTCCGATCGCGTCTGCTTCTTCTACCAGGGCAAAATTTGCGAGCAGGGGCCGCCAGCAGAGCTTTTCGGCGCACCCAAGAATGAGCGGACGCGGCAGTTCCTGCACGCTGTCCTGGAGGCTGGATGACGCTTGATACGGATGCCTCGGCCAAGACCGTGCCGCCTTCGCGTCCGCTCTCGGCGCGCGAACGGTTCGAACGCATCTACCTGATCCTGCGCGACCGTATCTGCCTGCTCGACTACCCGCCGGGGAGCCGGCTCTCCGAGGAAGAACTCGCCCAGGAATTCGAGATCAGCCGCACACCGGTCCGACGCGTGCTGGCGCGACTCGAGGCCGAAGGCCTTGTGCAATCGGTCCACGGCGTCGGTACGATCGTTACCGACGTCGACATCGAGGAGTTGCAACAGGTCTATCATCTGCGACTGGAACTCGCGCTGCTGGTCGGCAAGCTTTCGCCAATTCCCCGAACGGCGGTCGACCTCGATCGCATTCGAGCGCTCATCGCGCGCTGCGATTCCGATATGCTCAACCCGGATCAGCGTGCCTTCCTGCAGTTGAATATGGACTTCTTCACTGAACTGTCCGGCATGACCGGCAACCAGCCTCTGCGCGAAATAAGCGAAAGGCTGTATTTTCAGGTTGCGCGCGTAGTCCTCAAGATGATGCCGCAGCTCGGCCTGGTGGAGGAGTTCACGGCCTTCCGGCGCGAAATGGAGGAAGTGCTGGCCGCCGCCGAAATCGGGGATTGGGAATCGATCGGGCACATCAGGCGAGCCCATATCTCGATGAGCTTTCGGCGCATGATGCGCCATGCCGGCCGATATGATGAATTTGACGGCAAGACCTGACGGTCGTCCTTTGTCACGGGGACGTAGCTTGTCATGCCGGCGGCGAGAAGCGCTGCTGCTCCCTCCTTTTATTCGGGGTGCCGCCGTTCAGCCACGGCATCAGGCACCACCACCAGCTTGCCGACGAAGTCCTTGGCGATGAAATCGGCTTGGGCGTGGTGGAAATCGGAAAGCCTGTAGACGCCGCCGACCAGCGGCCGGATCTTGCCTTCCTCGATATACCGCACGATACGGCGGAAATCCGCACGTGTGCCCTGGCTCGAGCCGTGGAGTTGGAGCTGCTTGAGATACATGGTCCTGAGATCGAGCTGGACGACCGGGCCGGCGATCGCGCCGGCGGTGGTGTAGCGGCCCTCGGGCCTCAGGATACGCAATAAGTCATTGAAGATCGCGCCGCCGACAAGGTCGGCCACGACGTCGACGGGCTGGCCGCCGGTCGCCTTGGCCACGGCGTGCGGCAGGTCGGCCACGCCACGGGTGATGACGGCCTCGGCGCCGATGTCGAGCACCGCCTGCTCCTTGCCCTTGCCGACCACGGCATAGGGAATGGCTCCGCGCGCCCGCGCCAGTTGCACGATGCCGGAGCCGACGCCGCCCGAGGCGCCGGTGACCAGCACGCGTTCGCCGGCCTTGAGCCCTGCACGTTCCAGCATCTGCTCGCCCGTGAGATAGGCGCAGCAGAAGGTGGCGAGTTCGACGTCGCTCAAGTCGGTGTCGACGACATGGGCGTTCTCGGCCGGAACGGCCTGGTATTCGGCGTAACCGCCGTCGCGGCCGTGGCCCATATAGTCAATGTCGGCGAGCGAATCGTCGTCGCGATTGTAGATCGAGAAATCGACCATCACTCGTTCGCCGATGCGATCCGGCGAGACCCCTGCGCCAACGGCAGCGACGGTGCCGACCGTGTCGGTGCCCTGGATGCGCGGGAAGGTCAGCGTGTTGCCCTGACGCCGCCATGTCGACACGGCCCCTGCGTCCTCCTCCGTGCCATAGGCGCCCTGGCGAACCCAGACGTCGGTGTTGTTCATGCCGCAGGCGCTGACCTTGACCAGCACTTCGCCGGCGGCGGGCACAGGCACTTTCACGTCGGTGCGGTAGACAAGCTTTTCCGGGCCGCCGTGGCCGGTAAGCTGCACGGCCGCCATGGTGGCGGGGAGGGTGGGATGAGAGGTCATCGCGTTCACTTCCGAATGCTTGGTAGGTTGGCGCTGCCTCTCACCTTTACCCTCTCTCCGTGAACGGCGAGGAGGTGCCGCAGGCGGATGAGGGGCAACGCCGATCATCGACAATTAGAGACTGGCGAACACGCTCCTTACGGCATCGGCGGTCTTGGCCACCACGGTGTCAGCCTCTTCGCGCGTCAGGCAAAGCGGCGGGGCGAAGCCCAGAATATCGCCCTGCGGCATGGCGCGGCCGATGACCCCGCTTGCGGCGAGGGCCGTGGCGATCTGCGGTCCGATCTTCTGCGCCGGATCGAAGAACACACGGTCGTCCTTGTCGGCGACGAACTCGACCGCCGCCAGCATGCCGTCACCGCGCACCTCGCCGACGTTTTTGTGGCCGCCGACGGCCTTCGCCAATTCGGCGCGGAAATAGGCGCCGGTCTCGCCGGCATTCCTCACCAGATCCATCTCATCGATCAGTTCGAGGTTGGCCACACCCGCGGCGACGCAGATCGGATGCGCCGAATAGGTCCAGCCGTGCCCGAGCGAGCCGAGCTTGTCGGAGCCCTGCACCAGCACCTGCCACATCTTGTCGGCGACGATGACGCCCGACAGCGGCGCGTAGGCGGAAGTCAGGCCCTTGGCGATGGTGATCAGGTCCGGCTTGATGCCGTAATGGTCGGAGCCGAACATGGTGCCCAGCCGGCCGAAGCCCGTCACCACTTCGTCGGCGACCAGCAGCACGTCGTATTTCTTCAGCACCGCCTGGATTTTCTCCCAATAGCCGGCGGGCGGCGGCACGATGCCGCCGGTGCCGAGAATCGGCTCGCCGATGAAGGCGGCGACGGTCTCGGGGCCTTCGGCCAGGATCATTTCTTCCAGCTTGTCGGCGCAATGCTGCGAGAACTGCTCCTCGCTCATCGAGCGGTCGGCACGGCGGAAATAATAGGGCGCCTCCGTGTGCAGGATCGGCGCGCGCGGCAGGTCGAATGCATTGTGGAAAAGATCGAGCCCGGTCAGCGACCCCGTCATGATGCCGGAACCGTGATAGCCGCGCCAGCGCGAGATGATCTTCTTCTTCTCCGGGCGACCAAGCACGTTGTTGTAGTACCAGATCAGCTTGATGTTGGTTTCGTTGGCATCCGAACCGGAGAGGCCGAAATAGACCCTCGACATGCCCTTCGGCGCACGGTCGATGATCATCTTCGACAGCGTGATCGAGGCCTCGGTGCCGTGGCCCACATAGGCGTGGTAATAGGCGAGGTTCTTGGCCTGGGCGGCGATGGCGTCGGCGATCTTCTGGCGGCCGTAGCCGACATTGACGCAATAGAGGCCGGCGAAGGCATCGATGCTTTTCCTGCCATTGCTGTCCCAGACGGTGACGCCTTCACCACCCGCCATGATGCGCGTCGGCGATTCACCGCGCGCATGCGTACCCATATGGGTCGAGGGGTGGAAGAAGTGATCACGGTCCCAGGCGGCGAGTTCGTTGGACTGGTCGAGCATTTTTTTGACTCCTTGAGGGATGGCCGGACGAAGCTATGCGACATCCAGGCAGAGATACTTCAGATCGGTGAAAGCTTCGAGCCCGTGACGCGAACCCTCGCGGCCGATGCCGGACTGCTTGACGCCGCCGAACGGGATCGGCGCACCGGTGATCTTGACGCGGTTGATGGCGACCATGCCGTAGTCCAGCGTACGGCCCATGCGCTGCTGTCGGGCGCCGTTCTCGGTCACGACATAGGCGACCAGGCCATATTCGGTGGCGTTGGCGCGCGCGGTCACCTCGTCCTCGCTGTCGAATGGTGTCACGGCTGCCACCGGACCAAACGTTTCTTCGCGCATGATCAGTGCCTCGTCAGATACGTCGGCCAGCAGCGTCGGCTGGTAGAACAACGGGCCGGCCTGGTGCCTTCTGCCGCCGACGAGGCAGCGGGCGCCATGGGCGAGCGCGTCGGCGACCTGCTCCTCGACCTTCTTGACGGCGCGCTCATGCATTAGCGGGCCGATGTCGCTTTCGTCGGCAAGGCCATTGCCGGTCCGCATCGCCTCGATGCGCTTGGCGAAGGCGGCACAGAAACGGTCGTAGATGGGCCGCTGGACATAGATGCGGTTGGCCGCGAGGCAGTCCTGGCCGGACGTGGCGAATTTGGCGTCGACGGCGATGCGCAGAGCCTTGTCGAGGTCGGCGTCGGCAAAGACGATCAGCGGCGCGTGGCCGCCAAGTTCCATAACCAGCCGCTTCATCGTCGGCGCGCTCTGGGCCGCGATCAGCCTGCCGATCTCGGTCGAACCGGTGAAGCTCATGGCGCGCACGCGAGGGTCCTCGCACATTCGCCCGACAATGATCGACGCCTTGCCTGTGACGACGTTGAAGACGCCGGCGGGCAGGCCGGCGCGCTCGCCGAGTTCGGCCAGCGCCAGCGCCGAGAGCGGCGTTTCCGAAGAGGGGTGAGCGACGATGGTGCAACCGGCGGCAAGGGCCGCAGCCGCCTTGCGGGTCAGCATGGCGGACGGGAAGT
This sequence comes from Mesorhizobium sp. BR1-1-2, assembly GCF_020165435.1. NCBI lineage: Bacteria > Pseudomonadati > Pseudomonadota > Alphaproteobacteria > Hyphomicrobiales > Phyllobacteriaceae > Mesorhizobium > Mesorhizobium sp. BR1-1-2. Next base: position 369,048 of record NZ_JAIUID010000001.1, read on the forward strand.
TCCACGGCGTCACGACGCCGACGACGCCGAGCGGCTCGCGCCGCACCGTCATTTCCGCGTTCACCAGATGGCTGGTTACGCATTCGGCATTGAGGCGCTTTGCTTCCTCGGCATACCATTCGACGAAGGAAGCGGCATAATCGATCTCGCCGAGCGATTCCTTCAAGGGCTTGCCCTGTTCCAGCGTCATCAGCAGAGCGAGATCGTCTTTCGCGGCGATGATGAGGTCGAACCATTTGCGCAGGATTTTCGAGCGCTCCTGCGGCAACAGCGCCCGCCAGGCGGGAAAAGCGCGCGCCGCCGCGTCGACCGCTCCTGTCGTCTGGCGGCCATCGAGCGCGGCGACGAAGGCCACCGTGGCGCCGGTCGCGGGATCGGTGACCTCGAAGCTCTCCGCCGCCTCGCTTGCCGTCCAGTGCCCGTCGACATAGGCAAGCTCGCGCAGCAGCCGGCGGTCGGCGAGGCGGTCGAGCGCTTCATGGCGGTGCGAACGGGCAAAATGCGCTGACATCATCGATTGCTCCCGATTGGGGTGATGCCGCAAGACTAGGGGCGTCGGCGCGAAGGATGAGGCTGTTTAGGTGCAGCTATATAGAGAGATTCTCTCTATTCGGCTGGAGAGCAGGACGATCTGTCTAGCCGCAGGGGTGGGGCGGGTGCTTTCGCGCATTCTCCGAGCGTTTCGTTCTCAGGCCTGCACCGGCAAAAGATCGGCAAGCGGCAGTACGGTCTCGTCCTTCACCGTCTTAATCACGATATAGGTGAAGTAGCGGTCGATGCCGATTTCGCGGTCGAGCAAGGCATCGACCAGCCGCTGATAGGTATCGATATCGCGCGCCATCACCTTCAGAACATAGTCGACGCCGCCGCCCACCGACCAGCAGGCCACAATCTCGGGTATGTCGCGGATGACGCGCTCAAAGCGGTCGAAATCGGCCTGGCGGTGGCTGGCCAAAGTCACCTCCATCAGCACGGTGGCGACGGGTGCGACAACGCGCATGGCAATCGAGGCATGATAGCCGGAGACGATACCGGCCTTTTCGAGCTTGCGCAGCCGCATCCAGCACGGTGTCGGCGACAGGCCGACCTTGTCGGCCAGCGCCAGCTTGGTGATGCGCCCGTCACGCTGGATGGCGTCGAGGATTCTGAGGTCGATCGGGTCGAGTTTCGCGGCGGCCATCTGTATCCACTTTTTGGTCCGCTGTACCATGACGGCGCATTATTTCGATTGTCAATTGCACTGATTTCGATCTCTAATAAGTCATGACATTGTGGCAACCCGATCCCGCGCTCATCCGGCGGCCGGCCTACCAGTCGCTGGCCGACCAGTTCGCGCGCGCCATTCATGACGGGCGGCTCGCCAACGGCGCGCGGCTGCCGACGCATCGCCGGCTGGCCGACGAGTTGAAACTATCAGTGCAGACGGTCAGTCGCGCCTATGAGGAATTGATTCGCCGCGGCCTGATCTCGGGCGAGATCGGCCGCGGCAGCTTCGTCCAGACGCAGCGGCGCGAGCCGGAACCGCCCTATCTGCCGGAGCGACTGGGCGAGGTGATCGATCTCTCGATCCTGAAGCCGGTCTGCGAGCCGATGCATCTGGAGCGGCTGAAGCAGGCTTTGGGCTGGCTGGCCGACAACCTGCCGTCGAGCTCGGCCCTGTCGTTCCGGCCCAACATGGTGTTTCCCCGCCACCGCGCCGTGGCGGTCGAGTGGCTGAAACTGTGCGGTCTCGATGCCTCGCCGCAGAATATCAGCCTGACCAATGGCGCCACCGCCGGCATGACGGTGGCGCTGATGAGCGTGGCCCCGCCCGGCTCGACGGTCGCTACCGAGGCGATCGGCCACCATACGCTGGTGCCGCTCGCCCGCTATCTCGGCTTCAACCTCGAAGGCCTGCCGATAGACGGCAATGGCCTGATCCCGGAAGCGCTGGACGAGGCCTGCCGGATCTCCGACATCCGCGCCGTGTTCGTGCAGCCTTCGGTGATCAACCCGACGGCGACGCTGATGGATGCGGCGCGGCGCGAGCAGATTGCGGCGGTTGCCCGCAGGCACGACATAGCCATCATCGAGAACGATGTGCTGGGGCCGCTGGTCGAGGACCGGCCGCCGCCGGTCGCCGCCTTCGCGCCTGAGCGCACGCTCTACGTCACGTCTTTCACCAAGATCGTGGTGCCTGGCCTGCGCATCGGTTATCTAGCCGCGCCCGACCGCTATGTCGCCGCGGTCGCCAACCGCCATCTGGTTTCCAACTGGATGGCGACGCCGCTGGTGGCGGAGATCGCCACCAAATGGGTGACCGACGGCACCGCGATGGAACTCGTGCGCTGGCAGCGCACAGCATTGCGGCGACGCCAGGACATCGTCGCCGAGGTGCTGGCCGGCGTCGACTATCGCACCCGGCGCGACGGACTCCATGTCTGGTTGCAGTTGCCGGCCGACCGTGCCGAGGAGAGCTTCGTCGCCCAGGCGCGCCTGCAAGGCGTGGCGATCGCGCCCGGCGCCTCCTTCCGTATCTCGCAAGCGCCTTGGCAACCGGCGGTGCGCATCTCGCTGGGTTCGACAACCGAAGGGGAACTGCGCGCCGGCCTCGGCGTTGTCACCAAGCTGCTGCTTGGCGACCCCGAGCATCTGCTGCTCGCAATCTAGCGAGATGTGCCGCTATCCAGACGATTGGCCGACCCGCCAAAGGCGTCCCCGTGCCGTCATTTCGGCTCGACTTGATCTCGATCCCGGCACATTGCTAGGCGCTGAATGCCCAAGAATTGTGCGGGATCAGAATAATTGTCATGATATTATTTTCCCGATTGACATGATTTGGCGGGTTCCGCATCGTTAAGGGCATAGGCTTCTCCAGCACGGGAAATTCGTTTGTCCGCATCCGCGCCTATCATCAAGGTCGATGGCATTTCGAAAAGCTTCGGCACCTTCAAGGTGCTGGATGGCCTGTCCATGCAGGTCATGCCCGGCGAGAAGCTGGCGCTGATCGGCCCGTCCGGCTCGGGCAAGACGACGATCCTGCGCATCCTGATGACGCTGGAGCGGATCGATGGCGGCCACATCCAGATCGATGGCGAGCATCTCTATCACATGGAGCGAAACGGCCAGCTGCTGGCCGCCGACGAGCGGCATCTGGCCAGGATGCGCCAGAAGATCGGCATGGTCTTCCAGCTGTTCAATCTGTTCCCGCACAAATGCGTCATCGACAACGTTACCCTGGCGCCGATGCTGACCAAGGGCACGCCGCGCGCCGCCGCCGAGAAGCGGGCGATGGAATTGCTCGACATGGTCGGCATGGCCGACAAGGCCAAGGCCATGCCGGCGCAGCTTTCGGGCGGCCAGAAGCAGCGTGTCGCGATTGCCCGCGCGCTGGCACTGTCGCCCCGGATCATGCTGTTCGACGAGGTCACCTCGGCGCTCGATCCCGAACTGGTCGAGGAGGTGCTTAATGTGATGCGCAAGCTCGCTGCCGAAACCGACATGACGATGCTGCTCGTCACCCATGAAATGGGCTTTGCCCACGACTTCGCCGACCGGGTGCTGTTCTTCGACCGCGGCCGCATCGTCGAGGAGGGCAAACCCGACGAGATTTTCCGCCATCCCAAACAGGAGCGCACGCAAGGTTTCCTGAAGAAGATCATCGCGGCCGGACATCGCGTCTGACCGCCATGCCCGAGGCGGCGACGCCGTCCGCAAGGGCGGCATGGCCGTCCTTGAATGACTGCAAACCAAGAACACAAACATGGAGTTGGGAACAATGAAAAAACTTGGCATTCTGGCCGGCGTCGCCGGTCTTGCGCTGACCGCGGTGCTCGCTGCCTCGAACATCGGATCGGCCGACGACAGCAAGCTCGAGCAGTTGAAGGCGCAAGGCTTCGCCCGCCTCGCCATCGCCAACGAGCCACCCTACACGGCGGTCGCCGCCGACGGCAAGGTTTCGGGCGCCGCGCCCGACGTGGCGCGGGAAATCTTCAAGCGGCTGGGCGTCGCCGATGTCGCCGCCTCGATCTCGGAATATGGCGCCATGATCCCCGGCCTGCAGGCCGGCCGCTTCGACGTCGTCACTGCCGGCCTGTTCATGAAGCCGGAACGTTGTGCGGCGGTTGCCTATTCCGAGCCGGTGCTGTGCGACGCCGAGGCGATGCTGGTGAAGAAGGGCAATCCGAAGGGCTTCAAGGGCTATGAGGATGTCGCCAAGGACACCTCCGCCACCATCGGCGCGCCCGGCGGCGGCACCGAGGAGAAGCTCGCGCTCAACGCCGGCGTGCCGCGTGACCGCGTCATCGTCGTGCCCGACGGCCAGAGCGGGCTGAAGATGGTGCAGGACGGCCGCATCGACGCCTATTCGCTCCCCGTCCTGTCGATCAACGATCTGATGAAGAAGGCCAATGACCCGAACCTCGAAGTCATAGCACCCGTGCAGGGCGCGCCTGTCTATTGCGACGGCGCCGCCTTCAAGAAGGGCGACGAAGCACTGCGCGACGCCTTCGATGTCGAGCTCGCCAAGATGAAGAAGTCGGGCGAGTTCGCCAAGATCATCGAGCCCTACGGCTTCTCGGCTGCGGCGGCGATGTCGACGACGCGCGATAAGCTCTGCGCGGCGAAATAAGGCCTTTTCCCTTCTCCCGTCCACGGGGGAAGGGAGCCCGAAGGGCCGGATGACGGGCAGCGCGCATTTTTGCGAGCTGGGAGCCGCGCCTCATCCGCCTGCCCGTCCTTCGCGGCAGCTGTGCTGCGGCTAGGGAGGGTGAACCTGCATCTTCTCCTCGTGAGAGGGGAGAAGATGCTAGAACCAAACGTTGGAAGCCTCTGATAAATGACCCAATGGTCCGGCTATCTCGGCCTGATATTGCAGGGAGCGCTTGTCACCATCGAGCTGACGCTGATGGGGTCGGTGCTGGCCCTCGTCATGGCCTTCCTGGCCGGCATGGGGCGGCTGTCGCGCTTCTTCGCGCTGCGGGCGCTCGCCACCGCCTATATCGAATTCTTCCGCGGCACATCGATTTTCGTGCAGCTGTTCTGGGCCTATTTCGTGTTGCCTCTAGCGGGCGTCGAACTCACTCCGCTGCAAGCCGGCGTGCTGGCGCTGGGCCTCAATGTCGGCGCCTATGCGGCCGAAGTGGTGCGCGGCGCCATCCAGTCGGTCGGCGCCGAGCAATACGAAGCCTGCACGGCGCTCAATCTCGGCCGCTGGCAAGGCATGCGCCATGTCATCCTGCCCCAGGCGCTTCTGGTGATGCTGCCGACCTTCGGCAACAACGCCATCGAACTGCTCAAGGCGACATCCGTCGTCTCGCTGATTTCACTCGCCGATCTCACCTTCCAGGCGCAGGTGGTGCGTTCGCAGACCGGCAGCACGCTGATGCCGTTCACCACCATCCTGGTGATCTATTTCGTGCTCGCGCTCGTCATTTCATGGGGTGTGCGGTCGCTGGAGCGCCGCATGGCGCGCGGCCTCGACGGAGTGCGCGTCTGATGGATTGGGCCCTGTAATGGATTGGGACTGGGATTTCGTCCGGCAGATCCTGCCGACGCTGATCGAGGGGGTGAAGATCACCATCCTGGCGACGGTGCTCGGCTCGGTGCTGGCGGCAATCGTCGGGCTGGGCATCGCACTGGCCCGTCGCTCGCCGAACAAGATGATGTCGCGGACGGTCGGCTGGGCGGCCGAATTCATCCGCGGCACGCCGCTGCTGGTGCAGCTCTACTTCATCTTCTACGTGCTGCCCGATTTCGGCATCCTGCTGCCGCCGCTTGTGGCCGGCGTCATCGGGCTTGGGCTGCACTACGGCACCTATACGGCGGAGGTCTATCGCGCCGGCATCGAAAACGTGCCGCGCGGCCAGTGGGAGGCGGCCAAAGCCTGCAATCTCAGCGCTCGCCAGACCTGGACCCACATCGTCATACCGCAGGCGATCCCGCCGATGATCCCGGCGCTGGCCAATTATTTCATCGCCATGTTCAAGGAGACGCCGCTGCTGTCGGCGATCACCGTGCTGGAGCTGATGAACCAGGCCAAGAGCGTCGCCAACACCTATTACCGCTATGTCGAGCCGATGACGCTGGTCGGCGCCTTCTTCCTGATCATCAGCCTTTTCTCGGTTATGCTGCTGCGCTGGCTGGAACATCGCTACGGCAAGATCGAAAGGTAGTTCCCATGAAGCCGCTTCCCGAAATCAGGCTGATGCCGACAAGGCCCGCACTCGAGGCGCGCCCGTTGGAAAAGCGCGTCGGCCTGATCATCCTGGCCACCGACCACACCAGCGAGCCGGACTTCCGCCGCATGGTGGCGAGTGAGAGGATCGGCATCTATGTCGCCCGCATCCCCTATAAGAATCCGACCACACCGCAGAATCTGCGCAAGATGCAGCCCGAACTGACGGCAGGCGCGGCGCTGATCCTGCCGGACGAACCGCTCGATGCCATCTGCTACTCCTGCACGTCGGCCTCCGTGGTGATCGGCGACGCCGAGATCGAGGCGGCGATCCAGGCGGCCAAGCCTGGCGTGCCCGTGGTCACGCCGCCGATGGCGGGCGTGCGCGGACTGAGGGCTCTGGGCGCGAAGAGGATCAGCATTCTCACACCCTACACCGTCGAGACCAGCCGGCCGATGGCGGCCTATTTCGCCGAACGCGGCTTCGAGATCGCCAGCTTCACCTGTCTCGGATTCGAGGACGACCGCGAGATGGCGCGCATTGCGCCGGCGGCTCTCGTCGAGCTGGCGCGCGAGGCGACTGACCCGCAGGCCGAGGCGTTGTTCGTGTCCTGCACGGCGCTGCGCTCGGCGCTGGCGGTCGCCGCGATGGAACAGGCTATCGGCCGTCCGGTCGTCACCAGCAATCAGGCGAGCGCGTGGAATTGCCTGCGACTGTGTGGCGATGATGTGCCGCGTCCGGAGTTCGGGCGGCTGACGACCTTGCCGCTTGGACAGTAAGGTTATGTCCTGCATGCACGAGCGACCCATGACGCACGCCGTCGGCCTTTCAGACATCCGCGCCGCGCGCCAACGCATCACCGGCAAGGTCGAACCGACACCGGTCGTGCCGTCCGAGAGCCTGTCGGAGCGGCTCGGCTTTCCCGTTCACCTTAAGCTGGAACACCGCCAGACCACGGGCAGCTTTAAGCTGCGTGGCGCCTCGAACGCCATTGCTTCGCTCAATGCCGAGCAGCGGGCACGCGGTGTCGTCGCGGCCTCGACCGGCAATCACGGCCGCGCACTCGCCCATGCCGCCAGGCTCGAAGGCATGCGCGCGGTGATCTGCATGTCGCGGCTGGTGCCTCGGAACAAGCTCGATGCCATCCGCCGCCTCGGCGCGGAAATCCGCATTGTCGGCGACAGCCAGGACGACGCGCAACAGGAGGTCGAGCGGCTGGTGGCGCAAGAGGGTCTGGTGATGCTGCCACCCTTCGACCATCCCGACATCATCGCCGGGCAGGGCACGCTCGGGCTGGAGATCATGGAGCAGGTTCCTGACGCCGCTCTGGTGCTGGTGCAGCTCTCCGGCGGCGGGTTGGCCTCCGGGATTGCCGCAGCGGTCAAGGGCGTCAGGCCGAGCACAAAGGTCGTCGGCATCTCGATGGCGCGCGGTGCGGCGATGAAAGCCAGCCTCGATGCGGGGCGCCCGGTGCAAGTGGAGGAACTGCCGACGCTGGCGGATTCGCTCGGCGGCGGCATCGGCCTCGACAACCGGCTGACCTTTTCCATGTGCCGAGACCTGCTCGACGACGTCGTGCTGCTTTCCGAAGAAGAGATCGCCACCGGCATCCGCCATGCCTATGAACAGGAGCGCGAGATCGTCGAGGGCGCCGGCGCGGTCGGTATCGCTGCGCTCGTCGCCGGCAAGGTGAAGCCAAACGGACCGGTGGTCGTTCTGCTTTCCGGTCGCAATATCGATATGAGCCTGCACAGAAAGATCGTTTGCGGCGAAGTCGTTGCGGAGCGCGCCTGATGAGCCGGATGACCATCCTTACCGAGAAACAATTACGCGAAATCGTAGCTCTCGATCTCAACGCCGTCGCCTGTGTCGAGAACGCCTTCCGGGCGCTCGCTACCCTGCCGGTGGCGATGCCGCCGATCCTGCGGCTCGACATTCCCGAGCGTCGCGGCGAGGTCGACGTGAAGACCGCCTATGTGCCCGGCATCGACGGCTTCGCCATCAAGATCAGCCCCGGCTTCTTCGACAATCCCAAGCTCGGCCTGCCCAGCGTCAACGGCATGATGGTGCTGCTGTCGGCAAAGACCGGTCTCGTCGAGGCGCTGCTGCTCGACAATGGCTATCTCACCGACGTCCGCACCGCCGCAGCCGGAGCGGTCGCGGCAAAACATCTGTCGCGGCCGGATTCGTCCGTTGCCGCGATCTTCGGCGCCGGTGTGCAGGCCGGATTGCAGCTCGAGGCGCTGCGCCTGGTGCGACCGATCGAAGAAGCTCGCATCTGGGCGCGCGACGCGGCCAAGGCGCAAGCCGCGGCCGGCGCCTTGAGCGAAAGACTGGGCATCGTGGTGCGCGCAGAACCGGATGCGGCCAAGGCGGTCGCCGGCGCCGACATCATCGTCACCACCACGCCCTCGACCGAACCATTGATCAAGGCCGGCTTCGTCTCGGCCGGCCAGCACATCACCGCCATGGGCTCGGATGCCGAGCACAAGAACGAGATCGCGCCGGCAATCCTGCGCATGGCCGATCTCTATGTCGCCGACAGCGCAAGGCAGACGCGCCGGCTCGGCGAATTGCACCATGCCATCTCCGCCGGCGTGATCGCGGCGGAGGCGGAGGTGACCGAACTCGGCCAGATCATCGCCGGCGAACGCCATGGCCGGCGCGCGGCGGACGACATCACCATCGCCGACCTGACCGGCACCGGCGTGCAGGACACGGCGATCGCCACGCTCGCCCGCGACCGGGCCCGGACTGCGAAAGCCGGAACCATTTTTGAAAGTTGATGCTGGCCGCAAGAGCATGATCCGGAAAAGTGGGAACCGGTTTTTCGAGGATATCATGCTCAAACAAAAAATCACCTGGAGCCAGATTCAACGGAAGTCGAAGCGGGTTCCAGGGCCTAACAAACGAGGACCAACAAAATGCAACCGAACTTGAAATTCTCGCGAAGCGAATATGCGGATCGCCTCGCCAAGACGCGGAAAGCCATGGCCGTGAAAGGCGTCGATCTGCTTATTGTCAGCGACCCCTCCAACATGGCCTGGCTCACCGGCTATGACGGCTGGTCCTTTTATGTGCATCAGGCGGTCATCGTGCCGCCGTCGGGCGAGCCGGTCTGGTATGGCCGCGGCCAGGACGCCAACGGCGCCAAGCGCACCGCCTATCTCGCGCATGACAACATCGTCGGCTATGCTGATCACTATGTGCAGTCGACCGAACGCCATCCGATGGATTTCCTGTCGAGCGTGCTTGCCGATCGCGGCTGGGGCAAGCTGACCGTCGGCGTCGAGATGGACAATTACTGGTTCTCGGCCGCCGCCTTCGCCTCTTTGCAGAAGCACCTGCCCAATGCCCGTTTCGTCGACGCCACCGCGCTGGTCAACTGGCAGCGCGCGGTGAAGAGCCCGACCGAGATCGACTATATGCGCAAGGCCGCCCGCATCGTCGAGGCGATGCACCAGCGCATCGTCGACAAGATAGAGGTCGGCATGCGCAAATGCGATCTCGTCGCCGAGATCTATGATGCCGGCACGCGCGGCGTCGACGGCATTGGCGGCGACTATCCAGCGATCGTGCCGCTGCTGCCGTCGGGCGCCGACGCCTCGGCGCCGCACCTGACCTGGGACGACAAGCCGATGAAGTCGGGCGAGGGCACGTTCTTCGAAATCGCCGGGTGCTACAACAGGTATCATTGCCCGCTGTCGCGAACAGTGTTCCTCGGCAAGCCGACACAGGAATTCCTCGATGCGGAGAAGGCGACGCTCGAAGGCATGGACGCGGGGCTCGCGGCAGCCAAGCCCGGCAACACGTGCGAAGACATCGCCAACGCCTTCTTCGCGGTGTTGAAGAAATATGGCATCGTCAAGGACAACCGCACCGGCTACCCGATCGGCCTTTCCTATCCGCCGGACTGGGGCGAACGCACGATGAGCCTGCGCCCCGGCGACCGCACCGAGCTGAAGCCCGGCATGACCTTCCATTTCATGACCGGCCTGTGGCTGGAGACGATGGGGCTGGAAATCACCGAATCCATCCTGATCACCGAGACGGGCGTCGAGTGCCTGGCCAATGTGCCGCGCAAGCTGGTGGTGAAGAATTGAAACCGATGTCCGACCTTCGCCCGTCGCCGGTCTCGCCGTCAGTCGATTTCGATCGCGACGGCGCCCAGCACGGTTTCCTGCGCCTGCCCTACAGCCGCGACGATTCGGCGTGGGGCTCGGTGATGATCCCGATCTGTGCCATCCGCAACGGCAAGGGGCCGACGGCCCTGCTGACCGGCGGCAATCATGGCGACGAGTATGAAGGGCCGCTGGCGCTCTATGATCTGGCGCGCACGCTTGATCCCGCCCAGGTCACCGGCACGGTCATCATCGTGCCGGCGATGAACTATCCCGCCTTCCGCGCCGGCACACGTACCTCGCCGATCGACAAGGGCAACATGAACCGCAGCTTTCCAGGCAGGCCAGACGGTACGGTGACGGAAAAGATCGCCGATTATTTCCAGCGGGAGCTGCTTCCCCGCGCGGATATCGTGTTCGACTTCCATTCCGGCGGCAAGACGCTGGACTTCGTACCGTTCTGCGCCGCCCATACGCTGCCGGACAAGGCCCTGGAACAAAGGGCGTTCGCGGCGGTCGAAGCCTTCGCGGCGCCGTTCTCGATGCGCATGATCGAGATCGATGCCGTCGGCATGTACGATACCGCCGCCGAGGACATGGGCAAGGTGTTCGTCACCACCGAGCTCGGCGGTGGGGGCACGTCCAGAGCCGAGACGGTGCGGATCGCCCGGCGCGGCATGCTCAACGTGCTGCGGCATGCCGGCATCGTCGCCGGTGCGGTCGAGACGACGCCAACCCAATGGCTCGACATGCCGTCCGGCGATTGCTTTGCCTTCGCCGAGGACGACGGCATGGTCGAGACGATGGTCGATCTCGGCGAGCCCGTCGAGAAGGGCGCGGTGCTGGCGCGCATCCATTCCACTGGCCGAACCGGCATCGCCCCCCAGGAGATCCGAGCAAAAATGTCGGGCATGTTGGCCGCGCGACATTTCCCCGGCCTGGTCAAGGCCGGCGACTGCGTCTCGGTGGTTGCCGCACTGGTCGATTGACGGAAGGCCCGGCCTGCACGGCAGGCAGGTTCGGGCCTGCCGTGCATTCTTCCACCCTGGATCCAGATAGCGGCCGGCGAGCCAGCCCGGCTGCGCTCACGGCTCCGGCCGGCGCGCCGCGGAGGCGCGTGCCTTGCCATTGCCTCAGACATCCAAAGCCACCCTCGTCGCAGAGGCAATGGCGCGACGACTTGTTCCGGCGCGAACTCGGGTATCAAAGAGTATGACTTTGCTGCCATACTCGCGACAAAGAGGGTGTCGGAATGCAACAAAAATGGGATTTCTGGATCGACCGCGGCGGCACGTTCACCGATGTCATCGGCCGTGATCCCGAGGGCGGCCTGCATCCGCGCAAGCTTCTGTCCGAAAATCTCGAGGCCTATGCCGACGCCGCCATCCAGGGCATTCGCGACCTTCTCGGCCTGCGCCCCGGCGAGCCTATCCCCGCCGGGCTGATAGGCGACGTAAAGATGGGCACAACGGTCGCCACCAATGCGCTGCTGGAGCGCAAGGGCGACCGCGTGCTTTTGCTCATCACCAAGGGATTTCGCGATGCGTTGAGGATCGCCTATCAGGCGCGCCCCGACATCTTCGCCAAGGAGATCATCCTCCCCGAACAGCTCTACGAGCGCGTCATCGAGGTCAACGAGCGCGTGCTTGCCGACGGCTGCGTCGAACGGCTGCTCGACATCGCTGCCTGTCGCCCGGCGATCGAACAGGCAAAGGCGGACGGTATCGACGCGGTCGCCATTGTCTTCATGCATGCGTGGAAATATCCCGAGCACGAAAAGGCCGTCGCAAAGGTCTGCCGCAAGCTCGGTTTCGGGCAGGTTTCGGTCAGCCACGAGGTATCGCCGTTGATCAAGCTGGTCGGCCGCGGCGACACCACCGTGGTCGACGCCTATCTGTCTCCGATCCTGTCGAGGTATGTGCAAAGGGTAGCGGGGGAGCTGGGCACGGCGCCAATCTCCCCCACCGGCGACGAGATCGGCCAATCGCCCCGCCTCATGTTCATGATGTCTTCTGGCGGGCTGACCGCCGCGGATCTGTTCCAGGGCAAGGATGCGCTGCTGTCTGGCCCGGCCGGTGGGGTCGTCGGCATGGTCGAGACCGCAAAGCTCGCCGGCTTCGAAAAGGTCATCGGTTTCGACATGGGCGGCACCTCCACCGATGTGGCCCATTATGACGGCGAGTATGAGCGCGCCTTCGATACAGAGGTCGCAGGCGTGCGCGTGCGCGCGCCGATGATGCGCATCCACACCGTGGCGGCCGGCGGCGGCTCGGTCCTGCACTACGAAGCAGGCCGCTTTCGCGCCGGCCCGGACTCCGCCGGCGCCAATCCAGGCCCCGCCGCCTACAGGCGCGGCGGCCCGCTCGCCGTCACCGACGCCAACGTCATGCTCGGCAAGCTGCAGCCGGATTTTTTCCCGACCATCTTCGGCCCCGGCCAGAACGAGCCGCTCGACGTGGAGACCGTTCGCCAGAAATTCAATGCGCTCGCCGCCGAAATCGGCGACGGCCGCTCGGCTGAAGCGGTCGCCGAAGGTTTCGTCACCATCGCGGTCGAAAACATGGCCAACGCGATCAAGAAGATCTCGGTGCAGCGCGGCTACGACGTCACCGAATATCTGCTGAACTGTTTTGGCGGCGCAGGCGGCCAGCACGCCTGCCTGGTCGCCGACGCTCTCGGCATGGAGGCGGTGCTGATCCATCCGTTTTCCGGCTTGCTGTCGGCCTACGGCATCGGCTTGTCCTCGGTCTTTGCCTCACGCCAGCAGGCCTTGCTTGCACCGCTGGCGGAAGAATCCAGGCCGGCGATCGAAGAGCTGATCACGGCCTTGCGAACCGCCGTCGTCGCGGAACTCGCCGCACAAGGCATCGCCGAGGACGCGGTCGCGGCCAGACCGGCGCTGCAGATCCGCTACGACGGCACCGACACCGCACTTCCGGTGCATTTCGAGCATGGCTCGATGCTGCGCGCGAGGGCCGATTTCGAGGCTGCCCACAAAGCGCGATTCGGTTTCGTCTATGAGGACAAGCCTATGATCGTCGAGGCGGTGAGCGTCGAGGGCATGGAGGCAGGCGGCGAGCAGGCTGCCGAAGCCTATGCTCCGGTGGGGCAGCCATCAAAAGCCAGGGCCGAGGAGGCCCGGCGGATCTACACGGAAGGAAAATGGCACGAAGCCGGCGTCTGCCGGCGCGAGGCATTGCGGCCGTCCGATCGGGTCGCCGGCCCCACACTGATCATCGAGCCCAACCAGACCATCGTCGTGGAGCCGGGCTGGCAGGCCGAGATCACGGCCAGGAACCATGTGCTGATGCGGCGCACCAGCAAGAAACGCCGGCAGGCAGCACTTGGCACCGAGGCCGATCCGGTGATGCTGGAAGTGTTCAACAATTTGTTCATGTCCATCGCCGAGCAGATGGGCGTGACGCTGCAGAACACCGCCTATTCCGTCAACATCAAGGAAAGGCTGGATTTCTCCTGCGCCGTCTTCGACCGAAATGGCGCGCTGGTCGCCAACGCGCCGCATATGCCGGTGCATCTTGGCTCGATGGATCGCTCGGTTGAAACCATCATCCGGCTCAATTCAGGCGACATCCATCCCGGCGATGTCTTTGCGCTCAACGCCCCCTATAATGGCGGCACGCATCTGCCTGATATTACTGTCGTGACGCCGGTGTTCGATGACCCCCAGCAGAAAATCCTCTTCTGGGTAGCCTCGCGCGGGCACCACGCGGATATCGGCGGCACCGCGCCGGGCTCGATGACGCCACTTGCCACCACGGTGGACGAGGAAGGCGTGTTGTTCGACAATTTCCGCATCGTCGATCGCGGAAAGTTCCGCGAAAATGAGCTGCGGGCGCTGCTCACCGATCACCGCTATCCCGCCCGCAATCCGCACCAGAATATCGCCGATCTCAAGGCGCAGCTCGCCGCCAACGAGAAGGGCGTGACGGAGCTGCGCAAGATGGTGGCGCATTTCGGGCTCGATGTCGTGGAGGCCTATATGGGCCATGTGCAGGACAATGCGGCCGAGAGCGTGCGGCGCGTGATCGAGCGGCTGCCGGATACATCGGCCTATGAATATCCCACCGACACCGGCCAGGTGATCAGGGTGAAAATATCGGTCGACCGGCAAAAGCGCGAGGCGACGGTCGACTTCACCGGCACGTCGCCGGTGATGAAAAACAATTTCAACGCGCCAGAGCCTGTCGCCCGGGCAGCGGTGCTTTATGCCTTCCGCGTCATGGTCGAGGACATGATCCCGATGAATGCCGGTTGCCTGAGGCCGATCAACATCATCATCCCCGACGGCTCGATGCTGAAACCCGCTTATCCCGCCGCCGTCGTCGCCGGCAATGTCGAGACCTCGCAGCACGTCACCAACGCGCTGTTCGGCGCCATGGGCGCCATGGCCAATGCGCAAGGCACCATGAACAATTTGACCTTCGGCAACAGCAAGTACCAGTATTACGAAACGATCTGTTCCGGTTCGCCCGCCGGCCAGATGAATTCCGGCCGCGGCTTTGCCGGCACTTCGGGCGTTCACACCCATATGACCAATTCGCGCCTCACCGACCCGGAAATACTGGAGCTGCGCTTTCCTGTGATGCTGGAGGATTTCCACATCCGCGAGGGCTCCGGCGGCAAGGGCAGGTGGAATGCCGGCGACGGCACGAAGCGCACCATCCGCTTCCTGGAGAAGATGGAATGCGCCATCCTCTCCTCGCATCGCAACCGTCCGCCGCAAGGGCTGGCCGGTGGTGGCGATGGCGAGGCCGGCTCGACCAAGGTGCGCCGCAAGGACGGCACGGTCGAGATGCTGAAAGCCTGCGACCAGACGGTGCTTCAGCCCGGCGACGCCGTCGTCGTGACGACGCCGACGCCCGGGGCGTTCGGGGGGCCGGAGCCAGGGCCGTCCCACGTTTGATAGAATCGCGCAACCGCTCTATCCGTTTTTCGAATTCGCATTTCCCTTGCCTTTCACACCGGGTCTTTCGCTATGCCAAGCAAATCCCCATTGAAGACACTGGCGCCCGATGGACTCGGGCCGACCGTCACCGTCGGTGAGATCCTGGTGGAGATCATGGCGACGAGCCGTGGCAACGGCTTCCTCGAGCCCATGGAGCTGACCGGACCCTATCCGAGCGGGGCACCGGCAATCTTCATCGACCAATGCGCCAGGCTTGGCGGGCGGGCCGGCATCATCGCCTGCGTCGGCAACGATGATTTCGGCAGGATCAACGTCGAGCGCCTGCGCCGGGACGGTGCGGATGTCTCGGCCATCGCCGTCAGTCCAGACTATCCGACGGGCAGCGCCTTCGTGCGCTACCGCGAGGACGGTTCGCGCGACTTCGTCTACAATATCGGCAAATCGGCCGCAGCGCTGGTCGGCTTGACTCCTGAGGCCAGGGCGCTGCTGGCGCGTTCGGGCCATCTGCACGTCATGGGCACCGCGCTCAGCATTCCCGCCATTTGGGAGGTGCTCGACCATGCCATCGATGCCGTCAAGGCGCGTGGCGGAAGCATCTCGCTCGATCCCAACCTCCGCAAGGAACTGCTCGGCCATGGCCAGACGCGCGAGCGCTTCGCGCGGCTTCTCGACATTGCGGATCTGATCCTGCCGTCGGGTGAGGAACTCCACACCGCTTCGGGCAACGACAATGAAGCCGACGCGCTCGTCTCGCTGTTTGCCCGCGGTGCCGGCGAGGTCGTCGTCAAGCGCGGCGCGCTCGGCGCGTCCCTGTTCGGCGCTGACGGCAGCCGCGTCGAGGCGCCCGGCTTCCTGGTCGAGGAGATCGATCCGACCGGCGCGGGCGACTGTTTCGGCGGCGCCTACATCGCCTGCCGCAGGCTCGGCATGCCTGCCGTGACCGCGCTCGATTATGCGAATGCGGCAGGGGCGCGCAACGTCACGCGGCAAGGTCCGATGGAAGGGGCCGGCACGCGTGCCGAACTCGATCTGTTCATTGCCAACACGCCGAGGCGACGCCCGTGACCGATCCATTGCTGAAACTTGCTACGTCCCGGCGTCAGGGGGTGGCGGAAGGCATCACCTCCGTCTGCTCGTCCCATCCGGTCGTGATCCGGGCCGCGGCGCGTGACGCCGTGCTGTTCTCCCGGCCGCTGCTGATCGAGGCAACCTGCAACCAGGTCAACCAGTTCGGCGGCTATACCGGCATGCAGCCCGCTGACTTCGTCGCGGCGGTGACCGCTATTGCCGGCTCCGAAGGCCTTGCGCCCGAGCGGGTCATCTTCGGCGGGGATCATCTCGGTCCCAATCCATGGCGAAAGGAAGATGCCGGCGCGGCGATGGCGAAGGCCGAGGACATGGTGTCCGCCTATGTCCGGGCCGGTTTCCGCAAGATCCATCTCGATGCCTCCATGGGATGTGCGGGCGAGCCGGCGGCGCTGGATGACGCTACGATTGCCAGGCGCGCCGCGCGCCTGGCGCGCAAGGCCGAGGACGTCGCCAGCGGCCCCGACCGGCCGCTTTACGTGATCGGCACCGAGGTTCCGCCGCCAGGCGGAGCGGATCATCTCATTGGCGAAATCAGCCCCACAAGCCTGTCCGCGGTCCGGCACACATTGGCGGTGCATCGGCAGGTCTTCCACGAGAACGGCCTCGCTGACGCCTTCTCGCGGGTCATCGCCGTGGTCGTGCAGCCGGGCGTGGAGTTCGGCAACGAGAACGTGGTCTTCTACGATCGCGCCAAGGCGCTGCATCTGCGCGCGCTGCTCGAACAGGAAGCCGGCCTGGTCTACGAGGCACATTCCACCGACTATCAGACGCAAGCGGCCCTGCGCGAACTGGTCGAGGACGGCTTTGCCATCCTCAAGGTGGGGCCGCAGCTGACCTTCGTCCTGCGCGAAGCGCTCTACGGGCTGGACCTGATCGCCTCCGATCTGTTGCCTGATTACGGCGCGCGCCCGCTTTATCAGACCATGGAAGCGCTGATGACGGCCGATGCCAAGGACTGGCACAGCCACTACCACGGCTCTGCGGCGCAACAGCGCGTGCAGCGGCACTATTCGCTGTCGGACCGCATACGTTACTACTGGAACCATCAGGAGGCGATGGACGCTGTCCAGCAATTGATGACCGCTTTGTCGGGCAAGGCCGTGCCGGCGACGCTGTTCCATCAGCATCTGCCCGCGCTCGACCGCTTTGCCGGACAGCCGCTCGATCCGGAGGCGGTGTTGGTGGCCGCGGTTCAGCAGGCGCTGGAGGGCTACCGCTTCGCCTGCGGCGGGTGAGGCGGCCGATAGCCAGGGGACGCAGTTCGGTCATTTCGACGGCTTGTCGGCTTCCTTGCTTGAGGTGTGCCTGCACCGGAGTAATAGTCGCGACGGAATGGCGAGGAGGAGGATATGACGCTGAACTTCGACCCGAGGGCGAAGGCCGCGACGCTCTATCATGGCGAATTCCGGCCGATGTTCATCGGCGGTAAGTGGGTCGCGGCGCAGTCCGGGCAGGAGATGCAGGCGCTCAACCCGGCGACGGGCGAATTGCTGGCGACGGTGCCGCGCGGAGGCGCCGCCGACGTCGAAGCGGCGGTGGCGGCCGCGCGCATCGCTTTCCAAGGTCCGTGGTCCGGATTTTCCCCTTACGAACGGCAGTGCGTGCTGCTCAGGATCGCAGATCTCTTCGAGAAGAACTGGGAAGAGCTCTGCGTCTCCGACACGCTCGACATGGGGCTGCCGATCACGCGCACGCTCGCCAACCGGCGCCGGGTCATCGGCATGCTGCGCTTCTATGCCGGCATGGCGACCGCGCTGCACGGCGAATCAATCGACAATTCGATCCCGGGCGAGATCGTCACCTTCACAAGACGCGAGCCGGTGGGCGTGGTTGGCGCCATTATTCCCTGGAACGCGCCGACCGCCGCCTCGATCTGGAAGATCGCGCCGGCGCTCGCCACCGGCTGTACCATCGTGCTGAAACCCTCCGAGGATGCATCGCTGACGCCGCTTTTGATCGCGCGGCTGATGCAGGAAGCCGGCGTTCCCGACGGCGTCGTCAACGTCGTCACCGGAACCGGGGCCGAAGCCGGCGCGCGGCTTGCCGAACATCCCGACGTCAACAAGACCGTCTTCACCGGCTCGACGCTCACCGGCCAGGCGATCGCCCGGGCGGGTGTTGCCAATCTAAAGCGCGTTTCACTCGAGCTCGGCGGCAAGTCGCCGCTCATCGTATGCCGCGACGCCGATATCGACAAGGCCGTTCCGATCGCGGCGATGGCCGTCTTCGTGCATTCGGGCCAGGTCTGCATCGCCGGTTCGCGGCTGTTCGTGGCACGCGAAATCCATAACGAGTTCGTGCGCCGGCTCGCTGACTTTGCCGGCAGGTTGCGCATCGGCCACGGCATCGAGGCCGAAACCGAAATAGGGCCGCTCATCAATGCGAGGCAGGCCGGCAAGGTCGAGGGTTACATCAAGGCCGGCAGCGAGGAGGGCGCGGAACTGGTCGCCGGGGGATCGCGGCTGACCGGCGACCTCTATGACGGCGGCAATTTCATCGCCCCAACCGTCTTCGGCGCGGTGTCCGACACGATGACCATCGCGCGCGAGGAGATTTTTGGACCGGTCATTTCCGCGATGCCGTTCGACACGCTCGACGAAGCCGTCGTCCGCGCCAATGCGACGCCCTATGGGCTGGCCGCCGGCATCTTCACCACCCATCTCGGCACGGCACACAAGCTCGCCCGCCGGGTCAAGGCGGGTTCCGTCTGGGTCAACATGTACCACGCCATCGACCCCGCCGTGCCGTTCGGCGGCATGAAGATGTCGGGCTACGGCCGCGAGGGCGGCGTTGAGCATCTGCACGAATATCTGGAGACCAAGTCGGTGTGGATCCAGACCGACTGAGGTTTTTGTCGGTTGTCAGGCGAGCCGGCCTGCGCCGCCGGTTCTCAGGCTGCCGCTCATGCACGCCGGCTGCAAATCAACCGGCGACCGTTCTCAGGAACTTTTCTTTATCCGGCGATTTTTGGGTATAAGATGAACTCCGGTTGGCTAGGAAGGTGTTGTCGATGACGACGAAACGCTTTGCGATCTGCGCTCTCGCCCTTGTGATGGGCTGCGGCATCGTCTCTTCGGCGTCCGCCGGGGCCAGGCACCGCCACCACCAAGGCGAACCCGAACGCTATGTTCCCGCTGACGGCGATATTATCGACATACTGTTCGGCGGCCCGCGCTACTATGACCGGCAGCTTGTCACGACGGCCGCCGGCGCCTGCTCCTACCACCGGGTGGGGCCGGATGCGAATGCGTTGAACAAGATCAACGACCACCATTGCGGAAAGTAGGCGGCGGACCTTGGCGATCGTCGCGTCAGGTCTGCCATACACGCGTGCCATGCGGGCGCAAACGAGTGCCGCCTATTTCGCGGCAACCGGATCATGGCGAACTCAGCAGTGAAAAGTGCTCGATTTCAACGGGTTGCGGCAGGATTCGCCAGTTCGGCGCGAATCTCCGCATCGTGTTCGCCGCGTGCCGGGCTTTTCGCCGGTGTCCGCTCCGTTCTTCCGGAGAAACGCGGGGCGGCGGCCGCCTGAAGGGCGCCGTCCACCGTCAGCCAGGAGCCGCGTGCGGCCATGTGCGGATGCAGCGCCGCCTCATGCGGGCTGAGCACAGGCCCGACGCAGGCATCCGTTCCTTCGAACAATTTCATCCACTCGTCTCGGGATTTTTCGGCAAAGATCGCTTCCAGCCGGCTGCCGAGCTCAGGCCAGAGGTCGCGGTCGAACTGAGCGGCGAACTGCGGATCGCCGCCCAGGCCAAGCCTGCCGAGGAACAGCGCATAGAATTTCGGCTCGACGCACTGGACGCTGATGAAGCCGCCATCTGACGTACGGTAGACGCGGCACCAATGCGGTCCGTCCAGAAGGCTCCGGCCACGCTCGGCGGCAAGCGCGCCGGATTGTGCGAGCGACATCAACAGGTTCATCATATGGGCCGAGCCGTCGACGATCGCCGCGTCGACGACCGTGCCTTCACCACCGGCGCGGGCGTTCATGACGGCGGCCAGCATGCCGATCACCAGATAGAGCGCGCCGCCGCCTATGTCGCCGACCAGCGTCGGCGGCGCCATTGGCGGCTCGCCCGGCAGGGAGGCATACCAGAGTGCGCCCGACACGCCGGTATAGTTCATGTCGTGGCCGGCGGTGCGGGCGAGCGGGCCTTCCTGCCCCCAGCCGGTCATGCGGCCATAGGCCAGGCGAGGGTTGGCGGCCAGACACACATCTGGACCAAGTCGGAGACGCTCCATCACGCCCGGCCGGAAGCCCTCGATCAGGCCGTCGGCGGTGGCGATCAGGCGCATCAGCACGGCAACGTCCTCGGCATTCCTGAGGTCGAGCGCGATAGAGCGCTTGCCGCGATCGAGCAGCGAGCGCTCGGGAAGGCCCGGCAGGGATGCATGCTTGCGGTGGACGACGATCACATCGGCGCCGAGATCGGCGAGCAGCATGCCGGCAAAGGGCGCCGGCCCCAACGCCTCGATCTCGACGATGCGGATTCCCCTGAGCATCCTACCCTCCACGGCATTCAAACTTTCGGTAAGGCGCACTTTTGGTGTCACGCAGGGGCGACGGTGTGTAACCCTGCTCTTTTGGCATTGAAGCACGTGCTGGTCGCATATACGTCATGCCCATGAAAAAAATCGGTTTCCTGTCATTCGGGCACTGGACGCCCTCGTCGCAATCGCAGGTGCGCTCGGCATCGGACGCGCTGTTGCAATCCATTGATCTCGCCGTCGCGGCCGAGCAACTCGGCGCCGACGGCGCGTATTTCCGCGTCCACCATTTTGCCCGCCAGCTCGCCTCGCCATTTCCGCTGCTGGCGGCGGTCGGCGCCAAGACCAGCCGCATCGAGATCGGCACGGCGGTCATCGACATGCGTTACGAGAATCCGCTCTACATGGCCGAGGATGCGGGTGCCGCCGACATCATCGCCGGCGGACGCTTGCAACTCGGCATCAGCCGGGGCTCGCCCGAACAGGTCATCGATGGCTGGCGCTATTTCGGCTACGCGCCGCAGGAAGGCAAAAGCGACGCCGACATGGCGCGGCATCACGCCGAGGTCTTCCTCGACACGCTGCGCGGCGAAGGCTTCGCCCAACCTAATCCGCGGCCGATGTTTCCCAACCCGCCCGGCCTGCTGCGGCTCGAGCCGCATTCGGAGGGTCTGCGCGAGCGCATCTGGTGGGGTGCCGCCACCAACGCCACTTCGGAGTGGGCGGCCAAGCTCGGCATGAATTTGCAGAGCTCAACCCTCAAATTCGACGAAAGCGGCAAGCCGTTCCACATCCAGCAGGCCGAGCAGATCCGGATCTATCGCGAGGCCTGGAAGGCCGCCGGCCACGCGCGCGAGCCGCGCGTCTCGGTCAGCCGCAGCATCTTCGCGCTGATCGACGACCGCGACCGCGCCTATTTCGGCCGCGGCAATGAGAGCCGCGACCAGATCGGCTTCATCGAGGAAAACACGCGGGCGATCTTCGGCCGCAGCTATGCCGCCGAGCCTGACGTGCTGATCAAGGAGTTGGCCGAGGACGAGGCGATCGCCGAGGCCGACACGCTGCTGCTCACCGTGCCCAACCAACTCGGCGTCGACTACAACGCCCATGTCATCGAGGCGATCCTGACCCATGTCGCGCCGGCGCTGGGCTGGCGCTGAAAGCCGCGCCGTGTAACCATCGACCGCAGCGGGCGATTCAGGAGGTTCACGGCATGGCGAAGAAGGCGTTGATTGCCTGGGGCGGCTGGGAAGGTCACACGCCGGAACGCAGCGCCAAGGTCGTGCGCGACATGCTGGAGCGCAATGGATTCACCGTCACGCTGGGCGAGGGCACGGCGATGTTCGCCGATCCGGAGCTCGGTTCCTTCGATCTCATCGTGCCTGTCATCACCATGTCGACGATCGAGAAGGCCGAACTGCAGAACCTGACGCGTGCGGTTCGCGAGGGAAGCGGGCTCGGCGGCTTCCACGGCACGATGGGCGACAGTTTCCGCAACGAGCCGGACTACCAGTTCATGACCGGCGGCCAATGGGTCGCGCATCCCGGCGATATCATCGACTATAAGGTCGTCATCACCCAGCCGGACGACCCGATCATGAGCGGCGTCGGCGATTTCGCCTACCGGTCGGAGCAGTATTACATGCATGTCGATCCGAGCAACGACGTGCTGGCGACGACAACTTTCACCGGTGCGCATTTTCCGGGCATTGGCGGCGTGGTCATGCCGGTGGTCTGGAAGCGACGGTATGGCGCGGGGAAGGTTTTTTACAGTTCGCTCGGGCACACCGCGGATGAGTTCGCCGTGCCGGAAATGGCTGTCATCGTCGAGCGCGGTTTGCTCTGGGCCGCGCGGGGCTAGTGCCCACTGAAACCGCGACAGCCTACCAATCGGCGACGCGGTCGCCGCCGGTGAATTGCGCGCTCTTGCCGGTGTATTCGAACAGTTCGATCTTCACGCCGTTGGGATCGCGCAGCCAGGCCTGATATGTGTCGTCGCAGGCGAGTTTTTTCGCGGTGACCTCCACACCCCTGGATGCAATATGCGCGATCGCGGCGTCGATATCCTCCACTTCCAGGCAGAAATGGTTGATCTGGTTCGTCTCGCCGAACCGCGCGCCCTCTTTCTGAAAAACCTCGATATGGCTGCGGCCGTCGCAATTGAGGTAGAAACCGAAAATCTCTCGATCGCGCAGGAAATTGAATTGGATATCCATGCCAAGGACATTTTCGTAGAAGCGCCGTGTCTCGTCCAGATCGTTGGCGAAGATGCAGACATGGGCGAGTTGTTTGACTTTGATCATGGCTGGCTCCTCATAATTCCCCGGTTCACATAGCGAGCCCGGCGCGAAATTGGCCCGCGCGGGCTCATCGTCATCCAATCCCGCCGGTGACCACATAGACGCCCGCGCTGCATCCATCCCGCAGCCGCATCACCGCCGTGACGATCGAGCCGTAGGGGCCGCGCCAGACGCTGTGGATCCGTTGATGCTCCGCGGCCGGGACAAACGCCCGGCCGGTCAAAAGCGCGCCGGCCCGCTGCATCGCGACGGCCTCGCCGTTGACGTGCACCTTGATGCTGGCGCGCTCCGTCTCGGTTGCGTCGACGGGGAGGTCGAGCGTGATGATGATCTCGTCCTGATCGCCGGTGCCGCGCGCCTCGGCCGCTAGCTTGATTGCGAGCGCAGGCGCCTTGCCATTGCCGGCTGGGGCGGACCGGCGCGAAAACACATCATCGGCGAGTTCCGGCGTGCGTGGCGGGCGCGTGCGGCGCTGCGTGGAGCGTTCGAAGTCGCCGGCCATGCGCAGCAGCCTTACATCGTCATAGGCTTTGCCGGCGAAGGTCAGGCCGACCGGCATGCCGATATCGGCCATCGTACCCATCGGCACGGTGACGGTCGGAATGCCGAAATGCCGCCACACCAGATTGCCGTTGGCGACCCAGGTGCCGTTGCGCCAGGCGAGCGCGGCGGAGGCCTCATTGATGTCGGCATCCGCCGGCCCGACATCGGCGACTGCGGGCAGCACGACGGCATCAAGCCTGTTGGCGTCCAGCCAGTCCTCGAAATCGAGCCCCCGCGTCGCTTCCAGCCCTTTCAGCCCGTCCTCCATCGTCGGAATGTCCCGGAACGGCGTGACGCCGGATTTCGCGCGCTCGACATACTCCGCCAGGTCGAAACCGCCTTCATAGCGGTCGGGCAGCGTGCCCGGTGGCTGCGGAAAAATCTTCGGAC
Organism: Mesorhizobium sp. BR1-1-2; assembly: GCF_020165435.1. NCBI lineage: Bacteria > Pseudomonadati > Pseudomonadota > Alphaproteobacteria > Hyphomicrobiales > Phyllobacteriaceae > Mesorhizobium > Mesorhizobium sp. BR1-1-2. The sequence continues at coordinate 393,067 of NZ_JAIUID010000001.1, forward strand.
CGTCGACCGAAGCGAGATCGGGGATGTTCGGATCGGCGTTCGCGCGCAAAAAATCGTCCCAAGCTGAAATGCAGAGATCCCAGATTTCACGGTCGGCGAACTCCCGTGGCACTAGGCGGCGCTCGACCATGGTGCGCGCGCCGGGGCGATCGCGCTCATAGTTGGAGACGAGGGGAAAATCGACTTCCACCACTTCGGCCCCAAGCCGCCTGAGGTCCGCCGCCGCCTGCTCCCAGAGATCAAGCACGGAGGCGCGGGTTTCGATCGGCCGGTCGGCGCCGCTGTCACGGCCGATATACATTCCGGGCACGCCAAGCCGCATCCCTTCCAGCGACCCCGCAACTGTGAGACCGGTGTAGCGCGGCGGCCGCAGTTCGGAACTCTTCGGCAGCGCGACCCAGGGCTGCGCGCGCCAGAAATCGCCCCGCGTCTCGGGATCGTCGGCGACGATCACATCCAGCAGTTCGAGCATATCGGGCACGCTGCGCGTGTGCGGCACGACGACATCCATGGTCGGCACCAGGGGCCAGTTGCCGCGCACCGAAATGACGCCCCGCGAAGGCGTGTAGGCGACCAGCGCGTTGTTGGTGGCCGGCGCACGGCCGGACGACCAGGTTTCCTCGCCAAGCCCGAAGGCGCAGAAACTCGCCGCCGTCGCGGTGCCCGAGCCGTTCGAGGAGCCGGACGCGAAGGCGGCAGTCAGGTAATCGGCATTGTAAGGGCTTTCGGCGCGGCCATAGACGCCGCGCTGCATGCCGCCATTGGCCATCGGAGGCATGTTGGTGAGGCCGATCAGGACCGCCCCGCCGGCGCGCAGCCGGGCGACGGTGAAGGCGTCCTCGTTGGCGATGAGATGCTCGAAGGCCGGCGAGCCGGCGGCGACAGTCAAGCCAGATACCTTGTAGCTGTCCTTGGCGGTGTAGGGGATACCATCGAGCGGGCCGAGCGTCTTGCCCTGGTTGCGGCGCCGGTCCGATGCCGCGGCTTCCTCGAACATGGCCGGGTTGAGGATGGGGACCGCATTGAGGCTGATGCCGTGCCGGTCGAAATGCGCGATGCGCCTGAGATAAGCACCGACAAGTTCGACGCTGGTGACCGTGCCTTCGTCGAGTGCGCACCGCAACTCTTGGATCGTCGCTTCGACGATGTGAAGGCTGGGATCGGTCATCTTCTGGTCCTGGCTGTCGTTTCCACCCGCCATGGATGAGCGAGGCCGCCGACCTCGGCAAGGGCCAATCGCGATTGTCGATGCAACCTCCAATCGGGATGGGGCGTCACGTACCTTCGGGAATGGTGAAGTCTGGATCCAGCAACGAGGAGTTGCGTCGTTGGTGTCGTCGTTGGGCAACTATCCGCCAAATAGTGAATATCGTCCCTCTCGAACGACTTGCACCCTTAAGCTAAAGCTCGCAGAAGTTGTGGCAAAGGAACGCGTTAGAGAAAACGTATGTCGTCACCCCAGCATGAAAGGGAGATCATGCCTGACCAGACTGCCCGGATCCGCGCTGCCATCGGACGGTTGCTCTCCGAAAAAACCGGGGTTGCCGCCATTTCGATGAGGGAAAGCATTGACGAACTGGTGGCGCGAACCGGCGAGGCGCTTACCGAGGACAGCGTGCAGGATCTGCTGCTCGAAATGGCCGAGGTCCGTGGAATGATGGTCGTTCTCGACGTTTAGCGAAGCTGTTCCGCCACAGCCCAGCGTTCTGGCTCGCCCCGGTCGGCCATTTGGCAGCTCTCACCCCAGCAAATTGCGCGCCGTGCGCATGAATATCCTCGAGCCGATCGGGATCAAATCGTCGGGGAAATCATAGTCCGGATTGTGCAGGGCAGGGTGGCGTTCGCCGGCGCCGAGGAAGAACATGGCCGACGTCGCGCTGTGGCCGAACAGGCCGAAATCCTCCGAGGCGCGCATCGGCAGGGCTTCCTCCGAGTGCGCGACGCCTTCTTCCTGAAGGGCTCGCTGGAGATGCTCCACCGCGTCGGGCGCGTTGACGCTGGCGACGAAGATCTCGTGATAATCCCAGCTTGCGGACAGGCGATGCTGGCCGGCGATCTTCGTGACCAGCGCTTGCGCGGCGGCGCACAGATCCGCCATGCGCTCGTCGCGCCGGGTGCGCAGCGTCGCCCAGACCTCGGCGTGGGCCGGTGCGATGCCGAACACGGCTTCGCCCATCTCGGCGTGGGTGACGGTGACCATGGCGAAATCGTCGTCGGCGAACGTTCCGCGCCCGAGCGCGGGCAGGGCAGGCATCAGTTCGCTGATCGCCGGCATCGGCGAGATTCCGGTCTCGGGCATGGAGGAATGCGCGGTCTTGCCCTCCAGCACGATGCGCATGCCGCGCGAGGCACAGTTGACCACGCCGGGCTTGAGCCGCACCTCGCCGAACGGCACGCCGGGCAGATTGTGCAGGGAGAAAGCGAAATCGGGCGCGATCTCGCCGAAGCGGGGATCGGCTACCACGCCGGCCGCACCATTGCCGGTTTCTTCCGCCGGCTGGAACATCAGCACGACGCGGCCGCTGGCGGGCCGCTCGCGCCCCAACTGGCGGCCCAACGCCGCCAGGATCGCGGTATGTCCGTCATGGCCGCACATATGCGACTTGCCCGGCACTTGCGAGGCATGCGGCACGCCGGACAGTTCTTCGATGGGCAAGGCGTCGAGTTCCGAACGAAACAGGACGGTCGGTCCGTTTTTGCCGCTGTCGTAGACTGCCGCCACGCCATGGCCGCCCAATCCGGTCAGCACCTTGTCGGGTCCCGTGTCGGCGAGGAAATCGACGACGGCTTTCGCCGTCCTCTCCTCCTCGTTCGAGATTTCCGGCTGCTGGTGCAGCTTGCGCCGCCACTCGGTCAGCTCGACGATGTCCCGGTTGGTGAGAGTCATGCTTTTGGCCTCCGCTGTATCGCTCGCGACGCGCCCGGTCGACCGGGCGCGTCGGACCAATTGCTAGCGGCAAACGGCGGAAACCGCCACTGTCTGGCCTATTGATTGATCTCGGGTTCGACCAGCTTCGCCAGGTTCCTGAGCGATTCCTGCCAGCCGAGATAGCAGGCCTCGACCGGGATGACATCGGGAATGCCGGCCTGGGTGATGTCGAGCTCGGTGCCGACAGAGACTTTTTTCAGGGTCACGGTCACCTGGATCTCGCCCGGCAGATTGGGGTCGTCGAACCTGTCGGTGTAGCGCAGGCGCTCACCGGGAACGAGTTCGAGATATTCGCCGCCGAAGGCATGGCTGTCGCCGGTGGTGAAGTTGCGGAACGACATCTTGAACGTGCCGCCCACCTTGCCCTCGAAGTGATGAACCGTGCAGGTGAAGCCGTTCGGCGGCAGCCACTTCGCCAGCGCGTCGGCTTCGACGAAGGCGCGATAGACTTTTTCCGGGCTGGTGGTGAGAACACGGTGCAAACGTACGGTGCCGGGCATATCATATCCTTTCATAATGCCTGTTCGATGCCCCAAGGACGAGCGGGGCCCGGCCAGTCCGACACCGGCTCCCGGAATTTTTTCCAGAGCCTCGGCCGCGGCCTGCGCGACTGGCTTACGCCAGTTCAGCCTGGGTTGGGACTCGATTTTGCGGCGGCTGGCCCAATCGTCGAAAATGACGAACCGGATAGCCATTATGAGGAGACTGTTTATAACGGTCGCTGAGATCGCTGTGACCAAGGGGAGACGATGCGCTACATACGTCCACTTTCAATCGAAGATGCCGTTGGCCAGTTGGCCGGGTCGGCCGGAACGGCGGCCATTCTCGCCGGAGGCAGCGACCTGCTGGTAAGGATGAAGGGCGGCTTCATCGAACCCGACCTGATCGTCGACATCAAGGCGATCGCGGCCTTGAGCGAAATCAGGGAGACGGCCGACGGCTTCAGCATCGGTGCGGCGGTTCCTTGCGCCGTGCTGGGAGAGAACGCGGCCCTGAAGAAGGCCTGGCCCGGCGTCGTCGAGGCGGCCAAGCTGATCGGCTCGAAGCAGGTGCAGGGCCGCTGCACCATCGTCGGCAATCTGTGCAACGCCTCGCCGGCCGCGGACAGCGTGCCGGCGCTGGTGGCGGCCGGGGCCAAAGCGGTGATCGTCGGGCCCGCGGGCAGGCGCACCATTGCCGTGGAGGCCGTGCCGACCGGACCGGGCAAGACCTCGCTCGCCAAGGGCGAGATCATCGAGGCTATCCTGCTCGACAAGCGCGCCGCGCGCTCGGGCGACGCGTATCTGCGGTTCATCCCCCGCACCGAAATGGATATCGCGGTGGTCAGCGCCGGCGTGAACCTGACGCTCGACGCGCAAGGCATCGTCCAGGCGGCCCGCGTGGCGCTGGGGGCCGCTGCGCCGACCGTGCTTCTGGTGCAGGAGGCGGCCGAGGCCCTCATCGGCAGGAAGCTGGACGAAGCAGCCCTCGAGCGGCTCGCCAAGGTCTGCTCGGGCGCCTGCCGGCCCATCGACGACAAGCGGGGCACGATCGAATTCAGACGGAAAGTCGCAGGCGTGCTGGCCAGGCGGGCCGCCACGTCAGCCTACAAGCGTGCAGGAGGCAAGTGATGGCCGGTGTAGCAGTTTCAACCACGATCAACGGCGATAGCGTCGAGTACCTTTGCCAGCCCGACGAGACGCTGCTCGACGTGCTGCGCGACCGGCTCGGGCTGACCGGCGCCAAGGAAGGCTGCGGCACGGGCGACTGCGGCGCCTGCAGCGTCATCCTCGACGACCGGCTGGTGTGCTCGTGCCTGGTGCTCGGCGCGGAGGCGCAAGGGCGCCGCGTCGAGACCGTCGAGGGCATGGCGCATGGCGACCGGTTGCATCCGCTCCAGCAGAAGTTCCTGGAGCACGCCGCGCTGCAATGCGGCGTCTGCACGCCGGGCTTCCTGATCGCGGCGAAGGACCTTCTGGCCAAGAACCCCGACCCGACCGAGGAGGAGATCCGCTTCGGCCTCGCCGGGAACCTGTGCCGCTGCACCGGCTATGACAAGATCGTGCGCGCCGTCCAGGACGCGGCAAGCGTGATGAAGGGAGCCTGAGGATGAATTTCGATCCGCGTTTTTCCAATCGCAATTTCGCCTCCGTCGGCACGCGTCCCATTCGTCCCGACGGCGTCGACAAGGTGACCGGCCGCGCCCGCTACGGCGCCGACTTCAACATGGCCGGCCAGTTGGTCGGGCGCGTGCTGCGCAGCCCGCACGCCCACGCCAAAATCAGGAAGATCGACACTTCGAAGGCGGAAAAGCTCGCCGGCGTGAAGGCGGTGATCACTGCGGCCGACCTGCCCGACCTCACCGACGGCGATGCCGCCATGTACGACATCCTCGACAATTGCATGGCGCGCACCAAGGCGCTCTATGACGGCCATGCGGTGGCCGCGGTCGCCGCGATCGACGCCCGCACCGCCAGGCAGGCGCTGAAGCTGATCGAGGTCGACTATGAGGTGCTGCCGCATGTCACCGATGTCGACGAGGCGATGCAGCACCACGCGCCGCTGATCAACGAGACCGTCTTCACCGAGGGGCTGGAGGAAAAGCCGGTCAAGCCGTCCAACGTCACCAAGCGCAGCCAGTTCGGCCATGGCGACGTCCATCAGGGTTTTGGGCAGGCCGACTTCATCGTCGAGCGCTCCTTCAAGACCGAGCAGACGCACCAGGGCTATATCGAGCCGCATGCCTGCGTGGCCAATGTCAGCTCCGACGGCACGGCGGACCTGTGGGTCTGCACGCAGGGCCATTTCGTCTACCGCCAGCATTGCGCCCAGTTGCTGGGCATGGAAGCCTCGAAGCTGCGCGTCACCTCCTCCGAGATCGGCGGCGGCTTCGGCGGCAAGACCCATGTCTGGGCCGAGCCGGTGGCGCTGGCCCTGTCGCGCAAGGCCGGCCGCCCGGTGAAGCTGGTGATGACGCGCGACGAGGTGTTCCGCGCCTCGGGCCCGACCAGCGCGACGTCGATCGACGTCAAGATCGGCGCCCGCAAGGACGGCACGATCACGGCCGCCGAAGCGACTCTGCGCTACACCAGCGGCCCCTATGCCGGCACCTGGGCCGAGATCGGCGCCATGACGGCGTTCGCCTGCTACCGGCTGGAGAACGTCAGGACCGTCGGCTACGAGGTGCTGGTCAACCGGCCGAAGACCGCGGCCTACCGCGCGCCCTCGGCGCCGATGGCGGCCTTCGCGGTGGAAAGCGCCGTCGACGAGCTCGCCAAGGAGCTCGGCATGGACCCGGTCGATTTCCGCATCAGGAACGCCGCGCAGGAAGGCACGCGCTCGTCCTACGGCCCGGTCTACGGCCCGATCGGCATCGGCCCGACGCTGGAGGCGGTGAAGAACCATGCGCACATGAAGGCGCCGCTCGGCCCGAACCAGGGCCGCGGCATGGCCTGCGGCTTCTGGTTCAACTTCGGCGGCCAGACCTGCACCGACTTGAACATCGGCATGGACGGCTCGGTGTCGCTTGCCGTCGGAACAGTCGACGTCGGCGGTTCGCGCGCGTCGCTGTCGCTGGTGGCGGCGGAGGAGCTCGGCATCGACTATTCGCAGGTCAAGGCCGTCGTCGCCGACACGTCCAGCCTCGGCTACAACGACATGACCGACGGCAGCCGCGGCACCTTCTCCTCCTCCATGGCGACCATCTCGGCCGCCCGCAACGCGATCAAGATCCTGCGCGAGCGCGCCGCGCAGATGTGGGACATTTCCGTCGACGACGTCGTCTGGGAACAGGGCCATGCGGTGGCCAAGGGCGAGAAGCACGGCAATCTCGGCAAGCTGTCGCTGAAGGAGATCGCGGCGCAATCCGGCAAGACCGGCGGGCCGATCGCCGGCCATAGCGAGCTCGTCGCCGACGGCGCCGGCGTCTCCTTCGCCACCCATATATGCGACATCGAGGTCGACCCCGAGACCGGCTCGACCAGGGTGATCCGCTACACGGTGGTGCAGGATGCCGGCAAGGCGGTGCACCCGACCTATGTCGAGGGCCAGTACCAGGGCGGTGCCGCGCAAGGCATCGGCTGGGCGCTCAACGAGGAGTATATTTACGGCAAGGACGGCCGGCTGCAGAACGCCGGCTTCCTCGACTACCGCATCCCGGTCTGCTCCGACCTGCCGATGATCGACACGCAGATCTTGGAAATCCCCAACCCCAACCACCCCTATGGCGTGCGCGGCGTCGGCGAGACCTCGATCGTGCCGCCGCTGGCGGCGATCGCCAACGCGGTGTCGAACGCCGCCGGCGTGCGCATGACCCACATCCCGATGTCGCCGCCGCGGATCCTGGCGGCGATCGAGGCGGAACGGGAAGGCTGATGGTGCAAGTGACGCTCTGGGGGGCGCTTGCCGCGACCGCCGGAGGCCAGAGCAAGGTCGAGGTCGAGGCCAAGGACATAAGGGAGCTGTTCAGGAAACTGGCTGAACAGTATCCCGGCCTTGAACCGTTGATCGATAGGGGGATCGCGGTTGCGATCGACGGAGTGATTTATCGGGATACGTGGGGGAAGAAGCTGCCGGAGGGGGCGGAGATTTTTCTGCTGCCGCGGTTGGCTGGGGGGTGAGGGGGACGATAGGGCGACGAACGAATAGCAGCCCAAAATCGGTCATTCCGGCTGGCGGGCAAATGCCCAATAGCGGACACCTTGCAGGCACCGACCAAGCGGAACGTTGGGGTCGATATCGGTCGGTGCTCTGCTTCTCCTCGGTGGTGAGAAACGATGACGCCGCGGATTCGGACAGCTTGAAATCGTGCTGCGAGCCTAACCCTTGATGGGCTTTGGATCGACTTGACAGTGCAACTACTTATCAGGCAGGAATTTTATGTGTTTGTAGCTCAAGTGGTAGAGTACCCGCCTTTATGAAGCTTTGGCTTTCTCAGAGCGGGCCATGTGCGTTCGAAACGCGCCAAGCACACAAATTCTCTGGCAAGTGTGATGACACTCTATCTCTCCCGAAGCCGCCCAAGAAACGCTTTCAAGAATCTGCTTGGCAACGCCAATCACCTGATCATTACCGCATTGGTGGGGCTTGATGCTGTAGAGCGTGGCATCGTGCGGGAAGTGCCTGAAGACCTTCGCACCGCTTGGTCGCCGAAAAACGCTGTTAGCTCCGCAACGCGCAGCCGGCGGCTGATTCTGGACATGGCATTGATCAGGGCAATCGATGCAGTGGACGTATACCTTCGTGAGGCGTTTAGGAAGCCCGCGTTAATCCAGTCGAATGAGTTCCGCCGTGAACTGGACGCTGCAAATCTAAGTATTTTTCAGAAAATGCAAGCCGTCGAACGAAACTGTCCCAACCTCGATAGCCTGCCTCTGGCAATGATATTCCTGATGATAGCTTGGCGAAATAGGAGCGCGCATTCTGAGGCGGATCGCGATGCACCGCCGCAACATCTCGAAGTCTTGCGCACGAGGGCCGACGAGCTAAAGAACCGATTTCGCGGGCTTGACGCCGAAAAACTCCTAGAAGGCTATTCCTCGATGCGACCTGTGACCTTTAAGGAGGTTGCGTCGTTGATCAACGCGGCTCATCACCTGGTCGCAGACTTGGACCAGCGCCTCTTGGTCGGCTTGGACGTCGAACGTTTCGTGAAGGACGCAGTTTGGTTTTCCATGGGAGCAGACCCAAAGCCAGCAGAGTTGGTTGATCAGACGCGAATGCGCCGTGCTGTCAATGTGTGGGGAAAAGACCGCTCAGACCGTGGTAGTGCGATCATTAGGCTCCTCAACCAGCATGGGTTTTCGACATTCGCGCCCCTAGAACGCGTCGGGTCAGAAGTTCCCGCCGAACTCATCGAGACACTTCAAGAACAAACTCCGAAGTCGGTTTTAGCTTGGGCACATGTGGCCGATTAACGACCGACTGCGGTCGATCAGAAAAGCGCCCTCGTCTCGGTCGAAAAATTGAGCTTTGTCGCTTCCTGAAAGCAGTCGCGCCTGCGACATTGCCGAGCTCTTGGTTGTTACGTGCGCGCGGTTTCGTTCGGAGTCGTGCGAACTGCCAGCGGATTTTACTTCGCGACGGCAAGCCTCGGAAGTACACTTCCGAGAGTCGGTCCGGGGGTTATCTCATCTTCTGAAAAATCCGTTTGTCGTGAGCAAGTGTCGAACGAAAAAAGGGGAAACCTCAAAAACCTGCCTTGATACCAGCGCACCGTCAGGATGCTCCTGGATATGCTCGCCACTTTCTACATCGAAATAGTTGAGAGCTACTTCCGCTGGCCAAGAAAAATTTCGACCAAAAGGAATTTCCGCATATGGATTAAAATACACCTGAAGTCCGTCCAAATGGGTCTCATGGTGAAACGATGAATGCTGGATATACATATCAGCGCCACCAATCTGGCTACCGCTGTCCCATCGAAGCATCTTCAGGTAGTTCAGCGTATCGAGCTGGAAATGATGTGTTCCGAGCTGCCAGAGTTTCGAACCGCGCTCGACCTTGTCTTTGTCGATCACTCTGTAGCGGGTTGCCCGGACGAGCCTTTCGATTTTACTTTCAACGACGGCTTTTCCGAAAGTCCCGACTGTAGAGAAAAATACAGCGCTGATCTCTTTGAAAGAATCGTTCGTGAAAATTCCCATCTCGATGGATACGCCCGAAGGCTTCGAGAGCGAGTTTATTTTTCCCTGCCGTCCACGGTCCGGGCCTTCGAGCACCGGCGGCGCCAGCCCAAACAGCACCATATTGATGAGCTCGTTGTTTTGGAAAAGCGAGAGATCGCTATCAAAGGGCGCGATGGCAATGACAAATGGTCGATCGCGCACGTGGCTCAGTGAAGAGTATGGGTGCTTCTTGCCATTGCTTCCGCGATAGATGTCCAACTTGTCCTTGATCTTTCCAACGAGCTTCAGCGCGCCGCGCTTTTTGAAATCCTGCTCACTGAAGGTATTCTTCTGTTTGGCGGTCGGCACCTGATCCGAAACTACGGCTTCGATGTTAAACTCGTATTTTCCGGGACCTCTGACGAAGAAATCCGGGGAAGATTTGGAATAGTCGACACTGCATCCTAAATCGACCAAAGCTCTGTTGAGGTATAACTCCCACATGGAGGAATTGAAGGTGGATTGAAATTCTTTGATGAATTTCTCGCTCTCGCCCCTTCGATCCAGCAGGCCTGCCGCCCAATTTTGAATAACAGGCAAAACATCAGCATAGTCTGGGTCAGCGCAAATGAGACGAAAGTGATCGTGAAGTTTGGCGTCCGGGAACCGGGAATCAAACAAGTCCAACATTCATGAGTCCTCTTTCGTGCCATTCACTGGGGGCCTGAACTGACCGCCAGCAAAGGCGTCATGAGGTAACTGGCCACATCCTTCCTTACCAAGGCTGCTTGGAACGACCAGTCCTTTGAAGGCGAAAATCCGGAACACAATGTTTGCTGCTATCGTCGGACTAGTGCCGACAGAAGGCGTCTTTTGCCTACAGGAGAAAGGCGCATCACCAGGTAGTTTGAGATATTCGCTGGCCCGGTCGGAGATGGCGTTTCGAGACGCAAGGTGACCGGTCCGCCCCGGCCCGCGTAACCCCGGATGATCGCCGTGAGGATGCATCCGACTAATAAGGCCCTGTACGAAGGGGCGGATGGCCGCACCACGGCAAGCCCTATTCCCATCATAGCGAGTACCGCAGCTAAGCCGGAACGACGATGAAGAGGGCAATGGACGGCAACTTTCCCCCATGCAGCACCCGAAACCCGACAGGCGCTCGACCGAAAGCAGACGGTTATTAGGCTTAAGCTTGGCAGCACGAGCAATAATTCATCTGGCCTCTCCCTCACACCCCCAGCGTCGGCCTCGTATTCACCTCCAGCGCTTCCTCCGCCTCGTCCTCCTCACCCAGCACCTCACCCTTCACCGCCAGCACCCGCCCGATCCAGATCGGGTCGACCAGATGGTCGCGTTTGGGGTTGGTGGTGTTGGGGTGGATGAGAATGCTCAGGCCGCCGTGGTTCAGCATCAGCCAGGGCACCAGCGTGGCGAAGATTTCGGTGGCGAAGGAGATTTGGTACATGGCCTGCTGATGCGGGCCGACCGGTTCGTCGCGCCAGTTGCCCAGGCGCACGCGGAAGCGTTCGCCGATGCGCAGGCGCAGCCATTCGGCGTGGCGCCGCTGCGCCTCTCCGTCATAGTAGATGTGGGTGTGGTAGCTGGCGATCTCGGCGAGCGGCCTGGGCTGCCCGGCCGGTGTTGAACTGGCTTTGCCCATCCCGATGCTCCCCTCCGCCTGGTGTCCAGCGAAACTCTAGCCGAATCTGGGAGGGCTTGTCTGTAGCCGTGGTCAGCCGGCGCGTTTCCAGCAGTCGATGACATGGCCGGCTCGACCTTCTTGGCTATGGGGCCGCCGAATGGCGGTGGATGAGGATTTGGGCCGTGCGAGTTGCCGGTTCAGACTGCGGACCACTTGTGACGCAACGCGTACAACGCGATGCCGCATTAGAATGCCTGCTTTTGGGCAATCAATGTCGTTGTGGCCGACTTGCGCCGCATCCTGTCCATCCAACCTTCAACTGACGAGGGCAATCACCGGCGCTAATTCACTTAGCTTCGCAGCCATTGCGTGATGCCGCTCGGTGCGCTTCTATCCCAGCCGCGCCATTGGGGGGTAATCATTTGTCTGCCAGGAACGAAACGTCCACCGGTCACGAAGCGAGCGAAGCCGGTTGGCTCGACCTTCATTTCGAATCGTCGCGGCCCGAATATGAGGCGGCCTTGCTCGATGCCGGCATCCGCCCCGGCTGGCACGTGCTCGATGCCGGTTGCGGCAGCGGCGGCTTCCTGCCGCTCATCGCCCGGGCCGTCGGGCCCTCCGGCTTCATCGCCGCGCTCGACCTCGCGCCCGAAAACATCGCCCGGGTCGAGGCGCTCGCGGGCACGCTGTCCGAGCCGCCGGAGATTGCCACGCATGTCGGCAGCATCCTGTCGCTGCCATTCGCCGACGCATCGTTCGATTGCGTCTGGTCCGGCAATGTCATGCAGTATCTGACGCCGGCCGAGTTCGACCTTGCCGTCGGCGAGGCCAGGCGCGTCTTGAAGCCGGGCGGCATCTTCGCGGTCAAGGATTTCGATTCGACCATCCTGCAGATCCTGCCCATGGACCGGGCGCTGCTGGCGCGCTTCATGGCGGCGAGGCTCCAGGGATTTCGCGAGCGGGGCGTGCTCGGCACCGATTGCGGTTCGACGCTTCCGGCGCGCCTGCGCCAGGCCGGCCTGGAGGTCATCGGCCGCAAGGGCTGGCTGGTCGAGCGCTGGGCGCCCGCGCCTCGCTTCACGCGTGATTATGTTCGCGACCTGCTGGCTTATTTTGCCAGCGTCGCGCCGGGCTACGCCTTGCCTGACGCCGACCAGGCCTATTGGCGGGACCTGAAGGAGCGGCCGGATCGCCTGCTCGACGATCCGGACTTCTGCTACCGCGAATTCTTCGTCATGGCGGTTTGCCGGATTTAGCGCTCCGCCGCCACGGCCGATGCCGCGGCGCTGCGCGAGCCGCAGGCAAACCCGATTCCAAGATCGAGGCTAAGCCAAGGCGCATTCGCCAGCTCTCCACTCAAATGGCCGGCTTTCGAGCGAATTTCTTCGCGAACCGTTAATTCGGCCGTGTTGTTAATAAGCATCTGCTAATGAACTGGTTCGCGTGGGGGTACGCAATGACCAAGAATCTCGGCAATGCACGCTACGTGCCGCCAAAGGAGCAGCAAGGCTCGGTCCTCGGCAAGGTCGCGCCGGCCTTGTTCCCGCTGGCCGTGGTGGCGCTGGGCTACATGATCGGCAGGCAATTCTTCGGCCTCTAGGTTCCGCCGTCAGGCGCCGGTTTCGGCGGCGACCTCGGCCCTTGCTTCGGCGCGGATGCGGTCGCTGGCCAGCAGCACGACCGGGCAGGCGACGGCGGCCAGCACGGCGGTCGCCGTGTCGCCGAAGAACAGCTCTTCGCCCGGCCGTTGCGCGACGCCCATGACGACCATCGCGGCACCCTTGGCCACTTCCCTGGCGATTGCCTTGTCGGGCGTGGCGCGGGCGCGGATCGCGGTGTCGACGGCAACGCCGTAGCGGTCGGCGAGATCGACGACGTCCTTGAGCACCGCCTCCTCGCGGCGGTGCGAGACCGAGCTCGGCCGGCTGCCTTTCCTGGCCTGCGAGACGTAGAGGGCCTTGACCCGCGCCCGGTGCGGCCGCGCCAGGGCGAGCGCGAGATCGACGGCGCGGCGCGAGACTTCCGTGCCGTTGACCGGGACCAGTATGGTCGCGCCGGCTTTCAGCATCGGCATCTTTCCGGCGGATCTGGCGCCGTTCAGCACCAGGCATAGTGGGCCGTCGAAGCCGCTGGTCATGTCGTTGAGCGCTTCGGTGAACGAGCCCTTGGCGGTCAGCGCATTCTCCAGCCCGACCAGCAGCAGGCCGTAGCCCTTGCGGGCTTCCTCGGCGATCGTCTCGGCGGTGGCCGCGGGCTCGGTGCGGGCGATCAGATGCACCTTGTCGACCGGCGTGTCCTCGGCCTTGCTGACGGCCCTGGCGCTCTTTTGCGCGCCGCGCTTGACCTCCTTCGAGGCGCTTTCCGGCCCTTTGGTGCCGGCTGGGCCGGCGATCTTGCCATCGGGCAGGTGGAGAAGCGTGGTCGGCATGCCGCTGCCGCCGCCGACAAGCCCGGCGAGATGCGCGGCCAACTTGCCGACCGGGCTGTCGTCGACCAGCAGCAGCAGCCGTTCCAGCTTGGAGACGAATCCGCGCTCGTCGAGCAGCTCGCGGTCGACGCGCTGCTTCTCGGCATCGCCGACCGGCAGCCGGCCGAGAGCCCAGCGCAGCATCGGCGGCATGGCGAGCGTTGTGATGACCGCCATGGTGACGATCATGGTGAACAGGTTGTGGGAGAGGATGTTCATCGACAGGCCGATCGAGGCGACGATCACCTCCGTCGAGCCGCGCGCGTTCATGGCGCTGCCGACGGCGGTCGCCTCTTTCAGCGTCATGCCGGCGAACCGGCCGCCGATGAAGGCGCCGCCGAACTTGCCGATGCTGGCGATGACGACCAGCAGCAGCGTCAGCAGCGCCAGGGTTGGATCGACGAGCACGGTGAGGTCGGCCGAAAGGCCCGCCATGCCGAAGAAGATCGGCATGAAAAGTGCCGTGATGACGCCGCGCAGCTGACTCTCGATGTGGCTGGAGAGGATCGGCGATTCGCCGACCAATATGCCGGCGACGAAAGCGCCGAGCACGGTGTGGACGCCGATCAGGTTGGTGATCAGCGCCATAACGCCCATGATGATCAGGATGACCGATATGACGGCGTATTCGCTGCGGAAGCTATCGTTGCTCCAGCGGATCAGCGTGAACACCAGCCGGCGGCCGATGGTGAAGGAGAACACCATGAACAGCGCCACTTCGGCCACCGTTACCACCAGCGGCACGATTTGCAGGCTGCCATTGGTGGCGATGCCGAAGGTGACGGCGATGATCAGCCAGCCGATCGTGTCCTCGATGATGGCCGAGGAGATGATGACCTGGCCGAGGTTGCGGCGCATGAAGTTCATCTCGCGCACCACCATGGCGACGATCTTGACCGAGGAGATCGACAGGGCCGTGCCGAGGAAAAGCCCGGCGACGACGCGCTCTCTCGGGTCGGGCAGCAGCGTGTCGGGCAGGACTTGCGCCAGCGCGAAACCGCAGGCAAACGGCACGAGGATGCCGGTGACCGAGATCGAAAAACACGCCGCGCCCACCCGGCGCACCAGGCGCAGGTCCGTCTCCATGCCGGTGAGCAGCAGGAGCAGCAGGACGCCGAGCTGGGAGACCGCTTCGATCATGCTCTTCTGCGCCGGGTCGGTCGAGAAGATCAGCTGCTGCGCGCCGGGCCAGAGCCAGCCGAACAGCGAAGGCCCAAGCAGGATGCCGCCGATCAACTGGCCCATGATCGCCGGCTGGCCGTAGCGCTGGAAGATTTCGCCCAGGCCACGCCCGACCAGAAGCAGAAGCACGATCTCGGCGACGAACAGGCCCTCCGCCGAGCCGCCCATGCCCGCGGCATGGCCGCTCGCCTGCGCGGCCCAGACGGGGTGCGCCAAGGCGCTCGCGGCAATGGTCAAGACGGCCAGGAGAGATGTCGTTTGCAGGCGCTGCCGGTCCATCCAGCCCTCAACAGATGATTTCCGGAACACTGTTCCCGTTCGGCAGGATGCGGGTTGGCCTGTTCCGGCAGGATCGGATCAGGTCCGCACGCATCGCTGCTATAAACGTGCAAGGCTGCGCAAGGTTGCGCAACACATCCTAGCCCGACCGCTTCGGACCGGCTGCCGGCAAGGGCTGCGCCAGCGACGCCGGGGCGGGCGGCGGCTCCGGGCCGAAGACGCTGCGGCCGCCGAGCAGGTGCGACTGGTCAAACTCGCCGGCGACGATCTCCTTCAGGCTCGGGCCGGTGACGTAGCGCTCCAGCCGCCGCGCCTGGCCGTCGAGCCGCTGCAAGGCGGCAAGCTCCTCCTCGCGGCCGAGCTTCGCCTTGGCGACCGCCGACTTCATGACGGCGATGGTCTCGTCATAGACCTTCAGCGGCACCGGGAAGGGATGCCGGTCCTTGCCGCCATGCGCCAGCGAGAAGCGCGCCGGATCGGAAAAGCGGCAGGGCGCGCCATGCACCACCTCAGCCACCATCGCCAGCGCCCGCACGGTGCGGGCGCCGACGCCCGGCACCAGCAGCAATTCGGGAAAATCCGCCGGGCCGCTCTCGATGGCGGCGCAGATGTTGCCGTGCAGCCGGCGCATGACGATGTCGCTTTCGTGCACGTCATGGTGCGCCGGCATGACCAGGTTGGGCAGCATTGGCTGTGCGCTCTCGCACTTCGCCGAAGGATCGTCCGCCATGGGCTCGATGGCGGCGAATTCGCGCACGATGCGGTCTGGACCGAGCTGGCGCAGAAGGTCGAGCTGGCCGCTGCGCGAAGCCTCGGCGCGATGGTCGGTGAGATTGACGATCTCGCCCTGCCGCTCGCCCTCGATCGCCGCGTGCGGCTGGTCGACGAAACTCCTCAAGCCTTCCGACAGCCAGTGGTAGCGGCGCGCCTGCCTCCTGTCGCCGTTCATGCCTTGCTGGACGACCACCCAGCGGCTGTCGTCGGTGACGATGAAGCCATGCAGATAGAGGTCGAAACCGTCCTGCACGGCGGCGCTGTCGACCTTGGCGACCAGGCGGCTGGCGGTGGCAAGGGCCGCGCCGTCGAAGCCGACGCGTTCGCCGATCATTTCCAGCTCATGCGGCGTCTTGCGCGAATGGGCGCCGCGGCCGCCGCAGACATGGATGCCGAGCTCGCCCGACAGCGGCGTCAGCCCGCGCTTCAGCGCGCCGATGACGCTGGTGGTGATGCCGGACGAATGCCAGTCCATGCCCATCACCGCACCGAAGGACTGGAACCAGAAGGGATGCGCCAGCCTGCGCAGCAGCTCGTCGCGGCCATAGTGGTGGACGATCGCCTCGCACAGCACCGCGCCGAGCCGCGTCATACGGTCGCCCAGCCATTTCGGGACCCGTCCGCCATGCAGCGGCAGGTCGGCGCTGCCGCTTCGCTGCGTCACTGGTTTCGATATCTCCGTGGCCGGCCGCCTAGAGGCCGGCTCTCTGCGCATCTAGATGGCATCCATGCGGCCATTTTCCAAGCGTCACGTAGATCACGTTCGCATCTTGAATCAGAATGGCGCACTACCCGATTGTTCAAAAAGGGTTTTCATGCGTCGGCTGGCGCTAGACATGCACGTCGCCGAAGGAGAGTTCGCCATTGTCGTCGGGCGTCAGCAAGGCGGCCGCCAGCAGACCGGCATAGAGGATCGCGACCAGCGTGACGATGGCCACGCCGGGCACGGGACCCAGGGCGGCGGCGTTGACGGCCTCGCGCAATGTGCCGACGAAACCGACCGGCGCGGCCTGGTCGAGCAGGCTGGGCGTCGACAGTTTGAGGATCCAGGCGAGCAGCAGGATCAGCATCATGTGGATGTAGTTGCGGCGCAGACGGCGCGCCAGCGCCACCCGCTGCGAGACCAGGAATTTCGGCGTGCGCAGGCTTTCTCCGACGATCAGCAGCCAGTCCGAGGCGAAGTCCGGCTGCGGCGAGAAGATCTGCGCGAAATAGTGACGCTCGAACTGGCGCACGCGGGCGCGGTAGACGTCGAAGAAGCGGTAGCGCCGCGCCTCGATCCACAGCAACAGCAGCACCAGCAGCATGGCGAACAGGAGCACGCCGTGATGGGCGCTGGCCGTCGACAGCGACACCGACAGCATCGCGGCGACGACGGTGATCGCCCAGTTGCTGGTCCTGTCGATGCGGTCGCGCCATCCCGCCATGCGCGCAATCTCGGCGCGATGGAAATGCGACATCACGGTCACCATTTCGCTGGGCGAAAGCGTCCTGCCGACGGGCGTTGCCGGCGCATCGTTCATAGTTCCCTCCCAACCCAATGAAACGTGTTGAAGGCGATCTCGTTCCGCCGACGGCGGCCTGGGGTTCGGCAGCGGCCCGGATTGCCTCGCTGAAGACATACTGCGCCAATAAAAGGCCAGGCCACCGGCACTATTTCGGAGAATATGTTTGAATCTCGTTGTCAGGCGTCCAGTCGCCCAGGCTTCAATTCGCGGGCATGGACAAGCCGGACTTGCCTATCGCGCGGATATTGACGGGCTGCGTGCCCTGGCGATCGTTCCGGTGGTGCTGTACCACACCGGCATTCCGGGTTTTGGTGGCGGCTTCGTCGGCGTCGACGTGTTCTTCGTCATCTCCGGCTTTCTCATGGCGTCGCTGATTTCGAGGGAGATCACTTGCGGTGATTTCAGCTTGCTGCGTTTTTACGAGCGTCGCATCCGGCGGATCTTTCCGGCGCTCTTTGCAATTCTCGCGGCCTCGTCGATAGCCGCATGGTTCCTGCTGATGCCCGCCGAGCTGGAATACTTCGCCCGCAGCCTGAAAGCCGCAGCCTTGTTCACATCGAATATCGAGTTCGAGAAGGAAAGCGGCTACTTCGACGTCGGTGCGCAGATGAAGCCGCTGATGCACACATGGTCGCTTGCAGTCGAGGAGCAGTTCTACATTCTGTTTCCGCTGCTGCTGGTCGCAATCAACCGGTTCGCGCGGCGACACACGGTGTCCATCCTGGTCGGGTTGCTGATCGTCTCGTTTGTGGCGAGCGCATGGACGGTCTTCCGTTCGCCGGTCGCGGCGTTCTATCTCCTGGAGTTTCGCGCCTGGGAACTGCTCGTTGGCGCGCTGCTTGCCTTCGGCGCGATACCGACGCCGACGCGGCCGATCATGCGGGCAGGCTTGGCAGCCGGCGGCATTTTGCTGATCGCCTTAGCCGTGTTCGGATTCAACGATCACACTCTCTTTCCCGGCCCGGCGGCACTGCTGCCCTGCCTCGGCGCCGCGCTGGTGATCCATGCACGCGACGAGCAAGGGCCGGTCAGCCACATCCTGCGATCGAAGCCGGTTGTATTCATAGGCTTGATCTCCTACTCGCTCTATCTGTGGCATTGGCCCGTCATCGTGTTCAGCAGGGCGATGGCCGACCGTGAATTTTCCGTGCTTCACGGCAGTCTGATCGTCCTGACGTCGCTCGCAATCGCCGTTTTTTCGTGGTGGTTTATCGAACGGCCCTTCCGCGGCAGCAATGCCTGGCTCGGCCGGCGTTCGTTGTTTGCCGGAGCGGCCCTGATGGTTGCTGTGGCCGTCGGCTTTGGAACCGATGTGATCCGCGACAAGGGCGTTCCATCCCGTGTTCCTGTCGATGTTCGCAAGGTCTACGCCGCGACCTACGATGAAAGCCGGTTCAGCGTGCCGCCCTGTTTCGCCGATTTCGATGCAACGGGACCGACGCCGGCCGACATACGCGCGGGCAAGCTCTGCCCGCTCGGCATCGAGCATTCGAACAATCCCGCCTTCCTCGTGTGGGGAGACTCCCACGCCGGCGCAATGGCTCCGGCCATCGATGCAGCCGCCACCCGAACCGGCGTTGCTGGTCTCTTTGCAGGACATGCTTCATGTCCGCCTTTGCCGGGCGTTCAGTTGACGCGGCGTGGCCATACCGAACAGTGTGGCGATTTCAATGGAGCAGTGCGCGATCTGATCGCGTCCAGGCACATCCCGCTCGTCTTCCTGCTGGCCTACTGGCCCAAATACGTGCACGATTCCGAACTGCCGAACCAGGGCGTTTATTTCGATCCGTCGGTGCCGCCGCCGCTTGAAGACAGATCCGCGCCGGTCGTCGAAACGCTCGATCGCCTGATGGGGAAGTTGGCGCAACAAGGCACCAAGGTCGTTTTGGTCATGGACGTCCCGGAGATGGGACATTATATGCCGGAAGCCGTCGCCAGGGCGATGATAGCAGGACGTTCCACGGATGTGGCCCCGCCATGGGATTATGTCGCGAAGCGGCAAGCGCTCTCGCGCGCGATCTTGACGCGTCTTGCCGCAAAGTACGGCGCTGCCATTGTCGACCCGCTTCCGGCGTTCTGCAGCAACGACCACTGCGACGCGGTTCAAAACGGCCTGCCGATCTACAAGGATGCCGATCACATTACCGCAACCATGGCGAGGAGCCTGGCCTCTCTGTATGTCCCGTTGCTGTCAACGGCTCGTCAGTCGCCGGCGACGACCACTCCCTGAACATCCAGTTGCGTTTGGTGGCCGGCGGATCCCAACCCGGCGATCCCAATCAGTCATCGGCGTCGGCGCCGCCCCTTGAGAATCCCTGCGCCTTCGGCAACATGGCGGTGACGGCCGAGATGCGAACATGAACAAACCGATCCCCACCGCGCCGCCACTCAAAGCGGCGATGGCGCTGACGGAGGCGCTGGTCGCCCGCACCTTGCGCGCGGTCGAGGATGCCGGGCCGACGCCGGGCATGGTCTACATGACCGACGCCGACTATGCGCGTTTCAGCGACGAAATCCTGGCCGATGCGCCGGCCGGGCCGCTGAAACTGTTCGCCTATGGCTCGCTGCTATGGAAGCCGGCGGGCGAGGTGAGGGGAGGCGAGCGCGCGGTGGCGACCGGCTGGCACCGCTCTTTCTGCTTCACCGTGCAGCGGTTTCGCGGCACCGTCGAGCAGCCCGGCCTGATGATGGCGCTCGACCGTGGTGGCCAATGCCAGGGCATGGTGTTCGAGATCGCGGAGCCGGTCGCCGACAATCTCGAGGCGCTGCTGCGCCGCGAGATGACCATCCTGCCCGCCGTCAACGTGCCGCGCTGGCTGCGGGTCAGGACGGAGGGCGGCATGTGCCGCGCGCTCGGCTTCGTCGTCGATCCCGCCAATGCGCGCTATGTCGGCAGGCTCGACAAACGGGCGGTCGCGGCGACGCTGGCCCGGGCCGCCGGCCGTTGGGGCTCGGGCGCGCAATATCTGTTCGAGACCATCCGCCACCTCGACGCCTGCGGCATTCGCGATCGCAACCTGTGGCAGTTGCAGGCGCTGGTGGCCGAGGAGATCAACCGCGTCCACGCCACGGTTTAGCGATCGGCGTTCCCAGCGCAGCGCGACCCGAAAGTGTCCGGACGCTTTCCCCCTCCAAATCTTCGCTTGACGAATACATATCCTGGTGGTTATACGTCGATCAATAGCCAACGGGTTATCGATTAAATGCCGGATGCTCATGATGCGCTCTTCAGGACGCTTGCCGACCCGACGCGGCGCGCCATCTTCGAACGGCTGTGCCGCCAGGGAGAGCAGACGGTGGGAGCGCTGACGATCCAGTCGGGGGTCTCGCAGCCGGCCGTGTCGAAGCATCTTGGCGTGCTGAAGCAGGCCGGGCTGGTACGCGACCGCCATGAAGGCCGCCAGACGCATTACAGCGCACAGCTCGGCGCATTGGCGCCGCTGATGGACTGGACGCGTGAGATGGCGGGGTTCTGGGAAAGCCGGTTCGACGATCTCGAGGATCTGCTCAAAAGGATGGACCAGTGAACGACAGTGCCGCCGAGACCCGCACTGTCGTCGTCGAGCGGCAGATTTCACATCCGCCCGAAAAGCTCTGGCGCGCGCTGACGCAACCGCATCTGATCGAGGAGTGGCTGATGAAGAACGATTTGAATCCGGTCGTGGGCCATCGCTTCAACATCAGCACCGACTGGGGCGGCGTGCTGGATTGCGAGGTGCTTGCCGTCGAGCCGCACAGGACGCTGTCCTATACCTGGAACCTCGCGCACCAGGACCCGGCCTTCGATCTCAGGAGCGTGGTGACCTTCACGCTCACCCCGACGCCTGCCGGAACCCATCTGCGCATGGAGCAGTCCGGTTTCCGGCCCGAGCAGAGGCGGGCCTATGGCGGCGCCAAGATGGGATGGCCGAAATTCCTGGAGAAGCTGGAAGAGCTCCTGGCGCGGACGGACTGAAATCCGCCGGCCGGGGTTCGTGGCGAGGCCGTTCGAGGGCGGCCCGCCGCAAACGAAACCTATGGAGGACGTGCGATGAAGATCAAATTGACCCGCGTCTATGTGGACGACCAGGAGAAGGCACTTGCCTTCTACACCGACGTGCTGGGCTTCACCAAGAAGGCCGATTTCAGCAACGGTCCGTTTCGCTGGCTGACCGTCGCCTCGCCGGACGAGCCTGAGGGAACCGAGCTGCAGCTTGCGCTGAACGACAACCCGGCGGCCAAGGCCTACCAGCAGGCCCTGTTCAAGCAGGGCCAGCCGGCGCTGATGCTCTTCACCGACGACATCAAGGGCGATCACGAGCGCATCAAGGCGCGGGGCGCGGCCTTCGCCATGGCGCCGACGGAGGTGACCGGTTCGACCATCGCGCAGCTCAACGACAGCTGCGGCAACCTCATCCAGATCACGCAGCTGGCGCGCTGGTAGGGCCCCGATTTCAACGCATATTGCAAAGGAGGCAGCATTGGACTGGAGCAAGTGGATCAGGCAAATTCACCGCTGGTTGTCGATCATCTTCACGGCAACCGTGGCCGCGAACTTCATCACCATGGCGTTCGGGCAGCCGCCCGCCTGGGTGGTCTATTCACCGCTCCTGCCACTGTTCCTCCTGCTGTTCAGCGGCCTCTACATGTTCGTACTGCCCTATGTCGCAAAGACACGCGACGTTCAGCGCGCCAATGGATAGGAACGGATGGCGAAATCGACCAAACCCGCTACTGAGGCTCCTTCCGTAAAGTTGCTGTCCGGCGGCAACCCGCAGATCGCCAAGGGCTATGGCGATGCGCCGGTGCAGGCCTATATCGCGGCCATGCCGGACTGGAAGCGCGAGGTTGGCCAGCGCATCGACACGCTGATCGAGCAGGCTGTCCCGGGCGTGCATAAGGCGGTCAAATGGAACTCACCCTTCTATGGCATGGAAGGCGAGGGCTGGTTCCTCAGCTTTCATTGCTTCACGAAATACATAAAGGTGGCCTTCTTCCGCGGCATGTCGCTGCGCCCGGTGCCGCCTGGCCAGTCCAAGAGCAAGGACACGCGTTACCTCGATATCCATGAGGACGACCAGTTCGACGAGGCCCAGTTCACCGACTGGGTGAAGCAGGCGAGCCGATTGCCCGGCGAACGGATGTGAGATTTGCGCGCCGGGGCCCGGATTTGCCGCGCGCAACAGAGCGCCTATGATCGGGCGGACGGGGCGGTGATCGCCCTCAAGCTTGAAGGAGAACGGACATGACGAAGAGCGGGTCGCCAGAGGAAAGGTCTCCTTCGCAGCTCATAGACGGCAGGATCGAGGAGCTCGGCGACTGGCGCGGCGAGATGCTGAGCCGGCTGCGCGGCCTGATCAGGCAGGCCGACCCCGAGATCGTCGAGGAGTGGAAGTGGCGAGGGGTCCCGGTGTGGGAGCATGCCGGAATGATCTGCACCGGCGAGACCTACAAGAACGTCGTCAAGCTGACCTTCGCCAAAGGTGCGGCGCTGCCCGACCCATCGCACCTGTTCAACTCCAGCCTGGAAGGGAACACCAGGCGCGCCATCGATTTCCAAGAGGGCGAGGAGGTCGACGAGGACGCGTTCAAGGCGCTTATCCGAGCCGCCGTCGCTCTGAACAAGTCAAAGGCCCGGCGATAGGCTCCATGTGACTGGCACCGAAGAACGCGGCGGGCAGAACGAAGCCTGTCGCCTTCATCGCGCGCCGTTCTGGCCTCCCCCGTCCCTCAGCCACACCAGCATCTCGCCGGGCTCGCGGTTGTCCCAGGCGAAATAGGGGATCGCGGTCAGCCGCGTCTGTGTGGCAGCGGGCGGAGCGGTGCGGTAGAGCCCGTTTTGCCAGCCCTCATCGGTATCGGCCAGTGCCGCGGCCGAAAGCGTCACCACGCCGCCCAGCAGATCCGGCTCGTCATGCGCCTCGATGCTTGCGATGCGCGGCAATACGATGCGATGCAGGCTGCCATCATTGTCGGTCGCCTCGACGCAGTAGATCAGCGGGCCGCGCGACAGCGCCACGCGGCCGGCGTCCTGACGCACCTGCGGGTTGGCGTAGAGCCGTTCGATCGGCATTTCGAGATCGAGGCGGACGCTATCGCCTTTCTTCCATGTGCGCCGGATCGCCGCGTAACCCTCGCTGGTGACGTCCTCGAGCTTCACCGTCTCGTCATTGACCTTGAGCGTCGCGCCGGTGCTCCAGGCCGGCACGCGCAGATGCAGGGTGAAGGCGACCGGCGCCTGCGGCTCGATGGTGATGGCGACCGCGCCGTCCCAGGGGTAGCGGCTCGCCTGCGTCAGTGCTACCGGCACGCCCGCTATGTCGAAACGAGCGGTGGAATCGCCATAGAGATGGACGGCAAGCGCATCGTCCGCCAGGCTGTAGAAATAGCCGCCGATCGAGGCCACCATGCGCCCGATATTGGGCGGGCAGCACGGGCAGCGGTGCCATTTCCATCTGTTGTGCCGCCCCCGGCTTTCCAGCGGGTTTTCGTAGAAGAACAGCGAGCCGTCGAGCGACAGGCCCGAGATCGAGCCGTTGTAGAGCGCCCGTTCCATGATGTCGGCGTAGCGGGCGTTCGGCCCCATGCCGAGCATGCGGCTGGCCCAGAACACCAGGCCGACGGCGGCACAGGTCTCGGCGTAGGCGCTTTCATTGGGCAGGTCGAAGTCGCTGGTGAAACCCTCATTGTGCGCCGACGGACCGAGCCCGCCGGTGATGTAGAGATTCTTGCTGGTAAGATCGTCCCACAGCCGGTCGAGTGCCATCCGCAAGCTGTCGTCGCCATATTCGGTGGCGATGTCGGCCATGCCGGAATAGAGATACATCGCCCTTACCGCATGGCCCACGACCTTGTCCTGCTCGCGCACCGGAATGTGCGACTGGCTGTATTCATAGGTCTTGAAATGATAGGCCTTGGGATCGGCGCCGCGGGCGCGCGCCTCCTCGTCGAAATAATGCGGTTGCTGCCCGCGCTGGTCGATGAAATATTTCGCCAGCTCCATGTATTTGTTCTCGCCCGTCACGCGCGCGAGCTTCACCAGTGCAAGCTCGATCTCCTCATGGCCGCAATAGCCCTTCTTCTTGCCGGGCTCGGGCCCGAGCACCGAGGCAATATGGTCGGCATAGCGGCACATGACGTCGAGCAGCTTGCGCTTTCCGGTCGCCTGGTAATAGGCGACGGCGCCCTCGATCAGGTGGCCGGCGCAATAGAGCTCGTGGCAGTCGCGCAGATTGGTCCAGCGCAGGCCGGGCTGGATGCGCTGGTACCAGCTCGAGAGATAGCCGTCCGGCTGCTGCAGCTTTTCGTAGAGGTCGATGACGGCGTCGATCTTCTTCTCCAGCTCCGGGTTCTTGGCGCGGTAGAGCGAATAGGCCGCCGTCTCGATCGTCTTGCCCCAGTCGGAGTCCCAGAACATCTGCGTCGTCACCGTCGAGCCGGTGAAGCCGGGGGAAGCCGCCTCGTCGGGCGAAGGGGAATGGAACGGGATGACCACGCCGGGCGAGGGCCGGTCCGGATCGATCTGCTCCAGCATGCCCGCCTCGACGCAGCGGTCGTAGAGGATATCGGCGGTGCGCGCGGCGACGGCGTCGGCACGGTCGCCCCAGAAGCCGTGCACGTCGACCTGCGGCACCGGCAGCGGCCGGAAGGCGAGTTTGGGCCTGGAGGCGCTGGCAGGCCTGGCGGATGACGATGCGGTCATGAACTTACTCCATTCGATCAATTACTTGACGGCCCCGGCCATCAGGCCGCGGATGTAGAAGCGCTGCAAAGCCAGGAACAGGATCAGGCACGGCACCATCATCACCGTGACGCCCGCCTGCACCGCGCCCCAGTCGATGGCGCCGAAGCGGCCGGACTGGAGTGCGGTCATCATCACCGGCAGCGTGAATTTGGACTGGTCGGTCATCAGCACCAGAGCGGCGAGGAACTCGTTCCAGGCGCCGAGGAAGGCGAACAGCGCGATGGTGACGACGCCCGGCCAGACCAGCGGCAGCATCACCTTCAACAGCATGGTGGCGTTTCCGGCGCCGTCCATGCGCGCGGCCTCCTCGATCTCGCGCGGCACCGCGTCGAAGGCGTTGCGCATCATGAAGATCGAGAACGGCAGTTGCAGCGTGACATAGACGCCGACCAGCCCGGTCAGCGTGTTGTGCAGGCCGAGCTTGGTCAGCACCAGGAAGATCGGCGTCAGGATCGACTGGAACGGAATCATGATCGTCGACAGGATGAGGACGAAGAACAGGTCCTTGAGCGGAAATCGGAAGCGCGAGAAACCATAGCCGGCGAGCACGGAGACGACGACCGAGACCAGCACGGTCATGACAGAGACGTAGATGCTGTTCTGCGCCGAGACCCAGAGCCCGTCGCCGAACGTGTTGAGGGTGGCGTAGTTCTCCAGCGAGAAGCCTGTCGTCGGCCAGGGCGGCAACGGCGGCTGGCGCGCCTCCTGCGCCGGCTTGAAGGCCGACAGCGCGGCCCACACGATCGGCGCCACGAACAGCACCGAGGCGATGATGCCGGTAGAGTGCCTGGCGACGCTGGCAGCGAGCTTGCCTTGAGCGGACATTGCCTGCGCCATCAGTCGAGGCCCTCGGGCTTCCTCAGCAGCCAGAGCTGCACGAGGCTGAGCGCAACAAGGATTACCAGCAGCACCATGGAGAGTGCCGCGCCATAGCCGAGCTTGAACGACACGAAAGACTGGTTGAAAATCCAGTACACCGCCGTCAGCGTCTGGTTGCGCGGACCGCCGCGCAGGATGATGTAGAACTGGTCGAAGGCGAGGACCGAACCGGCCACCGATAGGATCAGGGCCAGCGCCAGGGTGCGGCGCATCAGCGGCAAGGTGATGGCCCGGAATCTTGCGAACGGGCCGGCGCCGTCGATGACGGCCGCTTCCTGCAAATCCTGCGGGATCGATTGCAGGCCGGTCATCAGGATGATCATGGTGAAGCCGGCGACCTTCCACACCACCATGGCGACGATCGACCAGAAGGCGGGCTGGAAGGTGGCCAGAAGATTGAATTTCCTGTCGATCAGGCCGAGGTTGTAGGCGGCCGGGCTGAACAGGCCGGAATCGACGTTGAGCAGCCATGACCAGAGCAGGCTCGCCGAGGCGAAACCGACCACCGCCGGCATAAAGAAGGCGGTGCGGTAGAGATTGGTCAGCGGACGTGGCCGTTCGATGAAGATGGCCAGCGGGAAGGCGACGGCGAAGATCGCGATGGTGACGATCACCGTGTAGTAGCCGGTGAATTTCAGTGCATTCCAGAACCGGGTGTCGCGCAGGATCGCGACGTAATTGTCGAGGCCGATGAAGGAGTGCCCGCCCATCAGCGGCCAATTGTGCAGCGACATCCACGCCGTCATGCCGAGCGGGATGACGAAAAACACCATGACCAGCGCCACGGCCGGCGCGACGTAGATAAGACCGATCCATTGCCGGCGCCCGGCGCCGACCAGTTTTCGGGCGCGGGACGGTGCGGTGGTGGCGGCTGTGATGGTGGTCATGGCCGCTCGCTCTCCTCCGGTTGGGGTGACAATTCCAGCTTGGGTTCCTCTCCCCCACTTCGCGGGGACGGGGAACCCAAGCTGGATAGGCCGGGCAGATGTCTCGAAGCCTCCATGTGGATTAGCCCTGCCGTTGGCGATGCGCCCCGGCCACCCGCCCAGGAAGACAGGCAGGCGGCCGGCAGGCGCCTATTTCTGTGGCGCCTGGTCGATGATCGACTGCATGGTCTCCTGCGCGTTGGCGATGGCGCCGTCGACGTCGTCACCGAAGAAGACCTCGTTGATCATCTGCGTCCACGGACCGTTGGCGGAGTTGATCAGATCGTTGAAGACCACCGAATAGGGCGTCTTGCCCTTGGCCATCGCCTCGGCCGCGACCTGGTAGCGCGGGTCGAGGTCCTTCAGCGCGTCCTTGGCGATGTCGCCGCGCACCGGCAGGCTGCCATATTTGGCCAGGATCGTCTGGCCTTCCAGCGAATAGGCGAAGTCGAGGAACTCCTTCACCACATCGATCTTCTTGGTGCCCTTGGTGACGACGAAATTATCGCCGCCGGCAAAGGACGACCAGCCGCCATCCTTGCCCGGCAGGAAGGTGATGCCATAGTCGATGTCGGGATACTGGGTGTTGAGCGCGCCGATGGCGAATGCACCCGACGGCGAGATGCCGATGTTGCCGCCGGCGAAGGCGGCGAAGAAATTGGCGCCGGTGTCGGTCTGGGCGCCTTCCGGCACCAGGCCCTTCTTGACCATCGAGCGGTAGAGATCGATGGCGCCGCGCAGCTGCGGGCTGTCCAGCGTCGCCTTGGAGCCGTCCTGCGAGAGGATGTCGCCGCCGGAGGCCCAGACCAGCGGCGTGAAGGTGAAGATATTGCAGCCACCGCAATTGCCGGAGAAGTAGAAGCCCTTGATGTTGCCGCCGAGCGCATTGACCTTTTCGGCGTCGGCTTCGATCTCGGCCCAATTGGCCGGGCCCTTTTCGGGGTCGAGGCCGGCCTGCTTGAACAGCTTCTTGTTCCAGATCAGCACGGAGGCGTCGGCGGAGAAGGGCAGGCCGTAGATGCGGTCCTTGTACGTGCCGGTCTTCACATGAGCCGGTGACAGGCTGGCGAAATAAGGCAGGGATTTCGCCCAGTCGGTGATGTCCTCCAACTGGCCAGCGGCGGCGAAGGAGGGGGTGTAGATCAGGTCGAGCGACAGCGCGTCGGGCGCCGTCCCGCCGGCGGCGGCGGCACCATATTTCGGAATGATCTCGGCATTGGGGATGATGTCGAGCTTGATCTGGTTGGTATGGCCCTTGTTGTAGGCATCGACGATGCGCGGCATGAAGTTCGAGCCGTCGGCGCGCACCCAGATGTTGGCGGTCTCGGCGGCGGCAAATTGCAGCCCGCAGCCGAGTACGGTGGCCATCAAGGCCAGTCTGGCAATCAAAGTCCTCATGTTCTCCTCCTCCATGTTTTGGCCGCGACGCGCGGCTTGCCGCCGATTGCGGCTTTGGTTCTTCAGCCGTCTTTCTCACCATCTGGCAGGCGGCCGCATGACTGACGCACCACCAGCCGGCACGGCAGTTTCCGGATGCCTGGCGCGGCGGGCTTGCCGCCGACCAGGGAAAGCAAGGTCAGCCCCGCTTCGCGGCCGAGCGCAGCCAGGTTCATGTCGATCGAGGTCAACGGCGGGCGCGTCGCTTCGGCCACGATCTCCCAATTGTCGAAACCGATGACGCCGACATCGCCGGGCACGTCGAGACCGCGTTCGCGCAAGGCATCGATGACGCCGCGCGCGATCTGGTCGTTGCCGCAGAAGACGGCGTCCGGCCTTTCGCGCTCGCCATCGAAAAGGACCGACACCGCTTCATGGCCCCAGGCTTCAGACCAGGGGCCGAGCAGCGGATCGGTCGCCGGCAAGCCGTTTTCGGCAAGCACGTCGCGATAGGCCTGGGCGCGGGCGTGCACCACGGCAAAGCTCGCCGGCCCGCTGACATGGACGATGCGCCTGCGGCCGAGTCGACAGAAATGCTCCACCGCCAGCCGCGCGCCGCCGGCGTCGTCGGAGACGAAGGCGGCGGCGTCGGGATCGGGCTGGGTGAAGGCATAGATCACCGGGATGCGCAGATTGGACAGGTCGACCGGCAGATGGCGGTCGATGCGCTTGCCGGTGGCGATGATGCCGTCGACACGCTTGTCGAGCATGGCCTCGACATGGAGCTGGCCGAGACGCGGATCCTCCTCGACATTGCACAGGAACACCGAGACGCCGGCGTCGACCAGCGCGTCCGATATGCCCGACATCAGCGGCAGCGAGAAGCGGCCATAGGTATCGTTGGTGAGCAGGCCGACGGTGAAGGAGCGCCGCCGCAGCAGGCTCTGCGCCAGGCTGTTAGGCCGGAAGCCGAGGCGCTGCGCAGTCTCGCGGATGCGCTCGCGGGTTTCGGCGGTCATGCGGCCCTGGTCGTTGAGCGCCTTCGAGGCGGTGGCGACGCTGACGCCAGCCTCGGCCGCCACGTCACGCAAGGTGACGGGCTTGGGAAAGGCTGGCTGATCGTCCAATGCCATCGCGGCGAGAATCCCTATTTGGGAAAAGGTTTTCTCTTACAGGCCGGAACGAGGCCCGGCCAATGGCCGAGCCCGATCGGAAATGTTTGGAAAAACCTTTTCTCAGCCCAAACTAGGCGAGATCGAGAGACTGTTCAAGGGAAAAAGTGGCTGGTCCTCCGGTGGTGCGAGGCGGCCGCCGGAGGGCGGGCTCCCGGGATCGGCGCCCGGCGAGTTCATCAGGCGAATTCCTGATCGGCAGCCGTCAGTGCCGCCATGGCGCGGGCCGCCAAAGCGGCAATCGGCGACATGTCTATAAACGAGTCTTCGGACTTAACGCTTCCGCAAATATTATCGGTTAGTTCGCTAGTCATGGCCTCGTGGCGGAGCGGCTACGCTGGAGACGGCAAATCTCTGAAGCCTCGGTTCGATCCCGAGGCGAGGCCTCCAAAAATCCTATGGCGTAGAGCCTGCGTCGGACCATCGAGGGCGATGGGTCCTTGCCAGCTTGCATTTGTGGCCTGGGTCGGACATGTCCTCGTCTTGGTTGTGACGCCGACGCGCCGGCAAGAAGATTATTACCCAGACTTGCGCGCTTTCAGTCATTGGCGCATCTGACGATCGGGGTCAGGAGGCATGCGGCCGGTGTTAAAGCAGCCTATTTGCATTTGGCATGCAGGGCACTCGCCAAAAGAGTGCTATGGAAAGCGCGCGCTTGCCGCTCCGACTTTCCCCGACATCCGAGGCTATTTTTCGTGGGTGAACCGTCGCTGTTGCCCGTCTTTGGAAAACTTGGCGCCAAGGGACCCCGTGCCGTCGCGATAGAGTCGGTCCCGCCGGCAGGTATCGCCCCGCGGCTGCGGGAGGCTCTGGCCGCGCATGGCGGCATGGTGCTGAAGCTTTCGGTTGTCGCCTGGACGGTATCGGTCCTGGGCATGGTCTTCTTCATGCTGCAGGGCTGAGGCTCATGGCCAACCGCTACGCACTGCGCATGGATCTGCCCCAAAGCTGGGCCATCATCGACGTCTTCACCGGCCAGCCCGTCGTCGTCAGGCGAAGGGCGATGGTCGGCATGAGCCCGCGCTACGCCGACGCCATGGTCGATCAGATGTCCGGGACGTCAAGCGCCGGGAGAAGGCGGAGCGTAAATCCTGATCCGGTGCCGACCGCGTGTGTCGTCTCAGCGGAAGTCTTCCGCCGTCAGCACATACATGCTCTTGCGCGTGCGGTCATAGGCCTTTGACGCTACGTCGCGGATGACACTGCTCTCGGTGTCGAAGGTGGCGAGATAACCGGCTTCATTGGCTGCCGTGGCCGGCTGCATCCTGGTCATGGCATCGGCGGCGACCGAGAAGGAAATCTGGAACATGCCGTCATAGCCGACGAAACGGATGCGCTTGCCGGCTTCGTCATAGCTGCGGCTGCGGTTGGGGAAGGTCAGGCTCATGATTTTGCCTCCGTCGTTTTCTTCACCGCGCGTTTCTTCTTCGGCGTCGGGTTCAGGGCCTCGGCCACGCGGTCGGCTTCTTCCTTGGCCAGCCGCAATTGCCTCAGCCTTGCCGTCTTGATCTCCCTGGCCCTCGCTTCGGACATGTATTCGGCGGTTGCCTTGTTGCGCTCCGCCGTCTTCTTCTGCTTGTCGACAAAGCGGGCTTCAGCTTTTTCCATGATCGTCTGGTTGCCGTCGGCCATCGAGGAAATCTCCCTTGCGTCTGAAATCGTGAAAATGAACTCGTCCGATAAATAGGGACTCGGCCGGGAAAATTCAAATTTTTGAAATATTTGGTGGGTTTCCGCTACCACGAAACCGGGCGCCGAATAATACTTTTGATTATTTAATATCAGCGCGGAATAAATTTTGGCACTCCTATCTATCGAGTGCCAAACCGCCTGTATGAATGCAGCGGCCGCCTATGCCGGCCCCAGAAAGAGGTCTCATGAAATTTCGGCCACTCCACGACCGCGTCGTCATCCGGCGCGCCGACGGCGATATCAAATCCAAGGGCGGCATCATCATTCCCGACAATGCCAAGGAAAAGCCGCAGGAAGGCGAAGTGATCGCGGTTGGTCCCGGCGCCCGCGACGAAAACGGCGCGCTTGTTCCGCTCGACGTCAAGGCCGGCGACTTGATCCTGTTCGGCAAATGGTCGGGCACGGAGGTCAAGATCGACGGCGAGGACCTCCTGATCATGAAGGAAGCCGACATTATGGGCGTCATCGAAGAAAGCGCCGAAGCCAAGAAGGCCGCCTGACTGAAGCACCGCGCCTCTGCGCGGTGTCGGCTCACCCCAAATGCGAACTGGATAAAATCATGTCTGCCAAGGAAATCAAATTCTCCACCGATGCGCGACGACGCCGGCGGCGATCCTGATCTTGCGGCTTTCGGATCGGTTGGTTCACGCTAGTATGCCCTGTGGTCGTTTGTGCAGAGAGCTTGCGGAAAACGGAACCGCGTTTCTCACTTCGGAGACAAGCCATGTTTGCCGCCAAGGCTATCGACACCTCGGACAAGGCCGCCTTCTACCGCGACCTCGCCGCACAACTGAAGGCGCTGCTCGAGGGCGAGGGCGACTCGATCGCCAACGCCGCCAACACGGCGGCGCTGATCTTCCAGATGATGCCTGATCTCAACTGGGCGGGCTTCTATTTCCTGGCCTCCGACGAGGAATTGGTGCTGGGTCCGTTCCAGGGCAAGCCGGCTTGCGTGCGTATCGCCGTCGGCAAGGGCGTGTGCGGCACGGCGGTCGAACTCGGCACCTCGATGCTGATCAAGGACGTGCACGATTTCCCCGGCCACATCGCCTGCGACGCCGATTCGCGTTCGGAACTGGTCGTGCTCCTGGAAGACGATGACGGCGTCTTCGGCGTGCTCGATCTCGACAGCCCGCTGCCCGGTCGCTTCGACAAGGCAGACCAGGCGGGAATCGAGGCATTGGCGGCGATCTATGTCGCGGCGAGTTCGTTCGCGGATTAGGCAAAAAGCCTGTGGTTTCGCGACACTGAGCTCTAGTAGCTGAGTTTCGGATACCAGTCCGTTCCGCGTCCACCCGGCGTAAGGTCCAGGATCGACCAGAGGGAGGCGATGTCCGGTGCGTCTCGCGGATCCTGGCCGGGATCAGCCATTTCCGCCGACATCTCGCTCGCCCAAAAAAGGCGCACGCGCTCGCCGTCGCGCTTGAACACCACCAGAGCCGGATTCTCGCTGCCATCGGCGTTGATCAGTCCGAGATCGTTGGCGTAGGTGTCGCCCACCGTCTGGACAAAATCGAGATCGCGCCACCCCCGTTCCTGCGCGAATGCGATCTGCCGCTCGACCGGGCTGCGTCCAAGGATCTTCAGGGCGACGCGCTGCTTGATGTCAGCGGCGTTTCCGTTCACCGCACCCAACCAGTTGGTGCACATTGGACATGGGCGTGCGCGCTCGGGTCCGAACATCCAAAAATAGGTCACGAGTGCGTCCTTGTCGCCGAACAGTTCGACAAGCCCGAGATCGGCGCCATTGGCGTCCCTGAAGCGATAGTTTGTCTCGATGACGGGTCCGTCCGGAAGGTGTCGGCGCCGTTCCGTGACCTCGGTCATGTGTCTGCGAAATTCGATCTCGTCCTTCAGCAGTGCCTGGCGGGCTTTCCGGTACTCATCGCTCGCGCCGGGAAAGGGTGTCCGCGCTTTTTCCGCCAGCTTCTCGGCGGCCGTGGGTGTAATGATGTTCATCGGAAATCCTCCAAATGGCATCCGTACTACCACAGCAAAGTTGGGCAACAGGCTCAGAAGTCAACAACCCTCCTGAAGCGGAGCCGAACACTGCCACGTCAACGCGGTAGGCCCGCGTATGAGGTTTGCTGTTCGTGCTGGTGCGATCTGAATTGCAGCAGGCTCAGGCGAACTTCACCAGCATCAGGCTGAAACCGCCGATGAACAGGAAGGCCGAGAAGGCGAGCGCCAGCGGGCGCAGGCCGCGTGAGCGCAGCTGCGAAATATCGGCCTGCAGGCCCATGGCGGCCAGCCCCATGGTCAGCATGATGGTGGTGGCGACTGCCATCGCCGACTTCACGCCGGCGGATATCGCGACAAGACTGTTCAGAGCCACGACAGCGACGAAGGCGGCCACGAACAATGGCATGGGCGGGCGCGCCGCCTGCTGGTCGCTGGTACCCTTGCGGCGCACCGTCAGGCCCAGCGCGATGACCATCGGCGCCAGCATGGCGACGCGGGTGAGCTTGGCGACGGTGGCGATCTCGCCCGACTGGGTGCCGTTCTGGAAGCCGGCGCCGATGACTTGCGCCACCTCATGGATCGAGGCGCCCGCCCACAGGCCGAAAGCATGCTGGTCGAGGCCGAGCAGCGGCGCCAGCAGCGGGAAGCCGAGCATGGCGACGGTGCCGAACAAGGTGATCGAGGCGACCGCGTAGGTGACGTCCTCGTCGCGCGCGTCGGTGACGATGTTGGTGGCGACGATTGCCGAGGCGCCGCAGATCGAGGTGCCGGCGGCGATCAGCTGCGCCAGCTTGGCGTCGACGCCGATCAGCCGGCCGAGCGCGAGGGTGAAGAGGAAGGTGGCGCCAAGCGTGGCCGCGACAATGCCGATGCCGCCCGCGCCGATCGAGACGACCTGGCCGAGCGTCAGCTGGAAGCCGAGCAGCACGATGGCGAAGCGCAGCAGGCGCTTTTGCGAGAATGCGATGCCGGCCTTGGCGTGCGCCGGCGTGCCGAGCACGTTGGAGTAGATCATGCCGGCGATGACGGCCAGGATCATCGGGCTGAACAGGGCGAAGCCGGAGACGTTGCGGGCCGAGAAGGCCACCGCGGTGATCATCGCGACCAATATCACACCGGGCACGGTGCCGGCCCTGGTCGAGCCGAGCGCCTTGCGGCCCTGCGCAGGTTCGGCGGAAATCAGGCCTTTTGGAATATCGTTCGCAATGTGGGATAAGGAAGACAACGTCATGCTCCAGGCGACTTCGCCTGGGGAATGCCATTCCCCAACTAATCTTTCCAATGAATTATTTTCGTTAGAATGATCGATTTTCCAGGACGGTCTCCAAATTTGCTTGACGCGCCCAGCCCCTTTTGCCGCGCTGCTTCACTAGCTCTAATTGGGGCATGCCTTATCGGCCTTGGCCGGCAACGGCGCTTGACGGGCCACTCGCCCTGCGTCAGCTTGGCACCATGTTCGTTTTTCCCCGCGCCAACGTGATGCGACGCCGAACCTGCATAGTGCGCGGCGGCATGCTGATTGCGCGACGACGAAGGCTGGCCCGATAATTCCGGTTCGTTCTTCCCGGCCCGCCCGCGAAACCGCCGGCGGGCTTTTCATGTCTGGAGCCTCTCGATGAACATCAATCCTTCCATCCAGTTCCGGCCGGCCGAGCCCGCCGACGCTGCCGCCATCCGCGACATCGTGCGCACGGCCTATGCCAAATGGGTGCCGCTGATCGGCCGCGAGCCGCTGCCCATGCGCGCCGACTACGACATAGCCGTTGCCGAGCATCAGTTCGACCTTGCGATCCAGGAGGGCGAAATCGTCGGCGCGATCGAAACCATGCCGGCCGATGATCATGTCTGGATCGAGAATGTCTGCGTGGCGCCGCATGCGCAGGGAAGGGGGATCGGCCGGCTGTTGCTGGGGCGGGCCGAACGCAAGGCGGCCGAGGCGGGACGCAGCGAACTTCGCCTGCTGACCAATGGCGCCTTTGCGGCCAATGTGTCGCTTTACAAGAGACACGGCTATAGGATCGACCGGGAGGAGCCGTTCATGAACGGCACGACTGTTTATATGAGCAAGAGGCTTGCCGGGTAGACCGCAATCGGAGCTCGACAATGGCTGTCAGAATCAGGCTCAAGCAACTGCCGGGGCTCTACGCGATTTCGCGGCTCGAGCCTGGAGCAGGCATTCCCGGTTGGGCGGACGGGCCAGGCTTCGTCAGCATCACCAGAACCGAGGACGAACTTTCGATCACCTGTCTGCAGGATCGCGTTCCAGATTCCGTCAAGCGGGATGACGAGTGGGTCGCCTTCAAGCTTCAAGGGCCTTTCGCTTTCGATGAAACCGGCATCGTGTTGTCGGTCATCAGGCCACTGTCGGAAAACGAGCTGGGCATTTTCGTGGTGTCGACTTTCGACGGCGATCACCTGCTGGTGAAAGCCGCCGATCGGGTGGCGGCGATACGGCTTCTGGGCGAAGCGGGGCATACTCTGCTGTAATTCGTTCTGCTCCAGCTATCGTCCGCCCGGCTGGTTCAACCGCTCGCGGCTCGCTCACCAGTTCGGGGGCGTTTGACAGTGCCGGTCGCGCATCGTTATTTCTAGCCAGATATCACGGCGGACGGCTGTACGGCGCCCCTCAGGAGAAATCATGTCACATAACCTGCAGTTCTACATCGATGGCGCGTGGGTCGATCCTGTCGTCCCCAATACGCTCGAGGTCATCGATCCCTCGAACGAAGATGCCTTCGCGCAGATTTCGCTGGGCTCCAAGGCTGATGTCGACAAGGCGGTGGCCGCCGCGAAGCGCGCCTTCGGCACATTCGGCTTCACCTCGGTCGAGGAACGGCTCGACATCCTCAACCGCGTCATCGAGGTCTACAAGAAGCGCAGCCCGGACCTTGCGCTCGCCGTGTCGCGCGAGATGGGCGCGCCGCGCCG
The DNA here is from genome assembly GCF_020165435.1 of Mesorhizobium sp. BR1-1-2. Lineage (NCBI taxonomy): Bacteria > Pseudomonadati > Pseudomonadota > Alphaproteobacteria > Hyphomicrobiales > Phyllobacteriaceae > Mesorhizobium > Mesorhizobium sp. BR1-1-2. The sequence continues at coordinate 429,094 of NZ_JAIUID010000001.1, forward strand.
GATGGCGCTCGACAGCCAGGTCGGCATCGGGCTTGCGCATCTGGTCAAGATGGCGGAAGTGCTGAAGAGCTTCCAGTTCCGGCAGGTCAAGGGCTCCTCGCTGATCGTCAAGGAGCCGATCGGCGTCGTCGGCTTGATCACACCATGGAACTGGCCGCTGAACCAGATCACCTGCAAGGTGGGTCCGGCACTTGCCGCCGGCTGCACCATGGTGCTGAAGCCGTCCGAGATCGCGCCGCTCGACGCCATCATCTTCGCCGAGATCCTCGACGAGGCCGGCGTGCCGAAGGGCGTGTTCAACCTCGTCAATGGCGACGGCCCCGGCGTCGGCCAGGCGCTGTCCAGCCATCCCGACATCGACATGATGTCGTTCACCGGCTCGACCCGGGCCGGCATATTGGTCGCCAAGGCCGCCGCCGATACGGTCAAGCGGGTGCACCAGGAGCTTGGCGGCAAGTCGGCCAACATCCTGTTCCCGGACGTCGACCTCGCCACCGCCGTGGCCAAGGGCGTCGCCGGCTGCTTCAGCAACAGCGGCCAGTCCTGCAACGCGCCGACGCGCATGTTCGTGCCGCGCGACCGTCATGACGAGGCGGCTTCTCATGCCAAGGCGGCGGCGGAAAAGTTCGTGGTCGGTCCGGCGGACGCTCCCGGCACCAAGCTCGGCCCTGTCGTTAGCCAAGCCCAGTTCGACAAGGTTCAGGACATGATCCAGAGCGGCATAGACGAGGGCGCCACGCTGGTCGCGGGCGGCCCTGGCCGGCCGGCCGAACTCAACCGCGGCTACTATGTCAGGCCGACCGTGTTCGCCGATGTCACCCACGACATGCGCATCGCGCGCGAGGAGATTTTCGGGCCGGTGCTGGCGATCATGCCCTATGATACGGTCGAACAGGCGGTCGAGCAGGCCAACGACACCGTCTACGGCCTTGCCTCTTACATCCAGGCCAAGGACATCCAGAAGGCGCGCGACGTCGCGGCGCGCATGCGCTCCGGCAGCGTCTATATCAACTATCCCCAATGGGACGCCGGCCTGCCCTTTGGCGGCTACAAGCAGTCGGGCAATGGCCGCGAATACGCCGAATACGGGCTGGAGGATTTCCTCGAGATCAAGGGGATCGCCGGGTACGAGGCGGCGCAGTAAGGCACTGGCCAATCGCCCGAAGCCGGCGCCCCTGACCTGCCTGCCGGCATCCTCTCCCCGTATAGTGACGGGAGAGGGGACGCTGTCATCGCCGGTTCGGTGATGTGGTTGCGCCGCTCCTTGCCAATTGGCAAATGCATGCTATATCTATGCCAATAGCGGGAGCCGAAAATGCAGCTTCAGTCCATCGTCACCACGCCGGCCGCGGTCGGCAGCGCCATCTCGGATGAAGAGGCCGGCGCCTTGGCGCGCACCACGGTCAATCTCTTCAAGGCGTGGGGCCTCACCGACCTTGAGGCCTGCATCCTGCTCGGCGGCATGTCGGCGCGCACCTGGGCGCGCTGGAAGGAAGGCGGCATCGGCAGGATCGATCGCGACCTGCGCACCCGCATGGCGCATCTGATGGGCATTCACAAGGGCCTGCGCTACCTCTTCACCGAGCCGGCGCGCGGCTATGCCTGGATCCGCAAGCCCAACGCGACCTTCGGTGGCCAGTCGGCGCTCGACCTGATGCTGCGCGGCGAAATCTCCGACCTTGCAGCGATGCGCGAATGGCTCGACGCGGAGCGTGGTGCATGGTGAGTGGGCTCGCGGTCCGGCGCCGCGTCCACTGGCCCAAGACCTTCCGCATCATCCGCTCCATTCATCCGCCGATCGACCTCTTCGAGGACATCGCCGACCCGCGCGACTGGGAGGCCCTGGCCGCCGTCGAGGAGAAGACCAATCCGCGCATCCGGCTGGAACTCGGCGATCTCGGCAAGGTACCGGCCGAAAGGCGAGTATCCGGACCCGGCGCAAGCTTCGTGATGGCGCCCTTCGTGCATTGCTCGACGCTGCGGCCCGGCCGTTTCTCGGATGGCAGCTACGGCATCTACTATGCCGGCGACAGCGAGGAGGTGGCGCTGGCCGAAACCATCCACCACCACCAGAATTTTATGCGCGCCACCAAGGAGGAGCCGGGCTGGACGGCGGATTTCCGCGTGCTGATCGGCAGCGTCGACCGCGACCTCGATGACGTCAACGCGGTGCCCGGCGCGCTCGACCCGGACGACTACACCGCCTCGCAGGCCGAAGGCCGCGCCTTGCGTGCGGCCGGCAGCGACGGGCTGGTGTGGAACAGCGTGCGCATGCCAAGCGGGCAGTGCATCGGCATTTTCTTGCCGGATGCGATTTCAGTACCGGTGCAAGGCCGCCACTACAGCTATCACTGGAACGGCGGCCGCGTGGATTTCGTGCGCCAGCACGATACGGGAAAGGTGCTGGCGGTCACTTGAAGGCGGCAGCGCCGGTCAGTGCCGCAGGATCTTGCTCAGGAAGGCGCGGCTGCGATCGGTCCTGGGATGCGAGAAGAATTCGTCGGGCGTGCCGCTTTCGACGATGGCGCCGGCGTCCATGAACACCACGCGCTGGGCGACCTTGCGGGCAAAGCCCATCTCATGCGTCACCACCATCATGGTCATGCCTTCCTCGGCGACCGCGACCATGACGTCGAGCACTTCCGAAATCATCTCGGGGTCGAGCGCCGAGGTTGGCTCGTCGAACAGCATGATCTTGGGGCGCATGCCCAGACAACGGGCGATCGCCACGCGCTGTTGCTGACCGCCTGAAAGCTGCGCGGGATAGGCGTTGACCTTGTCGGCAAGCCCGACCTTGGCCAGCAGTTCGCGGCCGGCCTGCTCGGCCTCGGCGCGCGGAATCTTGCGGACATGGATCGGTGCCAGCGTGACGTTTTCGAGCGCGGTCTTGTGCGGGTAGAGGTTGAAGGACTGGAAGACGAAGCCGATCTCGGTGCGCAGCTTCGTCATGTTGGTGGCGGGGTCGCCGAGGCGCTGGCCGTCGACGACGAGGTCGCCGTCCTTGATCGTCTCCAGGCCGTTGATGCAGCGGATCAGCGTGCTTTTGCCCGAGCCGCTCGGGCCGCAGACGACGACCACTTCGCGCGGCTCGACGCTGAGCGTGATGTCCCTCAGGACGTTAAGCGTGCCGAACCATTTGTTGACGCCGCGAAAATCGATCATGCCCGTTTTGGTCATGTGGTCGGCACCTTTGGGTTCGATGTCATATCTGCACCTCGCCATGGGCGGCACCCATGCGTCGTTCGAGCCGGCGGGCGAGCATGATCAGCGGATAGCAGACGATGAAATAGCCGACGCCGACGAGGAAGAACACCAGCAGGCCGTTCGGCACGCGCTGCACCACCAGCCAGCCGACGCGGGTGAGGTCGGTCAGGCCGATCGCCGAGACGACGGAAGAATCCTTGATCAGCAGCACATATTGCCCGACCAGCGGCGGCAGCACGATGCGCATCGCCTGCGGCAGAACCACCTGGCGCATGCGCTGCCAGCGCGACAGGCCGGACGCCAGCGCCGCCTCGACCTGGCCTGTCGGCACCGAGCGGATACCGGCGGCGACGATCTCGCAGATGAAGCAGGCGGCAAGATTGGTCAGCGCGATGATGCCGGCGGTGAAGGCGTCGAGCTCGATGCCCAACTCGGGCAAGATGAAGAAGATCAGGAATATCTGCACCAGGAACGGCGTACCCCGGATGAGGTCTACCCAGGCACCGATGACGCCGGCGATCAACCGGTTGCCGCCGGTCCGCAGGATGCCGAGGCCGAAGCCGAGCAAGGTGCCCAGCACCAGGCTGATCAGCGACAGCACCACGGTCATGCCGAGGCCGCGCAGCGCCAGCGGATAGCTGCCGGCAAGGCTCTGCAACTGTTGCCAGATCATGTGCGCGCTCCCGCCGAGCCGAGCCAGCGGCCGGAGAGAACCGCCAGCCCTTTGAGGCCGTAATAGAGCAGGAGGTAGAACGCGGCGATGGTGAGAAATCCTTCCGCCGGCATGAAGCGGTCGGAGGCCAGCAACTGGCCGGCGCGCGTCAATTCGGCAACCGAGATCAGCGACAGGAGGGCGGAATCCTTGACCAGCACGATCGCCTGGCCGAGCAGGGGCGGGATCGTCACCTTGAATGCCTGTGGCAGCACGATCAGGCGCATGCGCTGGACATAGGTCATGCCTGAAGCGGCGCTGGCCTCGACCTGGCCGCGCGGGATCGACAGGATGCCGGCGCGAATGATTTCAGCGACATAGGCGCCGCTGTTCAGTGACAGCGCGAGGATGCCGACGACGAGTTCGGGCAGCACGAAACCGAGGCGCGGCAGGCCGAAATAGAGAAAATAGAGCTGCGCCAGCAAGGGCGTGGCGCGTACGGCGTCGATATAGGCCTTGGCCGGCACCCGAAACAGCCAGCCGCGCTGCAAGTTCATCGCGCACAACAGAATGCCGACTGCGAGCGCGCCGACAAAGGACAGCGCCGATAGCCACACGGTCGTGACCAGGCCCTGCCCGAACAGGGGCAGGTATTCGACGATGGTGCGGAAGCTGAAATTTTCGAGCATGGGCGGTGAATGGTGATTAGGGAATAGCGAGTAGACAATAGGCAGTAGGCAGTAGGCAGTAGGGAAGCGTGTCCGGAATTCCCTACTGCCTATTCCCTACTCCCTAATTTCTAATCCCTAATCAGTGATCTTTCTTCCAGTCTTCCGAATTGACCCAGTAGTCGAGGTTCTTCTGCAGGCGGCCGTCGATGGTGACCTGGTTGAGGAACAGGTTCATCCAGATCAGGAGGTCCGGCTCGTCATAGCGGGTGGCGAAGGCAAGCGGTTCCTTCGACAGCAGGTCCGGCATGATGGTGAAGGTGCCGGCCGGATAGGCTGTCGACTGGCCCTTGACCGCCGAGACGTCGTTGACGCCGCAATCGGCCTGGCCGTTGTTGACGGCGTCGAGCAGCAGCGGACCGCCGCCCTTGTAGCTCTTGATGTCGGCATCGGGGAAGGCGGCCTTGGCTTCCTTCTCGCCGGTGGCGCCGAGCAGCACGGCGATCTTGGTGCCTTTGGCCTTGCAGTCCTCGGTGGTCTTGAACTTGCCGTCGGCCTTGGTGAAGACGGTGCTGCCCGTGTACATGTAAGGCGTGGTGAACGCGACCTTCATGCCGCGCGCCAGCGTCGGCGTCATGTCGGCGACCAGAAGGTCGGCCTTGCCCGAAAGCAGCGCCGGGATCAGGCCGTCCCAGTCGAAGTCGAGGAAGGTGATCTTGACGCCCATTTCCTTGGCCATCAGTTCGGCCAGTTCCACCGAGCTGCCGGTGCGTTCGCCATTGGCGCCGACCAGCGAGAAGGGCGGTCCCTGCGTCTGCACCGCGACACGCAGTTCGCCGCGTTTGGTGATGTCGTCGAGCGCTCCGGCGCTGGCGGCGGCGGTAAGGCCGGCCAGTGCGAGGCCGGCGATGAAAAGCTTGGCAATGTTCATTGGTTTCATTGGGCATTCCTCCTTTTTGTCGTCTTGTTGTCTACCCTACAGGGTGCTTTTTGAGCGGCGGTGCCGTTGCCGGCGGCGGCCACCGTTCGAAAATCCGTCTCCTCAGTGCCGTGCCGCCGTTTCGGCGACCGTGACGCCGCGCCTGGCCAACGCGTCGACGAAAGCCGCGTCCGGCACATGCAGCAGCGAGTTGAACAGGCCGAGGCCCCCGAAAGCCGCTATCCTCATGCCGGCTCCTTGCGAATGCTGTCGTCCGACCAGCAGCCTTCCGGCAGGCTAACCCATTTGTTGCAGGACGCCATGACCACGAAGGTCTCGCTGCGCACGACCTCGCCCGGCTCGCCGGCGCCCGGGATCAACTCGCTGGTGACGCGGTAGAGATCGGCGACGTCGCCGGCCACCGTCACGTCGACGATGATGTCGAAGCGCCCGGTGACGACCGAGGCCGAGTTGACGAAGGGCAGTTCGGAAATGCGTTGCGCCAGCTCGCGGGCGCGGCCGCGCCCTTGCGCGTTGATGCCGACGATGGCCGAGATCAGTTCGGGCCGCTCGGTCAGGTTCAAGAGCCCGACGATCTTGAGCAGGTTGCGGTCGAGCAGGTTGCGCAGCCGCGTGCGCACCGTCGGCACCGAGATCGCCAGAATCTCGGCGAGGCGGTTGATGCCCGGCTGCGCGTCCTGCGACAACTGTTTGACCAGCCGCCGATCGGTCAGATCGAGATGTTCCCGCAAGTCCCCCGTCTTTCATAAAACGAAAAAAGCTAGGCGATTTTTTTGCCTATGTGCAAACAAGCTATTTCATGGATTCCTTAAAGGCAAGGCATGATTCCACGCGAATTCAGCATGTGGGCGGCGGCTTCACACCAGTGCGGCCACCAGCAGCTTGGCCTGCGGCGTCAACTTGTCGAAGCGGCGGGCGCAGAGATTGAGTTGACGCGTCGCCCATTCATCGGTCAGCGGCAGGCTGCGCAGGTTTCGCGCCGAGCGGCGCACCATGCTTTCCGGCACGATGGCGATGCCCGCGCCCTGGGCCACCAGCCTACAGACATTGTCGAGGCCGGGCACGCGGATGCGAAAATGCAGATGACCGCCAAGGCGCGCGGCCTGGCGGGAGATGTGCTCCTGCAAGGGATGGCCGGCGCTCAGGCCGACAAAGGTTTCATCGAGAATGTCGGCGAGGCCGGTCGCGCGGCCTTCGAGGCCGGGGCGGTTGCGCGCGGCGATCACCACTAGCCTATCGACGAAGAACGGTTTCTGGTCGAGATGCGAAAGGCCGGCCCAGGTCGCGGCAATGCCAAGATCGGCGGCGCCGCTGGCCACCGCCTCGGCGATCTCGTGGCTGGGGCGCTCATCGAGCTCTACGTCGATGCCGGGATGCGCGACCAGAAAGGCCGGCAGCCTGTCGCGCAGAAGCTCGCTGGTGGCGGCCGTGTTGGCGAGCAGGCGGACCCGCGCACGCAGGCCGGTGGCATAGGCGCCAAGCTCGCCGGCCATCGCCTCGATCTGGTTCTGCACCGTGCGCGCGTGGTGCAGTAGTGCCTGGCCGGCGGCCGTCGGCACCACGCCGCGCCGGCGGCGCTCCAGCAGCGGCGCGCCGAGCCTGTCCTCCATGCCCTTGATGCGGGCGCTGGCCGAGGCCAGCGCGAGGCCCGCGAGCTCGGCGCCATGGGTGATGCTGCCGCGCTCGGCAACCAGCAGGAACAGCCGGAGATCGACGAGGTCGAAGCGCATCTTTTTCCTCCGGCAAGACAGCCCGGGCACACGTGATCGACAGCGATCCGGCCGATCGCTTTCAGCGCCAGCCTTCGGCTCAGCCGAAGGCTGGCGTCGCAATTCCCACATTGTGGGTGACGGCGAATTTCGTCAAACAGTTTCGGTGGAGGTCCATGATGAGAAAACCAGCATCGAACCGGCAAGGGCTCGGCATTGCTGAAAGCGCGGCGATGCTGCTGGCGGTCGCCGTTGCTGTTCTGGCCATGGCGCGCACGGATTCCGGCATGCCAGGATGCGCCATGACATCCGCCCCTGCCGGCAGCGCCGCCGCCGGACTGGCGGCAGCCAGGACCGACGCCGCCGACATGCTGCTCCATGATTGAGCCGCTGAGCGCCGCCGCCGTCGCCTGGGTCTGCGCCGTCTTCCTTGCCGCCGGCTTCGTCAAGGGCGTGGTCGGGATGGGCCTGCCGACGGTGGCGATGGGCCTGCTGGCGGTGACCATGGCGCCGGCCGAGGCGGCCACGCTCCTGCTGATCCCGTCGCTGGTTACCAATCTGTGGCAATTGTCCACCGGTCCTTCGTTCGGCGGGCTCGCCAGGCGGCTATGGACGATGATGGCCGGCGTGGTGATCGGCACCGTCGCCGGCGCCGGCCTGCTCACCGGCGCGCATACGGCGGCCGCGTCCGGTGCGCTCGGCGTGGCACTGATGCTCTACGCCTTTCTCGGCCTCGCCAAGGCCGGCTTTTCGACGCCGCCACGCCACGAGGCCTTGCTGTCGCCGCTGGTCGGGGTGGCGACCGGCCTGGTCACCGGCGCCACCGGCGTCTTCGTCATTCCGGCGGTGCCCTACCTGCAATCGCTGCGGCTGGGCAAGGAAGAGCTGATCCAAGCGCTCGGCCTGTCCTTCACCGTGTCGACGGCGGCGCTGGCCATCGGGCTGTTCAGGGCAGGCGCCCTGGCGTCGCCGACGGCCGGGCTGGCGGGCTCGGTCGCGGCACTGGCGCCTGCGCTCGCCGGCATGGCTGTCGGCCAGGCGCTGCGCCAGCGCATGAGCGTCGAGACTTTTCGCAAAGTGTTCTTCGCGGGGCTCTTGGCGCTTGGATTTTATCTCATGGCCGAGGCGGCGTTCTGAGTGCCTCTTGCAGGGCGCCGGACCCGGCCTACCGCACCACCAGGACCGGGATTTCGCTGTAGGACACGACTTCCGCCGTCTGGCTGCCCAGGAGCAGCCTGCCCAGTCCGCGGCGGCCGTGCGAGGCCATGACGATCAGGTCGCAGCGTTCGGTCTGCGACAGTTCCAGGATCGCCTCGGCGGGCCTTCTGTCCTCGATGTGCACGACCTTGGCCGACACGCCCAGCCCCTCGGCGGAAGCCTTGCATTTGTCGAGCACTTCCTTGCCGTATTTGCGGGCTTCTTCCTGATAGGCGGCCAGCTCATCGCCCGCGGCGTAGCCGGCCATGGCGCCGCCCCAGGCGAAGATCGGGAATTGTTCCGAGACGGTGACAAAGGTCACGGTGGCGCCGAGGCCCTTTGCCAGCCCGAGGCCGTGGGCAACGCCCTTGTCGGCCAGTTCCGACCCGTCGGTGGCGATGAGCAGATGTTTGTACATGATGATCGTGACCTATCGTGCTTGGTGAACTATGGACCACACATAGTTATGCCCGGCGCCCAGTCATTGTGCCAATGCGGCGGGGATCAGGGCCAGGGAATGTGGTGGGCATTGCATGGACCGCACCCAAACGGGCGTTCCACCCCGGACTTTCGCGCCAGCTGGATTTCCCTTCGCCGCATCGTCCTCTAAGGTGCGGCAACTTCGAAAGGCCCGTCATGAGCAGTGCGTTTCCTCAAATCCATCTGGTCCGGCATGGCGAGACGGCGTGGAGCCTTTCGGGCCAGCACACCGGCCGCACCGACATGCCGCTGACGGCGGCCGGCGAGGCCGCCGCGCGGGGCGTGGCGGATCGGCTGAAAGGCCTGCCGTTTTCGGCCGTATGGTCGAGCCCCTCGCAGCGCGCCTACAACACCAGCCTGCTTGCCGGTTTCGGGGCGCAAAGCATCAAGATGGACGACCTGCAGGAATGGGACTACGGCGCCTATGAAGGGCGAACCACCAGGGAGATCCTGGCCGAACGGCCGGGCTGGAACGTCTTTCGCGACGGCTGCCCGCAAGGCGAAACGGCGGCCGATGTGGGCGCCCGCGCCGACAGGATCATCGATCGCCTGCGCGAGGCAAATGCCGACATGCTGATCTTTTCCAGCGCGCACTTCCTGCGCGTGCTCACCGCCCGCTGGCTCGGCTTGCCGCCGGAGGACGGCGCGCTGTTCGTGCTCGATACGGCCAGCATCAGCGTGCTCGGCTACGAGCATGACCTCGGCGAGCCGGTGGTGCGCAAGTGGAACGGGAAGTAGGGCGGCCTAGCTGTCGAATTTCCGGATCGCTTCGGCGGTTACCGGCGTGAAGAAATTCACCAGATTGCAGTCGGGGTCGCGGAACAGCAGCGAGCGGTTGCCCCAAGGCATGGTGGTAGGCTCCTGGACAATTGCGCCCTTGATGGTTTCCGCCAGCCTGGCGAATTCGGCATCGACGTCGCCGACCCGGAATTCGATGATGGCCGTGCGGTTGTCGGCTGGGCGGGCGATGTCGCTGCCGAACAGCATCAGGGTGCGCGTGCTGCCGATCGCCAGCGTGCAGGCCGGTGTCGCCAGTTCGGCGAAGTCCTCCGTGTACATCGTCACCGGCATGCCGGTGATCTCGCCATAAAAGCGCACGAGGCGCTGGACATCGGACGTGATGATGCGGACAGAGACGAAATTCATCGCATTGGCTCCTTGATCGTCGAAGCCGCGGCTGGGCCCCCGGCCTTCTATAGGCCGGGGCTCCTGACAGCTTTCCGTCAGGAGACGGAAGTGCCGGCGCGATTTCAGATCTGCCGAACGAAGTGCCGACCCTGCGCCTATTCACCCCGCCAGCAGCGCCAATTCGTCGGGCGTCAAATGCCTCGCCGTACCCTTGGCGAGATCGCCGAGCGGCAAGCGGCCAATGGCGACGCGGATCAGGCGCTTGACCTCGATGCCGTGGGCGGCGAGCAGGCGCCGGATGTGGCGGTTGCGGCCCTCGTCGAGCACGATCTCCAGCCAGGCGGTGCGGCCGCCGCTGCGCAGCAACTCGATCGAATTGGCGCTCAAGGTCTCGCCGTCGACACGCACGCCGGCGCGCAGCGCTTCCAGCACCGCCGCGTCGGGCACCGTGCCGATCTGGACATGGTAGGTCTTGGGCAGGTGCGAGGCCGGGTCCATCAGCCGGTTGGCAAAGCGGGTGTCGTTGGTCATCAGCAGCAGGCCTTCGCTCGCCTTGTCCAGCCGGCCGACCGGCGAGACGAAAGGCAAGTCGAGCCCTTCGAGGCAGGCATAGACGGTGTCGCGCTCGAGAGGGTCGTCGCGGGTCGTGACCAGCCCGCGCGGCTTGTTGAGCATGAGATAGACCTTGCGCTCGGCAAATATTTCTTCGCCGTCGACGACGATGCGGTCGCGCTTCATGTCGACACGCAGGGAGGCGTTGCGTGCGATCTTGCCGCCGACGCGTACGCGGCCGTCGGCAATCAGCCGCTCGGCCTGCGTGCGCGAGCACAGGCCGAGCTTCGACAGCGCGCGGTTGAGGCTGACGCCGGTGCTTGCCGGTCTGTCGGTGTTTTCTGTCCGCCGTGGTGTCATCTTGCAGTCGCCGGTTCGGTCGACTGATGGCATGGGCGACGCTCGCTTCGCAAGCCGGCGGAGGGAGTTTCAGCACCCGCTGTCGCGCTCTACGGCGCCCCCCTCTGTCCTGCCGGACATCTCCCCACGAGTGGGGAGATTGGCCGTCATCACGGCCTTCGCCGATCTTCGACGTTGCAGAAATAGAGAGCCGACGATCAAGCTGCCGATCTCCCCCCAAGTGGGGAGATGTCCGGCAGGACAGAGGGGGGCGCCGTAGAGCGCCACGCTCACGGCATAGCACCTCAGGCCGCTTGGTGGGTCTCGTCCGCGATCCCGTTCAGCACGGCAAGCGCGTCGGCCGGCAGCTCCAGCTCCGCCGCCGCCATGTTTTGCCTGAGATGCGCGACGGACGAGGTGCCGGGGATGAGCAGGATGTTGGGCGCGCGGCGCAGCAGCCAGGCGAGCGCCACCTGCATGGGCGTCGCGCCGAGTTTTTGCGCGACATCGGCCAGCGTGCTGGATTGCAGCGGCGTGAAGCCGCCGAGCGGGAAAAACGGCACATAGGCAATGCCGTCGGCGGCAAGCTCGTCGATCAGCGCGTCGTCCTCGCGATGCGCGATGTTGTACTGGTTCTGCACGCAGACAATGTCGGCGATGCCACGTCCCTGCGCGATCTGGGCGCGGGTGACGTTGCTCATGCCGATATGGCGCACCAGGCCCTGATGCTGCAATTCGGCGAGCGTGTTCAACTGCGGCTCGAGCGAACCTTCGGCGGGCCCGTGGATGCCATGCATGGAGCGCAGGTTCACCACCTCGATCACGTCCAGGCCGAGATTGCGCAAATTGTCGTGCACGGCCTGCGTCAGCTCCTGCGGCGACATTGCGGGGATCCATGATGCATCCGCGCCACGCCGGGCACTGATCTTGGTGACGATGGTGAGACTGGCGGGGTAGGGGTGCAGCGCCTCGCGGATGATCTGGTTGGTGATGTGCGGGCCGTAGAAATCGCTGGTGTCGATGTGGTCGACGCCGCTCGCCACCGCCTCGCGCAGCACGGCCAGTGCCGCATCGCGGTCCTTCGGCGGGCCGAACACGCCGGGTCCGGCCAGTTGCATGGCGCCATAGCCCATGCGCTTCACGGTGCGGTCGCCGAGCTTGAAGGTTCCGGCCTTGCTGATGTCAGTCATGGTCTCAATCTCCTGTGGATCGGCCCAGATATAGACAATGCACGCTTGCGCGATAATATGGCGCAATCGGCACAGGCTGTGCGGAAAGGCGAACAATGGCGGATCTGGGCGACCTGCAGGCATTCATGGCGGTGGCGCGCGCCGGCGGTTTTCGCGAGGCGGCCAGGGTCAGTGGCGTCAGCGCCTCCAGCCTCAGCGAAACGGTGCGGCGGCTGGAGGCCGGGCTCGGCGTGCGGCTCCTCAACCGCACCACGCGCAGCGTCGCCCCGACCGAGGCCGGCGCGCGCCTGCTGGAGCGGCTGGGCCCCGCGCTCGGCGAGGTCGAGGCAGCGCTCGATGTCGTCAACGGCTTTCGCGGCCGCCCAGCCGGCACGCTGCGGCTCAACGTGCCTGTCGTGGCGGCGAAACTGGTGCTGCCGCGCCTTCTGCCGCCCTTCCTTGCCGCCTATCCCGACATAAGACTGGAGGTGACCGCCGAGGACAGTTTCGTCGACATACTGGCGAGCGGCTGCGATGCCGGCATCCGCTATGACGAGCGGCTGGAGCAGGACATGATCGCCGTCCCGATCGGCCCGCGCCGGCAACGCTTCGCCACCGCTGCCGCAACGGCCTATCTCGACCGGCGTGGCCGGCCCGACCATCCGCGCGACCTCCTCGATCACGCATGCCTACGCGGCCGCTTCGCCAGCGGCCTGAGGCCGCCCTGGGAGTTCGAGCGCGACGGCGAGATAGTGAGCGTCGAGCCGACCGGGCCGCTGCTGGTCAGCACCGGCACGGCTATGGCGCTTGCGCTCGATGTGGCGGTCGCCGGCGGCGGCATCGTCTCGCTGTTCGAGGACTGGCTGCGCCCCTATTTCGACGATGGCCGGCTCGAGCCGGTACTGGAGCCCTGGTGGCAGGAGTTTTCCGGCCCGTTCCTCTATTACCCCGGCCGCCGCCTCATCCCGGCGCCGCTGCGGGCATTCATCGATTTTGTCGCCGGGATGCGGTGGTGAGGCGCCGCGATGACGGTTTCATGGGACGCATCGTCGGACGCAACCCGCCGCGCATTTCTGGAATGTTCCAAGAAGGAGCAGGGATCATCGCGGCGGGTCCAACGACACCTTGGCGCGCTTCGCCAGTTCGCGAATCCGCTCCGCGACCGCGCTGTCGACCGGATTGTAGACGGTCAGGCTCAAATCCGGGCGGCCGTCGACCGCGAACCCCGAATATTCCAGCTCGATATCGCCGAGCACCGGGTGCTTCAGCCGCTTGGTTCCGTCGCCATGGCTGAGCACGTCGTTCTCGCGCCACAGGGCGGCGAATTCGGGGCTGGCGCTGCACAGTTCGTCGACGAGTTCGCGTACCTCGGACACCGCGCCGGCACGCGCCGCGTCGGCGCGGAAGGCGCCCACCACGAAACGGGCGAGGCTTTCCCAGTCGTGCTGCTTTTCGCGGATGGCCGGGCTGCGGAACATGAAGCGCAAAATATTGCGCTGGTCGGCGGGCAGGGCGCTGTAATCGGTCAGCACGACCTGGGCGGCGCGGTTCCAGGCAACGACATCCCAGGTGGCGGTCCTGACCAAGGCGGGGCTCGCTTCAAGCGTGTCGAGGAGGCGCTGCAGCCGGGGGCTGATGCCTTCCGCACCGATATAGCGGACCTCGGGCGGGCGTCCGAGCCCGAGCATGAAAAGATGCTCGCGCTCGGCCTCGGTCAGCATCAGCCCCTTGGCGATGCGGTTCAGCACATCGGCCGAAGGCGCGCCGCCACGACCCTGCTCCAGCCATGTGTACCAGGTAGGGCTGATGTTGGCGCGCTGGGCCACCTCTTCCCGGCGCAGCCCCGGCGTGCGCCGGCGCCCTGAAAATCCGAACGAGGCCGGATCGAGCCGGGTGCGCCGGTCTCTCAGAAACGCCGCGAGCGAACCGGCGGAATTGGTGGGCATCCTGTTAGCCATTATACCACGATAAGATCACTACTTTAATGGAATAATAGACCGGCGATACTGCGCAGGCAATCGTGCAGGAGAATTCGCATGCGTATCTTTTTGACCGGCGCGACCGGTTTCATCGGCTCGGCGCTCGTTGCCGAGCTCATCAAGGCGGGCCATCGGGTGGTCGGCGTCACTCGCTCCGAAGCGGGGGTCGAAGCGCTGACGGCGGCGGGCGCCGAAGTGCATCGGGGAACGCTCGAGGATCCCGAGGGCCTGCGCGACGGCGCGGCAAAGGCGGAAGCGGTGATCCACACGGCCTTCGACCATGATTTCTCCCGCTTTGCCGAGAATTGCGAGAAGGATAGCCGTGTCATCGCGGCACTCGGCCAGGCATTGGCCGGATCCGACCGGCCGCTGGTGATCACTTCCGGCGTCGGCGTGGGCAGCCCCGGACATGGCGAGCTTGCCAGCGAAGACGTCTTCAACGCCAGCCATCCCAATCCGCGCATCGCCTCGGAGCTCGCCGGCAATGCCTTGCTGGAAGCCGGCGTCAACGTCTCGGTGGTGCGGCTGCCGCAGGTTCACGACCCGGTCAAGCAAGGGCTCATCACGCCGCTCATCGAAATCGTGCGCCAGAAAGGCGTTTCGGCCTATGTCGGCGAGGGCCGCAACCGCTATGCGGCGGGCCATCTCCTGGACGCGGCGCGCCTCTACCGGCTGGCGGTGGAAAAGCGGCAGCCCGGCGCGCGCTATCACGCGGTCGGCGAGGAAGGCGTCGAAGTACGCGCGATCGCCGAGGCGATCGGGCGGGGCCTGAGCGTGCCGGTGGTTTCGATCGCGGCGGAACAGGCGGCGGAGCATTTCGGCTGGATGGCGATGTTCGCCCCGATGGATCTGCCGGCCTCCAGCGCGCTGACCCAGGCGCGGCTCGGCTGGCAGCCGACCGGCCCGACGCTGATCGCCGATCTCGAGGCCATGCGGTACGACGCTTGACGCGCCGATAGAGCGTCGTCAGCCGACGGCGTAGCGCAAATGGACGAGCCCGTGGGCAAGGGCTTCGCAGCTTTTGAGCGACAGTTGCATCTTGCCCGCGAGGCCGGTCTCGCCGAATTCGACGAAACCCTGGTTCGCCGCCCGCCCGTCAAGGGCGGGAGCCACGAGAAGGCTGAGCTCATCGACAAGGCCGGCCGCGAAGAAGGAACCGTTGATGCCGGCGCCGCCCTCGAGCAGCAGCCGACGAATGGCGAATTCGCGGTTGAGAACTTCGAGCATCCGGCCGAGATCCATGTCGGCCGTTTCCGCCACGATATAGGACACGCCGTCGGCAGCGAGCTCGGCCAGGTGGCTGTCGGCGACGTCGTGCCCAAGCAGCACCACGACATGGTCGCCGCCAATGTCGGGTTTGGAAAAGTGGAGCTTGCCCGAGGGATCGAGCGCCACCGCATAGCTGCCCGTACCGGTTTGCGCGACATGATAGGGTCGGTCGACCTTGCCCGCATCGGCGGGCGGGTGCGCGCCGGCCTTGCTCATCTCGGCCATGGTGACGCGGCCGACGATCCAGCCGTCGCCCGCAAGATCATTATGGATGTGCTCGTAGAGGCTCGACCATTCGGCCCGGGTTCCGTCCGGGCTGGCCGTGTAGCGGCTTGGGTGAAGACTGCCGTCCAGCGATGCGATCATATGGCAGATGATGTGCGGTTTCATGCGGGTGTCTCCGGGGAACGGGCTCAGGCGCGGTTCAAACTAGGGCCAGCGCCGGAGAATGGAAGCTGGGCACCCGGCTCATCCAAATTCCGACCATTGCCGTCTGGCCCTGTTATATCGATGTTGCACAAATGGTTGAGCCTGGGCTAGCATCCGTTTGCTGGTGCCGACGGGAGGCAGTTTTTGCAACGGCGATCAGCTGGAGCGGCATGCGTTAGCAAACGCAAGGAGGATGCTCCAACACTTTGAACCGACGCATGATCCTTCCTGAAACCGTCCCGGTTTCCGGGGCCGTGCGTTCTTGTGGAGGAGGATCCCATGAACAGACGTGAATTCCTGATGACGTCCGTGGCCGCGGGCGCCATGGTGCTTGCCGCGCCCTCGGCATTTGCGCAGGAGAAGCTCACCATTCTCGGCTCGGTGCCCAGTCTCGGCTTTCCGTTCTTCGTGCACATGCTGAACGAGATCAAGGCGGAAGCCGCCACGCAAGGTGTCAACCTGACCGAGAGCGATGGCCAGAACTCGGCCACCAAGCAGACCGCCGACATCGAGGCGGCCCTTGTGCAGAAGGTCAACGCCATCGTGATCTCGCCGCTCGACGTCAACGCGCTGGCGCCGGCCATCGAGGAAGCGGTCAAGGCGGGCGTTCCCGTGGTCACGATCGATCGCCGCGTCGACGGTGTCGAGGGCATTCTCGCCCATGTCGGCGCCGACAACGTCAAGGGTGGCGAGGCGGAAGCTCAGGCCGTGGTGGCGGCATTCCCCAACGGCGCCAAATTGTTCCATCTGCAGGGCCAGCCCGGCGCCGGGCCGGCGATCGACCGCAACAAGGGCGTGCACAATGTGCTCGATCCCTTGAAGGACAAATACCAGATCGTCTTCGAGCAGACCGCCAATTTCGCCCGTGCCGAGGCGCTGTCGGTGACGGAAGCCGGCCTTGCCGCCAACGGCAAGCCGGACGCCATCATTTGCGCCAATGACGACATGGCGCTGGGCGCCATGGAGGCTTGTGCCGCGCGCAACTTCACCGACGTCAAGATCTACGGCTTCGACGCGCTGCCGGAAGCGCTGGTCGCGGTCCGCGACGGCAAGCTCGCCGGCACGGTCGAACAGTTCCCGGGCCAGCAGTCGCGCACCGCCGTGCAGATCGCCGTCGCTTACGCCAGGGACAAGAAAGAGCCGAGGGAGAAGCTGGTGCTGTTGACGCCGATCGTCATCGGTAAGGACAATCTCGACAAGGCCGAGAGGTTGAACGAGACGAAGTGAGGGCTGGATTGGCAAGGCTGGCGGAGCACGCCCCCCTCTGGCCTGCCGGCCATCTCCCCCTCAAGGGGGGAGATCGGCTGTTTGCTCTGTTTTCGCCAATTCTTCTATGCTGCAAGAAAAGGCGATGCCCGTGACACCGCCGATCTTCCCCCTTGAGGGGGAGATGTCCGGCAGGACAGAGGGGGGCGTTCAAGCGCTGACGGAGCCCGGATGAACTTCACTAAGGAAGCCACCCTTGCCAGCTGAAGCCGCACCCGTCCTGCTCGCCGTCGAGGGCGTCACCAAGCATTTCGCAGGCGTCACCGCGCTCAGCGAGGTCTCGCTCGATGTCAGGCCCGGCGAAATCCTCGGCCTGCTGGGCGAAAACGGCGCGGGCAAGTCGACGCTGCTGAAAATCCTGTCGGGCGTCATGCCGCCCTCCGGCGGCCACATCATTTTCGACGGCGCCGACTACCGGCCGTCGAGCCCGCAGGATGCCAAGCGGCTCGGCATCGTCACCATCTACCAGGAACTCAGCCTGATCCCGACGCTGACGGTGGCGGAGAACATCTTCATAGGCCGTGCCCCGACCGGTCCGCTCGGCCTTGTCTCCTGGCGCAAGATGGAGCAGGACTCCCGCACGATCATCGCCCGCGTCGGCCTCACGATCGATCCGATGACGCCGGTCTCGGCGCTTTCGGTGGCCGAGCAGCAACTCGTCGAGATTGCACGAGCGCTGTCGCTGAAGAGCCGGCTGATCATCATGGACGAGCCGACCTCGGCGCTGACCGAGACAGAGGTGCAGCGGCTGCTGTCGATCATGGACAGGCTGCGCAAGGACCATGTCGCCATCATGTTCGTCACCCATCGGCTGGAGGAGGCCGCCGCCATCTGCGACCGCATGACGGTGCTGCGCGACGGCAGGTTGGCCGGCAATCTCGACCGCGAAGGCGGGCCGATCCGATTGCCGCGCATCATCGAGAAAATGGTCGGCCGCGCGGCGTCCGAACTCTATGCGCGGCCGGCGCAGCGCACGGTGGCCGGCGACGTCGTGCTGTCGGTGCGCGGATTGCGCACGGTGCGCGACCCCGAAGCGCCGCACGCCATCGTGCTCGACGGCGTGGACATCGACCTGAAGGCCGGCGAGATCCTCGGTGTCGCCGGCCTCGTCGGCTCGGGCCGAACGGAGCTGGCGCGCGCCATCTTCGGCGCCGACCGGATCGCGGGCGGCACGATAACGCTCGACGGCAGACCCATCGCGCCGGCCTCGCCGGCGGATGCAATAGCGCTCGGGATCGGCCTGGTGCCTGAGGACCGCAAGCATCAAGCGATCTTCGCCGCGCTCGGCATCCTGCCGAATTTCTCCGTCGCCTCGCTCGGGCGGTTCAGCAATGGCTTCGGCTTCATGGCCGAGCGGCGCGAGCGCGATGCGCTGGCGGGGTTCCGGAAAATGCTGTCGATCCGCATGGCGTCGGCCGAGCAGGCGATCGAGGGCCTGTCGGGCGGCAACCAGCAGAAGGTGATCCTGGCGCGCTGGCTGGCGCGGGATCCCAAGGTGCTGATCGTCGACGAGCCGACGCGCGGCGTCGATGTCGGCGCCAAGGCCGAGGTGCACCAGATCCTGGTGCAATTGGCAGCGCGCGGCATAGCGGTGATGATGATTTCGTCCGAGCTGCCCGAAGTGCTGGCTGTGTCGGACCGGATCGTGACCATGCGCAAGGGACGCATCACCGGGCAGATGCCGGGCATCGAGGCAAGCGAGGAAAAACTGATGGAACTGATGGCGCTCGACCAGCCGGGAGCGGTTGAGGAGGAGGCACGATGAGCGTGGCCGAGGAGCAGAGCCGGCGTGGCGGCATCAGCATTGCGCGGCTGTTGATGAATTTCGGGCCGCTGCTGTTCCTGGCGGCGCTCGTGGTCGTCTTCACCGTGCTGAAGCCGAGCTTCATCGATCCGATCAATCTGTTCAACATCACCCGCCAGATATCGATCACCGGGCTGATCGCGCTCGGCATGACCTTCGTCATCCTCACCGCCGGCATCGATCTCTCGGTCGGGTCGCTGCTCGCTTTCTGCGGCATGGTGGCGGCCGTGGTCGCCAAGGGCGGTACTGCCAACACGCTGTCGCTGTCGACGTCGGGAACGCAGGGCTATGGCTGGTTCGCGGCGCTGCTCGCCGCCGTGGTGGTGGGGGCGGTGGCCGGCGGCGTGCAGGGCTTTGCCATAACCAGGCTGAAAGTGCCGCCCTTCGTCGTCACGCTTGGCGGGCTCACGGTGTTTCGCGGCCTGACGCTGACCATCTCCAATGGCGGTCCGATCTCGGGCTTCGACGCTTCGATGCGCTGGTTCGGCACCGGGCTGATCGGCCCCGTGCCGGTGCCGGCGCTCATCTTCGCGGTGGCCGCCATCCTGTGCCACATCGTGCTGCGCTACACGCGCTATGGACGCGCCGTCTACGCCGTCGGCGGCAATGCCGAGGCCGCACGGCTGTCGGGGCTGCGCGTCGACCATATCCTGGTCTCGGTCTATGTCATCGTTGGCTTCTTCGCCGGGCTCGCCGCCTTCGTGCTGTCGGCCAGGCTGAATTCGTCCGAAGCGGTGGCCGGCATCGGCTACGAGCTGACGGTCATCTCGGCCGTCGTCATCGGCGGCACCTCGCTGTTCGGCGGCATCGGCTCGGTCGGCGGCACCGTGGTGGGCGCCGCCCTGATCGGCGTGCTGCAGAACGGACTCCAGTTCAACAACGTCTCGTCCTACACGCAAAGCATCGTCATCGGCCTGATCCTGATCCTGGCGGTGGCGTTCGATCGCTGGCTGAAGTCGCGGGTGAGAAGGTAGGACGGTTTTTCCCTTCTCCCCTTGTGGGAGAAGGTGGCCTCGCGAAGCGAGGTCGGATGAGGGGTGTTCCAGGGAACGCCAGCGTCTCACTCCGCTGGAACACCCCTCATCCGTCTCGGCGCCAACGCGCCGATCCACCTTCTCCCACAAGGGGAGAAGGGAAGTCGCGCATCGGTTGCAAAACAACCGCCCTTTGCTAGAAGGATTTCGGGCGGGTGGCATTCTGAGAGAACCTCATGTTTGCCGATATCATCAAACCGATCAGCTTGAGTTTTTCGCTGCTGCGGCGGTTCTGGCCGCAACTGGTCGCGCTTGTTCTGGCCGGTGTTCTGGCCGGCGACCTGCTGTTGCAACTGGCGGCCAAGGTGGCGCTCGCCAACCATTTCGCCGGGCTCGCCATGCTGACGCTGGTGGCACTGGCGCAACTGGTGGTGACGGTGGCGATGTTCCATGTGCTGCGCCCCGGCTTGCCCCATGTGCTGGCCGCGCAGCGTGGCGCGGAAAAGGCCACGGTCGCCGAGAGGGAGGGAGCCGCGGACGAGCGCGGTTCGCGGCTGGTGCGGATGATCACCATCGCGCTGTTGCCCTTCTTCGCCTATTATGCGGCCTGGGGATTCCTCGGCGACATCGTGCGCCAATATTCGCGCGAAACGCTCGACCAGGCCGGTTTCGGCCAGAGCGCCAATGTGCTGGACGTGCTGGATTCGCGCTGGCTGCTGGTCTCGGTGGCGGTGTCCTGGCTGGTGCGCCGGCTGGCCAAATTCATGCAGACGAAAACGGGCGCCGGCTCGTTCTGGCAGATCGTGGTGGTGATCTGCGAGACCAACTGGATCTTCGTCGGTCTCTACGTCATCAGCCGCTGGAAGGACAGCGCGTTGCAATGGCTGATGAGCCGCAATTTCTGGTCCGTTCTGCAGGCCTCTGCCGACGGGCTGGCGAGCCCGGTGCCGGCGGCGACGGCCGCGCCCATGGTGCCGGTCGAGATCACCTCGATCGCGCCCTCGACGATCGCCGTCAACCTGTTCTTCTACATGCTCTTGCCGCTGATCTGGCTGGTCATGGCGGCGCTGATCTATGGCTATGACGTGCGCGACGACACGGCACTGACGCGCGTGCACGGCCGGCTGGAACGCGTCGGCAAGCGCTATGCCGGCCTGCCGAAATTCCTGCGCGATTTCGTCGAGCATTTCATCGCCGGTTACCGCTCGCGCTATCTGCCGATCGCCAATGGCGTGCGGCTGACGGTAAGCTCCAGCCTCGTATTGCTGTGCACGCTGATCGTCGGCTACCGCCTGCTCGACTGGGGCGCGGCCTGGCTGTGGCTGGGTGCGACGCGGCTGATCGGCCCGCACGAACTCGACGTCTGGCAGATCCTGTCGCATGGCGTGACGCTGTTGTTCGGCAGCCCGTTCCAGGATTCCTCCACCGGCATCCTGGTCGAGCCGCTGCGCATCTGCTTCCTCGCCGCCGTGCTGGAGACGGCGTTCTCGCTTTCCAAGGGGACGGTTGAGGCGGGCGGTCGTTCCCGGTAGCGACGCGAACGACCGTAGCGTATCCTTGTCGCGCCTTGCCATGTACGTGTGATGAGGCGAAAGTGCGATCTTTCCTGGTCTCGTAAACAGACCGCCTGTTTGCATTCGCAAGATCGAAGAGAATGCCATGACTTACTTCTTCCGCCGTCGAAGTGAGACAATGACCTTCGGCCTGCCTGTGGTCTGCTGCGCGCTGGCGTTGATATTGCAATCGAACATAGAGCCGATCGACGATTACCGGACGGCGATTGTGGTGATCGTTGCCGGCATATCGATCGTTCTTACCTTGGCAACCGTCTTTGCCGTGTTGCGACATGCGGAGGCGATAGCCCGACGTGTCGGACAGCCGTACGGCACCCTGGTCCTTACCTTGGCCGTAACGACGATCGAAGTGTCGATCATCGTCTCGATGATGCGACATGGCGCCAATAATCCGACCCTGGCGCGAGAATCCGTGTTCTCCACGGTCATGATCGTTTGCACCGGCATCGTGGGGCTGTGCCTGACACTCGGCGGGTGGCGGCACCGCCACCAGGACATCCGAAGGCAAGGCACAAGTTCCTTTCTTTCGGTGCTGACCGCGATCACGGTGCTGACCATGGTGCTTCCGAACTACACGCTCGCCACCAGCCCCGGGACATTTTCTCCCACGCAACTGGCCTTCGTCGCGCTGCTGTCGCTCTTGCTCTACGGCAGTTTCGTTTTCGCCCAGAGCTACAGCCAGAAAGAGGACTTCCTGGAGGTGCAGGTCCGTGAAAGCGCCCCGGAAAGCCATTCTCCGCAGGTTCACGGCGTGCCGACGCATTTCGTCTTCCTGCTTCTGGGACTGGTCGGGATCGTTCTGCTGACGGAACGGGTCGCGGCTGGCGTTGAAGATGGCCTTACCTACCTGCAGATCCCGCAATCGGATGCGATCGTCGGCGCGATGATTGCGTTTGTCGTGTTGCTCCCCGAGGCGATCTCCGCCGTCAAGGCATCGTGGGGGAATGAGCTCCAGCGCGCATTGAACGTCGCTTTGGGCTCGGCGTGCGCGACCATCGGACTGACGATCCCGGCAGTGGCGGCGGCCAGCCTCATCACCGGAAAGTCGCTCAACCTCGGTCTCGGTCCGAGCGACGTGATTTTGCTGGTTCTGGCCCTTGCGGTGAGTATCGTAAGTTTCAGTACCGGACGCACGACGGTTCTCACCGGACTTGCTCACCTCGTCGTCTTTGTTGCCTACGTCCTGTTGATCGCCGTGCCGTGACTCCGGACTGCCGGCGCTGTCGCTACTTCGGCGGCCGTTGAAACCGCAGGTACCACGGCCGCTCACTTCCCAGCCCAATGGCGGGACGGATGGTCTTGATGGCATCCTCGGGCACGATGAAGGTGTCGCCGATGGTGATGACGTCACCTGTCTTGGCGCCGGAGAAGATCGCCGAGGTGCAGTTCATCACGCCGTCCGGCAGTCTGACGCCCGAAATCATGTCGGGGAGCCAGCGGCGGCCGTCGGCATCGGTCAGCATCAGCTTGCAGCCCAGCCATTGCTTCTGCAAGTCGGGATCGCTGATGGTGACGGAGAAGGTGGCGATGACGGCGAAGGCCTGATCGGGCAAGCGGCCGGCCTTGCCGCCGCGCAGGTCCGCCAGTTCCCAGTCGCTGCCGCCGAAGCGCGCGGACTGGCCAAACTGGACATCCCTGGCGATGAGGTCTTCGCCGCCAAGCCATTCGCGCAGGCTGTCATGGCTGGTTTCTGCCAGCGCCAGCGGCAGCAGGATGACCAACGCCGCCAGGCTGCGCCTGCGCCATTTTTTCTCGGCCTGCCGCCCGGCCGCCGGCTCCATGTCGGTCGAGACGGCACTCATGGCTTGGCCTGCGATGTCTTGCCTTGTGATGTCTGGCCTTGTGATGTCTGGCCCGGCGGCGCATCCAAATCGTATTGCGGCAGGATGCCGGCCGGCTGTCCATCGGCTCCGGCCGGCAACCCGTCGAAGCTGATGCGGGCCTGCGCATCGAGCGCGCCGAATCGGCGTTCCGAGATCAGCAGCCTAGCGCCGCGGATCTGGTCGGGTGGCACTTCGAAGACGAACAGGCCGCGTTTTTGCAAGCCGGGATCGACGCTGTGCGGCGGCATATCCTGGCGATAGCCCAGCCGCTCCGTCTGGCGATAGCGCAGACCCGTCGGACCTTGCCAGGTGCCGTCCGCGACCGTGATGGAGGCGTCGGTCCCGGTGAGGCTGGTCGTCACCACCGCCCACACGCCGCTCGTCGTCAAAAGCTTTTGCTGCCCGAACTGGTTGGTCTTCAGCGCCCGGGCGAAGACGACCCCGTCCAGCCGCACGTCGAAGCTGCGTGCCCGCACCGTGTCGTGCATGGCGCCGTCGACCGGTATGGGCGCGGTAAGGTCGGCATAATGCGGCTTGGAAAGCTGCATGCCGTAGCTCAGCGCCACGGTGGCGGCGAGAATCACGAGATTGCCGAGGACCCGCATGCTCATGAGCCGGCTCCCGGCGTGTCCGTTGCCGGCATATCGGCGAGCGGCAAGGTGACGGTGCCGAGACGGTAGGGATTGTACCAGCCGGGCGTGCCGTAGAGATTGTCGCGCGGCTTGAAGATTTCCGCGGTGACGCCGAAGGCGAGCTTCGGCGGCACGGCGGCGTCGCCGGCCAGCGGCCAGACATACGCCAGGCGCTCGGTCATGCCGGGGTGCAGTTCCGGCGCCAGGGTCGAATCGCGTATCAGGGCGATCATCGGCATCGGGTCCGGCAGGGTGATCCCCTCCGGCTTGAAGACAGCAAAATAGGCCTTGTTGGATTCGGCCGTGCGGTTGGTCATGTCGGCCTCCAGCACCAGTGCCTTCTGGCCCGGTTTCAGCGGCACGCCATGGATGTCGGCATGGCTGACATAGGACCGCACCGGCTTGATACGCCAGCGGCCGGCATCGATGGCGGCATCGGACGGCAGTTGCGGCGGAGGGTGAGCGGGCAGGGCGCCAAAGGCGCCCATGAGGCCGGCCGCCAACAGCGCGGCGATGGTTCCCGCGCCTGCCGTGATCCAGGCCTGGACTCTTGAACGGGCAGTCTTGAACATTCCCTGATATGCACGTCGAACGATCAGCCACCCGCAGGCAATCTAGGAAGAAAACACTCGGATGGGAACCCGCAAATGGCGGCATTGCCCAGCTCTTCTCATGGCTGCGTTTCCCTCGTGGCGCAGTACGGTCGCCGATGGCTTGGCGAGCCCGCCTATGCCGCCTCCAAGGCCCAGATGCGGTGGCCGTAGCGGCGGAAGAAGCGCGCCAGCAGGCGTTGCTGCCTCGCCTTGGCGAGGTCCGCCAGACGCCGTTCCTGGCGCCAGCGCGGCATGTTGCGCCAGAAGGCGATGAAGCGGGCGGCGTCCTCGATGGCTTCCTGTGCCGATAGCGCCGGGCTGATCGCCGCCAGGAAAAGCGCTTCCGATTGTTTCAGCGCGTCGACGACCACCTTGCGCCTGAAATGGCCGAGGCGCGCCTGGCGGATGCCGTGTTCGCGGATTCTCCCGAAAGCCTCGATGAGAGCGTGACTGTCGCCGCCATAGCCGCAGGCGTGAGCGAAATCGGCGGCAAGGGCGTCCATCGTCTCTCCCGGGGTGCTGCACGCGCGCCGACTCGGCTTTGCAAGCTACATAGAAGCATAACTCAAAAATTCATGAAAGAGAAACTTTTGCAGACCGCTGAAAGATGCGACTCGACTCTCGTTTCAAAACACAGGAAGATGCGAACAAACAAGGAACAAAGAGGCGAGCCGCGATGGCATTGACGGGCAGGGGATCAGTGATTGCGGATGTCGTTTCGATCTCGGTCGAATGCGCCGATTGCGGCCGCAACAGGTGGTGGAAGCCCGATCAGCTGCGGCGCTTCGGCGTGACTGGCAATACCCCGCTGGCAGCGCTTTCAGGCCGGCTGGTCTGCTCGGCCTGCCGCGCCGACGGGCTGCCTGGCACGGCGATCCAGATCCGGGCGGCGTTTATCGACAAGCGCCAGCGCGTGCGCAGCGAGGCGCTCATGCTGAGCGAGCGCGAGATGGCGCTGGAGGGATCGGGGCGGGCGTGAAGGCGAGGGCGTCGACGCTGGGTTTTGCCTTCTCCACTTGTGGGAGGAAGAATTGCCCCGTCGCCCTCAATAGCCCAGCAATTCCTTCAACGGAATGACCCGCCAGACCTGCTTGATGGCGTAGCGGTTGAAGGTCAACGTCTTCGGCGGATTGTACTGTTCGACCACCAGTTCGGCGGCGGTGCGCTTGACCAATTTCTTGATGAAGGCCTTGCCGTTGCGTTCGTTCTCTTCCGGGAAGGTTTCGATCACCACGTGATCGCCCGGGACGGCATCGCGGCCGCCGCAATAGATCAGGTCTCCGGGCTCGTAACGGGGCACCATGGAATCCGAGAGCACGTGCAGCGCGAACACCTTGGCCAGGTTGCGGATGCCGGGTGGGCGCTGGACGTAGCCGGCGGGCTCGCCGTTGAAGGTGAAATCGCCGTCGTCGCCGCCAACCGCGGCGCCCAGCACCTGGATGTCCATCGGCCCGGCGGGCGGCGGCCCGGCATCGGTGACGATCTCGGCGTCGTTGACCGGTCCGGCATCGTCGAGGAAGACCACGTCGCCCTTGCCGAGCGCCACCGGGTCGACACGCAGAAAGGCGGCGGTCTTCAGGAGGTTTTCCGTCTTGGGCAGGTTGCGACCGGTTTCCCAATTACCGACCGCGGCGACGTCGGTGTCGTTGTGCTCGGCGATGTGGCGCATGACAAGGCCGCGCTGCTTGCGCGCCTGGCGGATTGCCGCCCCGACCTTGACCGACAGTTGCGTTTTCACCATGGCACCCATGTGACCAACAAGCGCTGCTTTCGTCCATGAAAGAATGGCTTGCATTCATTTTTGAGTTATGCTTATATCCGTTCATGCAAAAGCTCAACCCCTTTCGAGTCGAAAGCGCCCTCAGGCCAGCTTCACGCGAGCCGGCCAGCGCTCATTCCCTTTCGCCCCGGCTGTCCTCCTCCCCGGCCAGGGCGAAGCGTGAGGCTGATTGCCCCGATGCATCAGCCGCACGTCCGGTCCGCCCGTCACCGGCGGCCGGATCGGCCGGAGCCGTCGCTCCCCGCGGCTCCGGCCCCCAATTCGGCGCGGTGCGGATCCGCTCCCTGATACGCAACGAGGATGGCACCGTGATCCTGCTCGACAGGCTGACGGGCAGGGCGGTTTCCGCACCCGACCGGACGACAGAGGCGCGCCTCGCCGCGCTGGACGGCCGGCCGGACTGAGGCCGCCAACCCAACGGCCGACAGGCCGGATCGAACCCGACAATGCCCACCGCCTGCGGCGGGCCGACACCGAGACTCGCCGGCGGCGTCGCGCGCTGCCGCGGCCGCGCAATGGACGGAGACCAGACATGGCACTTTACGGCGACAAGGAATTGCAGGCGATCGCCGGCTGGTTGACGGACGGACTTTCCGCCTCGCGCATCGCGGCTCGGTTCAGCGCGTCGCGAGGCAGCCCGGTGTCGCGCGACGCCATCATCGGCATCGTTCACCGCAACGCCATGCTGAGTTCGATCGGCTTTGCCAACAGCAAGCGCATCGCGGCAGCCGAGAGGGCGAATGACAAGGCCGCGGACCGCGCCGCCAAGGCCGGACGCAAGCGCGTGCCGAAGCGTGAAGGTGCGGAACGCCTCGCAGCGCGCGAGGCCGGCTTGCTGATCGCGGACGGGCAAGCCTACCGCCTGGAGGTGCCGGTGCCGCAGCGAAGCCCGATCGGCCGCCAGCCGCATGGCGTGGGAATGCGCTTCGTCGACTGCCTGTTCGGGCGCTGCCGCGCTCCGCTCGACCTGACGCTGGAACAAAATCCGGAAAACGATGCGCCCGGCGGCCGGCCCGGCGCCCACATGCTGTGCTGCGGCATGCGCACAATGGCGATGAAAAGCTACTGCACCTATCACCAGGCGCGCTTCCGCCGGCGTGTCTGCGAGGCGGGATGAGCTTCCTCCCGTTCTCGAGGGACGATGCCGGCAGGAGGCAACGCCGGTGCAGGATTGGGAATACAGCCGAGAGTTTTGGGAGATTGGTTCAGATGCAATGTATCGAAGCGTTGGCGCCTCTCATTGGCCCACTAAGCATCTTTCTCCATAAGGCGGGGAGAAAGAAGCTGGCCGCAACGCCGGCTTTGCTTCTGCAGCGTCGACGATCTGGCGAGAACGGCGGCCACGCAACGCTTTTATTTTGGCAGATCGTGGCCCTGCTTTGGCATCCGCACGCTCATTGCATCAGGCATCGTTGGCCGGCCGTCATCGCCGGCCAATATACGGGTGACCCGGGCGAAGCCGATGAACGCTTTCATCGCGTCGGCGTGCGAAATCTGCGCCGCGATGGCTGCGCTGCACGCGTTGAGCGCACTGCGGTAGACGTGACCACGCCGTTCAACCGGCCAGCGCTGCAGGAAGTCGGCTGCCTCAGCGACGCTGTCGATCACCTCGACATGCCCGTCCAGGCATACTTTGAGCGGAGATCCTGTTTTCATTGTACCCACGGCACTTACCTTGGCGTTGCGCGCGGCTCGAAAGCCAGCCACTGTCAACGTGCAAGGCGGCGGCGCGGTTGCATCACGTTTTCAGCAGCCTCACGGGCCCGCGGCGGCGTCGAGCCATTCATGGGCGCGGCTACGCGGCTTCGCCACCAGCAGCCCCTGCTGTCCTGCCGCCTTGGTGAAAGCTTCGAAGGCGACCCGCTGGCGGCAACTGCCATCGATGGCGAGCCTGACCAGCCTTGTCGCATCCAGATAGGCGGTGGCCGTCTTGTCAGGCCATTGCCGGCGAAGCGCGGTCGCCGCCTGGGCGATGGAGCCCACCAGCATGGTCTTGTTGTCGCAGAAGCGCAAGGTCACCGGCATGAAGGCGGTCATGGGCATACCTCCTGTTGGTTTTGGTGCGGCACAACGCCCAGCCTCGCCGCTGGTTCCGGCGCACGCAGCCAATTTCGCCAGGGATCGCGGCCTAGCCAGCCAGCACCTCATCCACTCCCCCACAAGGACGCAGCCATGAGCAAGAAAGCCGCCAGATCAGCTAAACCGCAGACGCCGAAGCTGCCGAAGGGCGAGGCCGAGCAGGTGCGCATCCGCCGCGAGGTTGGCCATGATTTCGCGTTGCGGGACGACGAGTTCGGCCGCAAGCGGCTCGCAACCGGCACGTCGGAGGCGCGGCGCGTCTATGAGGTGTCCAATGACGGCCATACCTCCACCGGTGGTATCGTGCGGGTGCGCAGCATCGATCCGCTGCTGGGCATCACCTCGCTGTCGCACCAGCAGCGCGAGGCTGGCCTGCGCTACCGCGAGGATTTCCGCGCCAGCCAGCAGGCTGGTATCAAGCCGATGCGCTGGAGCGAACGCGTCGACGGCGACAGGATAAGCGGCGGCATCACCGACAGCGTGCTCAATGCCGGACGGTCGCACGCCGCCGCGACCCGCGCGCTCGGCCATTGGGAGGTGGTCGACGTGGTGCGGAAGATCGTGTGCTTGGAGCAGTCGGTCAGAGGCGTGGCGGGAGAGATGAGCGAGGGCAGGGACGTGGCGGCAAAGCTGTTGAGAATCGGGCTCGATCTGCTGGCGATGCACTACGGGATGATGGTGCGAAAATAGGACCCGGGTGACGGGGCAGCGCCATTCCTGGGCATGGGCTGTGCACTACAATCCGGCCGGCGCGATGCCGGCCGGATCAATTGTCAGTTCAACGTCGGCAGACACGGACCCTCTCGATGACCCGATGGTGATGACGCCAGTGCTTGATCACCTCGGTGTGGCAGCGACGATGACCGTAGTAACGCGGACGATAGCTCTCGTCATACATGCTGTAACGGCCATAGTAGCCGTCATCGTCGGAATAATCGCGATAATGGTGACGATATCTGGGAACATAATAATCGTCGTCATAGCCGTTGCCGATGCCAAGCGTGATGCTGGCGGCATTTGCCGGGGCCATCACCGCCACCGCCGAAGCGACGGCAAGCACGGATGCGAGCAAGAGTTTCTTCATGACAACCTCCTCTTAAGGTCCCTCTAATAAACGCTGCCCACGCGGCACCGTTCCCGTAGAGTCGGTAAAGCAATGTTTCGCGCCCGCGCGCGCCGTGACGGAGCGACTTCGTCGGCAGCGGGCTAACCCTTCTAAAACAGTGCCTTTTCCAGCGGCTTCTCCAGCGTCTCGGCGAAGGCCGTCGCCAGATGGTGGCGGTCGCGGAAGGCGATCTTGCCGCCGATGAAGACGTGGCAGGTGGTCTGGTTGCAGAACTGGTCGGTCATATCGACATAGCTGGCGTTCGGAATGCTGCGCACGACGTCTCGCTCCACCGCGGCCATGGCGTCGTTGGCGGCATAGGCACGCGTCTGGTCGCAGAGCGAGGGCGTGTCGCCGCGCCACAGCGCACGCGCCACGCAGGTGTCGACCTGCTCGTCGTTGAAGGGCACGTCGCGGATGAAGGCGACCTTCAGCCCGGCTTTGCTGAACGTCTCCAGCGTCGAACGCAGGCCCGCCTTCCACTCCGCGTCCTGGCTGTCGGGCTCATCCTTGCCGGCCGCCATCTTGCGCGAGCTGGTCAGGGCGATTTCCGAGATCACCACCAGGGCCGGCCTCAGCGCCAGGATCTCCTTGATCGACTGCTCGCGCCACTGGTCGCATTCGGCGTAGTTGCGCTTCAGCTTGCTCGACCATGTCGATAGCCGGGACGCCCGGCACGAGGACTTGAGCCAGGTAACCACCCGATAATCGCGCTTTTCGGCTGCCTCGATCAGCGGCGTCGACCAGTGGTCGGCATGTGAATCGCCAAACAGCGCGATCGTGCCTTTCGCATCCTTGGCGCCAAACACGCAGGGCTTCGGGGTGACAGTCTCGTAGTCGAGCACGCAGCCGCCCCTGGCGCGCGCGGTGGATGGACGCGCCGCACTTTGGGCGATGACGCGCTGCTCCGGATCGAGTTCGTGAACGGCAAACTTGGCGTTGGCGTAGGCCGCGACCACGCCGGCGCCGGTCAGCAGCGCCGCGGGCACGAGCGCGCGGGCGGCGCTTGCCATCAGCCAGCCGTTGCGGCGAACGGGGTTTTCGACGACGTGATAGGTGAAGATGGAGAGCATCAGCGTCAGTGCCAGGCAGGCAAACCTATCCAGCCCGGAAAGCTCCGCGGTGACCATTCCCGCATAGACGATGACCGGCCAGTGCCAGAGATAGAGCGAATAGGAGAGCCTGCCGATCCATTGCATGGGCGGCAGCGACAGGACAGCCGTGGGCCCGCCGGCCAGCTTGCCACCCGCTTGGCGCTCGCCTGCCCCGCTGACCAGCAGCAGCACCGTGCCGACGACCGGCAGCAGCGCCAGCAGGCCGGGGAAGGGCAGCGCCTCGTCCAGCAGCAGATAGGCGGGCACGATCAGCGCCAGGCCGAGCCAGCCTTGCGCGGCGCGCAGCCGCGGGTGGTACCGGAGGAAATTTGCCGGCACCATCGTGGCAAGCCCGCCGGCGGCGAACTCCCAGGCCCTCAGCGGCGAGAAATAGAAAGCCCAGGGCGGCGAAACGCTGGTCAGCCAGGCGCAGGCCACGAACGACACCAGGCCGGTGACGCCGATGACCACGATGGCCGCGCGCCGTCCCGGCCGCAGCCATGCGGCGAGAACAAGCAGCGCCGGCCATGCGAGGTAGAACTGCTCCTCCACCGATAGCGACCAGAAATGGATGAACGGGTTGTTGGCGGCATCGGAGGCGAAATAGTCGAACGACCAGCGGATCAGCCACAGGTTGATCATATAGGCCGAGGCAAACATCGCGCCCTTCGAATAGAGCGCCTGTTCCTCCGGCGACAGGATGAAGGCGCCGGCCAGCAGCGTGGCGAGGATGACGAACAGCGAGGCCGGCAGCAACCGCCGGGCGCGGCGGGCATAGAAGCGCCACAGATTCAGCCGGCCGCTCTCGCCGATCTCCTGCAAAAGGTGTCTTGTGATGAGATAGCCGGAGATGACGAAGAAGATGTCGACCCCAGCAAAGCCGCCGGGCAGGGCGGTGAGGCCGAAATGATAGGCGACGACACCGGCTACCGCCAGTGCGCGCATTCCCTCGATATCGGGTCGGAACGATGCTGCCACGACAAATCCTTCGTGCAAGCCCAACCCGCGGCCATTGTCGGCCGGGGCGGATCGTATCGCAATGCAACAAATCTTTCGCAGCGCAACATGGCAGGAAAAAGGAAAAACGGCACAAACGGGCCTTGGGCATGGATAGAGCCTGCACCGGAACCATCACAACCTGCGTTTCCGTAAATTTGCATCCGCCCTATTTACGACTAACATGTTAGCGTGATAGCACTACCTGCGCACTGCTCTTTTGGGAGACTCGCTGGTGACATCGCGTTTTGGTCTTTCGGTTGCCCTGGCCACGCCTTTCGATGCGTCGGGGCAAATCCTCATTCCACCCATGGTGACGTTGGCCCGGAGCTGCCTGGCGCAGGGCTGCACCAGCGTGACGCTTTTCGGCACCACCGGGGAGGGCGCTTCGGTCGGCACCGGGGAGCGGGGGGCTGTCACCGAGGAGATGCTGGCGGCCGGCATCGCGCCGCATCAGCTTGTCGCAGGCGTGCTGGTCGATGCGGCCGAGGATGCAGCCGAGCAGGCTCGGCATGCCTTGCAGCGCGGCGCCCGTAACATCCTCCTTGCCCCTCCCAGCTATTTCAAGAATATCGGCGACGATGGACTTTTCGGCTGGTTTTCCGCCGTCTTTGCCGCTCTCGGTCCGCTGGCCCGCGGCGTGCTGCTCTACAACATTCCCTCGGTCACCACGGTGCAGCTTTCGCTTGGGCTGATCGGCCGGCTGCGCCAGGCGTTTCCGGACGTGGTCGCCGGCGTCAAGGATTCCGGCGGCGACTGGGCCTATAGCGAGGCGCTGCTCGGTGCCCATGGCGATCTGGTGATCCTGATCGGCGACGAGCGGCATCTGGCGCGGGCGGTCAGGATCGGTGGCCAGGGCGCGATTTCGGGCATGGCCAATTTCGCCGCCGGCGAGGTCCTCGCCATGGCCGAGAAAGGGCACGACGACGTGCGCGTCGAGCGTTTCGTGCTCGAGTTGCTCAAGCACCCGGTCATTCCCGCGGTCAAGGTGATGGTGGCGCGCAAGACCGGCGACGAGCGCTGGCTGGCGGTGCGGCCGCCGCTCGAGCCGATCGCGGCGCCGGAGCGCCAGCAGCTTGGCGCTGCCTACAACACTCTTTTCGCGGCCGCGGCGGCCTGACGGGGAAGGAAGCACTGAAATGGCCAATGGCGGCGACCAGACAAATCTGCGGGAGCAGGCCTATGCCAGCTTCACGCGGCATTTGCTGGCCCGCGACCTCAAGCCGGGCCAGTTCGTGTCGCAGCGCGAACTCGTCGCGTTCACCGGCCTGCCGCTCGGCGCCATCCGCGAGATCGTGCCGCGCCTGGAAGCCGAGGGGCTGTTGACGACGATCCCGCAGCGCGGCATGCAGATCGCGCATATCGACATCAGCCTGATCCGCGAGGCCTTCCAGTTCCGCCTGTTCATGGAGCGCGAGGCGGTGGCGCTGTTCACCGTCAGCGCCTCCGACGGCGAACTCGCGCGCTTGCGCCGCGAGCATGAGGACATGCTGGCGCAGGCGCTGGCGCAGACCCCGACGCCGGAGATGGAGGCCAGGGCTCAGACCATCGACTGGGCCATGCACGACACTTTCATCGATGCGCTCGGCAACGAGATCATTGCCAAGGCCTATCTGGTCAATTCGGTGAAGATCCGCCTGATCCACCAGGAACGGTTCCGCATCGACGGCCGCGTGGTGCCGGTGATGCGCGAGCATCTGAGCGTGATCGAAGCCCTCGAAAGCCGCAATCCGCAAAAGGCGGTCGAGGCGATCAGCCAGCATATCGACAATGCGCGCCGGCTGGCGCTCCATATCTGAGGAAGCAGGCCGCGCCGTGCCTATCGCGGTGCAATCGACAACGACAGCAACCGGGAGGAAGAAATGCCGTCCAATCCATTCAACCCAAACAGAAGGCAGCTCCTTGCGGGCGCCGCCATGCTCGCCGGCGCCGGCCTTGCCGGTATCCGCCCGAGCCTTGCCGCCGGCGTCGACTGGAAGCGTTTCGCCGGCACGACGCTCGACGTCAATCTGGTGAAAAGCCCGCGCAGCGACACGCTGATCAAATATCTCGCCGAGTTCGAGGAGCTGACGGGCATCAAGGTCAATGCCGAGGCGACGCCCGAGCAGCAGCAGCGCCAGAAGACGGTCATCGAGCTCAGCTCCGGCAAACCCAGCTTCGACGTCGTGCATCTGAGCTACCATGTGCAGAAGCGGCAGTTCGAGAAGGGCGGCTGGCTGGCCGACATATCGGGCTACCTTGCCGACCCGACGCTGACCGAGCCGAGCCTGGTCGAAAAGGACTTTGCCGATGCCGGCATGCTGTTCGCCAAGGACGGCGAGGGCGTGCTGCGCTCGCTGCCGTTCTCGGTCGACTATTGGATAATCTACTGGAACAAGGAGCTGTTCGAGGCCAAGGGCCTCAAATACCCCGAAACCTTCGATCAGCTCGTTGCGGCCGCGGAGGCGCTGACCGACCCGTCGACCAACACCTACGGTTTCGTCGCGCGCGGCCTCAAGAACGCCAACACGCCGGTCTGGACCTCGCTGATGCTCGGCTACGACATGACGCCGCTCGACGACAAGGGCAAGCTGCGCACCACCGCGCCCGAAGCGGTCGAGGCGGCCGCCCTCTACCAGCGGCTGATGACCAAATCCGCGCCGCCCGGCGTTACCGGCTTCAACTGGGCCGAAGCGCAATCCGCCTTCCTGCAAGGCAAGATCGGCATGTGGTTCGACGGCGTCGGTTTCGCGCCGCCGATGGAAAATCCGGAGAAGTCGAGGGTGGTCGGCAAGGTCGGCTACGGCGTCATGCCCAAGGGCCCCAAGGCGCACGCCTCGGGTACGTTCGGCGACGGGCTCGGCGTGACCACGGCCAGCGAGAAGAAGGAAGCCGCCTATCTCTTTTGCCAATGGGCGGTGTCGGCCGGCATGGGCGCCCGGCTGCTGCAGGCAGGTGCCGGTGTGCCGTTCCGCAAATCTGTGCTGGAAGACCCCAAGGTGCGCCAGGGCGTGACCATGCCGGCGAGCTGGCTCGACGCCGTGGTCGGCTCCGGCAATGTCAGCCGGCTGGCGCTGCCGGTCATCATCCCGGTCACCGAGTTCCGCGACATCTATGGCGTGGCGCTCAGCAACCTGCTCGCCGGGGCCGACCCGGCGGAGGAACTGAAGAAGGCGACGGAGCAGTTCCAGCCGGTCCTCGACAGGAGCGAGCAAGGCTGATGTCCCCAACTGCCCCAGAGCGCGCCGGGGCGACGATCGATCGCGCCGGGGCGACGACGGATCGCGCGGGGGCGACGATCGATCGCACCGGGGTGACGATCGATCGCGCCGGGGTGACGAAACAGGCAAGCGAAGGGGGCCGGCCCGTCAAGCTGGCTCCCAGCTACTGGCCCTTCGTCGTCCCCGCGCTGGTCGTCGTCGGCGCCGTCATCGTCTTTCCCTGGGCCTTCACGCTGTGGATGAGCGTCAACCGCTGGACGCTCGGCCAGTCGCGAAGCTTCGCGGGGATGGAGAACTATCTGCGACTGGTCGGCGATGGGCGGTTCTGGGAATCGCTCGCGCACACCTTGTCCTACACTTTCCTCTCGGTGGCCGCGCCGATGCTTCTCGGCACCATCGCGGCGCTGATCTTCGATGCCCGGTTCCCGCTGCGCGGCGTGCTGCGCGGCATTTTCGTGATGCCGATGATGGCCACGCCCGTCGCCGTGGCGCTGGTCTGGACGATGATGTTCCATCCGCAACTCGGCGTGCTCAACTACCTTCTGTCGCTGGTCGGCATTCCGGCGCAGGAATGGATTTTCAACGCCAGGACGGTCATCCCCTCGCTGGTCGCAGTCGAGACCTGGCAGTGGACGCCGCTGGTGATGCTGATCGTGCTGGGCGGGCTGGCCTCGGTGCCGCGCGAACCCTTCGAGAGCGCCGAGATCGACGGCGCCAATGCCTGGCAGCAGTTCCGTTACCTGACCTTGCCGATGATCGCGCCGTTCCTGATGATCGCGGTGATCATCCGCACGATCGACGCGCTGAAGAGCTTCGACATCATCTATGCGATGACCCAGGGTGGGCCAGGCACGGCCTCCGAGACCATCAACATCTATCTCTACAACATCGCCTTCTCCTATTACGACATCGGCTACGGCTCGGCCATGGCGGTGGTGTTCTTCGTTCTTATCGTAGCGCTGTCCTTCGTCCTGCTGATGCTGCGCCAGCGCAGCCGCTGGACCGACGGGGAGGGCAAATAGATGCGTTCGCGACTGCTCAACCGGATCGGCCTGTTCTTCGCCGCCCTGGTCTTCGTCTCGCCGGCGATCCTGTTCTTCCTCTGGATGATCTCGCTGTCCCTGAAATTCGAGATCGACAACGGCGCCTCGCCGCCGGTCTTCATCCCCGAGCATGTGGCCTGGTCGAACTATGCCAAGGTGTTCGAGGAGAACAATTTCCTGCTCTACTTCTGGAACTCGGTGCTGGTGACCGGCACGGCGACGCTCTTGGCGCTGCTGATCGGCGTGCCTGCCGGCTACGGCATAGCGCGGCTCAAGGCCGAACGGTCGGCGGTTGTCATCATGATCGCGCGCATGACGCCGGGGCTGTCCTATCTCATCCCGCTGTTCCTGCTGTTCCAGTGGGCGGGCATACTGGGCACGCTATGGCCGCAGATCATCATCCATCTCGTGGTCACGGTGCCGATCGTGGTCTGGGTGATGATCGGCTATTTCGAGACCACGCCGATGGAGCTGGAGGAGGCCGCCAGCATGGACGGCGCCTCCTCTTGGCAGGTATTCCGGCTGGTCGCGCTGCCCATCGCCAGGCCGGGCATCGTGGTGGCCTTCATCCTGTCCATCATCTTCTCCTGGAACAATTTCGTCTTCGGCGTGGTGCTGGCCAGCCGAGAGACGCGGACCCTGCCGGTCGCGGTCTACAACATGCTCTCCTACGAGCAGGTGAGCTGGGGGCCGCTGGCCGCCGCCGCACTGGTGGTGACGCTGCCGGTGCTGGTGCTGACCATGTTCGCGCAAAGGCAGATCGTCGCCGGGCTGACCGCCGGCGCGGTCAAGGGCGGCTGAAGCCGACGACACTCTTTCCAGGTGAGGACATGAAATGGCAGCGGTGACGATCAACAATGTGCAGAAGGCATTCGGAGCGACCAGGATCATTCACGACGTCAGCGTCGACATCGCCGACGGCGAGTTCGTCATCCTGGTCGGACCTTCGGGCTGCGGAAAGTCGACGCTGCTGCGCATGATCGCGGGGCTGGAGACGATTTCGGGTGGCAGGATCGCCATCGGCGAGCGGGTCGTCAACGATCTCAGGGCGCGCGATCGCAACATCGCCATGGTGTTCCAGAACTACGCGCTCTACCCGCATATGACAGTGGCCGACAATATGGGCTTCGCGCTCAAGATCAAGAAAGCCGATCCGGCCGATACCGCCGGCCGCGTCAACAGGGCGGCGAGCATCCTCGGCCTGGAAAAGCTGCTCGACCGCTTCCCGCGCCAGCTTTCGGGCGGCCAACGCCAGCGTGTCGCCATGGGGCGCGCCATCGTGCGCGACCCGCAGGTCTTCCTGTTCGACGAGCCGCTCTCCAACCTGGACGCCAAGCTGCGCGTGCAGATGCGCGGCGAGATCAAGGCGCTGCACCAACGGCTGGGCACCACCACCATCTATGTCACGCATGACCAGATCGAGGCGATGACCATGGCCGACAAGATCGTGGTGCTGCATGATGGCCTGGTCGAGCAGGTCGGCGCGCCGCTCGACCTCTACGACCGGCCGGCCAATCTCTTCGTCGCCGGCTTCATCGGGTCGCCCGCCATGAATTTCATTCGCGGCCGCATCGAGGAAGGCATCTTCCGCAGCGCAGGCGGGCTGACCCTGCCGCTGCCGGCGCCGCTTCACCCGGCGCAGATCCCGGGCGGGGAGTTGGTCTACGGCATCCGCCCCGAACACATCCGCGCCAGCAGCGACGGCATCCCGGGCAGCGTCACGCTGCTGGAAGCGACCGGCTCGGAGATATTCGCCAAGGTCGACTGCGGCGGCGAGGAGATAGACTGCCTTTTCCGCGAGCGGCTGGCGCTCAAGCAGGGCCAGCCGGTGCGCATCCAGGTCGACCGCGCCTGCGCGCATCTGTTCGACGCCGAAACCGGCCGGCGCATCGGCGCATGACAACAGCCCCGCGGGCCGGGGCTGTCTCAGGATACGGGCTATAAAAGCCTGCTCGCCGCCGGTCTATTTGCTGCCGCCATTCGCCTTGACGCTGCTGCAGAACTCCGGATGGCTGTTGGCGGCGTTGGCGTCCTTGGCCTCATCCTCGCAGGCCGTCATCATCATCTTCTGGTCTTCCGGAGTGAGCGCTTTCCACACCTTCGCGAACTCGTCACCACTGCGCATCTTCTTCATGCTGGAGTCGGTGTAGAACGGCTGCATCTTGGCCGGATCGTCGAGTGCCGACGTGCCCTTGTTCGCGGCGGCGAGGGCCGAGCCCGCGAGCATCGAAAGTGTCATCGCGCCGACGCAGATCATCTTGATGTTCATGATAGGATCCTTCCCTGTTGCTCTTCGACCGTCGAAGCAACGATCGTCAAAGAAACGGAAGGTTCGGAGGAAAGTTCCGGTTCGCCGTGCCCGCCCACGGCCGGTCTGAAGAAATATATTCTTCCACGCCCGCGAAACTTTCCGCTTTTTTCTTCGTTTGGCTGCATCGTTAGATTTGCAGCGACCGGACTCGCTCATCCGCTGCTGCTGCCTTCTGTCGGCCCGGTTTCAGCCGGCGTCGCCGCTCTCGATTTCCTGGAGATAGAACGTCTTGCTGGGCTGCAAATGGTCGACGCAGAGCTGCGCCAGCACCCAATTGTCCCGGCGCTTGAGCGCCTCGATCATCATTGCGTGGTGCTGGCGCGAGATGTCGAGCTTTTCCCTGTCGGCCAGCGAATTGGCCCGCACCGGCAGGCTGAGGCGCATGTAATGCTCGATCGAGGCCACCAGATAGGCATTGCCGCAGGCCGAGAACATGGTGAGATGGAAACGGTCATTGGCCTCGTGGATGCCGCGCAGATAGCCGCTCTCGACATGGCCGTTATAGATGCGAAGGATCTGCGTCAGCTCTTCGATCAGCGCGTCGCTCGCGGGAAGGCGGATCATCAGCGCCGCCTGCCGCTGCAGCATCTCGCGCACCTCGTAGATCTGCCGCACCTCGTCGGGCGACAGCCGCCGCACCATGGCGCCCTTGTTGCGCTCGCGCGTGACGACGCCTAGCCTTTCGAGCTGATAGAGCGCCTGTCGGATGGTATGGCGCGACACCGGGAAGCGGGCGAGCAGCACGTCCTCGACCAGGCGCGCGCCGGGCGCCAGCCTGCCGAAGATGATGTCTTCCTCCAGTGCGTGGACGATATCGGCTTCCTTGCCGCCATAATCGATCGTGTTGAGCATCGCGCTCCGTCGCGTTTTCGACAGCCTCATGGCAAGGGCCGCTCTTGCCGCCTTGCCATGGCGAAAAAAGAAAACCGGACCGCTTGGCCGGCCGGACCGATTGGCCCTGGGCCCGCCGGCTGCGCCGTTACCGCCGACGACCCCTGCCGTTTGCCGAGCCTCAGCTTTTCATAGGCGTTGCGCGTCGATTTCTCCCCGATGGGCCGGTCGAGGGTCGTCGCTGGCCATGCTTTTGTCAAGCGACGCGAAGGCGATGCGAAGGCCCGCCGATTTGCGCGGACCCAGCCACCCGTCAGTTCCTGTCCACCGGCTTGGAACGCATGCGCGAGACCGTTTCGCGCTCGGCGCGCTTAGAACGCAGCGGCGGCAGGCCGCGATCGATCAGGTCCATGTCCTCCAGCACCATGTCGCCCATGCGCTTGAAGGCGATATCGAGCGCGCCGGCGCGGTGAGCCGAGCGCAGGAAGCCGGGCAAGGCGCGCACCGGGTGGTCCCGCGCCAGCGGTTCTTCGGGGAAGACGTCGCTGGCGGCGAGGATATGGCCACTCTTCACCGCTGCCATCAAAGCAGGGAAGTCGACCACGCCGGCGCGGCTGAGCAGGATGAAGGCCGCGCCTTTGCGCATCCTGGCAAAGGCGTCGGCGCCGAGGAAGCCCTGGTTCTCGCTGGTCACCGAGGCGACGACGAAGACGAAGTCGCTGGCGGACAGCACCTCGTCCATCGAGGCCGGCTCGACGCCATTGTCGATCAGGATCGACGGCGGCAGCCAGGGATCGAAGACTTTTGTCCTGGTGCGGAAACCCGACAGCAGCCGGTTCAGCGCGCGGCCGAGATCGCCGAAGCCGACGATGCCGACATCGGCGCCTGACAACAGCCGCGCCGTCCGGTTGCCGTCGCCGCCCCACAATTCCTCGCCCTTGCGGAAGGCAAGGTCGGCATCGACGATGCCGCGGGCGAGGTTGAGCGCCATGGCAAGGCCGAGCTCGGCCACCGGCTCGGCAAAGACCAGACCCGTTGTGACGACATGGATGCCGCGCGCGAACAGCGTTTCATAGGGCATGTTGTCGATGAGGTTGCTCTCGACATTGAAGACGCAGCGCAGCGCCTTCATCTTCTCCAGCGTCTCGGCCGCGATCGGCGGCTGGCCGACGATGTAGCGGGCCTCGGCCAGCACATCGGCCGGCAGTTTCGCCACGCCGTCCGGCGTCGTCTCGACGATGCGATATTTCGCCTTGAAGCGCGCCAGCTGCGGCGGCGTGAAGATGAGGTCGAGCGTGCGCGGTTCGGGCGCGCTGATGACCAGCGGCAAGGCGCTGTCGGACATGGCGAATTCCTCCCGGCGCGATCGTCTGGCGCCCTTCTGGATGCAATCTATCCCGGATTAAACGACTTACAACATGCATACGGAGGAGGAGAATTTCGCGACAAGAAAGGCGGGATTGCGGCTAGGGCGAGGGCGGTTCTTCCACAAGGGCCCAAAAAGGGGAAAGGGAATGCGCTTCTGGCGCCGCAACCAACCTTCGCGCCATACGTTGATCCATGCCGGACCGATTCCGGCTTACTCCAGAGCCTCACCCCGCCGGCCTTGACTGGCGGGGGCTTTTTGCCGGAGGGCCGTATCGAGCTTATGCGCAGGCCGTCGTCAGCGCCTGCCGTTCCTTTGCTTCCAGCGCGGTGCAATCGCGGAACCGTCGATGAATTCAAGGCCGCCCGCCTCGTTGAGCGTGTGCAGCTTGCGTCCGCTCCATAGCGCGCCAGGCGTCAGGATGGTTTTGACAACCTGGCTCATGCCGTCCAAATCGAGGTGAACAATGCGTGCGATGCCGAGCGCCGCGCCATAACTCCTTCGGCAGTCCTGCACGGGGCGCAGCAATTGGCCGTCGCGTTCGACCATGCGGCCCGCCGGCCGCGCCGAGGCGATGTCGATCAGCACGGGGTTCTTGGGGTGCGGCGTCCACGGCCCGCGAAAGTCCGGCGCCGACCACAGATGCAGCGCATCGGAAAAGGCGCCGCCGCCGTCCTTGACGGTGGCGAACAGCCACCATCGTCCGCCATGCTCGACCAGGGTGGCGTCGCTGGCGACGATATCTGACAGC
Source organism: Mesorhizobium sp. BR1-1-2 (assembly GCF_020165435.1). Taxonomy (NCBI): domain Bacteria; kingdom Pseudomonadati; phylum Pseudomonadota; class Alphaproteobacteria; order Hyphomicrobiales; family Phyllobacteriaceae; genus Mesorhizobium; species Mesorhizobium sp. BR1-1-2. Next base: position 470,031 of record NZ_JAIUID010000001.1, read on the forward strand.
AGCGTCGCTTCCTTGACCCAGCCACCAGGGAAGGCGGTGGCGCGGTAGAGGTCGACCGTGCGGTTGGCGCAGCTCTCCGGCACCATCCAGACTTCGCCGTCGCGCTCGAAGACGAACGGATAGGACAGGTGGTAGGGCAGGTCGAGCACCGGTTCCGGGCGGCCGATCGGCCCCGACGGGCCGAACGGCACGGCGGAAATGATGGCCCGGCCCAGCCGGTGGATATAGTCCTCGACGAACAGGGTCACCTTGCCCTGATAGAGGATCGGGAACGGGTCGGCATAGAAGCGGCTGCCGTCGTCGGGCAGCACCTGCCAGCCCGTTGCCGGATGGGCGCGCAGGTCGAGCAGATCCTGCCCCTGCGTTTGCCGCCAGCCGACCTTCCAGTGCGGGGCGTTGTAGCAGAGATGATAGATCTTCTGGACGACGCGCCGCGCCAGTGCCTTGCCGGCCCTGACGCCAAGCTTGGCGGCGGACGGCATGGCGGGCGCGGCGTTGCCGTGCGCCGGCTCCGGCAGGACGGGGAGAGCGTGCCGCGCCGCGCCGGTAATCGCCGCCAGGATCAGGCTCGCGGTGCGCGCCAGCATATCCTGGAACGACGCAAGCGCGATGCCGCCATATTCGGTGCCCAGGCGGCCTTCGGCGACGTTCGCGCCGTTTTCCTCTATACGGGCAGTCGGCGTGCGCCCATCGAGGATCAGCGCCAGCAGGGCCGCTTCGCCCGCGGCGCCGTCATAGGTCACGCGCCAGACGCGTGTTCCTTCGCGCTGCACGTCGCCGCAGAGGTCGATCACCAGATCGGGCGCCGCCGGCGGCGCCCGATAGGGCGCGAGCGCCGAAAGCGGCAGGCGTTTGGCCAGCCCGTTCGCGGGCAGACCATGGATGGCCGTCTCCAGCTGAAACAGCGCCGCGGCGCTGAGTGGTATGGCGCCCTCGGCCGGCCTGACATCGACGAAGACCTCGACATGCGCCAGCGCCGCCAGACGCTCCAGCAGCGTCAGGTGAAAGGCACGCGGGCATTCGCTGTCCAGGCGCAGGCTCACCTGCATGTCGCATCCTCATCGTTGTGATGTTCGATATTGGGTCGGTGTTCGATCTTGGGCGCGGGAAACGGCCGGACTGGTGACGCATTGCCCCATTCCATGTCGTTTCCCCGCTGCCGGCGTCGTGTCAACACCCCGTGCCACTCCTAGGCAAACTCCGTGCCAAAAATCACAAGAGCTCTCAATATAATTAACAGTGTTTTAACAGTTGGAAGCATAGCTAAGACAAAGCCGCAATTTGATCTTTGCAGGCGCATGGAGTGTTGTCGGAGCGACCCTTGCAATCATCCCTGCTCTCGTTGCCGCAACAATACGCTCCGGAGGCGATGCAATACGCTCCCGAAGCGGTTCCGACGGCGCCGTCCTACCCGGCCTCGACCGTCGAGCTGGGCGACCTGAGGCGCATATTGGTGCGCCGCCGTTTCCTCATCTTTGCCATCACCGCGCTGCTGACCCTCGGCGCATTGCTCTATGGGCTTTTGACGCCGGCGCTCTACAGCTCGGCGGCGGAAATCATCATCGATCCGCAAGACCTGCAGGTGGTCAGCAACGACGTCAATCCGAGCCAGGTGCCGCCCGACGGCGGCATAACCCGTGTGGAAAGCCAGGTCAGCGTCGTCCAGTCGACGGGGGTGCTGCTCAGGGCCATCAAGGCGACCAACCTGACCGAGGATCCTGAATTCAACGGGCAGGGCATGCTGGGACGCTTACTCGGCGGATTGCTGGGTTCGGGGTCGGGCGAAGCCGACAAGACGGCCAAGACGATCGATGCGTTGCGCGCACGTCTGGCGGTGCGGCGAGCGGACAAGGTGCTGGTCATCGAGGTGATTGTCACGACCAAGAACGCCGAGAAGTCGGCGATGCTGGCCAATGCGATCGCGCAGGCCTACCTGGCGGATCAGGCGAGCTCACGCGCGCGGATGGCCAAGGACGCTTCGGACGCCATCGCCGCGCGACTGGATGAGCAGCGCAAGCGCGTCCAGCAGGCCGAGAATGCCGTCGAGGCCTATAGGTCCGCCAACAACATGGTGATGGCGGCGGGCAATCTGGTCAGCGACCAGGAACTGACCGAGCTCAATACGCAGCTTTCGGCGGCGCAAAGCCGCACCGCGGCGCTGAAGGCGCAGGTCGACCAATTGCGCAGGTCGGGCGGGGCGCCGGACGCGACCTCGGAAGCGATGCGCTCCTCGGTGATTTCGAGCCTCAGGGCGCAGGAGGCGACGCTTGTCGACAAGGTATCGCAGTTCGGCACGGAACTTGGGCCACGCCATCCCTCGATGATCGCGGCGCAGCAGCAGCTGCGCGACACGCGTGCGCTGATCGCGCGAGAGCTCGGCCGCATCGGGGCGGCTGCCGAGACCGACTACGAGCGGGCGTTGGCCAACCAGCAGGCGCTGGAGGCCAAGGTCGCCGGCATGAAGGCCAAGTCGCTCGATACGGACCAGGCTTCGGTCAGGCTGCGCGAGTTGCAGCGCGATCTCGAGGCCGTCCGCTCCGTCTATGCCAACTATCTGCAGCGTGTGCAGGAGACGCGCGAGCAGATCAATGTCGACAGCACCAATGCGCGGATCATCTCCAGCGCCATGCCGGCCCTGAAGAAGAGCTGGCCGCCGCTGTCGCTGCTTGTCCTGGGCGCGCTCTTCGGCGGCCTGGGTCTCGGCACCGGCCTGGCGCTGATCGCGGAATATTCCTCGCCCACGGTGCTTTCCAGCGCGCAGATGCAATCGGCCATCGACGCGCCGGTGCTTGGCGTGGTGCCGGCAAAATCGGGCAACGCCCGTCGCTGGTGGCCTTTCGGCGGCACGGCCGCCGCGGCGAGCCAGAAGACGGACGCGGTTGTAGGGCTGGCGCTGAGGCGCATGTTCTCGTCGGGCCGGCGTCCGCCGGACTGGCCGCTGGTGCCGTCCATACTGGTGACGTCGCCGCCCGAGGACGCCGCGCATCGCGGCAGGGTGGCGCGCTTGCTGGCCAATGCCGCGGCAGCCCGGGGCGGCCGTATCCTGTTCATCGATACCAATGCCGGCGGCGGCCAGAAAGATCAGCAGCCGGGCGTGCTCGACGTGCTGCGCGGCGAATACGGCATCGAGGCGTTGAGCCAGTATACGCCCGGCAGCAATGTCGCGCTTTTGGGCAGGGGCCGGTCAAAGGCCGTCTTCCAGGAAGCGCAAGGCGTCTATTTTGCCCAGCAGATGTTGGCCCAGGCGGGCCGCGACTTCGAACTCGTCGTCATCGATGGCGGCGCGCTGGCCGACAATCTCAATGCCTCGCCGCTGGTGGCGATGGCCGACGAAATCCTGCTCGTCGCCACGCTGAACTCGACGCCGATGCGCGATGTCGCGGCGGCCTCGCAGGCCATTTCCGTCATGGGGCGGTTGCCGACCGGCGCCTTGCTGGTCGACGAGGCGGCCTGACATGGCCGCAGTCCGGCCCGCCAGCCCGGCAGCCGGCTGGGCCGCGCCGGGTCAAGCCGGCGCCGCATCCCGCGCCGGCGGTTCCGTCGATTGGGTGACCCGCTTCGGCCTGGTGGTCACGGTGGCGGTGCTGTTTGCCGTTTCCGGCGGCATGCTATGGCTGGTGGGCTACAATTACGACGGCCTGCTTGGCAGTCCGGCCACCAAGATCCATCCGTCGACCTATCTCCTGGTGATGGTGTTTGCCTGGCGTGCGTGTACGTTCGGCAATCCGGTCGGCTATATGGCTGCCGTTGCCGACCGGCGGCCGGCCAGCGCGCTGATGGCGGTCATCTCGATCGTGCTCCTGGTGGTGGTCGTCGTCAGGCATCGGCCGGGCATGGCGGGCATGGTCGATACGTTCGTGGCGGCGGCGCTGCTGGTGCTGATGCTGGCCGAGGACGACGAACGGACCTTCGCGCGGCTCCAGACGGTCGTTCACGCGGTGATGTCGGCGAATGCGCTGCTGGCGCTGTTCGAGTTCGCGACCAAGACGCTGGTGTTTCCCTACAGGCTCGACGGCGAGGTGTTCACCGACCTGCGCTCGACCGCGCTTCAGGGCCATCCGCTGGCCAATGCCACGATCACCGCGGTCTATGTGCTGGCGCTGCTCTCCGGCTCACGGTCGCTGTCGATGCCGCTGCGGCTTGCGCTGATCGGCCTGCAAACCGCGGCGCTGGTCGCCTTCGGCGGACGCTCGGCGATGGTGACGACGCTCGCGCTCGGCGGCATCTATCTGCTTTTCAGCGGCGTGGCCTATCTGCGGCATGGACGCGTCAGCCTGCTGGGCGCGGCTCTTGCGGTCCTGCTCGCCACGCTATTGCCGGTGGCGGTCGCCCTTCTCTTTTCCTACGGCTTCTTCGACGCGCTGCTGGAACGCTTCGTGTCCGACAGCGGCAGCGCCAATGCCCGCGTCGAAATGTTCGACCTCTTCAAGAATCTCGGGCTGGGCGACCTGATCGTGGGGCCTGATATCGATCTGATCGAAAGCATGCGCCGCATCAACGGCCTGGAACAAGGCATCGAGAACCCGATCATACGCATGGTGCTCTATCAGGGCGCCTTCTTTACCCTGCTCATGCTGTTCGGCTTCGTGCTGTTCATGCATGAAGTGGCACGCCGCTGCCATCCCGGCATTTGGCTGCCCATGCTGGGTTGGCTGATCCTGCTCAACACCTCCGAGACCCTCGCCTCCAAGACGACGCTATTGACCAAATTCGTGGTGCTGGCGCTGGTGCTCTACCGGCCGACGCGGGCGGTGGCGCGGCAAAAGGCGCAGCCAGTGCGCGCAATTGGAGACGACCAGCGAAGAGCGCAGCCTCTCCGCCGTTAGAGGCTGATCCCCTTAGGACTTTCCACGCCCGAAAGCGGGTACGGTCGTCACCTGCCAATATAGGCGGCGAGTTCGTCGGGCGTCCCGTTTGGGAAGGCCTGCTTTAGAAAGTCCATGAACGCCGACACTCGCGCGCTGAGCAGCCGTCGAGATGGGTAGAGCGTCCATAGTGCGATCTCGGGGCCGTCGATATCCCCCCAACTTACCAGTGTGCCGTCAGCCAGGTCGTGGCTCACCAATGAAATGGGAAGACGTGCCGCACCGACGCCGGCCCGCACCGCGTCCCGGACCATGATGAGTGTCGACAAAGCGAGGACCGGCTCGATCCTGATCGTTGACCGGCCATCTAGTGTCTTCACCTGCCATGCTTGCCGATCGCCTGCCCCGCGCGCAACGCCAGGAGCGGCCAGTCCGCCGGTCGGGCGAGGAAGGTCGGGTCTCGCCACGACGACCAGACGGTCGCGGACAAACGCCCGTCCGACCAGGCTTTCATCGGGATCCGGATTGACCCGGATTACCAGGTCGTAGCCTTCCTCGATCATGTCCACGGGCCGGTCCTCGGTCGTGACCTCCAGCCTCACCTCAGGATATTTGAGGGCGAACCCCGCAGCGATCCTCCCCATTGCGGTCTGCGAAAAATGCAAAGGCGCGCTGATCCGCAGTCTTCCCCTGGGCCTCTGGCCGCCTGAGGCAATCGCCGAAGCCGTCTCGTCCAGTTCGGCGAGCAACGCTCCCGTCCGCTCGAAGAGCGCCCGTCCTTCTTCGGTGAGCTTCAGGTTACGCGCACCCCGTTCAAACAGACGCAGGTCAAGGCTGCTTTCCAGATCTCCAACGCGCCGGGACAAGGTTGCCTTGGGCCGGCCGGTGGCCCTTGCCGCTTTGCCGAAGCCGCCATGACGGGCGACGAGATTGAAATCGGCGAGGGCAAGGAGGTCCATGGGTGTTCCACCAGTGAGACGACGTGTCTAAAATTTCCGTCTTTTGGACAGTTAGTGAGCCACACACATAGGAGGTGTCAAGCAATCCAACAGGAGAAATTTCATGACCATTCTCGTTACCGGGGCCACGGGCAACATTGGCCGCCAAGTCGTCGAACATCTCGCCAAGCGTGACGCCGATGTACGTGCTCTCGTTCGCGATCCGTCGAAAGCCAACTTCCCGGCAGGTGTCTCCGTCGTGCAAGGCGACTTTCTCGATGTCGATTCCCTGCGGAAAGCCATGTCTGGCGTCTCCACTCTGTTCCTCTTGAACGCCGTGGTACCGGACGAATTCACGCAAGCTTTGATCGCGCTCAACGTCGCCCGATCTGCCGGCATCGAGCGGATCGTCTATCTGTCGGTGATCCACGCTGACGTCTATGTGAACGTGCCCCATTTCGCGGGCAAGTTCGGCGTCGAGCGCATGATCGAGCAGATGGACTTCAAGGCTACGATCTTGCGCCCGGCCTACTTCATTCAGAACGATCTGATGATCAAAGACGTCATCACCGGCTACGGCACCTACCCAATGCCGATCGGCGCCAAGGGCCTCGCCATGATCGACGTGCGTGATATCGCCGAGATCGCCGCCCTTGAGCTGCTGCGCCGCGAACAGTCCGCGGAGCCGCTTGCGCTCGACCGGATCAACCTCGTCGGCCCAGAGACGCTGACCGGGACGGATATTGCCGCAATCTGGTCGGACGTGCTCGCCCGCCCGATTAACTACGGCGGCGACAATGCCGAAGGCTTCGAGCAAAATCTCAGGCAGTTCTTGCCCGCCTGGATGGCCTACGACTTGCGCCTGATGGGCGAGCGCTTCTTTACCGACGGAATGCTGCCTGCGGCCGGCGACGTCGAGCGCCTGACTGCCTTGCTCGGACGCCCACTGCACCCCTATCGCGACTTCGCCGCGGAAATCGCTGCGTCCGCCTGACAGGCTATCGGATGCGCTGTCTAGCCCGGCATCGTCAGACCAAGCGCCTCCACTATGTCCGGGTCCAGCGCGCGCGTTGTGTCGTCCATCATGCCCATGCCGTCGAAGAGGGCCCAGAAGGCCCAGGCAAAGCCGAACGACTCGGCGCTTTGCCTGACGTCGGCGATGTAGCGGGCGCGGTCGGGATTGGGCGCGGCGACATAGCGGGCGTCGGTGCGCAGCGCGCCGAACTCGCCCATGACAATGCGTTCGGGCGCGATGTCATGGCTATCGGCCCAATCGCGCGCCTGGCTAAGATATTTGTCGATGAACCAGCGGTCGGGCCGGGCGTCAAAATAGACCTTCAGCACGCGCTCGGTTTCCGCGTAGGCGGCTTTCTTGTCCGCTTCGGAGGTTTCGGTGTCCTCAGCCATGCGTGCCCGCACCGAAGCCAGCGTCGCCTCGAGCGACCCGGCCGAGGCGGGCCACGGCACGTTGTTGAGCGAGCGGTAGACGGGTTCGTCCATCCAGGGCGCGCCCTGGTGGCTGAACAGATAGGGCTCGTAGAAATGGAAGGTGAACAGGATCGGTTCGAAGGGCGAGAGCGGCGCCGGATCGAGCGCGGTCAGCCCGCTCACCATAGAGCCGCAGCCACCGGTCACGATCAGCGGCAGGGTAGCGGACGATGCCCTGGCTTCGGTCAGGAGCGCGAGCTGGACCTGCGACCAGACGTTGGACTCGCAGGATTGCTGCGGCTCGTTGACCGGCTCCAGCGCGACCTTGCCCGATGGAAACCGCGCCAGCCGGCCGGCAAGCTCGCCGATCAGCGTGCGATAGAGATCGAAGGCGGGCGCGGCGGTGCTGGAGACCATGCGGTCCGGATTCCAATAGTGGGCGGCGCTATTGGCCTGCACGTTGACGATGATGCCGAGGTCGGCGTCGAGGGCGGCGGTGACGGCCCGATCGAGCATCACCAGCAAACGGCCGCGCGTGCCGGCATCGCCGGCCAGGAACGGGCCGGGATCGACCGGCAGGCGGATGAAATCGAGACCCGTCGCGCGCAGCCGGCGCAGATCGGCCGCCGTCGGGACCGGCCGCTGCTGGAATGGAGGCCAGTCGTAGTCGGTACGGGGTGCGGGGAATTCACGCGTCAGCGAGAACCAGGGGAAGGCGTTGACGCCGCGCCGGAAGCGCCATTCGCCGGTGGCGGCCAGGCTGGACGACACGGGAGGAAGCGGCGCGAACAACGCCGCCGTGGACAGCGCCGCTCCGAGAAGCCGCCGGCGCGACCACGTCGTCATGCGTGCGAAGGATGGTCGACCGGGACGGCCTCGCCGGCGACGACGCCGAGCAGCCGGAAGGCTTCATTCTCATAGGCCAGCAGCACGTCTTCCCAGCGGAAGGCTTCGCGGGCGCGCGTCCTGGCGGCCTCACCGCAACTCTCGACCAGGGCGTTGTCTTCGATGGCCCGATCGATCCGGCCGGCGCAAGTGCCGATATCGGTGAAATAGAGGGCGGCGGCGCCCGCGGTCCACCTGTTGTAGGGATTGTCATGGGCGATCACCATGTTGCCGGCAGCCAGCGCCTCGACCAATGACGGGTTGGTGCCGCCGACAGTGTGGCCATGCATATAGGCGCGCGCGTGATAGCGCAGGGCCTTCACTGTCGCCTGGTCATAGATGGCCCCGGGCAGAACCACCGAGCCGTTCGCGGCCTTGCGAATGGCGGCGTGATAGGGGATTTCATCCGAGAGCGTTCCAAGCACCACCAGCTTCATGTCGCGCTTTTTGCTGCAAAAGGCTTCGACGATCGGCAGGATATTGTTGTCGGGCTCGATGCGCGCGATCGAGATCAGGTACTTTCCAGGTTCGAGCCCGAGCGCCCTGACCGGTGCCTCCGGCGCCGTCGTCACGGGATCGCCGCCATAGGGGATGGTGACGATCGCGCTGCGTGGCCGGCGTGTCGCCAGATGATCGGCGATGACAGGATGATCGGCGACGAGGCGATGCGAGGTCCAGGCGCCGATCCATTCGTTGAGCCAGAACCAGCTTCGCGCCGCCAGGCCCCATTTGGGGCGGCGCCATTCGATGCCGTCCATATTGGTCATGATCTTGCGCCGCATCAGCCTGAGCCAAGTCAGGAAAAGTGCGCCATTGTAACCCAGGACGAGGCACACGCCGGGCCGCCGCACGGCATCGCGCACGCATTGCCAGTCGAATTCCAGCGTCGCGCGTGGACCTTTCGAGGCGACCTGGATGTGGATGAGTTCGATGCCGCGCCAGGTTTCGCTGCGCACCCTTTGTTCGACCCGCTCGACTTCGTCCTGGCAGTAGACGCCGACTCTCCAGCCGCGTCCGGCGAGGAAAAGCGCCAGCTTCTCGGCGAAGGTTTCAAAACCGCCATGGGCCGCGGGTATGCCGCGCGTTCCCAGGATCAGGATGGAGGGCTTTGATGTCATGGCCGACGGGACTTTCCGGAATGTTCATTGCACCAGAACCCACCCCGCAACTTCCAGCCGGGCAAGAGTGGGAGCAACTGTCGCAGAACGTCGTAAAAAATTCTTACCAAACGCCGGGGTTGTTTCATTATCGGTCAACTTTCCGGGCGTATCTGTACCGAAACGAGGCGTTGCGGGGATTCCTCGGCCAAACGGCCTGGGAAAGCGGACCGGGCATGATCCTTGCTCCTGGGCTTCGGCAGCCATCTGCCTCGCGCGATGCAGGATGGGGTGTGAACCTGGCGGGATATTAAGATGCGGATTTCCTGCGTTCATCAGGGCTACGAACTCTATGGCTCCGACCGAAGCTTCGCGGAGAGCGTCGCAGCCCTGCGCGCCGCGTTTCCGTCCGCCGACATCGAAGTCGTGCTGCCGCGCAGCGGGCCGATCGTGCAGATCCTCGAACCGCATGCCAGCCGGATCGTCTTCGAGCCGCTCTGGGTGTTGCGGCGCCAGGCCATCCTGCGCCTCGCGACCGTCGAGATGGCGCGCCTGCCGCTGGCCCTGTGGCGGGCATGGCGACGTCTGAGGCAATGCGACCTGGTCTATGTCAACACCTCGATCGTGGCCGACTACGCTCTGGCCGCCCGCCTGCTGCCTCACAAGGCTGTCCTGCATATCCACGAGATCCCCGAAGGTTTCATGCGCACGATCCTGGCCGCTTTGATGCGCTGGAGCCATGCCGACCTGATCTTCAATTCACGCGCCACGCGCGCCGCCTTCGGCATTGCCGGCCGTTCACGCACGCATGTGGTCTATAATGGCGTTGCCGGCCCGCCGGCGGCCGAGCCGATGCGCTATGACGGCAGCCGGCCGTTGCGGGTGCTGCTGCTCGGCCGCATCAACAGGATCAAGGGCCAGGAAGTGCTGCTCGAGGCGGTCGCCTCGATGCCGCCGGAATTGCGCTCGCGCATCGACGTGCGGCTGGTGGGCGGCGCTTTCGAAAGCACCGAGCGCGAACTGGCCTTGGCCGAGCTGGTGAACACCATGGGATTGGCCGATCGCGTCAGCGTGCTGCCGTTCATACCGGACCCCTCGCAACACTACCGCTGGGCCGACATCGTCACCGTTCCGTCGCGGCGCCCGGAATCGCTGGGCCGCGTCGCAATCGAGGCGATGGCCTATGGTCGGCCGCCACTGGTATCGGCGATCGGCGGGTTGGTCGAGGTGGTCAGCGACGGGGAGACCGGCTGGCATGTTCCGCCTAACAACGCCGCCGCCCTTGCCGCGAAATTGCAAGAGATCATCCTGCGGCCCGAGGCCTGGCGCGGTTTTGTTGCCGCCGGCCGCGCGCGCTACGAGACCGTCTTCAGCGAACCGGTCGCAGCTGCGGCGATCGCCGCGATCGCCGCCGACAAACTGAAAGTGACGATAGCGAGGCCGGGCAGGCCGGCAACCGCCCGCGAGGCGGAGACCCGGCCGTGAAATTCCCGGTCCATCTGGTGCGGCGCCTCGTGCTGATGATCGGCGGCGAGGCGATGCAGAGCGGCTTTCACTTTGCCCTCAACATCGCGCTGCTGCACATATTGTCGGCGCAAGGTTACGGTCTCTTCGCCATCGGCATGGTGATGGGCGGCGTCGGCCTGTCGTACATCCGATCGCTCACCGCCGTCCCCGCCTCGATATGGATGGGCAAGAGCACCAACAGCGCCGGTGTCGATGCCCATGACGTGGCCTTCGGGACCGCGGCGCTGGTGCTGTCGCTGCTGATGGCGGTCGGCACGGCGATCCTGATGCATCTGCTGGGCGATCCGAGCGGCATCGCCGCGGGCTGCTTCGTCGGCGCATGGTCGCTGCGCAGCCACATGCGCACGGCATTGTTCGCTCGGCGCCAGCAGGTAATCGTCTCCATCAGCGACGCCGCTTTCACGATCACCGGCATCATCCTGACCGGACTGACCATGTGGTTGGCGAAGGACGCGCTGCAAACCGTGTTCTATGCGCTTGCGGCAGCAAATCTGCTCGGCATCGTCGTCCTGGTTCGGCTGGCGCGCCGCACACCTCGCATCAGCTTCCGCATGCCGACGCGCCGCCGCTATACAAGGCTTTGGCCGCAGCTGCGCTGGTCGGCGTTCAGTGCGACCACCACAAACATCCAGGGTCAATGCCTGGCCCTGCTGGTCGCCGGCATTGCCGGACCCGCCGCTTACGCACCGCTGGCGGCGGTCCTCGTGCTGTTTGCCCCACTGCGCATCATCAGCCTTGCTCTCTTCAACATGACGCAGCCGGAGCTGGCGAAGCTGATGCGCAATAACGAAACAAGCCGTGTCTGGGCGCAGGCGAAGATCTGGTCGCTGGTCATGGGGATCGGTGGCCTCGTCTATGGATGTGCCATCCTATTCGTCCTGCCGATGATAAAATCCCAGGCCCTCCAGGATGCCTCGGTCGGATTCATCGGACTTTTCGTGATCGCGAATTTCATCCCGGTCATGCTTTATGTCATGCCTCGCATCATCCTTGAAATCCTCGGCGATTTCCGGACCGTCGCGTTCATCACGACTGGTGGCGCAATCGTCGGGCTGGCGCTGATCGCAATCCTGCTGGCAATCGCGCCTCCGCCGTGGTCGCTGTTGGGTTCCGCGGTTTCCGAAATCTTCGTCCTTGCCGCATCATGGTATTTCGCGCGTTACCGCATATGGAACATCGAGCACCCGGACCAGCAGCGCGACAGCTGGTTGGGCGGGTGGCGGCGGTCGGTCCCGTTCGCCCCGGTAAAACGGTAGCAGAGACCGGTGGCAGGCGAGGCAGTGAAAGTGTAACGAACGCGCTGCCCGAGGAGGCCTGCCGTTTGTCGTCGGCGTGGTCTCCACGAATGACCCAACATGGCACGACTGATCGGTGCAATTTCTGATTGTTCATCAACGCACCGTTCATGCTTTGATGCTAGCGGTCAACCTGAGCGCAAGTGCCCAACGTCTCACCGGGCCTCATGGCAGGTCGACGAGCTGGGCACGCGGGCAAAGGTTCGACTATTTCGGCCGTCGGCCGGTAGGCGAAAGCAACGAACATAATGGGCGCCAAAGGTCTGGTCCTGACCGAACTTTGCCGTGGTTTACGATGCGGGGGTATCGCAAGCGCTGCCATTAGTCCGCAACCGTGGCTTTCGTGCGCTCCAACGCACGGCTGCCCGAGGCGGTCCTGAGTTGGCGGGATTTACACTGCTTGCGTGGACGATGTTTATGGCCGGCCGGGAGGACAGGAGAAGCATGTGGCAAGCCACGGGAACGGCTCCCAACGCGGATCTATCCGACGGGTTATTGTCCCCGACTGCCGCCAGCGCCGGTACAGCCGCGCGCTTCAAAGCCCGGCTGCACACCAGCCTCGACGCTGTAAAGCCGCTCTGGCTGCGATTTCAGGCCGATGGCGTGTGCACCGCGCATCAGCATTATGCTTGGGTCGAGGGGATCGCCAAACGGCTGATGCCCAAAGGCGCGGAACTGCTTGTCGTCGAGGTCAACGACGCCGCCACGGGCGCGCCGGTCATGCTTTTGCCGCTGATGCGGCGCCGGGCGCTGGGCCACTCCTTGATCGAATGGCTGAGCTGCGGCGTCTGCGATTATTCGGCACCGCTGCTGGCGGATGACAGGGCGTGGACCAGGCAAGGCGCCGACGCCGCATGGGGGGCGGTCCGCGCCGTGCTGCCACCGGCGGATCGCATCCATATCTCGGGAATCCCGCAACAGATCCAACGAGTCGCCAATCCTCTGGCGCTGCTTTCGGCGGCGCACGATTCCCTCCAGATCACCTCCGGCCTAATCCTGCACGGCGAACCGGAAACGCTTATCAAGCGCATCTGCAGGCCCTCCTTCGCCAAGAGCTTTCACAAGCATTGCCGCCGGCTCGAAAAGCGCGGCGGCCTGAGCCTGGTCGAGGCCGACACGCCGGCGCTGACGGAAACGCTCTTTGACACGCTCCTTGAACTGCGACTGAAGCGGTTTCGCGAGCTCGGCCGTTTCGACCTTTTGACGCAGGAGCCCGTCGTCGACTTCTACCGAGATGCCGCGCTGCATGGCCTTTCCGACGGCTCGGTGCGCATCTTCGGATTGCGCGGAGGGGAAGCCTGGCTCGCCGTCATCTATGTACTGGTCAGGAAAGGCACTCTCCATACCCTGTTGCTCGGGATCGACCAGAATGCCGTTGCCCCGCCGGGACTGACGACATTCGGCAAGCTGATGATGTGGGGGCGCGGGCACGGCTTCGACTATTTCGACCTTTCGGTCGGCAGCCAGGGCTATAAGGAGCACATCGGCGCCACCAGTTCGGTCCTGGCCGAACTGTGCCAGTCGATGACACTGCGGGGATGGGGCGCCACCGCCTATATTTCGCTGCGCTGCCGGATCGAGCTTTTCATTCGCTCCAAACCGCGGCTGCTCAAGGCCGGCCAAGGCCTGGTGCGCGGCCTGCGCCGCTTGCGCTGACAGGCAACCGAGCCGATCCGCAATGAACCGTGAAACGCACAGCATCGATTTGCAGGACAGATCGAGGGGACGCATCGCGAGGGCGCTGCGGTTCGTCCGGCAGCAAGGAATCCTCGAACCGTTCCGGCTCGTGCGACGGCATGGCCTCGGCGAAAGCGGCCGCTTCGTCGCACGCAACATCCGCCATCTCGTTGCCGACCGGCTGGCGCGCCAGTGGGATCGCGACAATGGCGTCGACACGGCGGGTTCGATCCGGCTCGACACGCTCGATGTCGTCGGACCGCACCGGGACCAGGGCAATGAATGCGTCTGCACGTCGCCCAGATCCTTCGCCTTCATCATGGACAGGCTGACGGACGATCTCGCAGACTACACCTTCATCGATATCGGTTCGGGCAAGTCGCGCACGCTCCTGTTGGCGTCGCACTACCCGTTCGCCGCGATTGTCGGTGTGGAGTTCGCGCGGGAGCTCGTCGCAATCGCCCGGCGCAACATCGAGCGATACAAGAGCCCGGCCCAGAAATGCCGCGAGATTGCGGTCATCGAAGCGGATGCCGCGACGTATGAGTTCCCGCCGACGCCGCTGCTGGTCTATTTCTACAATCCCTTCTCCAGGGATGTGTTCGAAATCGTGCTGGACAATCTCATGTCGTCGCTGGAACGGCACAAGCGGCCCTGCCTCGTCGTTTACGGCAGTTCGAGCCACGGGGCCATCGGCTGGGCGAAGCCCGCCATCCGCGATGCCGGGTCTTTCCAGCAACGCGTGACGCCGCCCATGCCGCGTTTCCTCGACGCGGTGCGGACCATCGATTACGCGATCTTCGACTACCGCCCATCATAAAGAGCGATTTTGTCAGCGCCGGCGGCCGGCCGGGTTCAGCAGCCGTCTCGTCAGCACCCGCCATACCGTCAGCGGCAGTTCGATCAGCCCCGGCAGCAGATCGTTTGAGGCGAACGCCGCCCAGGATCGAACCGTCGCGAAGGAGTTGAGATAGGCCGCGATGCCGAGGCTGCCGCGCCACATCAGCGTCACGGATGAAACAGCGTCGCGGGCCAGATACATCCATGCCGTTCCCGGGCGAGCGGTGGCGGCTGCGGTGGCCCGGCCGTTCACTGTCTCCCACAGTATCGCTCCCAGGTCGACGCCGGCGGGCGCGCAAAGTCCGAACCAGGACCAGGGGCGCGGATTGACGTCGAGAAGCTTGAGCGTGCCGTCGCGACAATCGTGCTTGAATTCGACCTCGACCAGGCCGCTATGGCCGATCGACGACAGCAATATGCGCGCGGCGGCGACGGCGCGGGGCTCGTCGACGATCTCGACGAAGGTGCTGGTATAGCCGAAGTCGACCGGATATTGCCGCGAGCGGCGCGCCGTGAACTCCGCGATCGGCTTGCCCTCGTTCCAGAGCGCGGCGTAAGAAAATTGGCTTTCTCCCCCGCCCGGCACGCGCTCCTGCACGACGACGTTTTGGCCGCCGATCTGTTCGGCCGCGTCGCGATAGGCGGCGAGAAACGAGGCCCTGTCGTCGGCCTGGACGACCTTGGCCCTGGCGATGCGGGTGTTGCCGCCACCCATGTGAGGCTTGAGAACGACCGGAAAAACCATGTCCAGGGATGAGGCCTGCGCCATGGATGCGATGTCATAGGTCCTTGGAATGGACAGCCGCAACTCGGTTGCCCGCCTGTAGAGGAACGGCTTGTCGCAGACCCATTGCAGCGCATCCCAGGAGGGCAGCACGATCCTGTAGAGCGCCGACAGGGCAGCGAGGTTTTCAGAGACCAGGCGAACCTCTGGATCGGCGGCCGGGATCAGGAGGCATCCCTCCAGACGGTGTTTACGCGCCGCTTCCAGCAGAAACGGCAGCGCCCGCTCATCGTTCGGGCCGGGCCAGCGGATGGTGGCTCCGACAAATCGCGACCAGCCCGGCAGCGGCGAATCATTGGTAATGTAGGTGAGGGGCACTTTTTGGGCGCCGAGGCTGCGCGCCAGGGCAAGCGTGCCGTGCGCGCCACCAAGAAACACTGCGCCTGACGGTGCCAAGCCTCCACCCTCACATGTTGTCCGGCACGGCCGCTTGCCCAGCTCTTCCGCTTTGAGAGGCGAGAGCCCCGCCCGATCGCGCTGATACATGGCGCGGCCGGCGACGCTCAACGGGGCTTCGTGCCGGCGGGAGCCGAGGCTTCGCCCAGTCTCAAAGTAGAGCGCCGTGCGTTCTGGCCCTTGTGTCTCGCGGCGCGTATGAAACGGGTGACGGCCCGCGCCGCATACGGGGTGGCGGCGGTGAAACGCATCAACGGGCCAAAACTCGCGACCGCGCTGGCGCCGACGAAATGCAGCCCGGGAATGTTCGATTCCAGTCCCGCGGAAAGGATCGGCGATCCGTCGTGGCAGGCGATTGCGTCGAGGAAGTCGGGGGCGAAGAGCCCAAGCTTGCTGATATCTATGCGGTAGCCGGTCGCGAGCAGGACGTGATCGTAAGCGGTCGAGCCGTTCTCGAACCGCAAGTCTATTCCGGAGTTGCTGGCGGAGGCGCCGACGATCACGCGGCCGGCCTTGACCTTGATGCCGCCGAAGTCCGGCAGCAGCCAGCCCGACGCGCCGGCCCTGAGGCCACGCGCATTGACCCAGCGTAGCGCCGCCGCCGGCAAGCCATGCACGAGACCCGGCGCCTCGATCAGCCATGACAACGGGAAGGGACCGACGCGCGAGGGCGACGCCAGGAGTTCCTCGGCGGCGCCTAGCACATTGCGGCCCCGCCTGCTGGACGGCGCGCCGAGCCAATGGATGTCGCCCCGGCAGACGAGTTCGACGTCGGCTCCCGCCTTTCTCAGCAGGACGGCGGATTCGCAGGCGCTTTGTCCGCGCCCGACGACGGCGACATGCTTGCCGGCAAAGGCTTCGAATCCGGTGTGCGCGCTGGTGTGGCTGACCAATTCGGAAGGTAGGCCACTGAAGGCGGTGGGCACCAGTTCCTGGTTCTTCAGGCCCATGGCGACGATGACGCGCCCGGCGCGAACCGCATCGCCGTCGGCAAGGATCAGCCGGAATCCCGCATTGGTCCGTTCGACACGGCTCACCATGCGCGTGTCGAGATCCGGAATCGCCTGAGCCTGAACCCACATTCCATAGTCGACGAAATCTTGCCGCAGCAATGGCTCGCGCAATTGGACGCGCTGGCCGCTGGCGTAGGAATCGAGGGACAGCGGGCCGTTCGGGTTGCCGATAAAGGTTGCGCGCCAGGGCGAGCGAAGCCGCATGCCCCGCGGCATGTTTTCGCGCCAAAAGCCCATCGGGCTGCCAAAGGCAAGCACGTCTACACCAGCTGCCCTGAGCGCCGTGGCGACGCCAAGTCCGAAAGGTCCGGCGCCGACAACAGCCACTTCACAGTCATTGCTTCGCACGGAAGCGGTCATGAACCTTGTTCTCCTGGATGGCCGCGCCATCCCCGCGCCGCTCTGACGCATCGGCGCCGCGGCCGGAGCTCGCCCTATTCCTAGGCGCGCCGAGGTTAACAATGCGGAAAGCAGAAGCGCCGCGCCGCCTCGGCGCGTATGCCAAACAGGGTCTCATATTGTTCCAGCCCGCAGGTTCGCCGACCTAACCGATCCGATGCCGTCGGCTATGCTTGCGTCTTGCAGGGAGCCGCCGCGGCGAGGAAATTGACACCTGCGCCGCTCTCCGCCATCCTTGGGGTCAGTCGCCGGACCGCGAAGAGCGGTCGAGTTTCGTGTCAGGGCGACCGAGGGCGAAGCGCATGTCCAGTGCCGTGAACAGCCAGAACTCCAAGCGCGCAGCGGTGCGCAAGGCGCTCGATCGCCACAAGGTCTACATCACCGCGCAGAGTTTTTCAGGCGGCACCTATAGAGCGCGTGTGCTGGTTGATGGCGAGGCCTACTGGGTCGACGAATTCCGCCTGAGCCAGCTGCGGCAGGGCCTGTCGCCCGCGGAGCTCGAACTGACGCCGGCTGCCGACGATTGAGTGTGGTGAAAGATCGCGAGTGGTGCAAAGGTAGCGCCCTACGGCGCCCCCCTCTGTCCTGCCGGACATCTCCCCCACTTGGGGGGAGATCAGCCCTCATCGTGGCTTTCGCCAATTGTCTGCATTGCAGGACTGAGTGGGGCGCTGAAACTGCCGATCTCCCCCCTTGTGGGGGAGATGTCCGGCAGGACAGAGGGGGGCGCGACGGAACGCGGCCTTCGCAATTGGCTGGCTCGCGGCCATGACAACGCCCGCCAAACTCAAGACCTATCGCGCCAAGCGCGAATTCACCAAAACGCCGGAACCGGCCGGCGGCCTAATCTTAGGCGACGGCAATCGCTTCGTCGTCCACAAGCACCATGCCACGGCGGATCACTACGACCTGCGCCTGGAGGTTGGTGGCGTGCTGAAGAGCTGGGCGGTGCCGCGCGGGCCCTCGCTCAATCCGGCCGACAAAAGGCTGGCTGTCGAGACTGAGGACCATCCGCTCGAATATATCGACTTCGAAGGCGTCATCCCCGAGGGCGAGTATGGCGGCGGGCCGATGATCGTCTGGGATGCCGGCACCTGGGCGCCGATGGAGGATGTCGAAAAGAGTCTTCGCACCGGCGCCTTCAAGTTCCGGCTGGCCGGCCAGAAGCTCAATGGCGGCTGGATGCTGACCAGGCTGAAGCCGAAGCCCGGCGAGGATGAAAGCAAGAAGAACTGGCTTCTGTTCAAGGAGCGCGACCTCGCCTCCAATCCCACGCTTGATATCCTGGAAGCACGGCCGGAGAGCGTGAAGTCCGGCCGCCGTATCGAGGAGCTGGTGGCGCCGCCGAAGTCGGCCAAGGCTGCGCCAAGGCCCGGCACGCTGAAGCCCGGCGCCTTGCCCGGCGCGGTCAAGGCCTCGCCCACCGCCCGCATAGAGCCGCAGCTGGCGACACAGGTGCCGAAACCCCCGGGCGGTGACGGTCCTGGCGACCGCACCGGCGAGATCTGGCTGCACGAGATCAAATTCGACGGCTATCGCACCATGGCGCATCTGACCGATGGCGAGGTCAGGCTGATCACTCGCGGCGGCATCGACTGGACAAAACGCTATGGCGATCTGCCGCATGCCTTCGCCAAGCTGCCGTGCCGCGAGGCCATTATCGACGGCGAGATCGTCGTGCTCGACGGCAAGGGCATTTCGCGTTTCGCGCTGCTGCAGGACGCGCTGGCCGAGGGCGCCGGCAGCAAGCTGCATTTCTACGCCTTCGATCTCCTCCATCTCGACGGCTGGGATCTGCGCAAGGCGCCGCTGGAGAGGCGCAAGGCGCTGCTGGCCGAACTGCTCGCCGGCCTCGGCGCCAATTCCGCCATCCAGTTCTCCGACCATGTCGACGGCTCCGGGCAGGGGCTGTACGACCAGGCGACGGAGCTCGGCCTGGAAGGCGTCGTCTCCAAGCGTGCCACCGCGACCTACCAGAGCGGCCGCACCAAGAGCTGGACCAAGTGCAAGGCGCTCGAGAGGGACGATTTCGTCATCGCCGGCTACACGACCTCGCAAGCGGCGGAAGGGCTGGCCGCACTCGGCATGGCCGAATGGCAGGATGGCGAGCTGCACTATCGCGGCAAGGTCGGCACCGGTTTCGACGCCGAGACCGCGGCCGACCTGCTCGCCCGGCTGGAGCCGCTGACAGCGGGCGCCACGGCGCCGGAAGGCGTGCCGCGCGAAATCATGCGCGAGATGCACTGGGTGAAGCCGCTGTTTTCGGCGCGCATCCATTACGCCAACCGCACGGCGGACAATTCGTTGCGCCATGGCGTGTTTCGCGGCCTCAGGGATGTCGGCCTGTCGACGCCGGTCTCGGCCAAGCGCAAGCGGCTGATCGCGGAGGCCGACCTCGCCACCATCTGGGTGACCAATCCGGAGCGGCGGCTGTTCGGCAAGACCGGGCCGACCAAGCTCGATATCGCCGTCTACTACGCGCTGGTCGGCGATTTCATGCTGCCGCATATTCTCGGGCGCCCGGTGTCGCTGGTGCGCTGCCCGACCGGCCTGCCGAAGGACTGCTTCTTCCAGCGCCACGCCTTCACCGGCATGCCGCCTTCGGTTGCCACCTTCGAGGCGACCAATTCCGAGGGCGAGACCAAATCCTACCTCTCGGTCGAGGGCGCAAAGGGCTATCTGGCGCTGGCGCAGTTCGGCGTCGTCGAGTTCCACACCTGGGGCACGCACCGCACCAGCCTCGACAAGCCGGACCAGATCGTCTTCGACCTCGATCCGGGCGAGGGGATTGCCTGGCGCGAAGTGGTCGAGGCCGCCGTCCACATCAAGGGCGAACTGGAGGGACTGGGGCTGGTGCCTTTCGCAAAAACCTCCGGCGGCAACGGCATCCACATCACCGTGCCGGTGACGCCCAGGCAGAACTGGAAGAAGCTGCACCAGGCGACCAGCGCCATCTCAATGCATCTGGCGTCCACCGCGCCCGACACATTCACCACCACTATGGGGAAGGACAACCGCAAGAAACGCATCTTCATCGACTATCACCGCAACGCGCGCGGCCACACCTCGGCCGCCCCCTATTCGCTGCGCGCCCGCACCAACCTGCCGGCCTCGACGCCGGTGAGCTGGAGCGATCTGGAGGCGATCGACGCGCCGCAGGATCTGAACTACTCGTCGCTGCCGGGGTTGTTGGAGACGTCGGGCGATCCGTGGGCGGAGATTGACGAGTTCGCGCGGGATTTGCCAGCCTTGAAGACCTAGGGCGAAGCAAGAGCGAAGCGACGCGCGCAGACCCCAGGATCGCGAAGCCTCGCGGCATTCGGCCAATCACCTGCGCCTTGCGCGCCATCGACGCTTCCGACAATTTGAATTATTCTCTCCCAACGACCTCAAAGGCACAGCGGAAGATTTCGTCAGGGATTTGCCTGTATCATGCGGGGTCGGTGTAGGATTTGCGCAGCCTCGTTCGTCCTGCGGACGAACAGCGCTGCACCGGTGTGACAGTGCATGGCCGCGTAGGAGTTCATCATGGCGCCCAGGGCAAGTTGGAAAGGTTACCTCAAGCTCAGTCTGGTGAGCTGTCCAGTGCGGCTATACCCCGCCACCAGCGCCAGCGAGCGCATCTCGTTCAACCAGTTGCACAAGAAGACCCACAACCGCATCAACATGAAGCCGGTCGATCCGGAACTCGGACTGGTCGAGCGTTCGGACCTGGTCAAGGGCTACGAGTACGAGGACAAGCAGTACATCATCATCGACGACAGCGACCTCGACGCGGTGCGCATCGAATCCAACCACACGATGAACATCGAGGCCTTCGTCGACGAGGACGAGGTCGACGTCATCTACCAGGACGCGCCCTACTACATGGCGCCGGACGGCGCGATGGCGGAGGAGACTTTCGCCGTGCTGCGCGAAGCGATGCGCAAATCCGGCAAGCTGGCGATCGCCCGGCTGGTCCTGTCCAGCCGCGAGCGCGTGGTGACGATCGGCGCGCGCGAAAACGGCATGTTCGTGTGTACGTTGAGGAATCCAAACGAAGTGCGCGGCACGGCTGAATATTTCGGCAACATCCCGGCCGGCAACCCAGACCCGGAAATGCTCGAACTGGCCGAAGCGCTGATCAAGCAGAAGGAAACCACCTTCGATCCGAAGAACTACGAGGATCGCTACGAGATCGCGCTGATGGCGATGATCCGCGAGAAGCTCAAAGGGCACAAGCCGATCATCGCGGCGGCACCCGAGCGCGGCAACGTCATCAATTTGATGGATGCGCTGAAGGCGAGCCTGTCGCAGTCGCAGTCGAAGCCGCCGGCCAAGTCGAAGAGCAAGGCCGACGAGAAGCCCGCCGCCAAGGCCAAGGCGGCCGCGGGTGGGGCTGCTGAGAATCCGCTGAAAGCCAACCTGCTGAAGGCGGTCGGCAAGAGCAAGAAGTGACGGCACCAGCCGGCGCCATATACAGCACGATCGGTGCGCTGGCGGCCTTTCCGCTCAGGCTGGCGGCGCGCGAGGTCGCGCGCCAGCATGGCGAACTCAGGCGCGGCGTCACCCGGCGCACCACGCATGTCGTGTTCGGTCGCGGTCTTCTGGTCAAGGCCGGGCTTACGAAGACCGGCGATGTCGAGATTGAACGCCGCGTCGCCGCCGAGCGCGGCGCCGGGCGTGCATTGCTCAGCGAGAACGGTTTTCTGCGCCTGCTTGGACTGATGAAGGCGCCCGAGGCCTCCTCGCTGTCGCGGCAATCGCTGATCGATCAGTCGCGGCTGTCCGGCGCCGACCTCGATCTCTTGTCGCTGTTCGATGCCTTCGAACATGACTCGGAACCCTATTCCTTCCGCGACCTGATCCTGGCGCGCAAATATGCCGGGCTGGTCGCCGGTGGCGCGACATGGGGCGCTATCGCGCGCTCGGTGCACCGTTCCGGCCCGGTGGCTTCGCTCACCGCCAAGTCGCTCGCGGTCGGCTCGGCATTCGGGCGGCCCGACGCGATCTATCTGGATGGCGGCGAGAGCGAGCTCGACGGGCAATTGCTGTTCGATCTCGGCGCCTCCGACGACGATCCGCTGGAAGAGCTCTTCGCCGATGCCGAAGCGGCGGAGCAGGACGGCGACCATGACGGTGCCGCCGCGCTCTACCAACGCTGCCTTGCCATCGATCCAGGCGACGCGATCGCCGCCTTCAACCGCGCCAATTGCCTGCGCGCCGGCGGCCATCCGGCGGAAGCGGCCCATGACTATGCGCGCGCGATCAAGCTCGATCCGGCTTTCGTCGAGGCCTGGTTCAACCTCGCCGGGCTGATGAGCGAGGAAGGCAA
This sequence comes from Mesorhizobium sp. BR1-1-2, assembly GCF_020165435.1. Classification (NCBI taxonomy): domain Bacteria; kingdom Pseudomonadati; phylum Pseudomonadota; class Alphaproteobacteria; order Hyphomicrobiales; family Phyllobacteriaceae; genus Mesorhizobium; species Mesorhizobium sp. BR1-1-2. The sequence goes on from NZ_JAIUID010000001.1 coordinate 492,429, forward strand.
GACGGCGTCGGCGCGAAGGCACTTGCGCAAGGCCATCGCGCTCGACAGCGATTACGCCGACCCGGTGTTCAATCTGGCCCGGCTCGAATTCGATGCCGGCGAACTGCTCGAGGCGCGGCGGCTGTGGGCGCGCTATCTGGAGCTCGATTCCGAATCCGAATGGGCCGGCGTAGCGGCCAGGGGCGTGCAGTTCGTGGATATGCAACTGGCGAAGTCGGCGGGGTGAGGCTCTTTCCTTCTCCCCTTGTGGGAGAAGGTGGATCGGCGCGCAGCGCCGAGACGGTTGAGGGGTGCGTGACGGAATGAGGCGTTTGCGTTCCCTGGAACACCCCTCATCCGACCTCGCTTCGCGAGGCCACCTTCTCCCACAAGGGGAGAAGGGGTCACCAATGCCGAGCCACGGGAGTCCTATTCCATGACCAGCTTCCTCTTCGACGGCGACGACACCGCCCCGGTCACCATCCTGCTTGCCCATGGCGCCGGCGCGTCGATGGATTCTCCCTCGATGACCGCCACCGCCAAGGCGCTGGCGGCCGTGGGCTTTCAGGTCGCGCGGTTCGAGTTCCACTATATGGCGGCCCGCCGCTACGGCCACCGCAAGCCGCCGCCGCGCGCCGAGACGGTGAACCCGGAATACATCAAGGCGATCGCCGACCTCAGGGCGAGGGGCGTGACCGGGACGTTGATCATCGGCGGCAAGTCGATGGGCGGGCGCGTCGCCTCGATGGTGGCGGACGAGATGTTCGCCAAGGGCGAAATCTCGGGCCTGCTTTGCCTCGGCTATCCCTTCCATCCGCCCGGCAAGCCCGAGCAGTTGCGGACCAAGCATCTGGCAGGGCTGACGACGCCGACGCTGATCTTCCAGGGCACGCGCGACGAGTTCGGCACGCCCGACGAGGTGGCCGGTTATGGGCTCTCCGACAGCATTGAGGTGATCTGGCTCAGGGATGGCGACCACGATCTGAAGCCGCGCAAGAGCATTTCGGGGTTTTCGACGGCCGATCATCTGAAGACGCTAGCGGAGACGGTGAAGGCTTGGGGCAAGGTCGTCTCTTGACCCGCCGATGAAAATCGCCTCCTTCAACATCAACAACGTCAACAGCCGGCTGAAGAATCTGCTGACCTGGCTGGCGGCGGCAAGCCCCGATGTGGTCTGCCTTCAGGAATTGAAGGCGCGCGATATGCAGTTTCCGCGCACTGCCCTGGCCGATGCCGGCTACGGCGCGGTGTGGAAGGGGGAGCCGACCTGGAACGGCGTTGCCATACTGGCGCGGGGCGCCGAGCCGGTGCTGACGCGCGACGTGCTGCCCGGCGACGATGCGGACAGGCAGAGCCGGTACATCGAGGCGGCGGTGAACGGCATCGTCATCGGCTGCCTGTACGCGCCGAACGGCAACCCGCAGCCGGGGCCGAAATTTCAGTACAAACTCGCCTGGCACGCGCGGCTGGCCGCACATGCCGAACAGTTGCTCGATACCGGGCTGCCGGTGGTGCTGGCGGGCGACTACAACATCGTGCCCGAGCCGCGCGATATCTATGCCACGCGCTCCTACGACGATAACGCGCTGGTACAGCCGGAAAGCCGGGCAGCCTTTGCGGCGCTCATCGAGCAAGGCTGGACGGACGCACTGCGCAAGGTCTACCCCAAAGAGACGCTCTACACCTTCTGGGATTACCGACGGAACCGCTGGCCGCGCGATGCGGGCTTGCGGCTCGATCATATCCTGCTGTCGAAGATGCTCGCCCGCAAGCTCAGGGCTGCCGGCATCGACCGCGGCGTGCGCGGTGAGGGCGGCGCCAGCGACCACGCGCCGGTGTGGGTGGAGTTGGGGTGAGGGCGGCCGCTGACGGCGCGGGATGCCAGATCTCTTGCGGTCTCCTGCCTCTGTCCCGCCCTGTAGTCGGCTTCAGCCCGCCCTTTCGACAGCGATAGGGCCGGCTTCGCTGCCGACGCTACGGTGCCGACGGCGGCCCGCTACCAGCCGGCGGTGATGCGAAGGCGCTGTTCCCCGGGGCGCCGGAGTCAACGAGCCAGGAAGCAGGCCTGTCGTGCCGATTCAAGATGTGCGACTATGGCCTTGTTCGGGCCGGATCTTCGCGGTCCCTTGGAAACTGTTTCCACCTGTTGCGGCGTTGACGCCAGCCATGCGCTCATGGTGGATGATGTCGACAGCAGCGAAGGATCTTCCCAATCTTGAACACCACCATTTTCCGAAACGCAAAGCTGAACAGCGGCGCGCTGGTCGACCTTGCCGTCGCCGGCGGTCGCTTCAGCGCTGTCGCGCCGGCTGGTGGCGAAGTGGCCGCCGACGCTACCATCATCGATCTCGGCGGCGTGCTCGTGGTGCCGGGTTTCGTCGAGGGCCATATCCATCTCGACACCTCCTTTTACGGCGATGCGTGGCGCCCGCATATTCCCTGCAGTGACGGTTTCGATGTGCGCGAGCGCGTTAACTTCCAGGCGCGTAACCTCGCGGCGGCGGCGCCCATGGCAGAGCGGGCGAAGAACCAGCTCGAACTCTGTATCGGCAACGGCAGCCTTGCCCTGCGCAGCCACGTCATGGTCGATGGCTCGGTCGGGCTGAGGCATATGGAGACGATCCTGGCCGTGCGTGAGACCTATCGCGAGCGCATCGACATCCAGATCGTCGCCTTCCCGCAAAGCGGAATCCTGTCGTCGCCGGGCACGCCGGAACTGCTCGACGAGGCGCTCAGGCTCGGCTGCGATCTCGTTGGCGGGCTCGACCCGGCAAGCTTCGACCGCGACGTGAAGAGCCATCTCGACGTGGTGTTCGGGCTGGCGCAAAAGCATGGCGCTGGCGTCGATATCCATCTGCATGACGGCGGCAGCCTCGGCTTGTTCCAGATCGAGGAGATCGCCGCGCGCACCAAGGCGCTCGGCATGCAAGGCCGTGTCTGCGTCAGCCACGCCTATACCTTGGGCGATATCGGCCCCGAGGCATTGGCCAAGGCCGGCGAAATGCTCGCCGGATCGGGCGTCGCCATCATGACCAACGCACCCGGCAACCACGCCTTCCCGCCGGTGGCGGCGCTGCGCGCGGCCGGCGTCACCGTATTCGGCGGCTCCGACAACATCCGCGATTCCTGGTGGCCCTATGGTGATGGCGACATGCTCAACCGCGCCAACATGATCGGCTACCGCTCCGGCTTCTATCAGGACGGCGAGTTGGAAGCGGCCTTCGACGTGGTGAGCTATGCCGGGGCCAAGGCGCTCGGACTTGAAGGTTACGGAATTGCCGTCGGCGCCAGGGCGGATTTCGTGACGCTGAGGGCCGAGCATGTGCCCGAGGCAGTGGTGGCGGTGCCGAAGGAGCGCACGGTATATCGTGGAGGGAGGGAAATCGCGAAGGATGGGAAGCTCGCTGGGTAGGGCAAGAGCTTCGCCGTGCGATCGAACTGCGGCGTTTGGTCAACAACAGCGACCATGCAGTATACGGTGTGAAGTGCAATACGGCTCCCTAGCAATAGACAGTCATTCCGGCGGAGTTGCAGATGCTGTGCGTCCGCGAGAGATATTTCAGGTCGAATTTCGATTTGGGCGAAACTCGTTGAAGAATCCGAAGCTTACCGCTAGCGTCGATCCGGGGGGTCGGAAGAGTGTACGTGGGGTGGAATGTTCGGGTCACTGGAAAAGCTCAAGCAACGGCTGCTGCGGCCGCCGCATGCCTATAGGCCGACGACAGAGTCATTCCCCGACATCGACGTCCAGCGCATTGCAACGGATATGCGGCTTGCGGAGAAAGGCGAGAAGCGGGGCAGGGAGAATCTGCCTCAAAGCGATGACCTACCTTACGATGCCGTTGAAAACGATATCATCGAATTGGTCGGAGCCGCCCAGAAACAATCCCACGATCACCTGGAGAACCAACTTGCGGGGTTCAGGCAGCGTCTCATCGACCTCGACTTTGAATCGCGCTTTGCCAATATAAAGGCGGCATCCACGGCTGGTCTCTCCGACTTGAAAGCCGAATTGCGGATGGGGATCGATGATCTGCATGGGCTGCGGCGCGATCTGAAGGAGGCAGAGTCCTGGCATCGTGATTTCAAGGATCAGAACGGGCTTCGCCGCCCCTGCAAGAAAACCACGGCCATCGGTACCACGTTGAAATGGCTCTTTGTGGTGGCGCTGGTGATGGCAGAGCTCGTCATCAATGGCGAACTGCTTGCAAAGCGAAACGAGCTCGGGCTGGTCGGCGGCATCGTCGAGGCGCTGATCTTCGCGATTCTCAATGTCGGCGTCGCGCTAATGTTCGCCCTCTATGGCGTGCGCGAGATCGCGCATCGCTCGATTTTTCGTAAATTTGTCGGCATTCTGGCCATCGCCGCCTATATCGGCGCCGCGATTGCCATCAATCTGGGACTGGCGCATTACCGCGAGGTTGCCGGAACGATCGCGACCAATGGCGACGAGGTGATGCGACGCTTGCTAAGCGCGCCATTCGCGTTGAACGAATTTCGCTCCTGGATACTCTTCTTCCTCGGTGTGATGTTTTCGCTCTTTGCCCTGATCGACGGGCTCAGCATGCGTGACACTTATCCAGGCTACGCCACGGTTGATCACCGGCTTGACGAGGCGCGGGCAAATTATCGAAACAAGCGGCAAGGCCTGATCGGCGAGCTTTCCGATGTTCGCAGTGGTTACGAGGATGAACTCGCCGATGCGCGCGCCGATCTCAGCAAGCAGCGGACAGAACACGATGCGATCGTGGCGCATCGCTCTCGGTTGGTTGGGCTGTTCGACGCCCACCAAGCTCAGCTTGAACGTGCCGCAAACAGCCTGTTCCGAATCTACAGGGACGCCAATATCGCGGCACGCACGACACCCGCGCCGGAGCGCTTTTCGCGGCCATACCAACTCGGCCGGATCGGCGTTCAGTATTTCCGCGACGGGGAATGGAACAGCGACGAATTGCAAGCTTCCATCAAGGATGCGCAAGGCGACCTCGACAAGATGCTGGTTGGCCTGGGTGAACAGTTCGAGGCGGCGTTGAAGCAGTATCGCGAGCTGGATGTGCTGGTGCCTGAAGCCCAATGAGCGGTCGACGGTCCCGGCGCTCGCCTTCCAACCTTCTCAACTGGGGCTGGATCATTCTGTTCGCGCTCGGCCTCGTTGCCGCGGCAGTGGGCTTTACCTACGTCTATGTCTCGGCGCGCTCGCAACTCGTCGAACTTGACGATCGGCTTTGCCCGGTTGTCGGAGCTGCGTCGCAAACCATCATCCTGATCGATACCACGGATGCAATCGCCGACGTCACCAAACTGAACATCCAGACCCTGCTGCGCGATACCGCCTCCGGCATCCAGCGCGGTGGCTTGCTCGAGATCAGAGCCCTTACGGCTGCGGCACCCTATACGAAAGAACTCTTCTCGCTGTGCAACCCCGGCAATGGCGGCGACCTCAGTGCTTTCACCGGCAATGCGGCGCTGGCGCGAGAGCGCTGGCAAGCGGGATTCGGCCAGCCGCTGCTGGTTGCGCTTGAGAAAGCGGTCGAGGCAAACAAGGCCGACAGCTCGCCGATCATGGCCGGCATTCAGTCGATAGCCGTCAGCCATCTGGTCGCCCAGAAAGCGCGTGCGATCCCCTCGCGGCTGATTGTCGTTTCGGACATGTTCGAGAACACCGAGTTCTTCTCCCACTACCGCGGCGCCACAGATTTCGATGCCTTCAAAAAATCGCCCGCGGCAAACCGGTTCGCTACGGATCTCGCTGGCAGCGATGTGTCGATCTGGCTCATACGCCGGGCGAAGTCGCCCGTCGACAGCGTCGCGTTGATGGCATTCTGGCAGCAGTGGATTGATTACAATCACGGCGTTTTCAGCTCCGCCAAGTCGTTGCAAGGGGTTGAAGGGTGAGACGGCCCCGCGCGGCCAGCCGGCAATTGGACGCTGCGGCGCCAATAGTCTTTATCGTCTTTACCGGCCTGGGTGCCGCCTACATCGTTGCAGCCAAATCGCTTTCGGTCTCGGCATTCGTCGTTACCTTTGTGCCGATCGCGCTGATGACCGGCTATGCGGCGATGATCATGATCGCGCGCGGGCTCCGGCTGCGCGACGATCAAACCGGCGACAACTTCTATTACATGGGCTTCATCTTCACGCTCACCAGCCTCGCCGTTTCGCTTTACCAATATGGGGGCGGTGGCGCGGTCGACGAGATCGTGCGCAATTTCGGCATCGCGGTTGCCTCCACCATCGCCGGCATTGCATTTCGCATCGTCTTCAATCAGCTCCGGCGCGACCCCATGGAGGTGGAACGCGTGTCACGTCTCGAGCTTGCGGAAGCGTCCCGCAAGGTGCGCCGGGAACTCGATGGCATCCTGAGCGAGATGAACCATTTCCAACGCTCCAACCAGCAGATGCTGCAAGAGGGCTATGACGAGATACGAACGCAAGTGGAAACCTCGGCGAAATCCCTGGTTCAGTCGCTGGACCTACTCGCCAAAGAGGCTTCCGAGCACATCAGGGTATCCTCGCTGGCGATCCAGAATGGAATAGACACCAAGGAACTGCGGGGTGGCATCGACCAGACAGCCAAGGCAGTTCACGATATCAACGCCATCCTGACCAGCGCCAGTACTCAGATTGCGGCCGCGACGCAGTCGGTCGCCGACAAGCTCGGTAGCATGTCGACACCCGACAAGGTCATCGAGGTTCGGCTGGAGCCGGTCGTGGCCGGTTTGCAGCGGGCGATCGAAACCGCCATGAGCGATTTCTCTTCCCGTCTTGGCGATGTGGCGGAGCTTCGGCGAGGGCTGGAACAGTCCACGGCGGAAGCGCGTCGAGCCAGCGATGTGCTCGACAAACTTGCGGCGACATTTGAGGGTTATGATCGAGCGCCGACGCGGCAGGGTCTATTCAGACGGCTCTGGCGTGGCGGCTAAAGCGCGTTGCATGGTCAGTGTGGAACGATGTCGATGAAGATGCCTTCCTCGCTTATCGCCGAAGGGGAACGCGGCCATCGCCGAGGCGTGGTGCTTGGGCTCACGATGGCCGAGCTTCTCCTCCTTCTGCTTTTCTGTCTCCTGCTGGTATCGGCCAGCATCGCACAGCGAAAAGATGAGAGGATCGCCGAGCTGCAGGCCTCCGCGAACCTGGACATCACGGTGGGCCAGCTTGCCGACATGCGTGCCGAACTGGCGCGCCTGCAGGCGCTGTTTCCAAAAGCGGCGCTTCCTTTGCCGCCAGCCAACTGGACCGAGCTCGTGGCGGCCAAAGCGGTGATTGACGGGCTTGCGGAAAAGGGCATCGATGCCGCGCCGACGTCAGACCCGACGCTGCGGAAATTGCTGCTCGAAATCAGCGAAGCCAAAGCCGCTGACCCCCGTCTGCTGGACCGACTTGAAAAGACGCTGTCGGCCTCCAACGACAGGAGCGCAGACGCTGAATCATCGATGCAGTGGCCGCCGATGATAACGTTGAGCGACGACGGCTATACATTTGAACGTGGCAGCGCTGCTCTCACCGACGCGTTCCGGGCTCGTTTGCAGACCAAGGTGACAGACGACGTGCTGTCTTTGCTGACACGCTACAAAGTCGATGTCGTCGAGATCGTCGGTCACACGGATGAGCAGAAAATCAATCCGGCCAAACCGTCCAACCTCGACGCGGCCGCGATCTCGGCGATGAACGGAGCCAGCGCTATCAGCGATTTGACGCCGGCCGACAATGCGGGGCTGGGGCTCTCGCGCGCGATCGCGGTAGCGAACGCATTGATCCAGACGGGACGGCTGGGCAGTGTCAAGATCATTCCCTTGTCAGCGGCACAGCTCGTAATGCCGGGAGACATTATCGCCGACGGCAGCCACGGTGGCGATATCCGGGAGCGCCGGCGCATTGAAATTCGGGTACGACGGTCCTCGGACGGCGGCACCAATTAACACGGTGATCGCGCGATTCAGCCTGCTTGGTGGTATCGACAACGACGCCCTTGTTTTTGACCGCAGCGCTTTTTGGTAATCGTCGTGGCCTGGATCGCAAAGCCGCGTCGCTTCGCCCCTGCTGCACCGAGGGATCGACGAACGGCGCCCAACTACCCCAGCCACCACCACAGCGCCGCTATCACCGCCATAACCGCCGCCACGCTTAGCCCCAGCATGATGTAGGAGCCCTTGATGATGTCGGCGATGATCTTCTTGATGGTCTCGCGGTCGTTGAGATTGGGGAAGGGTTCGTTCGGTTGCGCCACGTCGAGGAAGTGGCAGAGTGGGGCCCAGCCTTCGCTGACCTTGAACACCAGCAGCCTTTCCGGCGGCACCGCCGCCTTCACTTCCTCGACATAGGCGTTGTAGCGCGCCACGGCCTTGGCGCGGTTGCCCATGACGCCGGCTAGCGTGCGGCCCCAGATCAGCTTGCGTGACATGTCGCCGAATTTCCGGCCGAACGGCGTCAGCCATTCCAGGATCTTGAACTGCCAGACATTCTCGGTGAAGTAGATCGTGTCGATGGTGCTCTCATACCAGGCTTCCGCGCCGCGCGGGTGCAAGGTGAGCAGCACCTTGGCATCGGGATAGGCGGCCATCAGTTCGCGCCACACGCAGCAGCCGGGATTGTCGACCGTTGCCTTGTAATTGCCGAACACCCGGCTCCAGTCCTGCTGCGTGCCGGGCGGGCTGTTGGCCACCTTGCGCCAGAAATCGAGATGGCCCTTGTTGGCCTTGTTCAGGATCACTTCCTGCATGTGGTAGCAGGGCAGGCCGAGCCTGTTCAGCGCGGCGAAGGTCGACCATGTGCCGGTGCGGCCGAAACCGGCCCCGATCAGTGTGAGCGTCATCTGTTCCCCCGACCCAACCAAAGCGGTGTGCCCGCGCCCGAAAAGGACGTTGGCGCCGCTGCAACCCCAAGCATGCCCTACGCGGCATAGACACCGCGACGCAGGATCGATTTGCTCGCATATATCGATCTGCTGGCAACACGTTGCGCCTCGGCCGGCATTTGCGCAACAGATTTTCTAGGTGACCTGTGGGAGGGGACCGCTATCGCTATTGACGTTGGGCGACGACAGAAGGAGACGCATTGCCGTCCTGAGCGGCGCCCGAGCGGATCCGCGCTGATCGAACTTGGCGCGATGGCCCACGCCTCCTTCCAGGTGAGACGCTGCCGTCATCGATGCTTTCGCAAATCAAACGGGGAGCGGGCAGCGGCGCTGCCCGCTCTCGCACTTCATTCGGCCGCCAGCTTGTCCTGCGTGTTCGTGTCGAAGTCGCTGGCATCATGGCGTTCGTGCAACTGCATCGCGGGTTCGCCGAAGGCGCGGTTGACCATGCGTCCACGCTTGACCGCAGGGCGCTCGTCGATCGCCTTCGCCCAGCGCTGCACGTTCTTGTAGTCCTGCACCGAAAGGAACTCGCCGGAATCATTGTACATGCGGCCGAGCGCCAGTCCGCCATACCAAGGCCAGACCGCCATGTCGGCGATCGAGTAGCCGGCGCCGGAAAGATATTCGGTCTCGGCCAGGCGGCGGTCGAGCACGTCAAGCTGGCGCTTGGTTTCCATGGCGAAGCGGTCGATGGCGTATTCGATCTTGGTCGGCGCGTACGCATAGAAATGGCCGAAGCCGCCGCCGAGATAAGGGGCCGAGCCCATCTGCCAGAACAGCCAGGACAGGGTCTCGGCGCGCGCCGGCTGGCCGGTCGGCAGGAACTCGCCGAACTTCTCGGCGAGATAGGTGAGGATCGAACCGGACTCGAAGACGCGGATGGGCGTGGCGCCGCTTCGGTCCATCAGTGCTGGGATCTTGGAGTTCGGATTGACCTCGACGAAGCCGCTGCCGAACTGGTCGCCATCGTTGATCCTGATCAGCCAGGCGTCGTATTCGGCGCCCTTGTGGCCAAGCGCCAGCAATTCCTCCAGCATGATCGTCACCTTGACGCCGTTCGGCGTCGCCAGCGAATAGAGCTGCAACGGGTGCTTGCCTACCGGCAGCACCTTGTCATGCGTCGGGCCCGCGATCGGGCGGTTGATGCTGGCGAAGGCGCCGCCGCTCGGCTTGTTCCAGGTCCATACTTTCGGCGGAGTGTATTCGGTCATCGCAGGGCCTCGTAGTGTGGGGGAGAGACAGGTTGGAAACGGGACTGGGCAGTTGCACCTACAGCTAGGGCTGCAAACGGGAAAGTTCAACTTGCGTTGAACTATTGTCAATGACCATGCCGCTCATCTTCCCTTCGGGCTTCGAAAGGATGGAGGGGAGGCCCCCAACCCCTTGCGGCTTGGTTCGCGTGCCATACCTATAGGAACGTGACCCCCAAGCCCGTCCAGGACAAGAGTATGCCCATCAATCCCAACAGACGCTCAGTCGTGGCGGTGCGCGCCACCATTCCAGACGATGCCTTCACTGCCGGGGCATTGGGCACGCTGCGCGAAGGCAGCGGCGTCGTCATTCGCGACAATGGGCTGGTGCTGACCATCGGCTATCTCATCACCGAGGCGGAAGAGGTGTGGCTTACGACGCATGACGGCCGCGTCGTGCCGGCGCATGCGCTGGCCTACGACCAGGAATCGGGCTTTGGCCTGGTGCAGGCGCTGGCGCCGCTTGGCCTGCCGGCGGTGGCGCTGGGCGACGCCGGCAGGGCCAGGATCGGGGACAGCGTGGTGCTTGCCGACGGCATCGGCCAGTCGGTTCAGGCCAGGATCGTCACCAAGCAGGAATTCGCCGGCTATTGGGAATATCTGCTCGAGGAAGCGATCTTCATCGCGCCGGCGCATCCTTCCTGGGGCGGCGCGGCGCTGTTCGATGCAAAGGGCGCGCTGCTCGGCGTCGGGTCGCTGCGCCTGCAGATGAGCCGCAACGGCGAGGTCGCCGATATCAACATGGTGGTGCCGATCGACCTATTGCCGCCGATCCTCGACGATCTCCTGACGCGCGGCCAGGTGGCGCGGCCGCCACGGCCATGGCTCGGCGCCCTCTCGGCCGAAAGCGACGGGCGGGTGGTGGTGATGAGCGTGACCGAAGGCGGCCCAGCCGCCAAGGCGGGCCTGCGCGAGGGCGACGTCATCTCCGACATACGCGACGGCGCCGTCGACGGGCTGGCCGATTTCTATCGCAAGCTGTGGGACAGCGGTTCGGCCGGCGCCGAGATCCCGATGCGGGTCCTGCGCGACGGCCGCGAAACCTGGCTGCGCGTCAAATCCGCCGATCGCGGCAGTTTCCTGAAGAAGCCGCAGTTGCAGTGATATCAGCCGCCTGATGCATCCCAGATTGCTCAAGACATTCCTGGCGGTGGCGCGTAGCCGCAACATCACGCGTGCCGCACGAGAAGTCCATCTGGCGCAGTCGAGCGTCAGCGACCAGATCCAGACGCTCGAGGCTGACCTCGGGACCGCGCTGTTCGTGCGCTCGCGCATTGGTCTGGACCTCACGCCAGCGGGCCGAACCTTGCAGCCTTACGCGGAAGAGTTGCTGATGCTGGCTGACGAGGCGCGCGCCGCCGTTCAGGCAGGTGCTGGGCAGGTAAGCGGCTCGCTGACGATCGGCGCTCTGGAGACGATCGCTTCGACAAGGCTTGCGCACTGGCTCGCGCGGTTTCAGGCCAGCCATCCCGATATTGCCTTTCGCTTGACGGTCGCCGGCAGCGGTGAGCTGCTGCGCAAGCTCGGCGACGGCGAAATCGATGTGGCCTTCTGCTTTGACCGCGGTGATGCCTTCAAGCGCGATGAACGGCTGGCGAGGCGAACCGTATCGGCTGAACCCCTGGTGCTGGTCGGCCCTCCAGGGCAGGGCCCAGTGCGGGAGGAACTCGCCGGGCTTGCCGCGATGAATTTTGTCGCCACCGAGCCCGGATGCGTCTACCGGCACATGTTCGATACCGCCTTTACCGAGGCAGGCCTCGCTGCGCCGAAGCCGGCGTGCGAAGTCGGCAGCATCGGCACCATCGCCGGCCTGGTGGCGGCGGGTGCCGGTTTTGCGCTGGTGCCGCATATGGCCGTTGCGGAGGCGCTGGAGCGGGGCGAACTCATTGAAATGCAGTGGCCAGGCGCGGCCCGCACGGTTGCGCTCGCCATGATCTGGCGGCGCAGGCGCGTGCAGCCGCCAGCCCTGAAGTTGCTGCTGGCGGCCGCAGGCGGGAGCTTCACGCCGGTCAAACCAGCCGATGCCCGCCCTCGACATGCAGCGTTGTCCCCGTCGTAAAACCATTGCGCATCAGGAAGCCGATGGCCGAGGCGATGTCGTCGGGCCGGCCGACCCGGCCGGCGGGCAGCCGCTCTGCCATGGCATTGAGCATCTCGTCTTTCCGATCCCCGGCAACATAAGCCCAGATCGAGGTGTCGACCCAGCCCGGCGACACAGCATTGACACGGATCGGCGCCAGTTCGACCGCCAGCGCCCGCACCAACCCTTCCAGCGCCGCGTTGACGGCGGCTACGACCGAGCCGCGCGCCGCCGGCCTGTAGGCGGCAATACCCGAGGTGAAGGTGATGGAGCCCGTGGATGACAGCCGGGGCGCACCATGCTTGGCGAGCAGCAGCGGTCCGTAGAGCTTGCTTTCCACCACCCTTTGCGCAGCCTTGAGATCCAGCGCGGGCAACAGCTGATAGGCACCCTCGATGTCGGCGGCGGTGCTGACGATATGGTCGAGCTGGCCGATCCGCTCGAACAGGGCGGCGACCTCGTCCTCGCGGGTAATGTCGGCCACAATGGTGTCCAGCGTGGCGGGGTTGCCCAGCGTCTCGCGGGCGTGGTGCAGCTTGTCCGCGCTGCGCCCTGCGATGATCACGCCGGCGCCGGCATCAAGGCAATGCCGCGCCAGTGCCAGGCCCATGCCGGAGCCGCCGCCGACGATGAGGGTTTTTGTGTTGGAAATGTCCATGTCCGCAGCCCTTGTCTTGATGATCGATGGCAGGGAATGACAGGCAGGTGCAGGCAATGGAAACGGAAGAAGCCGATAGCGTCATCGGAATATCCGATGGATGGCCATAACGGAAAGCCGTGATGGCGCTGCCGCCAAAGAAAAGCCGCCATGCTTTTTGCGCGTGGCGGCCTTTTTACGGGAGGACATCGGGAAGAAGCGATCAAAGAGAATCAAGATGCCGCTCTATCTCCTTGTTCGAGCTTGAGAAGATCAAGCCGCAGCCTGGGCTTCCTGACGGCGTGCTTCCTGGCGATGTGCTTGCGGGTGTGCTTGCGGTGTTTCTTGGGATGCTCGACGTGCTTGTGCGCGGCTGTCTCCACCTGGTTCTTCGCCGCGGTGGCCGCCGTCGAGGGAATGCTTATGGCAGCGCCGCTTCTCCCTTCTCCGCCGTGGGAAAGGGGCGCTGCGTCCGATGCGGCGCTTCCGCCTCTTTCCCCGCCGCTGTCATTCGCGTATGGGCCGGGACAATTCCCTCACATCATCCCGGACCACTCATGATCAGACTGGAAAGTATCAGCAAGCAGAACGGCCGTCAGCTTGTCTTCATCGAGGCGTCGGCCGCCTTGCAGAAGGGCGAGAAGGTCGGGCTCGTCGGCCCCAACGGCGCCGGCAAGACGACGCTGTTCCGCATGATCACCGGCCAGGAACAGCCCGACGAGGGCCAGGTGCAGGTCGATCGCGGCGTCACCATCGGCTATTTCAGCCAGGATGTCGGCGACATGGATGGCCGCAGCGCGGTGGCCGAAGTGATGAACGGCGCCGGGCCGGTGAGCGAAGTGGCGGCCGAGATGGCGGCGCTGGAAGCAGCTATGGCCGATCCCGACCAGGCGGACCGGATGGACGAGATCATCGAACGCTATGGCGAGGCGCAGCACCGCTTCGAGGAACTCGACGGCTATGCGCTCGACGGCCGGGCGCGGGAAGTGCTCGACGGTCTCGGTTTCTCGCAGGAGATGATGGACGGCGACGTCGGAAAACTCTCCGGCGGCTGGAAGATGCGCGTGGCGCTGGCGCGCATTCTGCTGATGCGGCCCGACGCCATGCTGCTCGACGAGCCGAGCAACCATCTCGACCTGGAAAGCCTGATCTGGCTCGAGCAGTTCCTGAAAAATTATGACGGCGCGCTCCTGATGACCTCGCATGACCGCGAGTTCATGAACCGAATCGTCAACAAGGTGGTGGAGATCGACGGTGGTTCGCTCACCGCCTATTCCGGCAATTACGAATTCTACCAGCAGCAGCGCGCGATCGCGGACAAGCAGCAGCAGGCGCAGTTCGAGCGCCAGCAGGCGATGCTGGCCAAGGAGATCGCCTTTATCGAACGTTTCAAGGCCCGCGCATCGCATGCGGCCCAGGTACAGAGCCGGGTGAAGAAGCTCGACAAGATCGATCGCGTCGAGCCGCCCAAGCGCCGCCAGACGGTGAATTTCGAGTTCCAGCCGGCGCCGCGCTGCGGCGAGGACGTCGTGACGTTGAAGAACGTCCACAAGGCCTATGGCAGCCGTTCGATCTATGAAGGGCTCGACTTCCAGGTTCGCCGCCGCGAGCGCTGGTGCGTCATGGGCGTCAATGGCGCCGGCAAGTCGACGCTGTTGAAATTGGTGGCCGGCACGTCCGATCCCGACCAGGGCTCGGTGGCGCGCGGTCCGAGCGTCAAGATGGGCTATTTCGCCCAGCATGCCATGGAACTGCTCGAAGGCGAGCGCACCGTGTTCCAGACGCTGGAGGACAATTTTCCGCAGGCCGGCCAGGCTCCGCTTCGGGCACTCGCCGGCTGCTTCGGTTTTTCCGGTGACGAGATCGAGAAGAAGTGCCGGGTGCTTTCGGGCGGCGAAAAGGCGCGGCTGGTGATGGCGCTGATGCTGTTCGATCCGCCCAACCTCCTGGTGCTGGATGAGCCGACCAACCATCTCGACATCGCCACCAAGCAGATGCTGATCGAGGCGCTGTCGCAGTATGAGGGCACCATGCTGTTCGTCTCGCATGACCGCCATTTCCTGGCGGCGCTGTCCAATCGCGTGCTGGAACTGACGCCGGAAGGCATCCACACCTATGGTGGCGGCTACACCGAATATGTCGAGCGCACCGGGCAGGAGGCACCGGGACTGAGAAGCTAGCGCAGAGGCTACTCTCCGGAAACGGCCGTGGCACCCTGCGCCGTCATTTCCGAAAAGAGCCAATCGCGAAAAGCCTTCACCTTGCGCCGGCGGACCGCGTCCGGAGGGTAGACCAGGTAGAAGCTGGAAACCGATTTCAGCGCGTGGCCGAAAGGGCGGACAAGCCTTCCGGTGGCGAGGTCGGCCGCGACGAGCATGGTCCGGCCAAGCACCACGCCTTCGCCTTGCACGGCCGACTCGACCGCGAAAGTGGCGGAATCGAAGGTAATCCCGCTCCGCGGATCCACGCCTTCCACTCCCGCGCTGGACAGCCAGGCCGCCCAGCCGATCGGGAAACCATCATGGATCAGCGTGTGGTGCCTGAGATCGTCGGGCTTCTCCAGGGGCCAGGCGCCCTGCATGAGCCTCGGGCTGCACACCGGAAACACCTCCTCGCCGGTGAGGAATTCCGATGTAAGCCCGGGATAGTTTCCCGCGCCATAGCGGATGGCGACGTCGATGCCGTCGCCAAGGAAATTGGTCAACCTGCCGGTCGTCGAAATCCTGACGTCGATGTCGCCATGCGCGCGATGAAAGCGATAGAGCCGCGGCACCAGCCATTTTCCCGCGAAGCCGTCGGAGGTGGAGACGTTCAACGTCGAGGCCGAATGGGCGGCCGTCGCCGATTGGGTGGCGGCCGCAAGCTGGTCGAGCATCTCGTGGACCGCCCTCGCATAGGGTTCGCCGACGGCGGTGAGGCGCACCGAGCGCGTCGCGCGCTCGAACAGAAGCACGCCGAGCTGTTCCTCAAGGTGCTTGATCGCCCGGCTGACGGCGCCGTGCGTGACGTTGAGCTCGGCGGCTGCCCTGGAGAAATTCAAATGCCGCGCGGCGGCCTCGAAGGCCGGCAGCGCGTTGAGTGGGGGAAGTCTGCGGATCATGGCCAATCTGTGAGATATGATCACAGATCCTTGCCAAAGTTTGGATTGTCTGTCCAGCGCATGCTGGACAGAATGCTCGCAGGATTTGTGATCAAACCTCACGAGTGCAGCATGGCGACCGTTCACCCCTTCCTCTGGTTCAATCTCAACGCTGAAGAGGCGCGCGACTTCTATCTGTCTGTATTCAAGAATGGCCGGGCGCTTGAGGCGATCGAGTTCACCGACTTTGTCGGCGGCACGAACAAAACGGTGCCACACGCGATCTTCGACTTCGAGCTCGAGGGCCAGCGCTTCACCGCGCTCAATGCCGGCTCGATGCCGCCCTTCAACGAGCGGATCTCGCTCTACATCGAGACCAGGGACCAGGCCGAGACAGATTATTACTGGAACGCGCTGACGGCGGGCGGCGGCGCGGAAAAGCCTTGCGGCTGGCTGAGGGACAAATTCGGCGTCTACTGGCAGGTGATCCCCGAAGCGGCCCTGCGCCTGATGAACGACCCGGACCGCGACAAGGCCGGCCGGGCGCGGCAGGCGATGTACAAGATGAGCAAGATCATCGTCGCCGATCTCGAGGCGGCCCACGCCGGCAAGGCGTAATCCAGCAGTCCATCCTGAAGACGGAGGTTCCCATGGCATCGCTCAAGGGCAAGAGAATTATTGTCGTCGGAGGCAGTTCCGGCATAGGGCTCGGCGTAGCGGCAGCCGCACTGGAGCGCGGCGCGGAGCTGGTGATCGTCGGCCGCTCGGGCGAAAAGCTCAAGGCCGCGGAACGGACGCTCGGCCCGGGCGGTCGCGTGCGAGGCCTTTCCGCTGATATGACTGATGAGGCGGACATTGCACGGATATTCGACGAAACCGGTGCCTTCGACCACCTCGTCTCGACGGCCGGCACGCCGCCGCCCAACGACCCGATCGGCCAGACCGACATGGACTTCGTGCGGCGCTTCGTCGACAACAAGCTGATCGGCGCCGTGATGCTCGCCAAACATGGCGTGCGCACGCTGAAAGCCGGAGGGTCCATGACCTTCACGTCAGGCATCAACAAGGACCGCCCGCCGGTTCCCGGCGGCTCGGTGGTGTCCGCGATCGCCGGTTCCTTCAGCTATTTCGCCCGGGCGCTGGCGCTGGAGTTGGCCCCGACGCGCGTCAACATCGTGTCGCCGGGATGGGTCGACACGCCGATGTGGGACGAACTCGTCGGTGAGGCGAAATCCGGTTTTTTCGCCGGCATGGCCGAGCGCCTGCCCGCGAGGAAGGTCGCTACGCCCGCCGACGTCGCCCCTGCCTATCTCTACCTCATGGAAAGCGAATTCACGACCGGCGAGACGATCCGCATCGATGGCGGACAGAACCTGATCTAGTTGGCATCGCAGGGCCGTCAAACGTCACCCATCGATGCGGCGCCACCTGGGTTTGAACGATACCGTCCGCAGTCCGGCGTCGCGCACGCGATTGACGAATGTGTCATTGACGAACACCGGGGACGCGCGCATCGGCAGCTTGAAAATTTCGGCGGTGCCGATCTTGTCCGCGTCGAATTCGTATCGCTCGATCGCGAGAATGGCGCCGTCATCAAAATAGACGATTCCGGACCGCTCCTCGTCCAGCGCATCGATCACGGTGGTCACGTTGAACAGCCAGACCTCTTCCCCGCGCAACGGGATCAGCTGTCCATAGGGCAGCAGATATGCCTTCAGCGCATCGACGGCAGGCTTGCGCAAAAGCGGGGCATGCTCGCCAAGCCAGGGGAAGTCCGAATAGTGGGGGTCGCCCTCCGACACGCGGCGCATGACCGGTGGATCCCAGTTCTCGAGGGGTGTTCCGTCAAGGGAGGAGAAGACCTCGTAGTAGGCGTCGTCGAGAGGAAGCACCCATTCCTGGCCCTCGACAACCGCGAATTCGTAAATGGTCGTCATGGCCGGCGTTCCCAAGTTCAGTCCCGCTTCCGCTTCTGCGATTCCATCGGGGTCTTCTCCGCGGCATTTTCGAGAGCACAGACCCTCCTTGCTACACGGGGAAGGCGGGCGCAAGGCGGTTGACCCGGCAGGCCATCCGGCCGATAGGTCCGCCAAAGACCTCGAGAACCCCATGACCACACAGCTCCACGATGCGACGACGGCCGAAGCTGAGTCCGCTTCCGATGCCGACGTCACCTGGCAGGACGACATCCGCGCCGGCGTGCGCCATGTGCGCGATCTGGCCGTGCTGCCGCTGTCGCCGGGCGAACGCGCGGCGGCCCAGGAAGCAGCCTCCCGCCACAAGGTGCGTATCCCCAAATCCTATCTCGACCTGATCGACTGGGAAGACCCCGCCGATCCTATCCGGGCGCAGGTCATCCCGTCTCCCGACGAGCTGGTGACCGGCGAAGGCGAGCTCGACGACCCGATCGGCGACCACGCCTTCAGCCCGGTGCCCAGGCTGACGCATCGCCATGCCGACCGGGTGCTGCTGTTTCCAACCTATCAATGCGCGGTCTATTGCCGCTTCTGCTTCCGCAAGGAGTCCCTGACCTCGATCGGACGCGGCTATACGCGCGAAGCCCTGGAGCCGGCGCTCGCCTATATCGCTTCCCACCCCAAGATCCGCGAGGTGATCCTGACTGGCGGCGATCCGCTCTCGCTGCCTGACAAGGCGCTCAGCGAAATCCGCGCCCGCATCGAGGCGATCGCGCATGTGCGGCTGATGCGCATCCACACCCGCGTGCCGGTCTCGCTGCCTTCACGCATCACGCCAGGGCTGATCTCTGCCTTGCAAGGCCGGCTGATGATCACGGTCGTCACCCATTTCAACCATCCGCGCGAGATCACCGATGCGACCGAGGCGGCCTGCCGCGGCCTGCGGCAGGCCGGTTTCGTGCTGCTCAACCAGAGCGTCCTGCTCAAGGGCGTCAACGACACTGTCGAGGTGCAGGAAGAACTCTGCCGCGAGCTGATGTACCGCCTGGGGGTAAAGCCCTATTACCTCCACCATGGCGACCTTGCGCGCGGCATGGCGCACCGCCGCACCACGATCGCCGAAGGCCAGGCGCTGGTGGCCGCGCTGCGCGCGCGCCTGTCCGGCATCTGCAATCCGGTCTACGTGCTCGACCTGCCCGACGGTGGCGGCAAGGTGCCGATCGGGCCGGATTACGTGGAAGACTGCGACGGCGGCAACTGGCGCATTCGTGGGCAGGATGGAGAGGTCAGGGAATACACCGAAGTGGTGAGCCAGCTCTGAGCCGACATTTCCGGCGGGCGGCCGTGCAATCAGGCGTTGTCGCGCCCCGGCATAAATGCATATTGTGAGCGGTTCGCGGATTGCGGGGGCATGGCGGGTGGCAGCAGCAGACAGCAGTCAAAGCGTTGTGCCGCAAAGGCAATTCGTCGACACCGGGGTTCAGCGCTGCGTGCTGGACACGGTGGGCCTTGCACCCCGGCAAGCCGTTGCGTTGTGGCAGGAGAATATCGGCCTGCTCTACGACGTTCGCCTGCGCAACGCCGGCGATGACCGGTTTCATTTCCACGCCGATGCCTTTCATTTCGGCGAGATCGTCCTCACCTCGTATGGGTGCATGGCGCAAAGCTTCGACCGCTCGCGCGCCCGGATCGGCCGCGACGGCCTCGATCACATCACTGTGCAGGTCTGCCTGCGCGGAAGCCATGGACGGCGCGATGGCGCATCGGATGAAAAGGCCTCATCCGGGGACCTGATCGTGGCCGACCTGGCACAGGCCCAGTCGACGGGCACCTCCGATTTCGACAGCCTCAACCTGACCATGCCGCGCCGCCTGCTGGCGCCATTCTTGAAGGCGCCGGACGAGCACAATATGCGCATCATTTCCGGCAACGCACCGTTGGCGGCGCTGTTGCGCGGGCATCTTGTGGGCCTCTACGGGGCCGCGCCCGCAATGAGCCGTCAGGACGCCGAAGCGGTGATCGGGCCGACGCTGGAACTCGCCGCCGCGGCCGTGAATTCGGCTGTGGCGGAGGAGAACGCCGCTTCGGTCCACCTGGCGCTTACCGGCGAGATCCGTCGCCACATCGACGCGCATATCCGCAGCCGGCACCTCACCGCCGAGGCCATCGCTGCCATGTTCGGCATCTCCATGCGCAAGCTGTATTACCTCTTCGAGCCTCATGGCGGTCTTTCCAGATATATCCAGGAGGAGAGGCTGCGCCGCTGCCGCGCCGAGCTCGCCGATCCCGGCCGCCGGCACGAAAGCATTGCCGAGATCGCCGGTCGCTATGGTTTCGGTCACCGCAAGAGCTTCGTGCGCGCCTTCCGCCGCTCCTTCGACATGACCCCGCGGGAGATGCGGGCACATGCCGCCCAAGGGCGCAGCCAGTCCCTCGGCCATGGCGAGAACCGCACCATGTGGCACTGGATCCGCGAACTGCGATAGAGGCGGCGTGCCAGCCGAAAGGCAAAATGAATCAATGGGAAAGCGGTGTTCGATCAGCAGGTATGTGAAGAGCCTTGCCGTGCTCTCCGGCGCAATTTTACCGGTCGATTTTGCAGCAGCGGCCACATTCCTTGCGCCTCGTGCCACATTTGCGCGGAGCTTCCACATAAGTCTTGAAATGCCGCCGTTGCCCGCACGAAAAAGCGGTTCGCTGTGAGGTTCTAAACGGGGGATCGAACGCCGGTGGCGACCGAGGACAATGTCATCGTCCTGTCGACAGACGAGTTTTCGGACCGCGACCGCGAAGCCGCCGTGCGCGAGTTTTATGGCCGCATCTGCATGCGGCTGGACCTTGCGCCCCTTGAACGCGGCGAGTTGCGGCTGAGCGCCTCCACCACCATCCTGCCAGGGGTGAGCGTGGCCCACGGGCAGGTCGCGCCCATGGCCTGGGAACGCACGGCCGCGCTCCAGCAGGACGCCAATGACGACGTGGTGGTGTCCTGGATCGCGGGTGGGTGGCGTTTCGATACGGCAGGGCACGAGGCGGTTGAGACCTCGCCCGGTGCGCCCTGCATCATGCCGATGGACCGGAGCTGGCGAGCGAGGGCGCCGAACGGCGACTGGACGATCTGCGCCCGATTTGCCCGATCGATGCTCACTCCTCTCCTTCGCCATGTCGGCGATCTCAGGCCGGATGCCATCAACCCCGGCACGCCTGAAGCGCGGCTTCTGCTGGCCTATATCGAGGCGGTGGCGCGTGGGGCGATCAGCCCCGGTCTGGCACCGCTGGCCGCCCAGCACATTGCCGATCTCTTCGCCGCGGCAGTCGGCGCCAACCGCGAGGTCGACGAGGTGGTCGCCGGTCGCGGCGTTCGCGCGGCCCGTATGCATGCCATCAAGCGTTACATCGAAGAGAACCTGCACCGAGCGCGGCTCTCAGCAGAGACGGCGGGCCGGGGGCTGGGGCTCAGCCCGCGCTACATCAGGCGCCTTTTCGCCGAAGAGGGGCACGGCTTTTCCGACTATGTCATGCAAAGACGGCTGGAGCGGGTCCACCGACAGCTCGCCAGCCCGCTTTTTTCGGCAAGGCCGATCGCCGACCTCGCTTTCGAGGCGGGGCTGGTCGAACCCTCGACCTTCTACCGGCAATTCCGGTCCCGCTATCGCATGACCCCATCGGAGGTGCGCGCCGGCCGCGCGCCATGAGACGCATGCGGCCGCGCCGCTCACGCATGGCAAGCCGGTCACCTGTTCCGTCGGTGCCACTTGCCTGTGCCGCCAGTGCGACACGCCTTTGTCCCGGCGCGGGCATGGTCGCGCCGGCGGACGCGGGTGCAACGGCATGCGCGGGAGCGGGGGTGGGCGGCCAGGCCTCCGTGACATCGGAAAGCTGGCCCTGGAGATAAAAATGCGTGCGGCGAAAAGATTGATACTGGGCATTACGGTTTTCTGCGCAATTCTTCCGACCGAGGTCTTCGCGGCCTACAAATGCATGAACCCGGCAATCTGCAGGGCGGTCTGCGGCAGCGAAACATGCGGCAAGATCGCCGCGCGCGATCCCGACATGAAGGCACTGGACCTGTCCAAGGGGGCGGCCGGGCAGATCGCCGCTTCCAGCAGCGGGTCTTCGTCCGGGACCAGCTCCAGAAAAACCTACACCTGTTCGAATCCGGCGATCTGCATCGCGGTCTGCGGCAAGAAGACCTGTCCGTAACCAGCACGGGCTCGGCGTATCATTGGAGGCGCCGGCGCGCTGCGCCGGCGCCTTTCGTGCGTGCACGCGGTTGGCGTGCCGGAAGGCAGCGGCATTCCCAGCCTGGTTCCTCTCGCTGATATTCGTGGGCGAGGAACACCAGTCCTGTGGCCGCCGAGCCCCTGATTTTCTCCCTCAAAAAAATCTCATCGCGCCCGGGAATAAAGCGCGGGGCTGCAGGGTCTTCACTGTAGCGGGGCCAAATCTGACGGCCCGCGCCGAGGAAACGAAACAAGGACCTAGCCAAAATGACCAAGCTCGCACTCAGCGTGGCTGCCATGATGCTTGCCTCGAGCGCTGCCTTCGCCGGCAGCGATCATGGCGCCAACAACGCCAATCAGCCGGTCGCTCCGGTCGACACCAATGCCACCGGCTCTATCCCCTACACGGCACGCCCCAATGGCGTCGACACCAGGATAAAGACGGGGCCGAGCCAGGGGTCGGTGCAGGACATCATCACCAGGCACAACAACGACAGCCTCTGGGGTCGCTGAAGTCATGGAGCGGAGTCGGCCCCTGGGTACCGGCCTCTCTCCGTCGTTCCTTCCAGGACTTTGGCCATTCGCGGCTTTAGCCACCACCTCGAACAGGAGATCACCATGTTCACCATGACACGCCGCACAGTGCTTGGCACCGCCGCCGCTGCTGCCGCCTTCGGCCTTGCCGGCAAGCTTGAATTCATCGGTCCGGCCTTCGCGCAAGCTCCGGTGGAGCCCACCGTCGGCTTCTACAGATACAAGGTCGGCGATATCGAGATCACCGCCATCTATGACGGCATCTGGCGCAAGCCGCACGACCCGGCCTTCATCAAGGATGTCTCGGTCGAGGACACCAAGGCAGCACTCGCCAAAGCGGGGCTGACCACCGACTTCATGCCCATCCCGCTCACTGTCGTCGTGCTCAAGATGGGCGGCAAGCTGATCATGATGGATGCCGGCTCGGGCGTCGGCCAGTGGCAGGCCAATGCCACGCATCTGCCGGCCAACATGGCCGCGGCCGGCATCGACTACAAGGCGATCGACACCGTCATGATCTCGCATTTCCACCCCGACCATGTCTGGGGCCTGATGGAAAAGGGCACCAGCGCGCCGGTGTTCCCCAATGCCGAGCTCATCGTCAATGCCACCGAATACAAGTGGTGGACCGACCCAAGCCGGCTGGCCAAGCTGCCCGAGGGCCGCAAGCCGGCGGGCAAGCGCATCGCCGAGAACTTTCCGAAATGGAAGAACTGGAAGCTGGTCGAGGACGGCGCCGAGGTCACGCCTGGAATCCAGATCATCGCCGCGCCCGGCCACACACCAGGCCATTCTGTCTACCTGGCCAACTCCGGCAAGGAGCAGATCATGATCTCGGCCGACACCATGTATGTGCCGGCGCTGCTGGCGCCGCATCCGGAGTGGCAGGGCGCTTACGACCAGGACGGACCGACGGCAATCGCCACGCGCCACAAGATCATCGACCGGGTGATATCGGACAATATCCGCATTTCCGGGTCGCACTTCCCGTTCCCGGGCACCGGCACCTTCGTCAAGGACGGCAAGGCATACGGATTTACTCCGGTCCAGATCTGAGCACGAGCTTCCAACGCAAGCGAGAAAGACAATGAAACGATCCCTTTTGAGCAGAAATGCCCTGTCGGGCAGACATGCAATGTTCGGCCTGCTCGGCGCCATTGCCGTGCTGACCGTGCTTCCCGTCGCGACAATCATGCCAGCCTATGCGGTCGACGACATCGAAGGCGCCGACGCGCCGGATCTCACCGCCATCAAGGCCAAGATCGATGCCAAGGACTATTCCGGCGCATTGGCCGAGCTGCGCGATCTGGCGCAGGACACGCAGCAGGCGGACGTCTACAACCTGCTCGGCTTCACCCTGCGCAAGACCGGTGATTACGAGACCGCGCTCACCTACTACACCAAGGCGCTGGAGCTGAAGCCCGACCACAGGGCCGCCCGCGAATATCTGGGCGAGCTTTATGTCGAGACCGGCGAGATGGACAAGGCCAAGGAGCAACTGGCCTCCCTGCGGAAGCTGTGCCCGGCCGGGTGCGACGAGCTTTCCGACCTGCGGCAGGCCATCGACACCAAGGTGACGAAGTAGGACCTTTCCTCTCTCACGGGATGGGAGAGCTGGCTCGGCGAAGCCGAAACGGAGTGGGGGCATTGGCAACCGAGCTCGCCCCTTCGTCCATCACCGTTGGGCGCTCGTGGCTGGCGCGCTTTGCCGGAGCCGGCATCCTCTCCCTCGCGCCGGCTCCGGCCTTTTCAACATCAGGCGCTTGGCGCCTGCCCGTGCCAAAAAGATCGGAGGCTGACCATGACATTGACCGAACGCTCCGCGAAGCTGCAGGATCTTGCCGCTAAATACCATGTCGGGGACGTGGGCCTGCTTGCCGGCCGCCTGCTTCTGTCCCTCATCTTCTTGCATGAGGGCGCAACGCTGGCCGCCCATTTCGACGCCGCCGCCAGAGCGATGGCAGCGCTTGGTGTCAACCTGCCGCTGTTTGTCGCCACCGTCGCGTTGCAACTGGGGGCAGGGCTCTCCATCGCGTCAGGCCTGCTGACGCGGCTTGGCGCCATCGCGCTCGGCCTGTTCTGTTTGGCAACGGCCATGCTGTTCCACACCAATTTCGGCAGCCAGAACGAACTGCTGCATTTCGAAAAGGACCTGGCGATATCGGGCGGCATGTTGGTGCTGGCCGTTGCCGGCGCCGGCAGGGTCTCGCTGGACCGGCTGTTGGCGCTCCATCTGCGGCAGCGCCTGCGCGGCGAGGACATGCCGGCGGCGCTGCCCCCAGCGGAGAACCAATTGCCAGTGGACGTGAAGCCGCCGGTTTGAACGGCGCCGCCCTCGCACGCCCCCAGCGGAGCGCCGCGCCTATTTCCCGCGCTTTGCTGGAACCAGCCTTGACCCCCCGCATTGCTTTAGCAGGGGCTCAAGGAGCGCGGCGTGAAAGCATTGTTGGGACTTGCCTGCGGTTTCGTTTTGACCCTTGCGGTGTTCGGTAGCGGCCTGGCCTTCGCCGTCTGGCTAATTACCGCGAGCCCGCCGGGCCAGGCACCGGCCACCGTCAGCATGGCGGAGCTTTGGACCAAAACGGCGCGGCCGGTGGACAAAGCGGCGCAGAATCTCGAGCGCCTGCCGGCCGAGCAGCTCGCGCCCGCTAATATCGAGCCCAAGCGCCAGGTCGGGGAGACCGACCCCACCGCCACCGGCGCCATCGCGCCCGCCACGGCCGAACTGCCGCAGCCGCATATCGCTTGGTGCGCGAGCCGCTACCGCTCCTACCGGCCGCAGGACAACAGCTACATGTCCTATAGCGGGCAGCAGCGCCCCTGCATCTCGCCCTATCTCGACGCCGACCGTGCCGCGCCGTCCGCCGCCGAGGCCAGCTACGTCGAGGAAAACGGCACCGGGCGGGGCGCCTATGCGGCCGCCGGGGATGACGACCATGTCGCCTCCTGCTTCAGCCGCTACCGCTCCTACCGCCCGGAAGACAACAGCTACCAGCCCTATTCCGGCGGACCGAGGCGGCAATGCCAATAGCGGGCGCTGCGCTTTCCGGCTGCATTCCACGCAAAATTCCACTCCGGCAGCGGTTTCTACCACGCCGCCTACCACGCCCGCACAAACACCACGCCCTTATCAAGCCGCCAACAGCGCAACAACGGACCGAGACGGTCGTGCGCTGAACGACCTGTCACTGCAAGATCCAGTGGGATCGCGGTTGGCCGGTTTCGCCTGAAACAACAAACACGGTCCCATGAACGCGGGCGGGCGGCGCGTTGGGGCCAAATGTCAACTTCAAAAGATGGAAACCGAAATGAAGAAGATCGTATTGACCGTTGCCTCGTTGTTGTTCGCCTCCGGCATGGCTTTTGCCGGCAGCGACCACTTCGGCTCCGACTTCATCCCTGCCGCAAACAGCTATCCGACCACCCACGCGATGATGTCGGGCGGTGCCAAGACGGCTGTCCCGAGCGTGACGAACAGCATCACCGACAGCGCGATGGCGGGGAATTCGACCTCCGACATGCCTGCACCGGGCTATGGCCAGGGCATCTGGGGACGCTGACAACAAAACCGGCCGCCACGGCCGGCATCCAGACGGCGGGCAGACCCGCCGCCTGGATCATTTCGCACGGTGACCGGGCTCTGCCCGGCACCATCCCAACCTCCACCGCCCAAGCTCGGGATCACGCAAATTCTTTGGATCGTTCGGACGCGCGCGGCGTTCAGAGGCTAGGCAATGGAGGATTTGAGAATGGGCGACGAACGGCATGGAAAAATCCAGGAGCGCGCCTACCGGATCTGGGAGCGCGAAGGCGGCGGCGACCCCGAGCAGCACTGGCATCGGGCCGAGGCCGAGATCGACAGGGAGCTGTCGATGGCGGCAGGCAATGCGCCGCCGCGCGAGATCGCCAGCACCGACGTGCTCACGGTCGAGGAGCTGGCCATGCGCACCGGCATATCAGGCAAGCAGGCACAGGACCTGATCGACAGGCTGGGCAACGACCGCGCCGCGATCGAACAGGCAGCACTCGGGCTGAAGGGCAAGCGGCGGCGAAATCCCGGTCAGGGAGAGGCCAAATGATCCGCAAACTCAAGGACGGAAAATACCGGCTTTATTCGCGCAAGAAGGATGAGAAGACGGGCAAGCGACGGAACCTGGGGACTTTCGATACGCGTGAGGCAGCGGAGAAGCACGAGCGGGAGGTGCAGTATTTTAAACGGCATTGAGGAAATCGACTCGTTGGTCCTTTATTCTCGGCGTTGTCCCTGCCGCTCACAAAATCCAACCCACCAATTGTAGGCTGCATTGGATTTTGGAACACGATGCAGATCCCAATCGTGATGCGAAGATGCGGCTCTTGCCCTCGCCACGAGGACAGATAGGGCATATAGTTGAAGATCGCCGGCTCGGACCTGACAAGCCGGCGATTGAGAGCGGAGACGTCGCTACGGCGCGCTTCTAACTCGGGTTGGTTCACACGCTCTCATAATTGCCCGCCGCGGCCGGCCTCTGCTTTGCGCGATCCCGGTCGCTATTGCATCTATCACTGAAGGAGAACTGAGCTTTTCACTGGAGGAGAAGTCGTCATGCATTACCTTCCCAGACGTGAATTCATCGTTCAAGGCGGGGCAGCCCTCGTAGCGTTGGCGTCCTTTCAATCGCGGATTGCCTCTGCCTTTCCAAGCCGGGCCGGCGAGGAAGTCATCAAATGGCTCGATCAGCTGCCGCCGAACCCGGTTCCGCAAGTCATCAAAAATCAGCTGGTGTGGGAGGATCTCGATTCCTGGGTGACGCCCAACGACAAGTTCTTTTCAATCGCGCATTTCGACCGGCCGGTGATCGACGAGAGCACCTGGAAACTCGAAATCGGCGGCTCCGTCAAAAAGCCGACAACCCTGACGCTCGCCGACATCAAGGCTCGACCGCGCCAGGAAGTCACCTTCACGGTCGAATGTTCGGGCAATACCGGTCTGCCGTTTTTCAATGGCGGCATTGGCAATGCGCGCTGGGCGGGCACGCCGCTCGCGCCGATCCTCAAGGAGGCCGGAGTCCTCGACACTGGAATCGAAGTCGTCTTCTGGGGCACCGATAAAGGGGAAATCAAGCGGGCCGACGACGTCAAGTTCACGCAGAATTTTGCGCGCAGCATGTCGCTTGCCGACGCTATGGATCCCAAAAACATCCTTTGCTACGAGATGAATGGGTCCCCCTTGCCTCCTGACAACGGCTTCCCGCTGCGGCTGATTGCGCCGGGATGGTACGGGATCGCGAACGTCAAATGGATCAAGCGCATAGACGTGAACGATCAGCGCTTCGAGAACCGGTTCATGGGACGCGATTATGTCACGCTGCGCGAGGAAGACCATAACGGCGAGACAGTATGGGTAGAAACTTCGGTCGGGCGGGCGCGGCTGAAATCGGCACCGGCCCGGGTCACTCATATCGGCGATGACTACCGGATCGTCGGGGCCGCCTGGGGCGCACCGGTCGACCGGGTGGAGGTGAAGATCGATGACGGGCCATGGATGCCGGCGGCCATCGACGAAACCGACAAGGCGGACTTTGCCTGGAAACTATGGTCCGTCGACTGGCCCAAGCCTTCCGCCGGAGAGCACACCGTCACCTCGCGCGCGGTTGATACGGGAGGGCAGGTCCAACCTGCAATGGACGATCCCATCATCGCCAAGAAGCATACCTATTGGGAAAGCAACGGTCAGGTGACGCGACGTATCAACATTCACTGACTGGCGGGCAGTCGTATCAAACTGTCTGAGAGCGATGTGACCCCATGTCTTTGGCATGGGGTCGCCCACCGCCGGCCTGAAGCTGGCCAGAGACGATGCGATGACGACTCTATCGCAGCGCCAAGAGCGGTGTTTAGCGACCTGCGCGGATGCGGAGAAAACTTGAACGGCTGGCGTTCCTCGCCCTTCGCCGAGCCCGGTGGCCGTCACCGAGCTCGACTTCATGCACGACGAGGACGGCGCCATGCCGTGACCCAATGGACCAGCTGAAAGGAGTGCCGGAGCATCGCGACTGAAGGGCCCGACCGTGGCCCCTTTCGAAAGGAGAGTGAGATGATCCGAAAGTGCCCGGTCATGGGCAATTCGCCGTGCCTGAGGGTGGTAGTGCTTAGTGACTTCGGCCAACCGGGAGTCTAGGCTGGCATGCGTTTCCGTCAGCACGAAGACCGTCACATGCCCCGCTTTCTTGCCGTCTACACCATGAAGCCCGAAGACCTTGCCCGCTTTCGCAGCCTGCCCAAGCCCGAGCAAGATGCGATTGATAGCGTCGGCCTACAGCAGTGGACGGACTGGGAAGAGAGAAATGCCGCATCTTTCCCCGATCGCGGCGGCATGGTCGGCAGGACGACGCGCGTTACCAAGGATGGCATCGCGGACGCCATAAACCCTTTCTGCGGCTACATCGTCGTCGAGGCCGATACAATCGATGCCGCCGCCCGCCTGTTCGAGAACCACCCGCATTTCACCGTCTTCCCGGGAGACGGCGTGGACATCATGCCTTTCGTCACAGGCCCTCAATGACTTGAAACTTCGGCTACCGTCTTCTGATGTTGAAAGCCGTCTGTCAGCTCTCGGGGAACATTTCCCCCGCGGAACCGATCCTGGCGGTTCGCGTCAGGTTCAGGCTGAAAGCAAGCTGACTTCCTGAAGTCCCCCAAACGTTCCCGGCCCCCTCGGGGAGGGATCGTTGGGGCGGCGCTGATCAAGCTGGTCGCGCCTCTTCGACGTTGCGCGCACTCCAATGGCGCGAGATGACGGGAATGATAAGCACCAGGCCGAGTAGGGACGAATAGAGTTCGGGCGCCACCAGAAGCAGGGCGGCCAACACCAGCAACACGTTTTCCCATGGCCGGGTGCGCACCAGCAGGTAGCGCGAGAGGGCGGCGCCCAGGCAGGTGATGCCGAGCGCGCAGCCAAAGAAGGCCAGGAGGAAGTTCGGCCAGGTGAAATCTTTCGTCACCAGCAGAAGCGACGGCGAGAAGACAAAGACAAAGGGCACCAGCGCCTTGCCGAGCCCGAGCCGAAAGGCAGTGTTGCCGGTCTTGAATGGATCAGCTCCCGCCATGCCGGCCGCAGCGTAGGCAGCCAGCGCAACCGGCGGCGTGATGTCAGCCAGCAGGCCATAATAGAAGACGAAGAAGTGGGCGACGATCGGCTCGGTGCCGAGCATCACCAGTGCCGGTGCGGCAATCGTCACCATGATGATGTAGTTCGCTGTCGTCGGGATGCCGCAACCCATCAGGATGCAGACCACGCCGGTCATGATCAGCGTGAACAAAAGGGTCAGCCCGTGCGTCGAGAAGATCGCCTCGGGGACAAAGGTGCCGAACAGCAGCGACAGATGGCCTGCCGTCGATGTTACGATGTAGGACAGCTTGAAGCCGACGCCGGTCAGAGTGACGACGCCGACGACGATGCCGACCGTGGCGGCGGCGGCGCCAACGGCGAGCGCATACTTGGCGCCGTCGCGCAGGCACACCACGATGTCGGCGACAGACATGCGCCGGCGCGGGTTAAACAGGCCGACCAGGATGCACAGGGTAATGCCCCAGAAGGCAGCCATGTAGGGCGTATAACCCGCAAGAAGCACGCCGATCAGGACGACGAGTGGGATGATGGTCGGCCAGTCCCGTTTCAATGCCTCGACCACGTCCGGCATCTCGTCCGGCCGCAGTCCGCGCAAGCCGGTGCGCTTGGCCTCGAAATGCACCTGCATGAACACGCCGAAGAAGTGCATGAAGGCCGGCACTATCGCTGCCAGAATGATGGTCGTGTAGGGCAGTTCGAGGAACTCGATCATCAGGAAGGCGGCGGCTCCCATGATCGGCGGCGTCACCTGCCCGCCGGTGGAGGAGGCCGCCTCCACCGCGGCGGCGAAATGCTTCTTGTAGCCGAGCCGGATCATCGCCGGGATGGTCAGCGAGCCGACGGTGACGGTGTTGGCGACCGACGAGCCGGAAATCATGCCAAATAGGGCCGAGCCGAAGATCGATACCTTGGCCGGACCGCCGGCGTAGCGGCCGGCGACCCATGCCGCGCAATCGAGAAAGAGCTGGCCGAGACCGATGCGGGTGGCGAAGACGCCAAACAGGACGAAGTGGAAAACGTAGGTGGCGACGACGCCGAGCGCGATGCCGTAGATGCCTTGCGTCGTCAGGTAAAGGTGGTCGACGAGCTGGGAGACGGACGCGCCGGGATGCACCAGGATGCTCGGCATATAGGGGCCGAACAGCGCATAAGCCATGAAGAGGATGGCGATGATGGGCAGCGGGATGCCGACGGACCGGCGCGTCGCCTCCAGCAGGAGCAGAATGAGAATCAGGCCGAGCACGACGTCCGTCGTCGTGGGGTTGCCGACGCGGAAGGCAAGATCGTCGAGCGGGATCATCGGCACGTGCAGGACCGCAACCACCGCGGCAAGCGCCAGCAACCAGTCGAAAACCGGTATGCCGAGCGGCCGCAGAAGGCTGGATTGGGCGGGCTGGTCGTAGCCCTTCTTCACCAGAGGGAAGACGAGGAAGATCAGCGACAGCACCATCGACAGGTGGATGCCCCGGTGCAGCATCTCCTGCAGCAAGCCGAAGCCAGCCGTGTAATAGTGAAACAGCGACAAGGCCACCAGAAGGAAGCCGACCAGCCAGCCGGCGGCCCGGGTCAGCGGCCGGAACCGGATCTCGGAGTCGAATTTCTCCTCCAGTTCGCGAGCCTTTTCCTCGTCGAACTCCATGCCGGAAAGCCTGATCTTGTCGTCGTCGCTCATAGCCGGTTCCGTATCCTGAATCCCCAGACGAAGGAGGCGGAAAGCACGCCTTCCGCCTCGTTATCG
This sequence comes from Mesorhizobium sp. BR1-1-2, assembly GCF_020165435.1. Taxonomy (NCBI): domain Bacteria; kingdom Pseudomonadati; phylum Pseudomonadota; class Alphaproteobacteria; order Hyphomicrobiales; family Phyllobacteriaceae; genus Mesorhizobium; species Mesorhizobium sp. BR1-1-2. The sequence continues at coordinate 523,830 of NZ_JAIUID010000001.1, forward strand.
CCAGTCTGTCGGGTGGCCGCTTATTTCAGGGCGCCAACTTCCTTGTAGAATTTCTCCGCGCCCGGATGGAACGGAATGCCGGCGCTGGTGACCGCGTTCTGGAGCGTGATCAGCTTGCCCTTGGCATGACCAGCCTGCAGCGCCTTCTGGGTCTCGTCGCTGTAGAGCGACTTGACGATCTTGTAGATGAGGTCATCACTCTGCTTGGCGCTGGTCACCCATTGCGCGGCGACCGAAATGGTCTTGGTCTCGCCGACATTCTTGTAGGTGCCCGCCGGCACGATGTCGGTCGAGAAGAACTTCTGTTCGGACAGGAGCTTGTCGGCCTCGGGGCCGGTGATCGGCACCAGCGTGATGTTGTTGGTGCTGGCAAGCTCGACGATGGCACCGGTCGGATAGCCGCCGACGAAGAAATAGGCGTCCATGGCGCCGTCCTGCAGGCGCTCGCCTGCCGGGCCGGGCTTGAGATATTCGGGCTTTACGTCCTTCTCGGTTAGGCCGTAGGCGCCGAGCACCAGGCGCGCATCAACGATGGTGCCGGAACCCGGCTCGTCGAGGGAGACGCGCTTGCCCTTCAGATCCGCCACCGTCTTGATGCCGGCGTCAGCGCGCGCGACCAGATGGATGGTTTCGGGATAGAGCGTCGCAATGAGGCGCAGATCCTCTACCTTGGGCTTGCCCTCGTAGAGGCCGGTGCCCGAATGCGCCCAGTAGGCGACGTCGGATTGCGTGAAGCCCGATTCGGAAGCGCCCGACTGGATGGCGCTGATGTTGGCCACCGAACCGTTGGAGGACGTGGCGCTGGCAACCAGGCCCTCGACGCCGGCCGGCCCCGTCGCCGAGATCGCGTTGGCGATCAGCCCGCCCACCGGATAGTAGGTGCCGGACGTGCCGCCGGTGCCGATACGGAAAAAAGCCTGCTGCGCGCGCGCCGGCGAAAACCCTGCCGCGGCCAGCGCCAAAGTACCCGCGCAGACGGAAAAGACGCGACGATTGATCGAAACAGTCATACTACCTCCCGGTCAAAGGTCGGCAGGATGTTGCATCAACCCAAGGATTGTCAACCTGCGCGCGTGCCTTTCGGGAGGGGATAGGTCGTCGCTGGCGGTGGCCCCCGCTGTTGCCGGCCTTGGTGCATTTTGAGATCTAGCTTGTCGATTGAACGGCGGTAATCCGCTTGCTGATGCGGCGCTATCAGCACATTCCGCGTGTTGTCAGCCGGCATCCGCAACCGGCGGTTAGCCGACCCTCCAATTTCTGGCGGCTTCCAAGGTGCCAGCCGTCTTTATTAACCATTTGTTAACCATTCGGCCGGCACCCTTTAACCATTGAGTAAGGATTCGCCAGCCGTGACCTTTGCCGCTCCCCTGGAGACCAAATCCATCCGCTTTCGCGCCCGTTCGTTCGTCGCTTTCACGCTGACGCCGGAGGCGCCCATCGGTGCTTGGCTGGAGGGGCTGGATCATTGGATCGGCAATTCGCCGGGTTATTTCTCCGGTCGGCCGGTGGTGCTGGATCTCAATGCGCTGAAGCCCGGGTCCGACGAGATCGCGGCGCTGGTCGCCTCGCTCGGCGCGCGTGGCATCCGGGTCTATGCCATCGAGCTCGAAGGGGCCTCGCTCGGGCCCGAGCTGCCGCCGCTGCTGACCGGCGCCAAGGAGGCCACTTCAGATGGCCTGCTGGCGCAGCCCGGCCGCAACGGCAAGGCAGGCGTGGCGGAAGAGGCCCGCAAAACGGAAGCGGAGTCTTCGGAACGCGGCAAGGAAACGGGCAAGCCCGACGAGGGCAAGGCCGAGGCTGGAAAGGTCAAGGCGGCCAAGCCGGTCAAGACAGAACAGGAAGCCGGTGCGGCGGAGCCGGTGCCGGCCGGAACGCTCATGGTCAAGTCGCCCCTCCGTTCGGGTCAATCGATCTCTCATCCGCATGGGGATGTCATCGTGCTTGGATCGGTCGCTTCCGGTTCCGAGATCATCGCGGCGGGCTCGATCCATGTCTACGGCACGCTGCGCGGCCGCGCCATTGCGGGCTCGGAAGGCAATATTTCGGCGCGCATCTTCTGCCGCAGGAACGAGGCCGAACTGCTCGCCATCGACGGCTGGTACACCACGGCGGAGGACATGGAAGGCGCCTCGCGCGGCAAGCCGGTGCAGGCCTTCCTCGAAGACGGCGTGCTGCGCGTCGTGCCGCTGAACTAGGGCGCCGGGATGAAAACGCCGAACCAGTTCTCATCTTGTCCCACCGCGGACAGGACGCCGCCTAGCCCCGCAAGGTTGGGACCGGTTTCGCGTGGGATGATGGCAGGTTCCAACAATAGCCGTGCGACGCACGGAGCAATAACAAACGACAACATCAGGCGACGGAGGCTTTTTTCATGGGCAAGGTAGTGGTGGTCACCTCAGGCAAGGGAGGTGTCGGCAAGACGACCTCGACGGCCGCATTGGGGGCCGCGGTCGCCAGGACCGGCAAGAAAGTGGCGCTGGTCGATTTCGACGTCGGTCTGCGCAATCTCGACCTGATCATGGGCGCCGAGCGGCGCGTGGTGTTCGACCTCGTCAATGTCATCCAGGGCACGGCCAAGCTGTCGCAGGCGCTGATCCGCGACAAGCGCGTCGACACGCTGTTCCTGCTGCCGGCCTCGCAGACGCGCGACAAGGACGCGCTGACCGAAGAAGGCGTCGGCGAGGTGATCGAGAAGCTACGCTCGGTGTTCGACTATGTGTTCTGCGACAGTCCGGCCGGCATCGAACGCGGCGCGCAGCTCGCCATGCGCTTCGCCGACGAGGCAGTCATCGTCACCAATCCGGAAGTGTCGTCGGTGCGCGATTCCGACCGCATTATCGGCCTGCTCGACGCCCGCACCATGCGCGCCGAGCAGGGCGAGCAAATCGCCAAGCACGTGCTGGTGACGCGTTACGATGCCGGCCGCGCGGCTCGCGGCGAGATGCTGTCAATCGACGACGTGCTGGAAATCCTGTCGGTGCCGCTGCTCGGCATCATCCCGGAGAGCCAGGATGTGCTCAGGGCCTCCAATCTCGGTTCGCCGGTGACGCTGAGCGATCCGCTGAACGCCGCCGCCAAGGCCTATATCGAAGCGGCGCGGCGGCTGGAAGGCGAAGACCTGCCGGTCGTGGTTCCCTTCGAGCGCAAGGGCTTCCTCGACAGGCTGCTCGGAAGGAGGGCGGCATGAACATTCTCGACCTCTTCAAGCGGCGCTCCAGCGCGCCCGTGGCGCGTGAGCGGCTGCAGGTGCTGCTCGCCTACGAACGCCGCAGCCGTGGCCAGCCCGACCTCGTCTCGGTGCTGCGCGAGGAGATCATGGCCGTCATCGCCAAGCACGTGCAGATCGACCAGGACTATCTGCAAATCTCGATGGACCGCGGCGAGACCATGTCGACGCTGGAAATCGACATCCAGATCCCCAACAAAAGCGCCGTGCCGCTGGCCATGGCGGGCTGACTTTTACCCCCCCTTGTGGGGAGGGTCGCTGCAAGCAGCGGGCGGAGTTGGCGCGGCGCTCCAGGACGAGCATCCTCCAGCGCCAGCGCCCTCGGTCCTACCTTCCACGAGGGGAAGTAGGAGCCCAGGATTTTCCGCATTCAGATTTCACCCAGAGATTGGGTGCGTCAATTCTGCAAAAAGACGGCCTCGGCACTGGTCGCCCGCCGCATCCCAACCCCAAATGTTCAACTTTACGCTCCCCCTAATGGGGGGCTTCCCCTGCGCAATCAGTGGATGTAAGCATACATATTAGCCAATTATTAAGTACTGAATGGGGTATGCGTAAAGGGCATTCGTTATGAATTTCAAGGGTCTGATCAAGCGTGCCGAAGACGTAGATGATGCACTCCAGGAGCTGCAGGCCGATCTTGCGGACGCTCTGGATGCCAGCCTCGATACCGAATATGACGCGCCGCCAGACAGCGGCTATGTCCCGGATTCCGCGCCAGGAGCCGAGGCCTCGGCACCCGAAGCCAATGCGGCAGAGGCGGATGGTGCGGATAATCCGGACGGCGCGGGCAACGCCGACGCCTCCGAAACCGCGCCACGACTGACGCCCCATACCCAGACCCGGATGGCGGCATTGAGTGCCTTCGAAGGGATGTTCCATGACGCCAGGGATTATCTCGATGAGATCAACGGCAAACTGTCGGAGATCGCGACCTCGCACCATTTGACGCGCGAATTCCTCAACATCCTCCACACCGACATTCTTCGCGCCAACGAGTTGGAGCTCGCAAACGGCGACCTGATCGCGGAACAAAGAACGCTGTCGGAAAAGCTGCACGACACGGGAAGAAAGCTGCGCGAGCGTGAAAGCGCCTGCGAATTGCTGCAACAGCGCGAGACAAGCCTGGTGCAGGACAGGGAGGCGCTTCGCGCAGCGCTCGCAGCGGCCAGGCTGGAACTTGCCGAGACAGCCAATGCGAGCGCAAAACGCGACGCGGAGTTCGGCGACATCGCCAAGCGGCTGACGGCCAGGGCGGTCGAGGCCAACAGGCGCCTGCGCGAGAGCAAGATGCTGCGGGAAAAACATGTCAGCCTGTCGATCGAGCTCGACAAGGCGCTGAAGCGGGAAACCCAGACGCGCCACAGGCTCGACGAGCTCTCGACGATCCATGCCAGCGAAGCAGCGCGGCTTACCGAACTGCTGGCCGCGCTCGGCAAGAGCGAAAAGGAGGAGATAAGGCTCCAGAAATCACTCGAGACTGCCCAGGCAAAGCTATCGGAAATGACCGAAGCGGCCAGCATGATGGAAGGCGACAGGCAAGCTGAACTCGCGCGCAGCCAGACGGAAATGCGCGGATTGCGTTCCGAGATCCAGGACCTGCAATCACGGCTGGAGCGGGCCTCGCACGAGAACAGCGAGGCCGCAGCCGAGATCGCCAAGCTCAAGACAGACTTGAACGACACCCTGGCTGAAAAGAAAATCGCCGATCAGAAGTTGTCCTCGCTCACCGACGAGAACGAAAACGACAAGACGAGCCTTTCGAAAGCGAACGCCAATCTTTCGCAGCTTGCGCTGCAACAAGCATCGGAACAGATACAGCTGGATGTCCAGAGGCAGGAATGCGAGGACCTCAAAGCTGAAATCCTGTCGCTCAATGCGCGGATCAAGGAATTGCTGCCTTACGAGCGGCTCCACAAGGCCACCAACGGCAGATCGCGCGAGGCCGACGTGGTCGACATCGCCGCCGTGGTGGCGGAGAAGGCCCGTGGAACGGGCAGGCGGCGCATCCGCAGGAATCTCCGCGCCACGCCGTAGCTCATTTCCCCCGGCATGGCCTCAGGTTCCGCTGCTGGCGGCGTTCCGCGCTCGCTGCCTTTCACGATGCGGGCTGCCGGCCAAAAGCCTCAACGCGATCACTCGGCCTCGAACGCCACCGCAGCGGAGGAACTCGAGCAGCGCCACCCGGCGCCGCGCTGGGGGGCAAATCGCTGAACTGAAAGAGCGGAAGGCCGTCTTGGCCGTCAGGATGGCGCCAAGCGATGTGCTTGGCTGCGAAAGGTTGAAGCGGTTCACCGTTTCACGGAAACGGCGAACCGCTCTAACTCTTTGATTTGACGCAATTCCCAAGGGAAAGCGCTACGCGCTTTTCCCGGGAAAACCGTGCACGTTTTTCCTGGAATTGCTTTAGCCGCAGCAAGGTTGCGGTCCGGCCGAAGGTCCGCAACAGGCCTTGGCTTTCCTCTCTTCCTCCAGCCAGCGGTCACGTGGCTTGCAGCTTGCCGGCCGCGGCGAAAGCTCGACATGCACCGCATCACCGGCGAGCCGGGGGAGCGCGGCGCGGTAGAGCTGCATCGGGCGCACGCCGTCGCTGACTTCGAAAGTGAGCTTGGCGGAATGGTCGAGGCCGACATGCTCCGTCACCTTGCGGATGATCGCCGAGAATTTCCCGGCCGGCATATGGGTGCGGTCCTCCTCGACGTCCCAGAGTTGCACGAAGATCTCGGCCCAGGATTCCGGGTTTGCACCGCAGTCCAGCGCAGCGAACTGGCCTGCCTTCACTTCGGTGACGTGATAGCCAGGCCGCACCGGCCGGCCGTCGTAGAAGAACACCAGCCGCCGGTCCTCGTAGCCCGCCAGAAACTCCAGCAAGCCAGCGATGGTGATGTCGCCGGGATCAACGACGTCAGCGGGTTCAAATTCCCGATTGTCAGAAACGAGCATGTGGGATAATCCTTGTTTCAACATTTTTAGGATTGTTGAAATATGAATGAACGTCAAGCCCTTTCCGCCTTTGCGGCCCTTTCGCAAGAAACGCGCCTGCGCATCCTGCGGCATCTGGTGATTGCCGGTCCGGACGGGATTGCCGCCGGCGCCATCGCCGAAAAAGTCGAGGTCTCGGCCTCGAATGTGAGCTTCCACCTGAAGGAGCTTGAGCGGGCAGGGCTGATCAGCGTGCGGCGCGATTCGCGCTCCATGGTCTACAGCGCGCAATATGACGCATTGAGCGGCCTCATCCGTTTCCTGATGGAGGATTGCTGCGCCGGCCGGCTGGAGATCCGCGCTTCGGCGTTGGCCGCAGGCTGCTGCCCCACCGATGTGAAGGGATCGGTTCAGTGATCGTCGCGCCGACAGCCTGGGCGATCATCCCGCTGCCGAAGTGGCGGTCCGAAATCCAACTTCTTGCCGTCGAGACCAAGCCATGACCGTCACGATCTACCACAATCCCGACTGCGGCACCTCGCGCAACACGCTAGCCATGATCCAGGCGAGCGGCGAGAAGCCTGACATCATCGAGTATCTGGAACATCCGCCCAGCCGGGACCGCTTGCGCCAGCTGATCGCCGCCATGGGAATTCCCGCGCGCGCCCTGCTGCGCGAAAAGGGTACGCCCTATGCCGAGCTCGGCCTGGGTGATGCCAAATGGACCGATGAACAGCTGATAGACGCCATGCTGAGGCATCCGATCCTGATCAACCGGCCGATCGTCGAGACGCCCAAGGGGACGCGGCTGTGCCGTCCGTCCGAACTCGTGCTCGATCTGCTCGACCATCCGGTGGCCCGCTTCACCAAGGAAGACGGCTAGGTGGTGATCCATGACCGTGGCATCAAGTGATCGAAGCCTTGCCGATCTCGAAGTCCCGGAGCGCTCGCCGCTGGCCGCCATTGCCGCCCTCGGCGTCACCCAGATCATCGGCTACGGCACACTGTACTACAGTTTCAGCATTCTCGCCGCCGATATGGCCAGGGATCTGGACTGGCCGACCGAATGGATCTTCGGCGCGCTCTCGGCGGCTCTGCTGGTTGGCGGCCTGACGGCGCCCTGGCTCGGAAACTGGATCGACCGCTTCGGCGCCGGCAAGATCATGACCGCCGGCTCGATCCTTGCCGCGGCTGCGCTCGCCGCCTGTGCCTACGCGCCGGCGGCCGGGGCCTTCGTGGCGGCACTGATCGTGCTGGAAGTGGCATCGAACCTGGTCCAGTACGGCGCCGCTTTCGCGCTGCTTGTGCAGATAAGACCGTGCGCGGCGCAACGTAGCATCACCTATCTCACTCTCATTGCCGGCTTCGCATCGACCGTGTTCTGGCCGATCACCTCGGCCCTGCACGCGCAGATGTCATGGCGAAGTGTCTATCTCGTCTTCGCGGGGCTGAACCTGCTTGTCTGCCTGCCGCTGCACGCCTGGCTCTCGCACGGGCTGGCCAGGAGCAGGCGCATGGCGACCGAGCCGCCACGGCATGTCCAGGGATCGCTTCCCGCTTCGGCGCGGCCGCTCGGCTTCGCGCTGATGGTCATTGCCTTCTCGCTGCAGAACCTGATTGGCGCCGCAGTCCTGGTGCATATGGTGCCGCTGCTTTCCGGGCTGGGCCTGGGGGCGACCGCCGCCATCGTCGGAACGCTGTTCGGGCCGTCGCAAGTGTTGAGCCGCTTCATCAACATGGTCTTCGGCATCAACCTGTCGCCGTTGACGCTCGCCATCATCTCGGCCGGCCTGATGACGAGCGGCGTCGTCGTGCTGGACTGCACGGCGCCGTCCGTCGCGGGCGCGATGGTGTTCGCCGTCGTCTTCGGCATGGGCAATGGGCTTTTCAGCATCGTCACCGGCGCCCTGCCGCTGACATTGTTCGGCAGTGCGGACTATGGCCGGTTGCAGGGGCGCGTCACATCGGCCCGGCTGCTCGTTTCGGCCGTCGCGCCGTTTGCGCTCGCCTTTGCCATCGTCCATGTCGGCATTGCCTGGTCGCTGGGGGCAATGGCGTTTCTGGGCGGCATCGCACTGTTGGTCCTGACAGCGATCACGAGACTGCCGAACGCGCGCAACGGCCGCGTCTGAGAGCGGCCGGCTCGTGCGTGGCCTTTCTTGCCCCATCGAGATGCCGGCCCTGCCTCACGACGAGCGGGCCGGTTCGCCCTATCTCCCATGACGCAGCGTTTGCCTGATGGCGCATGGAGGACGGGATCAAGTGACATCGACGCCGGTTGCCAGTCGTGAAGCGGCGCCTTTGCCCGTGATGGCGCTGCTGGGCGCCATGGTGTCGATCCAGATCGGCGCCACCTTCGCCAAGACGCTGTTTCCGGTGATCGGCGCGCAGGGCACGACGACGCTGAGGCTGGTCGTCGGCGCGCTGATGCTGATCGCCGTGCTGCGGCCCTGGCAAATGCGGCCTTCGCGCGCCACCATGCCGTGGCTGGTCGCCTATGGGGTAACGCTGTGCGCGCTAAACCTCCTGTTCTACGCTGCGCTCGCCACTATACCGCTCGGCGTCGCGGTGGCGCTGGAGTTTTCAGGACCGCTGCTGGTGGCGACGCTGACCTCGCGGCGCGCTGGCGACTTTGCCTGGATCGCACTGGCGGTGGCCGGCATCGTGCTGTTGTCACCCTTCATCCGTTCGCTCCAGCCGCTCGATCCGACCGGGGTGATGCTGGCCCTGGCGGCCGGCGGTTTCTGGGCGCTCTACATCGTGCTGGCGCAGAAGGCGGGCGCGGAGCTCGGCACCCGCACCACCGCCTACGGCATGGCGATAGCCGCCGTGCTGGTGCTGCCTTTCGGCGTGGCGCAGGCGGGAACGGGCCTGCTCGCGCCGTCGATCCTGGTCAGTGCCTTGCTCGTAGGCCTGTTCTCGAGCGCGCTGCCGTTCTTTCTGGAGATGGTGGCGTTGACCCGGATGCCGGCCCGCGTCTATGGCACGCTGACCTGCCTGGAACCAGGGCTCGGCGCGCTGGCCGGCTTCCTGTTCCTGCACGAGAGCCTGACCGCGCCGCAACTGGCCGGCATCGCCGCCGTCATCGTCGCGGCCGCCGGCACCGCACTGACGTCGAAGCCGCCCGTGCCATCGCCGGAGTAGGGGCTGGTCAACGTACAGGTTCGTGCTGCAAAGCCGGTTTCGCCACCGTCGTTTAGAACTTCACGCCCAGATCGACCTTCGCGCCCTGGTCGACCGTGCCACTGCCGAACTGGCCGGTATAAGACAGGCCAAGCGTCGCGTTGGCGGCGAGGTGCATATCGAACCCGGCCTCGATCACCGCGGTATCCCTGGCGATCGGCACGCCGGCGATGGTGAATTGATCGCCGCCGGCGAAGGCGAAGGCGGAGGTCGGCGTGACATCGCCGAAGGCGTGACGCCAGCCGAGCATGCCGCGGGCGGTGGCATCGATGCCGCCAAGCGCGAAGTCGGTCGCGCCGCGAAGGCCGAGCGTGGTGAAGCTGGCGTCGGTGTTTGTGCTGGCGCTGGTCAACGCCCCGGCACCACCCGTTTCGGTGAAGCCATCGGTGTGCACGCTGACATAGGCGAGGTTGGCGAAGGGCTCGAAATGGAAGCGACCGGCATCAGCCTTGTAAGCGAGTTCGCCGAACACTTGCGCGGTGCCGGCATCGTAGTCGGCTGATAGTTGATCGGCAAAGCCGTTGAAAGCAACCGAGCGCTTGGTCGAGATACTGCTCCAGCTATAGGCCGCGCCGCTGCGGAAGGCGATGGCACCCCAGTTGGTGCCGCCATAGAGGCCGAGATGATAGCTGTCACCCTTGCCTGATGAATCGCGGTCGTCGGCATCGAAAGAGGAATGGCCGTAACCGCCGATGAGGCCGACACGCCAGCCGCCGACCAAAGTATCGGCGCCGGCCAGCAAACCGTCGGTCGAGCGATCGAAGGCGGCGGCATTGCCGTCGCTGTCGGTGTTGCTCCACGAACCGAACACCTGGCCCCAGACGGCGAAGCGGTCGGTATCGGCCGCCACCATTTCCGCTCCACCCTCGCCATAGGCCATCACCGGCAGCGCCGCCGCCCCGCCATCGCCAAAGGCGGCAGCGATGCGATTGCTGGCCGCGTCGCGGACGAAGCGGCTGTCTTCAAGCAGCATGCCCTTGGCCGAGGCATGGATTTCCCCGGAAAGCTGGTCGAAGGCGTCCTGGGCGGCTTCTTCGCTCGGCAAAGCAAATATGGCATCGAACAGCGGATTGCCGCTGCCAAGACTTTCGGCACCACCGCCGATGGCGATCTGGTTTGGCGTCAGGCCGACCTCGGCGAAGGATTTTGCCTGCGTCGCGTCGAGATAGACATGCGTCGGGTCGTAACTTGCGGAAAGGCCGGTGAACGGGCCTAGGCCGCTGATCGTGTAGGTGCCGGTGACGCCCATATCTGCCTGCAGCACGGTGTAATGCGTGCCCGCCACGTAAGGTGCTGCGTCGGTCTTGATCACGTCGAGGATCGCGCCGGCGGCGATGGTCGCCGTGCCCGTCGCGTGGATGAGATCGGCCTGGCCGGTCGAGGTCAGCTCGACCTGGTAGATCGAGCCCGCCGCCTGGTCGAGATTGCCCGCGACGTTGAGCGTGCCGATCGAATTGCCGGGTGCGATGATGCCGCCCGACCGCGCCATGACACCGCCCACCGTGCCGTTGCCGCCCAAAATGCCGCCGAAGATCGTCACCAGCGAGTTGGCCAGCGAACCATTTACGGCCAGCCGTCCGCCATCCACATTGGTGGCGCCGGTGAAGCCGCTCGAATCGGCGGTAAGGTTCGTCGCGCCGGCGATCTGGTTGATCGTGCCTGCGCCACCGATCGCCGACGCGAAGGTGTAGTTCGTATCGGTGTGGTTGAAGTTGATCGCACCCGCGCCCGGTCCGAACTGGACGCTAGCCGCATTGAGCGTGCCCGCGGCGACCGCTGGCGATCCACGCGCCGCACCGATGTTGAGCGTGCCGACGGAACCCGCCATGGCGGCGATGTTGACCACGCCGCCGCTCGACACCGCGCCGCCATTGGCAATCGTCAGCGTGCCTGTTGCACTAACGCCGACACCGAGATCTCCGCTGCTGGCCCATGTCGAGCCTGTGCCGCTGACTATTGCCGTGCCCACCGCCCCGGCGTCAAAGCCCAGATAGCCAGCAGCGCTGGTGACGGTACCTCCGTTTGAGATCGCCAGCGTGCCGGTGCCGTCTTCGCCGACGGTCAGGTCCGAACTGTTTGCCCAAATCGAGCCGGCACCGTCGACCGCTACCGTGCCTACCGAACCTGCGGCGTAGCCAACCAAGCCCAAGCCATTGCTGACCACGCCGCCGTTCGAAACCGTCACCGTGCCCGTGCCATAGCCCCCGACATAGAGATTCCCGCTGTTCGTCCACTTCGATCCCGCGCCGTCAACCGCAGCCGTGCCGGTCGAACCGGCAACAAAGCCGATATAGCCCCAGCCATCGCTGACCGTGCCGCTGTTCGAGATCGTCAGAGTACCCGTGCTGAAACCGCCTACGAACAGGTCCGAGCTGTTGTTCCAGGCCGAACCCGCACCATCGACCGTTACCGTGCCGATCGAGCCCGACAATGTGCCCACATAGCCTGTGGTATCGCTGACCTTGCCGCCGTTCGAGATATTCAGCGTGCCGGTGCCCTGATCGCCGACGAACAGGTTGGAACTGTTTGTCCAGGTCGATCCCGCGCCGTCAACCGTCACCGTGCCGGCGGAACCTGAATCGAGACCGACGAAGCCCAGGTCACTGCTGACCGCGCCGCCGTTGAGGATGTTCAGTTCGCCGGTGCCGGCGAAGCCGACGATAAGGGCTACGCTGGCCCAGCTCGAGCCTGCACCGTCGACCGTCGCCGTGCCGGTGGAGCCCGCAACGTTGGCCAAAATGCCGTTCTGATTGCTGACCGTGCCCTTGTTCGAAACCGTCAGCATACCTGTGCCCTGATCGCCAACGATCAGGTCCGAACTGTTTGTCCAAATCGAGCCTGCGCCGTCGACCGCTACCGTGCCGATCGAGGCGGCACCGTAGCCGACAAAGCCCGCATCGCTGCTGACTGCGCCGCCGCTCGAGATCGACAGCGTGCCCGTGCCGAGCCCGCCGAGATACAGGTTTCCGCTGCTGTTCCAGGCCGCGCCCGTTCCATCGACGGACACGGCGCCGGTCGAGCCCGCAGAGTTGCCAACATAGGCCCAGGCATTGCTGACGACGCCGCCATTGGCGATTGCCAGAGTGCCGGTGCCGAAATCGCCCACAGTCAGGTTGGAGCTGTTGGTCCAGGTCGAGCCGGCATTTTCGACGAACACGCTGCCGGTCGAACCTGCCTTCGCGCCAATGACCGCCGCGCTGTTCTTGACGACCCCGCCGCTGGAGATCGCCAGAGTGCCGGTGCCGAAATCGCCCACAGCCAGGTTGGAGCTGTTGTTCCAGGTCGAGCCGGCGCCGTCGACGAACGCGAAACCGGTCGAACCTGCCTTCGCGCCGATATTCCCCGAGGCGTTGCTGACCACGCCGCCGCTTCCAACCAAGAGCGTGCCGCTGCCGCTATCGCCAACGAATAGATCCGAGCTGTTGGTCCAGGTCGAGCCGGAACCGGTGACCGTCGCGAAGCCGACAGAGCCCGTCAGCGCGCCGATCGTGCCGATCGCGCTGCTGACCGTGCCGCCGCCCAAGACCGTCAGCGCACCCTGGCCTTGGTCGCCGATGAACAGGTCGGAAGTGTTTGTCCAGGACGATCCGGTACCGTCGACCGCCACCATGCCGGTGGAGCCCGCGGCATAGCCCGCATATCCCACTGAACTGGTGACTTTGCCGCCATTCGTTATCGTCAGCGTGCCGAAACCCGCGTTGCCGACCGCGAGCGCGGCGTTGGCCCAGGTGGAGCCAGCACCATCGATGGTTGCCGTGCCGGTGGAGCCCGCCAGATTGCCCAAAATGCCGCTCAGGTTGCTGACTTTGCCGCCACTCGAAACCGTCAGCGTACCGGTGCCCTGATCGCCGATGAACAGGTGGGAAGCGTTTGTCCAGGTCGAGCCCACGCCGTCGAGCGTGACCGTACCGTTGGAGCCCGCATGCCAACCTATGGTGCCCATGGCATTGTTGACTGCGCCGCCATTGGTGATGTCCAGCGTGCCGTCGCCGAACTCAGCAATATAGAGATCGCCACTGTTGGTCCATGTCGAACCGGGCCCGTTTACGGTCACGGTTCCGGTGCCCTTGCCGTAGCCCACATGACCCACGGTGTCGCTCACGACGCCGCCGTTCGAGATCGTCAAAGTGCCGCTGCTGTTGGTGCCCAAGGCAAGGAAAAGGTCCGAACTGTTGTTCCAGGCGGAGCCTGCTCCAACCACGCTTACCTCGCCGCTTGCGTCCGAAGCGTAGCCGAGATAGCCGGCGGTCCCGGCAAGTATGCCGCCATTCGTAATCCTCAGCGAGCCTGTGTAGCTTGCGATAGTGCCGACAAACAGAGTGTGCGCCGCTGCATTCGCCGCATCGACGACGGCCGGATTCGGGAACGTCGCATCGAGATAAACGTCATCGCCCGACGTCGGAACGGCGGCGGGGTTCCAGTTTCCGGCGGTAAACCAATCCGTGGAGGCCGCACCGGTCCAGATCTCGGCCGCCGTCGCTGCCATCGGCTGGCCGAGCCCGACCAGCGCCGTCGACGTCAGCGCCAGATATTTCCACGCGTTAGCCTTGCGGCCACCAAAACCATTCTGCGGCATCCAAACCCCTGACATGACAGTCGTTTCACCCTGAGGCTGACATGTCATTGGAGCCCGGGCTTGTCTTGGGCAGGGCCGCACTGGGATTGGACTGGAGTGAAAAGCCGTGCCTTTTGCGCGCACTGTGGCAGTTCTGCGCCATCATCGCGCAGGCGCCGCTCCACCGGCCGCTCAAAGAGAGAATCGAACTCCCGCCGGCCGGCCACAGAAAATGCCGCAACTTATCTGGCGCTCGTCGGAGTGTAGCCGAAACGGCGACGGAAGCAGCGATTGAAATACGATACATCGCTGAACCCGCTCGTCATCGCGATATCGCTGACCCGCATGTCGCTGTGTCCCAGCGAGAGCATCCTGTGGGCGCTCTGCAACCGCAGCTCGAGAACGCGCTCGGAGAAGCTCACTCCCGTTTCCTGAAGGAGATCGTGGACGTAGCGCGCCGACAGGCCGAGCTGTTGCGCGACACCTTGAGCGGAAATTCCGGGGTCGGCGAAATCCTCGGCGATGCTTGCCAGGATCGCCTCCAGCCTGGCGGCACGCAGGCCGCGAAGGCCGGCCAATTCGGCAGCCCGACCTTTCGCCCCGGTCACAAGGCCGATCAGGTCCACGATCGTATCCGTCGCATGGGCTATGAGATCGGCCGAGGCGAGCGGGCTGCCGCTTTCAAGAAGCTGGCAATAGCGCTTGAGAAGATCGAGGGCTTCGTTGTCGGCGCCGATCTTCAACCCCAGCCTGTCGTCGATTTGCGGGAAGGCACGCATGAGGACCGCGCGGGGGACGACCACATTGGTCCAGATATTGCGGTCGGCACCGGTCATTTTCAGCGCTTCCGAAGCCGTGACGAGGACGGCTTCTCCCCGACCGACAGCATATTCGCGGCCGACCTGTGCGCCGGACAAGAGGGTGTCGGCGTTGTTGATCAGCAGCAAATAGCCATCATTGTCGTCCTCGGCGATGTTGCTCGCCTTCCTTGTCGCCTGCTTGATCGTTCCGGACATCTGTCCGAGAACCAGTGAACCGACAGCCGTGGCTTCGATTGAGGCCTCGAAGGGCAGGTTTTCCGATATGCCGTACTCCACCGACCATATTTCCGCGACGTGGATGTCCTGCCACAGGGAAAATCGCTCGCGTTCGTTAAGATGCGGTGGCAACCGAGCCGATGAAAACACCGTCTTTCGCGACAATGGAAAACCTCGATAAAGTATCCGCGCTTAAAAAATACCGATCGCCATACTTTCCATCGGCAGAATAACCGGCAACAGTGGCGGCTGGCATCAAGCAATCGAGTTGAATCTTAATCGAGATCAGCCAGGAGTGGCGTCATCCAAAAGTATGACGCCGCAAAATTCTCCGAGGCGAGATCGCAGTGTGTCTGGAGGCGTGGTGGAGAGGCTGAGCAGCGAAGTTCTTGGTTCCATTATCGGCGATATTTACGATTGCGTTTTGAACCCGGAAGGCTGGGCCGGCGTCATGACCCGGATCACGACCGCCATGGATGCGGCCTATACAACCATCGCGCTTGCCAGCACCGCCGACAATCATGGCCGCTTCGCCGCTCAATCGCCTTGGGATCCCGTGCAAATGCGCGTGCTCCAGGATTATGACTTTGACGCAATTCCAGGTCTGAAGACGGCGGTCGTCGGCGATGTCGACACGCCCGTCGCGACGCTGTCGTTGATGAGCGAAGCCGAACTCGGACAGACGGCATTTTTTCAGAATTGGGCCAAGCCACAGGGATTGCGCGAAGCCTGCATCACCAAATTCGTCCACACATCGGACCGGATCGGGCTCATGGGTTGCACCACATGGGCCGACAGGGGGACCATATCCGCCGAAGACCAACATTTCCTGGCGTTGCTCTCGCCGCATCTGCGCCGTGCTTCCCTGATCGGAGACCTGCTCGACCAGGCTCGCGTTACCGCCAGCCTTTACCGCCAGGCGCTCGACAATCTCGCAGTGCCTGTCGTGCTTGCCGGCGCCAACGGAGCAATCCTCCATGCCAATGGCGCTGCCGAACGGATGTTGTCGGCGCAAGGTCCGATTCTTTCCAGGAATGGCCTGCTTCAGGCGCAGAATCCGGCGGTGGCCCGAGCCCTGCTCGAAGCGATCGCCAGTGCGGCGAGCGCGGATGCTTCGCTTGGCGCCCGCGGCATAGGACTGCCGATCTCGGCCTCGGGCCGCCCACCCGCCGTCGCCTATGTGCTGCCGCTGACCGAAGGAACCGCGCGCGCGGCTTTCCGGCCGGCATGCGCGGCTGTCTTCATATCGACCACGACGTCGGCTTCTCCTCTGCCGGAGGCCGTCCTGACCACGCTGTTCGACCTTACGCCCGCGGAGGCGCGGGTCCTGCTGCGGATCGGCAGCGGATTGTCGGCGTCGAAGAGCGCTTTGTCGCTCGGCATCGGCGAAAACACCTTGAAGACACACCTCAATCGAATCTTCGCCAAAACCGGGACGAGACGCCAAGCCGATCTCGTGAAGCTCGTCTCGGACATAGGCACGCCCCTGGCAGCGCATTAAGCGCGTCGAAGCTCATGCGGAACCAGGATTTTTCGCGGCGGCCGTGGCTTTTGCGGGGCATGGCCTTCATGCCCATCGTGTGGGTGGCGCATCGGTAGGCCCATGTGACGGTGGGCATGACGATGACAATGAGGCTTGCCAACTTTTGGGAATCGGTGATGTGGGTGTCCTCGGGGTTGAGGCTCGTGTCTTTGATCTTAAAATGAGCAGCGATGTCGTGCTGCGTCATCCCAAGATCGATCAGGAATTTGATCTTTGCCGCCATCTCCCCGGCACAAGCCGCTTGGCCCGCTCCTGATTTCAGGCTGATCGGATTACAATTTCTCTCGGCCGCCGGAACGCCTTTCTTTTTGACTTCCGGGGAATTGGAAGCCATACGCAAAGGGTGATGCAGCGTGGTTTCTACGCTTCATGGATTTTCAACGGGATTGGCGAGTCGATGAGCTATTCCACGATCAGACGAACGATCAAGGAAGCACTCGTCTACAGATTTTCCCGCCCTCAGCCCCTGTGTCATCCAATGCAGTTCGTGGGCCCGGTGCTCGTCGTCGGTTCCGCCCCTGGATCGAACCGGCCCAAGGGATTCGACGAGAGCTTTTCGGTTCTCACCGTCAACGGTTCACAGTCGGTGGCGAAGAAATGGGGCATCGCCAAGCCTGATGCGACCTTTCTTCAGTTCGCCCAGGTCGAAGGCAAGAACCAGAATGCCGTGGCCGTACGGCGCCTCCTCAATGGCGAACAGACCGGCATTCTGCATGTGCTCCGCTGGCAGTGGGACGAGCAGCGCCTGCGCGATGGCCTTGCGGCATTCCACTATCGCTACGACCAGCTCCGGCTGGTTAACAAGTACCAGCGCATGGCCCTGCACGAAGCGGTCATGGGCACTCGCCACAGCGAGTTGGACAATGCGGGAAAGTTTTCGAACGGCATCACCGCCGTACTCTACGCGTTCAACAGCGGCGCGTCGGCTGTCGTCATCTCCGGCATCAATCCCAGCTCGACCGGCCATGACTACAACGAGCTCGGCTTGAGGAGGCTTCATAGCGACATGGACCGCTCGATCTTGCTGAAGCTTCACAGCCGTGGTGCTAAAATCTTCACGGCCGATCCTGAAGTGGCGGTTTCGACCGGGCTGCCGCTCTGGCAGGGCAACGCCATGTGCGGCGGAAAGGATGTCGGGCTGACCTATACGCCGGATATCTCGGCTACGGGCCGGCAGACGCCCGAGCGGTAATTGGCCGGGCGCGGTCCGATTGGCGGTTGGACGCTATTTCAAAAAGCCTGATGATTGGGTGGAAAGCGAAACTGTCCAGAAGCCCCGCAAGATGTTGATTTGGCTCACTTGATGTATGCCGCTTTCGGCAGTCATTGAGCGCCTGCTTGGGATCGCAGCGATGGTGGCCACGATCAATCATTCGCCGTTGTCAAGGCGTTTGGCGGCAAGACGAATGGTTCATGTGTGGCAACTGCCGTGCCGTTAATGTGGCCGACGAGGGTTGTGCATCGGGTTCGCCTGCGCCGCAAAAGCGTGGCGAGCGACCATGCGTGACCGTCCTTGAGGGGGAGGGTCATGTCGGTAGGGGGGGCTGATACTGGAGATTGGCGAGACGGTCGAGCTGCCAATCCCCTGCGCAGGAGATTGGCAGCTCCAAACCTCAGATCAACTTCTCCAGCGTGATCGGCAAGTCGCGCACGCGCTTGCCGGTGGCGTGGAACACCGCGTTGGCGATCGCAGGCGCCACACCGACGATGGGCAGTTCGCCGACGCCCTTGCCGCCGAGTACCGAGGAGTGCGGGTCGGGGATGCCGACCGAAATCACCTCGATGTCCGGGATGTCGGCATTGGTCGGCACCAGATAGTCGGCGAGGTTGTTGTTGACGATGCGGCCGTGGCGGCGGTCGATGATGCCTTCTTCCAGCAACGCCTGGCCGATCCCCATGATGATGCCGCCCTTCCATTGGCTTTCCGCCAGCTTCGGATTGTAGAGCCGTCCCGAATCCAGCGCCGACACGACGCGCGAGACGCGCACCGTGCCGAAATCCTCGTCGACGCGCACCTCGATGAAATGCGCGCACCAGGAGTGACGGGAATAGTCGCCTTCCGTGTGCGGCAGCGCCATGGCGATGGTGGTGTAGTTCTTGTAGCGGTCCTCGGCGCTCGAGTTGGCCGGCATGGTATCGCCTGTCGCCTCGATGCGGTCGCGGCCGACGCTTTTGAGGAGCTCGGCGATCGACATATCGGGGCCGTCGCCGCGCGGCGAGGCGATGCGGCCATTGGCGACGACCAGCGTGTTGGCCTGCAGCGCATGGAAGGGCGAGCGCGGGTCGCTGATCGCCAGGCCGACAAGCTGGTCGAGCGCCGAGGTGGCGGCCTTGTAGACGGCACCGGTCATGACGCCGGCCAGGCGCGAGCCGCCTGCGACGCCGGCGCGCGGAAAGCGGGAATCGCCCAGCTTCACCACGACGTCGTCGGCCGGCACGCCGACCGTCTCGGCCGCCGTCTGCGCCAGGATGGTGTAGGTGCCCTGGCCCATGTCGATCGAGGAGCTTTCGACCTCGATCGAGCCATCGGCCAGGATGCGCACGATCGCCTCGCCATAGGCGCGCCGCACCGGGTAGGTGCCGGCGGCCACGCCCCAGCCGATCAGCTGGCTGCCGTCGCGCATCGAACGCGGCTCCGGTGTGCGTCTGGCCCAGCCGAAGCGCTCGGCGCCTGTGGCAAAAGCCTCGCGCAACTGTCTGGTGGACCAGGCTTTTTTCACTTCCGGATCCTGCTCGGCATAGTTCCGCAGCCGGATCTCCAACGGGTCGATGCCGACTTCGTAGGCGAGCTCGTCGATGGCGCTTTCGATGCCGAAGGCCGAAGGGTTTTCGCCCGGCGCGCGCATGGCGCCCGGCACCACGGAATTTACCCGCACGACGTTCTGCCGGGACGAAAAGTTCGGCGTCGCGTACATGATCGAGGTAACCGAGGCCAACGGCTCGACCCACATGCCTTCGATCGACGTCTCGTTGACGCCCCGATGCACGATCGACTGGATCTTTCCTTCCGCGTCGGCGCCGAGCGCCACCGTCTGGCGCGTCGCGGCGCGGCCGCCATAACCGGTGAAGGTCTGCGGGCGCGTCATCACCAGGCGCACCGGCCGGCCGAGCATTTTTGCGGCACTCGCGGCAACCGCGCCGTGGCCGAGCGCCAGCGCCTTGGAGCCGAAGCCGCCGCCAATATAGGGCGAGACCAGCCGCACATTCTCGAACGGCACATCGAACCATTCGGCATAGGTGCGCGCCATTCCGTCGAGCCACTGGCTCGGCTCCCAGACAGTGAGCCGGTCGCCCTCCCAGCGGGCGATCAGGCCGTGCGGCTCCATCGGCGCCTGATATTCGCGCGGCGTGTTGTAGGCGGCGCAGATCCGGACGGGAGCGGACGCAAAGGCAGCCTGCGCGTCGCCCCATTCCTTGGTCATGGCCTCGATCGGAATGCCGTCGCCGGCTTTGGCATCGTTGAGGTCGACGATGGCCGGCGTCTCGTCATAGTCGACCTTGACCAGGGCCGCTGCCGCGACCGCCTGCTCGAAGGTTTCCGCGACCACGGCGGCGACATGCTGGCCCGAAAAAGTGATGTCACGCGCCAGCGGGCAATAGGGCTTGTCGGGCGGGGGCGTGCCGAACCAGTCCGACGCGGTTTTCAAGGCGATGATGGTGTCCGGCGTCAGCACTCGCAGCACGCCGGGCGCCGCCTCAGCCTGCGCCGTATCGATGGCGCGCACCTTGCCGGACGCGATCGTGCTGTCGACCAGTACGGCATAGGCCAGGTCTTCGAGCTGCTGTTCGACGGCATATTTGGCCGCGCCGGTGATCTTGGCCGGGCCGTCGACGCGCGACAGCCGGCCTCCGACGGCTTGTGCCAGCACGCCGTCGGAGGCGTCGCCATGTCTTGCGATGTGAACGGTCATGCCGCTTCTCCCAGTTTGAGGATCGCTCTGGCCACCACGCGCGGCGCGAGCTCGATCTTGTAGTAGTTGGCGCCATGGTCGACGGCGCCCTCGACGGCGAGCAGGCTGGCCGCGCGGACAGCCTCAGGCTCCAGCACCTTGCCTTTCAGCGCCTCTTCCACGGCGCGCGCCCGCCAAGGCTTGGTGGCAACGCCGCCGAGCGCGACGCGCAGGTCGCGGACGGTGCGCCCGTCGGCCTCAAGTTCGAGGCCGACGGCGGCACTGGCGGCGGCGAACTCGTAAGACTGCCGGTCGCGGACCTTCATGTAGGTCGAGCGGCGGGCGGCGGCGGATCCGGGGATTTCGATGGCGGTGATCATCTCGCCCGGTTGGATCGCGTGTTCCTTCTGAGGCGTGGTGCCGGGCAGCAGGAAAAAGTCGTCGACCAAGACGCGACGTTCGCCGAGATGGACCACCGCATCGAAGGCGACCAGCGCGGTGGCGAGGTCGCCGGGATACGTGGCGATGCAGGCCTCGCTGGTGCCGAGCACCGCATGGCCCCTGGTGACGCCGCCGATCGCCGAACAGCCGCTGCCGGGCTCGCGCTTGTTGCAGGCGGCAAAATTCGAGGGATCGCGGAAATAGGGGCAGCGTGTGCGCTGCATCAGATTGCCGCCGACGGTTGCCATGTTGCGGAGCTGCGCCGAAGCCGCCTGCCACAACGCCTCCGAGACGGCGGGAAAGCCACCCTTGATGCCGGCATGGTCGGCGACATGGCTCATCCTGGCGAGCGCGCCGATGACGGCGCCGCGCTCGTCGATCTCGATGGTATCGAGCCCCTTGAGATGGGTGATGTCCACCAGGCTATCGGGCTCGGCGACGCCGCATTTGGCGAGGTCGATCAGTGTCGTGCCGCCGGCCAGCAGCATGGCGCCGGGCAGGGCGGCCGCCTGGCGTGCGGCGTCGACCGATGTGGCGCGAAGATAGGAAAAATCCCTCATGACGCGGCCTCCAGCGCTGCCTGGCGCACGGCGGCGACGATGTGCGGATAGGCGCCGCAGCGGCAGAGATTGCCGGCCATGTATTCGCGGATCTCGTCATCGGAGCCGGCATGGCCTTCGCGGATGCAGGCGACCGCCGACATGATCTGCCCCGATGTGCAATAGCCGCACTGGAAGGCGTCCTGATCGAGGAAGGCAGCCTGCACGGGATGCAGTTCGCCCTCCCGTGCAAGCCCCTCTATGGTGGTGACGGTGCGGCCTTCGGCCTGTGCCGCCAGCGTCAGGCAAGCCAGCACGCGCTCGCCGTCGACATGCACGGTGCAGGCGCCGCACTGGCCGTGGTCGCAGCCCTTCTTGGTGCCTGTCAGGCCGAGGCGGTCGCGCAAGGCGTCGAGCAGCGTGACGCGCGGTTCGAGGTCCAGCGTATGCGGCTGGCCGTTGATATCGAGATGGACGGGGATTGTGGTGTTCGTCATGGGCGTCTGGCTCCAGTTGCTTGACGCTGAGGGAAATGAAGTGGTGTCGGGGCGGGGAAGGGCAAGGCCGGAGGCGGAGCAGCGGAGAGCGCGATCTTCCTCGCAAGAGGTGAGATTGGCAGCTTTGCGGTCACGGCCACTCTCCAGCGAATATCGGCTTTGGCTTGCAAGCTTTCAGCACGTGACATACCGGTTCCCCTGATTATATGATAAAGGTGCTCCACTAAAGCGGAGGCGCCTCCGTTTATTACGTGGGGGCTGACCCGATGGGGTTCAAGCCCCATATTTCGACAGTGGAGAAAAAATTGGCCGCAGAGCCGTCCGCCATCCCCGACCAGAAGACCGCAGAGGCCAAGCCGCTGCGCGCCGACGCGCAGCGCAACCGCGACCGGCTGGTCGAGGTGGCGGCCTCGGTCTTCGCCGAGCGCGGGATCGACGCCTCGCTGGAGGAGATCGCGCGCCGCGCGGGCGTCGGCATCGGCACGCTCTACCGGCATTTCCCGACACGCGAGCATCTGGTCGAGGTGGTCTACCGCCGCGAGGTGGAGGGGCTGTGCGCGGCCGCCGGCGAACTGGCGGCAAAGCATCCGTCCGACGTCGCGCTGGAAGAATGGATGCGGCGCTTCGTCGACTATATCGCCACCAAGCGAGGGCTTGCGACCAGCCTGCGCATCCTGTTGACGGCGAATGCCAATCTCTATTCCGACACGTCGGGTCGGGTCTCGGCGGCGTTGCGGCAATTGGTCGAGGCGGCGGTGGCCGACGGCACCATCCGCGGCGATGTCGACGCGTCCGACGTGCTGCATGCGCTGGGCGGCATCTATTCGGCGCCCGACACCCCGGATTGGCGCGATCGCTCGCGCCGGCTGGTCCGGCTGCTGATGGACGGATTGCGGTTCGGCGCCGCCAAGGCTAGGTGAGGGCGACTGGAGACTGGCCTGCGGCTAGCGGGCACGTCCGCGATTTGGGGGCATCTTATGTATGTGGGCCGTTCCTACAAGGTGATGGATTTCGCGCTCTGGTCGCGGCGCAGCGTCATCTACATGGTGGTGGTGAGCGGACTGGCTGTCGCGGCCTACCGCCTTCCCGGCCTTGCGGGGTTCTCGGTGCCATGGTCTGTCGTGCTGGTGCTCGGCACCACGGTGTCACTGGTTGCGGGCTTCAAGAATTCCCAGGTGTTTACCCGCAGCGGTGAAGCGCTGCAGGCCTTTGCGCAAATCACGGCCAGCAGCCGGTTGTGGTCCAATTTCTGCAGGGACTTCACCGACGCCCTGACGGCGAAGCAACTCATCTATCGCCACATCGCCTGGATGACGGCGCTGCGTTTCGCGCTGCGGCGGCCGATGCCATGGGAATCCATGGCGCGGGCCGCCAATATCGAATACCGGCGGCGTTACCATGTCCAGGAGGATACGGGCTCGATTGCCGACGAATTGCGGCCGTTGCTGGCCGAGCAGACCGGGGGCGTCCTGAAATCGCCCCGCCCGGCGATCGCCTTGCTCGAAATGCAATCGGTGCAGGTCAATGGCTTGTTCAAGGACGCCAAGATTCCTCCGCAGATCTATGGCGAACTGACAAAACTCATCCGCGACTTCCACGACCAGCAGGCACGCTGCGACCGCATCAAGAACAATCCCTATCCCCGCCAATACGCCATCGTCAGTTCCATGTTCGTCATGATCTTCTGCACGCTGTTGCCGTTCGGCGTCGTGCCGGTCTTCGCCGAGATGGGCAAATTCGGCGGGGCGCTGGGCTCGATCGCGATCTGGCTGACGATCCCGTTCAGCACGCTGCTGGGCTGGGCATACATGTCGCTCGACCAGGTCGGCGAGAGCAGCGCCAACCCTTTCGAGGGCAACGCCAACGATGTGCCGATCTCGCAGATCTGCCGCGACATCGAGATCGAGATGCGGACCGGGCTCGGCGAGGTCGACCTGCCCGCGCCATTGCTGCCTGTCAACGACATCGCGACGTAAAAGCCAGCGCGCTTGGCGGCGATGAGCAGGGCGAACGGCCGGCGTCATTCCGCCTGGGCGGCGCGCCGGCTCCGTTGTCGAAGCGTCAGGTCTTTTCGGGCGTGCACCAGGGGCAGCCCTTGGCGGGTTGCGACGGCTCGTCGCCCCGCCGTGTCGGCTCCGCCTCGATCGGCTCCCGTGTGTCGGGACAGTGCGTCTCGGTCGTCCGTGTCATGGTCCTTCTCCTTGATGGGTTGCATCGGCGATTCAAACTGCTTGCGCAATGCTCTGTTTTTGCGGTGTTTTCTCTAGGCGCTTTGCTTTCTCCCGGCCCGCCTGCCTGTTGGAAATCATGCGCAGCCAGGGCGCCAGATGGAAGGCGCTCATCAGCAGGTACATGGCCGGCATGCCGGTGAGCGGCGAGGACGTGCCCATGCACAGCATCGCCGCATCGCCGCCGAAGATGCCGGCCAGCAGCGCCATCAGGGCAAAGGTCGGCGCCGCGGCGAGGCCCAGCCAGTCGGCGGTGCCGAGGCGGGCCGCGTCCTGATCGGGAATAGGGTGGTCGGCTGTGTGGATGTCGCTCATGTCTTGCTACCTCGGTCGCGTAGTGGCGAGGACCTGGAAGGCTGTGGCCTTCCCGGAAAGCTGCCGCCTTGCGAAGAGCGTCCGGCCGCGCTTGCGCGGAGCCGGCGCTCTAGCCAGGCTCTACTGGGCGTCCTTGTTGCGGAATGCCGCCTCGCCGGCAGCAGACACTTCGTCCCATTTCTTGTCCGGCGCGGTGTCGGCGTCGTAATTGTCGCTCCAGTTCCACCATTTGTAGGTCGGGGTCTGCGGATAGCCTTCGGGCGAGTCCTCCCAGACCTCCTGGCGGCCGAGCGGCGTGGCGTCGAGGTAGCTCCAGACGGTGCCCATCGCCTCGTCGCCGCGGTTGTTGATCAGATAGGTGCGGAAGATGCGGTCCCCGTCGCGGATGAAGACGTTGTGGCCGTGCCATTCGTCGACGCCGAAATCTTTGTCGAAGCTGTCGGTGATTGTGTACCAGGGCATTGCCCAGCCCATCCGCTTCTTCAGCCGCGCAATGTCAGCCTGCGGCGCGCGCGAGGCATAGGCCAGCGTGGTGTCGCGGGCGTTGAGATGGGCGAGGTTGGAGACCTGGTCGGCGCCCAGCGAGCAGCCGCGGCAGGCGTGATCGGGCCAGCCATACACACCCGGCTCGAAGAAGGCGCGGTAGACGATCAACTGGCGGCGGCCCTCGAACAGGTCAAGCAGGCTCGCCTTTCCGTTGGGTCCTTCGAAGGTGTAATCCTTCTCGACGGCCATCCACGGCATGCGGCGGCGCTCGGCGGCCAGCGCGTCCTTGGCGCGGAGCGTCGCCTTCTCCTTTACGAGCAACTGCTGGCGCGCCGCCTCCCATGCTTGCTGGGAAACGATCGGCGGTGTGTGCATCTGCTTGGTCATGGCTTTTGCCTCGCTGTTCCGGTTTGATGTGACGGGACTGACATAGCGCCGGACAGCGGGATGGTGAGAGTTACAAGTGTGGCGGGATTCGCCGTGGCGGGATTTTGATGGATTCGCTGATCACGGCCGCGGGGCTGTTGCTGGCGGCGGGTGATCCGCTCGGCGCGCTCGACCGCGTGGCGCTGCGCGAGGACGCGCCGGCGCTGGCGCTGCGCGGCATCGCAATGGCGCAGCTTGGCGATCTCGACCGGGCTAGGGCGCTGCTGCGGCGGGCGGGGCGCGCCTTCGGACCCAGGGAAGCGGTGGCGCGCGCCAGGTGCGTCGTCGCCGAAGCCGAGATCGCGCTGGTTTCGCGCGACCTCGGCTGGCCGGCCAAGGCGCTCGATGCGGCGCGGGTGACGCTGGAAAGGCAAGGCGACCGGCTGAACGCCGCGCATGCGCGGCACCTGGAAGTGCGGTTCCTGTTGCTGATCGGCCGCCTCGACGAAGCCGAGCAGGTGCTGGCCGGGCTCGATGCGACGCCCTTTCCGCCGGCCTCGCGGGCCGCGCACGAGCTGGTCGTCGCCGGCATCGCCATGCGGCGCCTCAGGACGAAGACCGCGCGCGCGGCACTCGAGCGGGCACGGCACGCCGCATGGCGGTCCGGCATTCCGGGACTGATGGCCGAGGTCGACAGCGCGTTCCGGGCACTGGCAACGCCGGCGGCGCGGTTGATCGCGAACGGCCAGGAGCATCCGCTGCTGCTCGAGGAGGTCGAGGCCTTGCAGGCATCGGAAGCGTTGGTGGTCGACGCTCTTCGTCATGTCGTGCGCAGGCAGGAGGCGCTGGCCTCGCTGGCGACGCGCCCGGTGCTGTTTGCGCTGGCGCGCGCATTGGCCGAGGCCTGGCCCGGGGACATGCCGCGCGCGGCGCTCATCGCCAGGGCGTTCGGCGGGAGGCACGCCGACGAATCGCATCGCGCCAGGCTGCGGGTCGAGATCGGCCGGCTGCGCGCCGAGCTGCGCGGTCTGGCTGACATCCAGGCGACCAAGCGCGGTTTTTCGCTGGCGCCGAAGCGGGGCGCAGAGGTGGTGGTGCTGGCGCGGCCGATCGAGGAGCGACATGCGGCGGTGCTCGCCTTCCTCGCCGACGGCGAAGCCTGGTCGAGCTCGGCGCTGGCGCTGGCGCTCGCATCCAGCCAGCGCAGCGTACAGCGCGCGCTGGAGCAGCTTGCCGAGACCGGCAAGGTGCAATGGTTCGGCCATGGCCGGGCGCGCCGCTGGATGATGCCGCCGGTGGCGGGTTTCACGACCACCTTGTTACTCCCGGCGCCGTTGCCGAACGGCTAGGAATGGATCATTCGATCAAAGGCGAGGATGAAGGACATGAAACATGCAGCGGCCGAGATCCTGCGCGAATACGGCCCCTTTGCGGGCGTGGACAGCGTGCATGGCGTGAGCTTCGACGGGCAGAACGTCTGGTTTGCCTCGGGCAAGGGGCTCACCGCCTTCGACCCTGAGAGCGGGCAGGCGGTGCGCTCGATCGATGTCGCCGCGCATGCCGGGACGGCTTATGACGGCCAGTATCTCTACCAGCTCGCCAAGGACCGGATCCAGAAGATCGATCCCGGCACCGGCGCGGTGCTGTCCACCATTCCGGCGCCCGGCGGCGGCGGCGATTCCGGCCTCACCTGGGCCGAGGGCACGTTGTGGGTGGGGCAGAACCGCCAGCGCAAGATCCACCAGATCGATCCCGAGACCGGGGCGGTCCTGCGCACCATCGAATCCAACCGCTTCGTCACCGGCGTGACCTGGGTCGATGGCGAGCTATGGCACGGCACCTGGGAAGGCGACCAGAGCGACGTGCGGCGCGTCGACCCGGAGACCGGAGACGTGCTGGAACGGCTGGACATGCCGCCCGGCAAAGGCGTATCGGGGCTCGAATCCGACGGCGGCGACCGCTTCTTCTGCGGCGGTGGCCCGGGCGGCATGGTGAGGACCGTGCGCCGGCCGAAATGAAAGCTGATCTTCCGGTGAACTCACGTGCCGGCGCCTGCGGACAAGCGACAGGAGCATCGCCTGTGTCGATCACACATTCGGCAATTTGTCCGCCGCCGGCTGGCCGTCGTCCGATGCCGGGCCTAGATAGGCTGGACCAGCTTTACAAAGGACCAGACCATGCCTGAACAGATTTCGTTGAACGACGGCTCGACCATTCCCCGGCTCGGCCTTGGCGTGTGGCAGGTCGATCCCGCTATCACCGCCAAGGTGGTGGGCTGGGGGATCAAGGCCGGCTACAGGCTGATCGACACCGCCGAAGGCTACCAGAACGAGAAGGGCGCGGGGGAGGCGATCCGGAGCGCGGGCGTGCCGAGAGGCGAGCTGTTCATCACCTCGAAGCTGCGCAACGGCGCGCACCAGCGCGATGCCGCATTGCGCGCCTTCGAGGATACGATGGACAAGCTCGGCATCGACCAGATCGACCTGTTCCTCATCCACTGGCCGGTGCCCAGCCAGGACAAATATGTCGAGGCCTGGCAGACATTGGTCGAGCTGCAGAAGGCTGGCCGGATCAAGTCGGTCGGCGTGTCGAATTTCAACCGGGATCACCTGGAGCGCATCATCGGCGAAACCGGCGTCACGCCCGCCGTCAACCAGATCGAGCTGCATCCGCGCTTCCAGCAGCGCGAGATCAGGGAGTTCCATGCCAGGCACAACATCCATACCGAAAGCTGGAGCCCGCTCGGCAGCGGCAGGCTGCTCGGCGACGCGACCATAGCAGGCATCGCCGCAAAGCACGGCAAGTCCGCGGCGCAGACGATGATCCGCTGGCATCTCCAGGAAGGGCTGATCGTCATCCCGAAATCGGTCCACCAGGACCGCATATCAGCCAATTTCGACGTCTTCGATTTCGAACTGGACGCGCAGGACCTGAAAGCCATCCGCGGCATGGATTCAGCCGACGGCCGCGTCGGGCCAAACCCTGCGACGGCGGCGTTCTTGTTCTGAGGTCACCAAGGTTTTTACTCTACGGCGCCCCCCTCTGTCCTGCCGGGCATCTCCCCCACGAGGGGGAAGATTGGCTGTCGTGAATGCTTTCGCCAATTTTCAACTTTGAAAAATGTGGCGCTGGAGCCAAAGCTACCGATCTCCCCCCTTGTGGGGGAGATGCCCGGCAGGGCAGAGGGGGCGCTGTCCCGCCGGCGTCTCAGGGTGGCCCGCCCAGACCTGCCGCGATAACGATATGCTGGCAGACATTGTCTATGTCGCGGATGACATCGTCATTCCAGAAACGCAAGACGATCCAGCCATCCTGTTCCAAGCGTTTGGTTCTGGCCTCGTCAGCATTTGCACGACCGGCGTCGCCGTGCTGCGAGCCATCGACCTCTGCAATCAACTTTTTCTCCGGGCGAAGTCTACGATGTAGCCGGCGATGGGGAATTGCCTGCGAAAGCCCAGGCCCATCAGCCTATGCGCACGAAGCTCATTCCAGAGCTTTAGTTCGGCATCGGTCATGATCCTGCGCATCGATTTCGCGTTAGCGCGGTGTCTTGGCGGCAAGGGTGTGTGTGGCATGGTGTGAGGTTGCTTGAGCTGAGGTTATGACGACAACGTTTTTACTCTACGGCGCCCCCCTCTGTCCTGCCGGACATCTCCCCCACGAGGGGGGAGATTGGCAGCTTTGACTTCAGCGCCACATTCTTCAACGTTGAAGATTGGCGAAAGCATTCGCGACAGCCG
Organism: Mesorhizobium sp. BR1-1-2; assembly: GCF_020165435.1. NCBI lineage: Bacteria > Pseudomonadati > Pseudomonadota > Alphaproteobacteria > Hyphomicrobiales > Phyllobacteriaceae > Mesorhizobium > Mesorhizobium sp. BR1-1-2. Next base: position 552,798 of record NZ_JAIUID010000001.1, read on the forward strand.
ATCTCCCCCTTGTGGGGAGATGCCCGGCAGGGCAGAGGGGGGCTGTCCCGCCGGCGTCTCAGGAGATCAGCAGCTTCAGTGCCTCAAATCCCGGAGCCATCCAGCTGCTGGGCGTCGTCGCCTTCCCAGGGCGAGGGCATGGAGGCGCGGGCGAGGTTGGCCGAGGGCATGGGCATCCAGCATTTCAGCTCGGGCTCGGCATATTCGACGATGCGGCCGGGCGAGGAGTCCGAGGCGCGCCAGCCTTCTTCGCCGAACTGGTCGCCATCCGACCAATAGGCGAGGTCGACTTCCGCCGGTCCCTGTTCGGACGGGCGGACCGTGACGAGGATCCGGCTGCCGTCCTTGGGCGCGCTCGACATGTGGCGCCAGCGGTCGGGCTCATCCATCGCTCATCCTCCTCGAGATACATTGCCGTGCTTCGAGAGGGATAGTCGCCTCGCGTCCGGAAGCGGTCAACCCGGACTTTTCGCAAAACCCGTCGTTGCGGTCGACCGCATTGTCGGATTCGATCGGCTCTATCCGTCCTTGGCGTGCATGCCGCAACAAAGGAGCGAGGCGATGGCGAGTGACAAGATCGGGCCGGAACCGCACGGGGCGGACGCGGGGATGAAACTGTTCTTCAGCCGCAACCCCAATCCGCGCCTGGGAGTCGCGGTGGCCCGTCACCTCGGGGCGAAGGTCGCGTTCGAATTCGCGTCGCCCATGGCGCCGGGGCAGGCGGAGCGGTTCCGTCCGCTCAATCCCAATCTTTCCCTGCCCTTGCTGACCTGGCCTGGTGGGAGCCTCTGGGAAGCGGACGCCATAGCCTGCCGGCTTTCGCGCGACATGGGTTCGGATTTCTGGCGCGCGGGCGATGACGAACCCGAGATGATCCGTTGGCTGAGCTGGGGCAAGGAGGAGTTCGTCAGGGCCTGCGACATCGTTCATTTCGAGCGCGGCACCAAGCAGCGCTACGGCATCGGTCCGATCGACGCGGAAAAGGTCGCGGAAGGACTGGAGCAGTTCCACAGGACCGCGCCGATCCTGGAGGCGGCACTTGGCCGGCGGCCATGGCTGGCAGGGACTTCGGTTTCCTATGCCGATTTCCGCATGGCGACGTTCCTGCCCTTCAACGACGCCGCCCGCTTGCCGCTCGGCGATTATCCCGGGATCGAGCGCTGGTATTGCCGGCTCGAAGAGATCGATGCCTGGCGCGATCCGTTCCAGGGACTGGACGCGCCCGCATTGGCGCCGGTCCCCGGACTGTGATGCCCGCGTGAGACGACGCGGGAGCGGTCGACCAGGCTTCAGGGTTTGAATCGCGATTCCTCTTCAACTGGTTGTTTTCATGTGCATCCGAAACGATTGCGCGCTTGTCATGCAATCGTTCAGCCCGCCGGATGTTCGCATCAGGCAGGCAGCATTCGCACAACTGTGCGCAACGCCCAACTGCCGGCCATCGGCGCTCGACGCGTTGCAATCGGGTTGATAAGTCCCTCTGCGAAGGAGCGGCTGAGTCTGACATGACCGTTGCGATCGAGATGGGACAGACGACCGCGGGCGCGCCGGCGGCGCTGGACCTTGAGGAACTGCTGGCGACCCGGCTTTTGGTGCAGGGCAATTCGGGCTCCGGCAAATCTCATTTGTTGCGCCGGCTGCTGGAGCAGAGCGCGCCCTGGGTGCAGCAGACCATCATCGACCCCGAAGGCGACTTCGTGTCGCTCGGCGAACGCTTCGGCCATCTGGTGATCGATGCCGAGGAGCATACCGAGCGCGGGTTGCAGAGCGCCGGCGAGCGGGCGCGCATCCACCGCGTCTCCACGGTGCTCAACCTCGAAGGACTCGACGCCGAGAACCAGATGCGGCGCGCCGCCGCCTTCCTCGGCGGGCTGTTCGAGGTCGCGCGCGACCATTGGTATCCGATGCTGGTGGTGGTGGACGAGGCGCAGCTTTTCGCGCCGGCGGTGGCCGGCGAGGTTTCCGACGAAGCGCGAAAGCTTTCGCTCGGCGCCATGACCAATCTGATGTGCCGTGGGCGCAAGCGCGGGCTTGCCGGCATCATCGCCACGCAGCGCCTGGCCAAGCTTGCCAAGAACGTCGCGGCGGAGGCTTCCAATTTCCTCATGGGCCGCACCTTCCTCGACATCGACATGGCGCGCGCGGCCGACCTGCTTGGCATGGAGCGACGGCAGGCGGAGGCTTTTCGCGACCTGGAGCGCGGGCATTTCATGGCGCTGGGCCCGGCGCTGTCGCGCCGTCCGCTCGGCCTGCGCATCGGCCCGACGGATACCAGCCCGCGCAACGGCACGCCGCGGTTGATGCCGTTGCCGGAAGCGGCGTTGGAGGATGCCCGCGCGATCATCCTGGCCGCACCTCCGCCGGAGACCGTGCGGCCGCAGCGGCGGGTGACGTCGCCGGACCTGCTCGACCAGTTGATGGCGGCGAAGTCGGCGGCGCTGGAGATCCGCCCCGAACCGGCGGAGCCGGCGCCCAGCGCCGAGCACCTGGCCGAGCGGCGCGAGCGGATGGACCGCATCCTGCGCGCCATCCTGGCCGAACCCGATGCGGGCTTCCGCGTCATCGGCGTGCTCTACCAGGAGTTCGTGGTGCGCTGCCGCATCGAGGGGCTGGCGTCGGTCGTGCCCGATCTGCAGGAGTTCCGCCGCATGCTGACACGCGCCCGCGCCGGCGTCGGCTCCGATATGGCGCAGGACGATGCGTGGCGCGACGTTTCCGTGCGTGCCTCGCTGCTGCCCGAGGACATGCAGGGCGTGTTCATGATGATCGCCCGCGCGGCCAAGGAAGGCTGGCCCTGCCCGAGCGACGCCGCGATCGCCCGCGCCTATGGCTCGCACTCCATGCGCCGCGCCCGGCGCCTGCTCACCTATATCGAGGAGCAGGGCCTGATCGTGTGCCAGCTCGACGGCACCGGCCGGCGCACCGTGACGCTGGTGGAACTCGCCTGGGCGACAGCGCCGGGCGACCCCAATGCGGCGCCGGGCGAGCCCAACGCGCAGGAGACGGAGCAGGGCAGCCTGGCGCTGTGAACGATGCATGCGCGCGGCATGGTTGCGGTTTTCCACTGGAACATAACGAGAACATATGATACTCTATCGCATCGGTGAGTCTTGCGCGGTACGGTCGAGGGCGATGGGAAAAATTTCACAGATTCGCGGGTCGAAATTGGCTGCCGTTTTGCGCTCGGCGGCCGATGCATTGGCAGCGGCGCGCGCGGAGCTGTCGAAGGCTCGCGTTCTGGCGCGCGCATGGTGCGAGACGATCGACGAATGCGATCGCGAAACCTATGCGGTTTCGCTGACCCGGCGCGCGCTGGAGGCCTTGTCGGCGGCGCTCGGCATTTCCCCGGCGATCTGCCCCTCGCTCGCCTTCGATACGGAGGCGCTGGACGAGCCGGCCTCCGCACTTGCCCACAGCATCGGGGAGACCGCCGCGCGGCTGCCGGTCCTCGAAGCGCTGCATCTCGTCACCAGCCTCTATCCGGTCCTGCTTCCGGCCAGGGAGCGGGGTGAGCGCGGTGCCTTCTACACGCCGCCGGCGCTGGTCAACCGCCTGCTCGACCAGGCCGAGGAAGAGGGCCTCGACTGGCGCAGCGCCCGGGTTCTCGATCCCGCCGCCGGCGGTGGGACGTTTCTGTTTCATGCCGCGCACCGCATGATCGCGGCGCTCGGCGATTGCGAGCCCACCTTCGCGCTCAGCCATGTCGGCACCAGGCTTGCCGGTTTCGAGATCGACCCTCTCGCGGCGCGGCTGGCGCAAGGCGCCCTGGAGATCGCGCTCGCCGATATCGCGACCAGGGCCGGGCGGGCCGCCCCCGCCATGGTGATGGCCTGCGACACGCTTGAAGCCGATCCGGAACCCGTCTTCGACCTCGTCGTCGGCAATCCGCCCTATGGGCGGGTCTCGCTGCCGTCGCAATTGCGCGAGCGCTATGCGCGCGGCCTCTACGGGCACGCCAATCTCTACGGCGTTTTCACCGATGCCGCGCTGCGCTGGACCAAGCCTGGCGGCCTCATCGCCTTCCTGACGCCGACAAGCTTTCTCGGCGGCCAGTATTACTCGGCGCTGCGCAGCCTTCTCGCCAAGGAGGCGCCGCCCGTCGCGATCGACTTCGTGCATGCGCGGCGCGGCGTTTTCGAGGATGTGCTGCAGGAGACGCTGCTTGCCGTCTACGTCAACGGCGCGGAGCCGCGGCGCGCGCAGATCCACTACCTGACCGTCGCCTCCGAGACCGAGGCCGGGATTGCCCGCAACGGCACGATAGGCTTGCCATCCGACCGCGCCATGCCCTGGCTTGCGCCGCGCACGCCGGAGCACAGCCGGCTCATCGCCCGGGCCGAGACGATGACGCATCGGCTTGCCGACTGGGGCTATGGGGTCTCGACCGGCCCGCTGGTCTGGAACCGCTTCAAGGGTCAATTGCGCGATCGCGCCGGCGGCAAGGGCGTGCATCCGTTGATCTGGGCCGAAGCCGTGACCTCCGACGGCCGGTTCGCCTATCGCGCGCGCAAGAAGAACCACGCTCCCTACTTCAAGCTGGAGACCGGCGACGGCTGGCTGCTTGTCGAGGAACCCTGCATCCTCGTCCAGCGCACCACCGCCAAGGAACAGGCCCGGCGCCTGATCGCCGCCGAACTTCACCAGGAATTCATCGATTCGCATGGCGGCGTCGTCGTCGAAAACCATCTCAACATGGTCCGCGCGACCGGCAGCGCGAAGGTGCCGGCAGCGGTCGTGGCGGCGCTTTTGAACAGCCGCGTCGTCGATGATCTTTTCCGCTGCATCAGCGGCAGCGTCGCCGTTTCCGCCTTCGAGCTGGAAGCGCTGCCGCTGCCGCCGCCCAAGAGCACCAGCACGTTGGCGAAGCTCGTCGCAGCCGGTGCGACGCGCGAAAAAATCGAGGCGGAATGCAGCCGCCTCTACGGTGAGCCTGCATGACGGCACGGCCGCCCTATGCGACGCGCGATCTTGTCGCCGGGCGCCTGCCGCTGATCTTTCCGGAGGGCACGCCGAACCGCATCTATTGCATCCGCGAACTTGCCGCCAGCACCGTGTTTGCCGCTCTTTACATCGGCGCCGTCGAGGGTTCGGGACGATTCCTGGGCCCCGTCCATGTCTACCGCATGACCCGCGAGCAGGCGGCGCTGGCGGACGATGCGGATCGCGATGCCTATGCCGCAACCGTCCTGCGCAAGAACGGCGCCGTCGCGGGATCGCGCTGGTACGCGGACAATACGCGCGAGCCCATCCGCGACGAGACGCTGCGCGACGGGCTGGTGGCGATCGGCGCGGTGCTGCGTCGCGAGGATCTGCCGACGACTTCGGGCCAGCCCCGCTATGCGTTGAGAGCGGCGTTTGCCGCCCTGTTCAATCCGGCGCTGGAAGGCGAGGCGCTGGAGACGGCCATCGCGGATTTCCAGGAAACGCATCTCAGCAAGGGCGCGCTGGCCCGCGTGACCATCATGCGCGCCGGCGCCGTCGCCAACACCGCCGGCATCCGCGTCACCTTTCCCAACGGCGACACGCGGCTTTTGGCGCCGGGACCGAGTTCGGTCATCGCGCAAGCCGTCATCGAGGTGTTCGCCAAACGGTTTCTCGCCGCGCCTGCCATGTTGTGGCTGAGCGAGAGCGGCAACAAGGTGGTCCTTCGCGACGACGCCATCGCCAGTGCGATCGGCCTCAAGATCGAGGCCGACAGGAACCTGCCCGACATCATCCTCGCCGATCTCGGCCGCAAGGAGCCGTTGATCCTATTCGTGGAAGTGGTGGCGACCGATGGCGCCATCACGGATCGCCGGCGCGATGCCCTCCATGCCGTCACGGACGCGGCCGGTTTCGACCGAAAGCAGATCGCGTTCCTGACCGCCTACCAGGACCGCCAGTCAGCCGGCTTCAAGAAGACCGTCGCGCAGCTCGCCTGGGGCTCCTTCGCCTGGTTCGTCTCGGAACCCGGCCAACTCCTCGTGCTTCATGACGGCGCGGCCGACGGGCGTCCATTCGGCAGCTTGCCTTGGACAGTGATGTAATAACGCTTTCCCCAGCGTCACTAGGACAGCCGGTCGATCCACGGATTATCCTGTTTTGCGCGCCCTTGGCGGCCTAGCCTGCTATGTTTAATGTTGGACTTATTGTATAGGAATAAGGTCTGGCGAATAGCACTTCGTTTGTTGGGAACGAGTAGCATTTCGTTTGATGGCGAGGGGAGCGCCAAACGATGAAGTTCAACTTCGATGGACCTCCAGTGGATGAGTCCGAGGCCGACATCCCGCTCGCCTGCCAGCGCCAATTGTTGCCTCTCGTGGGCGAAATCGTCGAGGCGGCGGTCGCGGCCGGCTGGGACAAGGATGATGTGCTTCTGGCTTTTGTGGAACTCGCGTGGGATCTTTACGAGAAAGGTCGCGGGGACCCGCAATAGACGGCCATGAACGACTGGCTCCACGCCGCGCCGTTGCGTGCCACTGATACCGAACAACGCTGTCGGAACACGGGGCCGACACAGCCGTGCATGTGAACTCTTCCTTCGTGACCGATGCGTTGCCGGCTTCCGCCCGGGCCGACGAATCCGTAAGCGAAGAACCGTCAAGGCTCTTCGCTATTGACGGTAGAAATGCTGCTGAACTTCCTTCGACGGTCAATTCTTCTTTCTTATCTCGAATAAAGAATTTTCTTTGCGCGTGGAAGTTCTTTCCAATCCGAGGTGTGTGCGTTACGTTGATTCCGGGTTAGGGGAAGGGGATACCAAGCGGCGGTGAGCCGGCTGAGGCGACACGTATGAAACATGCGGGCGGGGCTCGGGAAAGCGGCGCTTCCCGGGGTGTCGATCAAGAGCGGACAGCTCGATACGTCCTGGATATCATTCCGGAAAGTGCTGGTCCCAGAAGAGCCACTGCGCGCGGCAGCGTCATCTATTCCGTCCGCAGCCCTGGATCGCAGAAATTCCTGGCCAGGGAGCATTCGACGGGGATCGTGCTGAGGCCGGCACGCAAACTGAGAGCCTCGCTCGGCAGCGACAGGACCACGCAGTACGATGCGCCGGTCGGCTGTCTCGTCATCAACCCAGCGGGCGTCGACAGCAGGCTGGCCTGGTCGCAGACCAGGGAGAACGCCGTCGTTTCCATCTCTCCCGAAGCGCTGTCCGAGTTGGCGGCCCATGAACTCGACCTCCCGGGCGTGGAGCTCGAGCCGCCCGCGTTCGGCACGGTTGACCTGAGGGCGCTCAACATAGCGCAAATGATCACTGCCGAACTGACCGGCAGGCTGCCGCCCAACGAGCTTTACCTGGACTCGCTGCTGACAGTGTTCGGGGTTCATCTGCTGCGCACCTACACGGGCCGCAACAGGCAGGCCGTGTCGTCCAAAGGCGGGCTCTCGGCCGTTGGCGCCCGACGCGTGCGAGAGTATCTCGACCAGAACTTCGTGCGAAAAGTCATGGTCGCCGAGCTCGCATCGGTCGCGGGGGTGTCACCAAATCATTTTATCGCAAGGTTCGCCAGGACGTTCGGCATGCCGCCGCATCGGTATCTGATCAACCTGCGCCTGGACCTCGCGGAAAAGCTGCTGGCCGGCGGCGAGTTTCCGATCGCCGAAATCGCCTACCTCGCCGGATTCTCGGATCAGAGTCATCTGGCCGCGACCATGAAGAAATACAGGGGAAGAACGCCGGGCGAGGCCGGGAATGCTTCGCTCAAGACCTGAAGGCCCGACTATGGCAAAGTAGCAACACCTGCTGGCCGACCATCCAGGACCGGAATTTCCTACAAGGCTTCCGGAGTTTTTCAAAATACATCCGTCACCACCTGTGCCCCAAGCTTTGCTGGAGTCATTGGAATGCCATTCAGTTCGTGCATTGTTTGCCATCCGGCCGGATCGATCACATGCGGGGCTGGCGATGCGGGCCCGCTTCGATCAATCACGAATTGTTTTTCAGGGGAACGGGGAGGGAGGCCTCAGGTTGAAGTTCATCTGGGAAATATCGGGAGGCCGAAAAATGCCGGGCGATGATGGTCCCCCCGGATCGGTTTCCGGAGCCACTTCGGCCCGGCAGCCGCTGCTCAACGTGAAGGGCGGGCTTTCCGTCCGCAGCGCGCGCAAGGTGCAGGAGTTCCTGAACGAGAACTTCTCGCGCAAGCTGGCGCTTGCCGAAATGGCAGAGGTTTGCGGGTTTTCCTCCTATCACTTCGTGCGCGCCTTCTCGAAGACGTTCGGCATGCCGCCGCATCAGTATGTCCTCGATCTCCGACTGGACTTCGCGGAAAAACTGCTTGCCGACAGCCGCATGACCATCGCCGACATCGCCCATGTCAGCGGTTTTTCGAGCCAGAGCCATTTCACTACGATGATGAAGAAATACCGGCAGATGACGCCGATGCAGGCGCGGGTGGCCAAGTTTAAGGCCAAGGTTAGATGAAGTCGCGCCCTCGGCATTATTTGATTACTTGGTTTTAAAGCAGTTGCTAAGGTAACGAGCCGTTAACCTCCGCCTATATGCTCGGATATTTTCTCGCAACACAGCAATTTCGTGAAATACCGCGAGCGGGAATCATGTCTTTCTGCTGCCGAGCGGAATTGTCACATTTCGTGCCGGCCAGCGGAGAGGGAACCATGACCGACAATCAGATTTCGGGCGGCCACATTTCGAGCGGCTCTTTTGTTCAGCGTCGTGCGGCGCATTTCGCCACTCACTGGATCGCAAATGCCGATCCTCGCTCCCGTTCGACCCGGCGCCGCCTGATGGCGGTGCTGCGTCTGGCTCATAGCGTGCTCGGCATGCGGCGCAAGCGCCTGGGGCTTGGGACGCTGGGCGTCGGCGCGATGCCGGCGGCGGCCGCGATGCTGGGCGCCTTGGTGATCGGCATGGCCGCGACGCCGGCCCAGGCGCAATATCAGGCCGGTGGCGGGTCCGCGACCGCTCCAGAGGCCATAGCGATCGGAAACGGCTCAACCGCCAGCCTGAACTGGGCCATCGCGCTCGGCTTCCAAGCCAAATCGACGACGCAATACGGCGTCGCCATCGGCCTCAACGCGCAGGCCACGGGCACCGGCGGTGCGGTGGCGATCGGCTCCGGCGCGACCTCGAGCAACGTCAATTCGGTAGCGATCGGCGTCGCCGCCAATGCCGCTGCGGCCGGGTCCAGTGCGCTGGGCACCAACGCCCAGGCCTTGGGAGGGAACTCCACCGCAGTCGGTGTCGGCGCCACGTCCAGCGGCAATTATGGGTTCGCCGGAGGCTACGGATCCGTAGCCGGCGGACTGCGCAGCATTGCGCTTGGACAGTTTGCAGGGGCGTCCGGATTGGATGCGGTTGCCCAAGGCACCAGCACTGTTGCCAGCCAGCAGAATGCCGTTGCTGTCGGCTTCCAGTCGACCGCAACCGCGATAAACGCCGTCTATCTCGGCTCACGCACCGCCGCCGGAACGGGAGCGTTGGCAGAGAGCGCAATCGCCATCGGCACGGATGTGACGGCGTCTCAGGTTGATGCCACCGCGATCGGACGCTCAAGCAAGGCAACGGGAACGGCCGCCATCGCGATGGGCGCCACAGCCGTTGCTTCGAGCAATCTGACCGTCGCGATAGGCAACGGAGCGACCTCCTCGGCGACGGGCGGCGTATCCATGGGGTCTCTCGCAAAAGCCACAGCCATCAATGCCGTCGCCTTAGGCGCTGGCGCGGCCGCGAGCCAGGCAAACACCCTGGCTTTAGGCGAGTCCACCACTGCCAGCGGTGTGAACAGCACAGCGATCGGCGGTGGCGCGGTCTCCAGCGGGATTCAGGCGGTCTCTTTGGGCATCAACGCGAACGGAGGAGCCGAGAACGCAATTGCGATCGGAACGGTGGCCCAGGCCACCGGCACCAATTCGTTCGCCGGGGCATACCAAGCCGCCGCGAGCGGAAACCAGTCCGTGGCGCTAGGCGATACGGCGGCGGCTTCGGCCGCCCAGTCCGTTGCCATCGGCGTAGGCTCCGTTGCGTCGGGGACCAGTGGTTCGACGGCGCTCGGCGGCGGCGCAAGCGCTAGCGCAACCAACAGCCTGGCGGTTGGCGTCTTCTCCGTGGCTTCCGGCGAGACCTCGACGGCTGTCGGTGGGGGCGCGAACGCCACTGCCAGCGGCGCTGCGGCAGTTGGCGCAAATGCCAATGCCACCGGCGTCAACTCGTTCGCCGCGGGTTTCCAGGCCAATGCGTCAGCGGATAACGCCATTGCTGTCGGCCCGGCTGCCACCGCCGATTCCGCCGGAGCGGTCGCGATGGGCACCAATGCGGTGGCGACCGGCGGCAAGGCCGTCTCCATCGGGTCCGGCAACACCGCCTATGGCGACGGCGCGGTTTCCATCGGCGATCCGAGCTATGCCAGCGGCACCGGCGCCTTCACGGGCGGCGCCAACAACATCGCAAACAGCGACGGCACGGCGACCGCCACCGCGGCCAATATGGCCAACGGCGCCGTCGCCATCGGCAACAGCAACAAGGCGATCGGGCAGGGCTCGGTGGCGCTCGGCAACGGCTCGACGGCAGGTGCTGCCGGCCTCGCCGGCAATGTCGCGCTGGGCAATGGCGCGACGGCGGCGGCGAGCTCCGGCGACGTGGCGCTCGGCTCGGGCTCGGTGACCACGACGGCCGTCGGCACGGCGAGCGGGGTGGTCAACGGCACGACCTACGTCTTCCAGGGCACCAACCCGCTCTCGACCGTCAGCATCGGCGCGCCCGGCGCCGAACGCACGCTCACCAACCTGGCGGCGGGGCGCGTCAGCGCGCTCTCGACGGATGCGATCAATGGTTCGCAGCTCTTCGCCACCAACCAGGCGGTCGACGCCATCGGTGCGGCCATCACCAACATCAATGTCGGCGGCGGCATCAAATATTTCCACGCCAACTCTACCTTGGCGGATTCGCAGGCACTGGGCCCCGATTCCGTCGCCGTCGGCCCCAATGCGGTGGCCAACAATGCCGGCGACGTGGCGATCGGCCTGAATTCGACGTCTGGCGCGACGACCAATGTCGGCGGCACGACGATCGGCGGCGTCAATTATACCTTCGCCGGCGGCACGCCGGCCGGCGCCTTCTCGGTCGGCTCGGCCGGCGCCGAGCGCCAGGTTCAGAACGTCGCGGCCGGACAGTTGAACGGCGGTTCGACCGATGCCGTCAACGGCTCGCAGCTCTTCGCCACCAACCAGCAGGTGACGCAGAACACGACCGACATCGCCAATATCGGCACTGGCGTGACCGATCTCGGCAACACGATCAACAACATCGCCGGCGACACCTCGACCGCCTATACCGACGCCAACGGCATCGGCATCCGCTACGCCCGCACCAACGAAGCCGGCCTGGCGCAGACCGATTCCTTCGCACAGGGCGTCGGCTCCACGGCTGTCGGCTACCAGGCGACCGCAACCGGGGACAGCGCGCTGTCGCTTGGCCGCGGCACCCTGGCCAGCACCGACGGCAGCGTGGCGCTCGGTTCGGGTTCGGTTTCCGATCGCCCGATCGCTCCGGTTACCGGGCAACTGCCCGCCGGCCCATCCAACTTCATCGAGTACAACACCACCGACAAGACGCTGCTCGGCGCCGTGTCGGTCGGCAACGCTACATCCTACCGGCAGATCACCAACGTGGCCGACGGCACGCAGGATCACGACGCGGTGACGGTGCGCCAGCTCGCCGGCGCCATCGCCGCCGTATCGGCGACCTCGACCAAGTATTTCCATGCCAATTCGGTGGCTGCCGACTCGCTGGCGGTCGGCGCGGAATCGGTCGCGGTCGGCCCGACCACGGTCGTCAACGGCGATAACGGCATCGGCATCGGCAACGGCGCCGTCGTCGACCAGACAGCGCCCGGCGGAACGGCCATCGGCCAGAACGCGCATGTGATGCTGGCCGACGGCCTGGCGTTCGGCACCAATTCGCTCGCCTCCGGCATCCAGTCGGTGGCGCTCGGCGCCGGCGCCCAAAGCACCTTCATCAACAGCGTGGCGCTGGGCGCGCAGTCCATCACCTCGGTCGGTGCGCAGGCCGGCTACACGGCTTTTGCGCTGACCGCCCCGCAGACCTCGGTGGGCGAGGTGTCGATCGGCGGCGCGGGGGCCGAGCGCAAGCTCACCAATGTCGCGGCCGGCTCGGCCGACACCGACGGCGTCAACGTCTCGCAGTTGCGCGGCCTGGAGCAGAATGTCAGCAACCTGTTCGGCGGCACCACCGTCCTCAATCCCGACGGCTCGGTCACCGGCCCGACCTATACCATCCAGGGCAACAACTATTCGACCGTCTATGACGGCCTCACGGCCGTCGACAACGCGCTGACCACCATCAACAATGGTGGTGGCATCAAGTACTTCCACGCCAATTCGACACTGGCCGACAGCATCGCCGGCGGCACCGACGCCGTGGCGATTGGACCTGAAAGCGTGGCGAGCGGCACCGACAGCCTGGCCGCCGGCCATGGCTCTACGGCCACCGGGCAGGGCGCGGTCGCGCTCGGCCAGGGCGCGCAGGCCAACAACGCCGGCGATGTAGCGCTCGGCTCCGGCTCGGTGACGCAGACCGCCGTCGGTACCTCCAGCACCGTCATCAACGGCAAGACCTACGCCTTTGCCGGCACCACGCCGACCGGAACGGTCAGCGTCGGCGATGCCGGCGCGGAGAGGACGATCACCAATGTCGCTGCCGGACGGGTCGCCGCGGACAGCACCGACGCGATCAACGGTTCGCAGCTCTTCGCCTCCAACCAGGCGATCGAGGACCTGCAAACCGGCGTCGGAAATCTCAACCAGACCGCGGTGACCTACGACACCAATCCGGACGGCAGCAAGAAGAACAGCATCACGCTGCAAGGTGGAGACGTCAACGCGCCGGTCGTCATCTCCAATGTCGGCCCCGGTGTCGCCGGCACCGATGCGGTCAATGTCAACCAGCTGACCAAGGGCCTGGACACCGCCATCAGCACATCCAACACCTATACCGACAAGGTGGCGGCCACGACCCTGCAACAGGCCAACGACTATACCGACCAGAAACTCGGCCAGCTGAATTCGGACATCAGCGGCATCCGCGACGAAGCCCGGCAAGCGGCGGCAATCGGCCTTGCGGCTGCCTCGCTGCGCTATGACGACCGGCCCGGCAAGCTGAGCGTGGCGGTCGGCGGCGGCTTCTGGCGGGATGCGGGCGCCTTCGCCTTCGGCGCCGGCTACACCAGCGAGGACGGCCGTATCCGCGGCAATGTCTCGGGCACGGCGGCGGGCGGAAATGTCGGTGTCGGCGCCGGCCTGAGCCTCACGTTGAACTGAGGCGGGAATGAACGGGGCAACCAGCCATCATGCCCGGCTCTTTCTCCTGACCTGCCTGGCGGCTGCCGGCGGCCTCTCCCTGGCCGCCGGGCCGGCCGCCGCGCAAGCGACCGCGCCCTACAGGATCAAGCCGTCCGACGTGGCGGTGCCGCCGGAGGTGAAGCTGGGCGACTACCAGCGCACCATCCGCCCCTTCGAGAACTGGACTCTGATCTGCGACGAGAACCTCAAGGCGCGCAAGAAGGTCTGCAACGTTTCGCAGGTAATCGAGGACGGGACCGGCAAGATGGCCTTCAGCTGGTCGCTCGCCGCCACGCAGGACGGCAAGCCCTACATGATCCTGCGCACCGCGCCGAACGCGAAGAGCGACGGCCTGGTGTCGGTGAAGTTCGACGGGCGCGACCCGATCGGCGTTCGCTTGAACGGCTGCAACGAAATGGTCTGCGTCGGCATGCTGGCGGTAGGACCTATCATGCGCCAGCAGATCGTGCAGAAAGCGACGCCGGCGATCTCCTACCCGACCGTCGACGGCCAGACGATTACCGTGACCGCAACGCTCAAGGGGCTGTCCGAGGCCCTTGCGCCAATCAAATAACCGAGGCAGCACCGTGAGCCAGCAAGACCCGTTCATCTCCCCAGCGCGCGGCCCGAGCGTGGAGCCGGACCGCAAGAGGATCGTCGAGCCCGATCGCAAGAGGGTCGCCGAGCCGCAGCGACGGTGGCCGCGCGTTCTCGGCTTCTCGCTGCTGGGGCTGGCCATGATCGGCATCGGCTTCGCCGCCGCGAACTATGCCGCGATCGCCGGTCTCGTCGGCACCCCGACGGCCGCGCAGGCCGGCACGGCGCCGCCCGCATTGCCGGACTCGCCTTTCCTCGAACATGTCAAACAGGCCGGCGTGCAGGCCTGCTCGACGATCTTTCCGGTGCTTGGACAGGTCCTGACGACGGGCGCGAAATACAGCGTCAAATCCTTGTGGAACGACCAGGCCGCCGACAAGCACGCCGTGCAGGCCCTCGTCGGCATGGACTATGCGACGGAAAAATACAGCGGACCGGCCGCCGGCGTGGTTTTCGCATCGCCCACCGCCTCGGGTTGCGAAGGCGCGATGGTGCGGGTGGCGCCGTTCGCCAGCGCTTGCTCCGACATTCCCTCCATCCTTCCGCAAGGCAGCAAGATCACCGACCATCTCGGCCAGGTGGAAGTGTACGAGCTCGGTGGCAATTCGGGCGAAGCGCTTCTGCTGCCGACCGGCAACAGCTGCGTGGTGATCTCCATCGCGTCGGCTTCGAAGTGAGCTACGGGATAGGCGAATGGGCGAGGGCTCCTGGAAAGGATTGCAGACCATGAAATCGCGACGTCTGGCAGTTTTGTGCATGGCCCTGCTGTGGAGCGGGCAGGTTGTGTCGGCCGACCTTGTGGCGCCGCCGGAGCCGGAGCCGAAGGAGGAAAAGGGCATCTGGGGAGCGATCGCCTATTCCAGCGTCGATACCAAGCACGGCTTCTTCTGGGGCGCCGACAAGCGCCAGGAGGCGAAGGACGCCGCGATGAAATATTGCGAGAACGCCGGCGGCAAGGGCTGCACTGTCGTCACGGTATTCCGCAACCACCGCCATTGGACAGACGACGACGAGACGGGCTTTCCCTACAAGCACTGCGGCGCCCTGGCCGTGGCTAAGGAGAAGCAGAGCGACCGGCTGACGCCGTGGGGCGCGAACTCGGCCGAGACCCGCAAGGACGCGGAAGACCTCGCTTTGCATGCCTGCGAGGCGGCGGGAACCGAATGCAAGATCCGCGAGTGGGTCTGTACCTGAAGCGCGTCGGCCGAAACGGATTCGGGCGAGGCGCTTTGGAATTGCTTTTGCACCCTGCGTGAGGCAGATGACGGTGGCTCGCGGGTCCCGAAGATCGCACCGGTTTTCGGGGCCATGCGCGTAAAAACCCCGAAAGAGAAAGTCGCAATCGTTGTTTGACAGATTTGTTCTTCTGAAGGCGGCCGCACTCTGCGCGGCGGCTTTGGCCGCATCGAGTGCCTGTGCGCAACAGCAGCAGGCGGCCACGCTTCCAAACGGTGCGTCGTCGCTCCAGGAGACCTATCAGGACTGGAGCCTGGCCTGCACCATCCAGGACAATGCACGGTCCTGCTCGGTTTCGCAGGACCAGACGCAGAAGAACGGCCAGAGACTGCTGGCGGTGGAGTTGCGCACGGGGCCGAAGGGTGGATTGAGCGGAACCCTGCTTCTGCCTTTCGGCATCCTGTTCGATCCAGGCGTGACGATCCAGATCGACGACCAGCCGCCCCTCGGCCAATTGCGGTTCCGCACCTGCCTGCCGAACGGATGCGTGGCGCAGTTTCCGATCGACCGGGCGCTGGCGCAGAAGCTGAAAGCGGGCGGCGTATTGACGCTCAACGTCATCACAGACGCCGAGACCAAGCTCAACTTCCCCGTCTCCCTGAAAGGCCTCGGCGCCGCCCTCGACCGCGTCGCGGCGCTGAGCGGGCGCTGAGGAGGGACGAAGTCGGCTTCACTCCAGCTCGCGCGGCCTCTGGGCCGGAGCGCCGGAGCCCCACAAGGCGCGCCCGAGCAAGTTTCGTCTGCCCTTGCGCGGCACAAGATCGATGTCGCTGACAAGCTTTGCGCCGCCCTCGCGCCGCTCCAGTGTGATCTTGCGGCTGTGGAAGGCCTCCAGCTCGGCGCGATGCGCGACGCTTATGATCGTCACCTTCGGCAATTCATGGATGACGGTCTCCATCATCTTGTCCTGGCTCTTCTCATCGAGGGCCGACGTCGCTTCGTCCAGCACGACGATATCGGGATGGTGTAAGAGCAGGCGCGCGAAGGCGAGCCGCTGCTTTTCGCCACCGGACAGGGTCTGGTCCCAGGGCGCGTCCTCCTCGATCCGGCCGGTGAGGTAATCGAGCCCTACCTTTTCCAGGGCGGCGTTGATCTTCTCCAGCGTCCAATTGTCGGCGGCGGCCGGATAGGCGACCGCGCGGCGCAGCGTCCCGGAGGGAATGTAGGGACGTTGCGGCAACATGAACAGCCGCCTGCCGGGGTGGAAGTCGACGCTGCCGCCACCCCACGGCCACAGACCCGCGACGGCCCGCACCAGTGTGCTCTTGCCGGAACCGGATTCGCCGGCCACCAGCACCCGCTCGCCAGGCTCGATCTCGACCTCGGTTTCCTTGACCACGCCGGTGCCGTCGTCGAGCGACACCGAGAGATTGTCCAGGCTGAGCATCGCGCCGTCTTCGGTTTCGCCGTGCCTGATGCGTCCGAGCGCATCGCTGCGTTCGGCGCGCTCCAGCCCGTCGAGCGACATCATCAGCGAGGCGATACGCCGTGCCGAGGCGTTCCAGTCGGCGAGACGGGGATAGTTGTCGACCAGCCATCCGAACGCGCCCTGCACGATAGCGAAGGCGGAGGCGGCCTGCATGACCTGCCCGAGGCTCATGCTGCCTTCGAGAAATTTTGGCGCGCAAAGCAAGACCGGCACGACCGGCGCAAACAGGCTCGACCCCTGCGACACCAGGGCTGTGCGCATGTGCTGGCCTGTCAGCAGCGCCCATTGCCGAAGCACCGTGCCGAACGTCTTGTCGATGCCGCTGCGCTCCTCCTCCTCGCCGCCGAGCAAGGCGATGCTCTCGCCGTTTTCGCGCACGCGCGTCAGCGTGTAGCGGAAATCGGCTTCCGCCTGGTTCTTCTGCTCGGAGAGCCGCACGAAATGGCGGCCGATGACCACCATCGAGGTGGAGGTGATGGCGGCGTAGATCACCGCGGTCACCACAAGGAAGCCGGGGATGGTGATGCTCCAACTTCCGACCGGCAAAGTCAGCGCCCCACCGATCGTCCACAGCACCACGATGAAGGTGGAGGCCGACAGAAATGCGTTGAGGACACCGGAAATGAAATCGACGGGCGACTCCGTCGCAATCCGCAAATCCTCCGCTATGCGGGCTTCAGGGTTCGTGTGGTCGCCGCTCACGAGGTTCAGCTGATAATAGCGGCCGCTTGCCAGCCAGCGCGCGATGATCGCGGTGGTCGACCAGGAACGCCAGCGGCGCTGGATCGTCATGCGAAGGTAGACTTGCGCGACGACAAGGCTTGCGCTTCCAACCACGAGCGGCGGGAATACGGCGCTGAGCACATAGACGGTGTGGGCGTCGCGCTGCTCGATGGCGTCGAAGATCGAGCGGTTCCAGATGTTGATCCCGTACTGGAAGCCGACATTGATGCATATCAGCAGCAACAGCCCGATTGTGAACGGCCAGGCCAGCTTGTCGCCGCGCGTGCTCCAGTAGCCGCGCGCGCTGATCCAGAAGCGCCTCAGCAGGTATCGCTTGCGCGCCTCCTCGGCCTCCTGAGGCGTCAGCTCCGGACCGGGTTCGATGGCCCCAGGCGGCGGCGCAGGTTCGCCCACGACCTCGGACGCAACTTCGACAGTCGAGGCCTTCTCCTGGTGCGACTTCTCTGCCTTGCGCCGCCTGGCGCCGTCGACCGATTTCGGCATGAGTTCAGCCTCGGATGTAACGGCGACAACGGCCTAAAAATCAAAAGGTTTCACGAGGCCCGCTCCAGATGGCGCCAAGGCTCTCCCGTGCTCCCCTGCTCGATCCGCGACACCGCCCGCGGCCGCTCGACAATTTGCCCACTGGCCGCCCCGTTTCGTGACTGTCTCCTCACGGCCGGAGCGAGGCCATGTGCTTGGAACCAATGATGGGCGAGACTGTTTAGCCATGAACTTCGATGCGATGCCGACGTCCCGGCCCGGCCGGTAGGCGGCAATCTTGAGGAGCGCTTCGTCATGAATATTTCGTCCGGATTTCGTTCAGTCGCCATTGCCGTCATCACCGCCGCGGGCGTTGGCTTTGCCAGTGCCGCGCACGCCGACAGCGGAACGATCCGCTTCTCCGTCTACAAGGCGGCCTTCTTCATCGGCGGCTCCGGAGGCGAGGGCACGCTGACCTTCCATGGTCGCCGATATCCGATCTCGGTCGGCGGTATCTCGGGCGGCCTCGCCTTCGGTGCCTCCAAGACCTATTTCCGGGGCACCGTGCGTCATATCAAGCGCGCGCGGGACGTGACCGGGGTGTACGGCGCAGCGGGCGGCGGCGGCGCGCTCGGCAAGGGCGCCCAGGTGATCGTCATGACGAACGACAAGGGCGCCCAGCTCGAGCTCACGGGCAGGCAGGTAGGGCTGCAAGTCAACGCCGATCTCAGCGGCATGAGCATCACGGTGAAGTGAGGGCGGTCACTGCGTTGGTGTTTCGAGGGATGGGCCGGCGGCCCCTTCCTACCGCTCCTCCACGATCCGCAGATAGGCCGCGGTCACGAACAGGACGATCAGGCCGAACAGGATCCTTCTTGCCCCCTCCGGCATCTGCAAAATCGTCAGCAGCGTCGTCAGCACGGTCAGGATCAAGGCACCGATGATAGTGCCGGTATAGCCGCCGCGGCCGCCGAAAATGGACGTGCCGCCGATGACGGCGGCGGCGACCGAGGGCAGCACCAGCGGTTCGGCAAGGGACAGGGAAGGGGCCTTGATCAAGCCGATATAGAGCAGGCCGGTGATGCCGGCGAGCAGGCTGGAGAGGACGTAGAGCGCCGTGATGACCTGCCAATAGCGCACGCCGGAAAGGCGGGTCGCGCGCTCATTGTCGCCGACGGCATAGAGCAGGCGGCCGAAACCCGTGCGGTTCAAGCCGAAGACGATCAGCACCGCGACCGGGATGAACAGAAGCAGCGCGTTGGGAAACCCCGCGGTCACGCCGGTGCCGAGCCAGGCGAGGAAATCAGGGATCTTGGCGCCCGAGGCGATCACCGTGCGTTGATAGACCTGCAGGAAGCCGGTGCCGATCAGGCTGGTGCCCAGCGTCATGATCAGCGGATGGACGCGGAAGACGCCGACGCCGATGCCGTTGACGAGGCCGATCAGCACCGCCGGCATCATCGCCAGGAGGAAGGCCACGGCCGGGTCCTGGTTGACGGCTTGCGTAGCCATGATGAAGGCGCTCATCGTCGCCACCGTGCCGACCGAGAGATCAATGCCGCCGGTCAGCATGGTCATGGTCTGGCAGCCGGCAAGGATCGCCAAGGGAATGGCGAATTTGATGGTGTTGGCGATCCAGCGCTCGTTGACGATGCCGGGGCGCAGGATCTGCAAGATCACAACCAGGATGACCAGCAGGATGATCAACGGGATCAGCGGCCGGTCGGCCATGAAGCGTTTGACGCGGCGGCCGAAGGGGACGGGTGTGATCGCGGTGGTGCTCATGGGGTGGCTCGTGATTGCGATGGGGTGGGATTCTGCGAGGCTGGCGCCCTACGACGCCCCCCTCTGGCCTGCCGGCCATCTCCCCCTCCAGGGGGGAGATCGGATGGCGCGACGGCTTTCGCAAATTGTCGGGGTTGCAAGAATGAGCGAGGCGCCGAAGCTGCCAATCTCCCCCCTTGAGGGGGAGATGTCCGGCAGGACAGAGGGGGGCGCCGTAGGGCGCTACGTCCCATTTCATGGCCCCCCATCATTGCCGCCCTCGCATCGTAATGAACGCCCCGAACATCACCACGGCGACCATGATCAGGCCCTCGATGATGGCGGTGACGTTGGGGTCGATGGCAAGCAGGGTGAGGTCGGTGCGCACCAAGCGCAGCACGAAGACGGCGACGATGGGGCCGAGCAGGCCGCCCTTGCCGCCGCCCAGCGCCACGCCGCCCAGCACCACGGCCGCGACGCTGGCGAGCAGATAGGGGCCGGGAATGGGGGCGCCGATGCCGGTGCTCATGGTCAGCGCCAGGCCGCCCATGGCCGCGAACAGGCCCGACAGCGCATAGGCGATGATGCGGGTGCGCTTGACCGGCACGCCGCTGCGGAACGCTGCCAGCTCGCTCGAGCCGATGGCGTAGATGGACAGGCCGATGCGCGAGCGCCTCAGCGGTATCCAGACGATGCAGAGACAGATGATCAGCACCAGCAGCGCCTTCGGCAGCCAGGCGTCGATGTTCTGCGGCAGGCCCGGTATCGGCACGGTGCCTGAAATCATTGCCTTCAGCCATTCGGCGGCGGCCCCGCCCGGCGCGCCGAGCACCAGAAGGGCCGCCCCTTGCAGGACGAACAGCATGGCGAGCGTCACCACGATGTCGGGCACGCGGGTGACCACAATGAGCAGGCCGTTGAGCGCGCCAAGCACAAAACCCATAGCCAGCACGAAAGGCACCACGAACAGCGCGTATTCTTCCGAGGCGCCGGCCATCATCGAGGCGGCGGTGACGCTGGTCAGCGCCATCATGGCGGCGACCGACAGGTCGATGCCGCCGGCGATGACGACGACGGTCTGCGCGGCCACGGCAAAGGCGTAGGGCAAGACGGCGCGCGCCAGCGAGCCGAAATCGCCGCTGCCATAGCCGGGCTGGATCAGCTTGGTGACGACGAACAGCACGATGAGGAGGGCGAACAGGCCGGCGACCCAGCCCTGGCGGCGCAGGAGATGACTCATGGCGTCGCCTCCGGTGCATCCGGGGCATTTGCTGTCGGGTCCGCCAAGATGCCGACATCGGCCTTGACGCCGCGCGGTAGGCCGTAGGCGGCGCGCATCAGTGCCGGCTCGTCCGCCTCCTCGACCGGGAAGATATCGACGACGCGGCCGCCGAAGATGACGATGACGCGATCGCAGACGCGCTGCACCTCTTCGAGTTCCGAGGTGTAGAACAGCACCGACTTGCCGTGGCCGGCGAGCTCGCGCAGCAATTTATAGATCTCCTGCTTGGTGCCGACATCGATGCCGCGCGTCGGGTCGAAGCACAGGACGGTGCGGGCGTCCGCCGCGATCCAGCGGGCGATGGTCACCTTCTGCTGGTTGCCGCCGGACAGGCGCTGCACCTCGCCTTGCGCTCGGGTGTCGATCTGGAGGCGCGCGATGGCGCTCGCCACCGTGGCGCGCTCCTTGCGCATGGCGATCGGCCCCCAGTTGCGCAAGGCGGCGCTGAAGGGCAGCGCTATGTTCTCGCGCACCGAGCGCTGCATGGCGAGGGCCTCGGAGCGGTCGCCCGGCACATAGGCGATGCCGGCGCGGATGGCGTCGATCGGATGGGTGAATTTCGCCGGCTTTCCGTCGACCTCGATCGTGCCGCCGGACGGTTTGATCGAGCCGGCAAGGGCGGCGAACAATTCATCCTGGCCCTGGCCTTCGAGCGCGACGACGCCGACGACCTCGCCATCTGCGAGATCGAAGGAGACGTCGTTGAGCTTGGTGCCGACGCGTAGGTTGTGCACGGCAAGACGCGGGCGGGCAGGGGCCGACGTGGCGGCCTGGCCGGCGGCGCGGGCGGCCACCTTGGTCTTCTCGATGCGGGCGCCGAGCATCAGCTCGACGATCTTTTCCTCCACGCCGGGCTCGATGTCGAGAACGCCGACGGTCGCGCCGTCGCGCAGCACGGTGGCGCGGTCGCAGAGCGCCGAGATCTCGACGAAGCGGTGCGAGATGAAGATCACGGCACGGCCGCTGTCGCCCTGGCGGCGCACCACTTCCAGCACCTTTTCAGCGAGGTTGGCGGGGAGCGCCGCGGTCATCTCGTCGAGCAGCAGCACGTCGGGCTCGACGGCGAGCGCCCGCGCCAGGTCGAGCACGCGCAGTACCGCCAGCGGAATGTCGCGCGCGGTGTCGCGCAGGTCGAGGTCTGATATGCCGAGTTCGCGCACCCAGGCGCGGAACGGCTCGACCGGCGTGCCGGTCAGCCGCAGATTGGACAGTATGTCGAGATCGGGGATCAACGACGGTTCCTGGTAGACGGGCAGAAGGCCAGCGCGACGCGCGGCCGCGGGCGAGCGTATGTCGCGCGCCTCGCCACGGATCAGGACGCGCCCGGCCGAGGCAGGAACCGCGCCGGTCAAAATCTTCACCAGCGTCGACTTGCCGGCGCCATTGGCGCCCATCAGGGCATGCACCTCGCCCGGCAGCACGGACAGCGACGCGTCGCGCAGCGCGGCAACGGCGCCGTAATTCTTGGCGACGCCGGAGGCGTCGAGGAGGGGGCTGGTGGTCAAATTGCTGTCCGTATCAGAAACTCAATTGCTGGCGCTCTACGGCGCCCCCCTCTGTCCTGCCGGCATCTCCCCCACAAGGGGGAGATTGGCAGTTCCGATGCCGGCCTTCCCTTCTCCCCTTGTGGGAGAAGGTGGCCTCGCGAAGCGAAGTCGGATGAGGGCGCCGATCCACCTTCCCCCACAAGGGGGGAAGGAAGGAGCACGCCCCGGCTCGTCAATCCTGGTTTACTCGCCCGGGCCCTTGCAAGCCACGATCTGGTCCTTGGTGTACGTCGTCCAGTCCGGGATCGAGATCGAGACCGGCCATTCCGGGCTGAGCGACGGATCGGCGGCGGCTTTCAGCTTGGCCTTGCCTTCCTCAGTGGCGTTTTCCCAGAGCTGCGGCTCGACCAGAACGGTCTGCTGCGCCGGCTTCTTGCCGTCGAGGATCTGGAGCGCGAGCGTCACGCCGGCGCCGCCGATCGAGCCGGGATTGGTCACGGCTGCCCCGACCAGGTCCTTGACCGAATTCAGCTGGCCGACGAAACCGGCATTGTCGGCGCCGACGACCGGCACCATCGGCGCCTGCGATTCCACCAGCGCGTCGACGATGACGTTGTCGATGCCCGAGGTCCACACGCCGTTGAAGGGTGTGCCGGTGGCGAGGAAGGACAGCATCTGCTGCTTGGCCTGGTCCTGCTGCCAGCCGGTGAACACTTCCTGCGCGACCTTCACGTCGGGGAATTCGGCCAGCGCCTTCTTGAAGCCCTTGTCGCGGTCGCTGTCGGCCGAGGCGCCGGCGGCGCCGCGCATGTAAAACACCTCACCCTTGCCGCCCATCTGCTGGAACAGCCATTTGGCGCCGAGATAGGCATATTGTTCCTGGTTGTTGGAGATGATGTAGGCCGACGGTTCGGTGACCGCCTGGTCGACGGCGACGACAACGATGCCGGCCTTGGTGGCTTCCTCCAGCCCCGCCTTGATGCCGGCGGGATCAGCCGGATTGACGACGATGGCGTCGACCTTGGCGCTGATCAGGTTGCGGATATCCTCGAGCTGCCCGGCGGCGTCGGTGTTGCGGTGGGCGATGTTGAGCTTGGTCACTTCGCCGGAGGCCAGCGCCTGCGCCTTCATGGCGCAGACCATCTCCTCGCGCCAGCCATTGCCCTGCACGGTATTGGAGATGCCGATCGTGTATTTGCCCTCGGCGGACGAGACGCCCATCGAGGCCAGCAAGGCAGCGCCGGCAAGGAGTGGAACAATGGGCAGCGGCGCCATGGTCAGGTATTTCTTCATTTCAGATTTCCTCCACTTTGATTTTAATTTCAATTCCAAGTCGTTACACCGCGCCGTTCAGAAAGAGATTCAGGCGGCGTAATTCAAGTTTCCGTTTCAGTTTTCCGCCGTCATTTCACGAAGGGTCGCAACACGTCCCGCGCGAGCAGGAAACCGCGCTTGACCTTATCGTCGCTGCCCTCGAACCACCGGTCCTCGTGCTCGATGATGATCGGACCGTCATACCCGGCACGATAAAGGCCGGAGAAGAAGCCGTTCCAGCTGACATCGCCCAGCCCCGGCATGCGCGGCACCTGCCAGCCTATGCCAGACGAAAGGATTCCGCGCTCGTACAAACCATCATGATCAATCATCAGATCCTTGGCGTGGACATGCAGAATGTAGGGGCCGAATTCCCTGATGAATCGGGCCTGGTCGATCATCTGCCAGACCAGGTGCGAAGGATCGAAATTCATCCCGACATCGCCGCCCCAGGTTTCGAGGATGCGGCGCCAGACCAGCGGCGAATAGGCGATGTTGTGGCCGCCCGGCCATTCGTCATGGCTGAAGATCATCGGGCAGTTCTCGAAGGCGAGCTTGACGCCGTGGTCGCGCGCATGGGCGACGATATCGGGCCAGACCTCGAGCGCGTGCTGCCAGTTGACGTCGACGGTCTTCGAGGCATCGCCGCCGCAGAAGGTGTTGACCAGGGGCACGCCCATATTCGCGGCCAGCGCGATCACCTGCTTCAGGTGGTCGATCACCGTCTTGCGGTGGGCGGCATCGGGATGCAGCGGGTTGGGATAGTAGCCGAGACCGGAAATGGTCAGTCCCTTGCCGGCAAGGTTTGCCGCGATGTCCCTGGCCTGGGCCGGCGAGGTCGCGGTGGCGTCGATATGGCTTGTACCGGCATAGCGGCGGCTGGCGCCCGAGGCTTTCGGCCAGCAGGCGATTTCCAGCGCCTCGAAGCCGGCCGAGCTTGCCCAGTCGGCGACCGCGTCGAGCGGCGTCTCCGCGAACGGTGCGGTGAGCAGTCCAAGCCTCATAATGCCTCCCCTGGTCGTGAATTCACGACCGATTCCTACTATGCAGATCGTGCCGGCTGCTTCAACCGCTCATCTGCCGGTTGCGCGCATGCATGCCTGACGGTTGCCATCGGATCGTCCGATAACAGCCCGTCGAGCGCCGATGTGACGGCCTTGCGGAACATGTCATTGGCGGCGAGAGCGGGATCGAAGATGGCGTCGATCGCCAGGATGCCCGCGGCCAGCGCCGGGACATCGCGTCCGCTTGCCTCCGCTATGCCAGCGATCTTGCCGGCATAGGGATCCGACACCGGCCAGCGCCGGCCGAACCGGGGTGAGGCCTGGATCAGATAGGCCATCCAGCCGGCGACGGACACCGACAGCAGCGCGATGCTTTTTGCCTCGCCCAGCCGATCGCGGATCGGGTTGAGCAGGCGCTGAACGATCTTTTGCGAGCCGTCGGTGGCGATCTGGTGGTTGCGGTGGCGGATCGCGGTATTCTGCAGGCGGCCAAGGCTCTGCTCGACATAGGCTGATGGGTCCATGCCGGGCACCGGCTTCAACGTTGGCAGAGTCTCCTCGACGAGCATGCGGCGCACGAAGGCTGACAGAAGCGGGTCCGCCATCGCATCGGAAGTGTGTTCGAGGCCGGCCAGCACGCCGAGATAGCTGAGCGTCGTCTGGGCGCCGTTCAGCACACGCATCTTGAGATGCTCGAACGGCGTGACGTCGTCGACGAAGGTCGCCCCCACCAGGTCCCAGCGCGGCGTGCGGCCGGCGAATTTCTGCTCGATCACCCATTGCCGGAACGGCTCGCCTGCGACGACGGCTCTATCGCGGTAGCCGAAAAGCTGCTCGACGCCGTCGAGATCGGCCGGCGTGCTCGCCGGCACGATGCGGTCGACCATGGCGCAAGGGAAGGCGGCATTGGCCGCGATCCAGCCGGCAAGGCCGTTGCCGCGCCGTTCGGCAAAAGTCCGCACGACATTTTCCAGGATGGTGCCGTTGGCCGGGATGTTGTCGCAGGAGAGCAGCGTCAGCGGCCGGCCGTGCGTGGCCATGCGTTGCTCCAGCGCCCGCGCCAGAATGCCGGGCACGCTGCGCGGCGTCAGCGGGTTTGCGAGATCGTGGACGATGTCGGAATGGTCGAGGTCGAGCGCGCCGCTGGCCGGGACATGGCAGTAGCCCTTTTCGGTCACGGTCAGCGTCACGAATTCGATGTCCGGGGAGGAGAGCACTTCGAGCGCGGGCATAGCGCTCGCCTGGCTGTCGACAACGCGCACGATGCTGCCGATGACGCGGGCCTCGACATGGGAATCCTGGCGGATGAGCCTGGTGTAGAGCCCGTCCTGACGGCCGAGCGTATCGGCGAGCGCCGGCGGACGGATGTTGATGCCGACCACGCCCCAGCGGCCGAAGCTCCGCGCCAGGAGGTCGTCGGTGTATTCGGCCTGGTGGCAGCGGTGGAAGGCACCGACGCCGAGGTGCGCCATGCCTGCCTTGAGCAAGGCACGGTCATAGCCGGGCCTTTGCACCGTCGCCGGCAGGCGGCCGAGCAAGGCCGGACCGAGCGTCTCGGGTGCGGCCGTGCTCACCGGTTGGCTCCGATAACCCACTGTTCCTGATCGATCAGCGCGCCGGTCATCGGTCCCGCGGCGTCGGAGAGAAGGAAGACGGCGAGCCTGCCCACGTCCTCCGCCGAGAACAGCCGGCCGAAAGGCTGCGCGGCGTTGGCGGCATCGAGCCAGCCGGCGCCGTGGCCGAGCGTCTCGGCCTGCATGACGCGCTCGGCGGGCGTATCGGTCCAGCCGACATTGATGCCGTTGACGCGGATGCGGTCGAAGCGGTGGGCGTTGGCGGCGTTCCTGGTCAGCGTCGCCAGCGCGCCCTTGGTGGCGGAATAGACGGCGAGCTCGGGCGAGCCGCAATGGGCGTTGATCGACAGGATGTTGACGATCGCGCCGGCCTGGCCCCGCTTCCGCATGTCGGCAATCGCCGCCTGCATGAGGAAGAACGGGGCGCGGGCATTGACGGCGAACAGCGAGGCCCAGTCGTCGGGGGTCGCATCGAGGAAGGAGGCCCGGTCGGTCAGGCCGGCGGCGTTGACGAGGCCGTCAATACGGCCGAAGCGGTCGATGCAGGCTTGCGCAAGAAGGGCAGGGGCTGCCGGGTCGGAAAGCTCGGCGGCGACGAAGTGCGCCGGCGTGCCGGTTTGGGAAAGGTCCGCAGCGACGGCGTCGCCGCGCGTCCTGTCGCGGCCGGTGATCAGCAGGCCGCCGGCGCCGGCACGCGCCAGCGATTGGGCGACCGCCCGGCCGATGCCTTGCGTCGCGCCGGTGACCAGCACCATCTTGCCGTCGAGCTGAAGCTCCATTCCTCCTCCCGGAACAAAGTTTCTATTTCTTGAAATATGGAATGTCAGTTCTTGTTAGTCAACCGCGCGATCATTCTGCCCGTTGGGCCACGACGCCATGGACCAAAGCCATGCCGACGGCGAGCGACGCCGCCAGCGAGCGGAAGCCTGCGAAGTCCTGTTCCACCACTTCCAGCCAGGTGTCCGAGAACTTGACCAGCGGAGAAAAAGTGCTGTCGGTAATGGTGACGATCCGCGCGCGCCGCTCATGGGCGACCGCGACGAGGTCGGGCGTGATCGAATTGTAGGGGCTGAAGGAGACCGCCAGCACCGCATCACGTCTTCCGATGCAGCCGACCTGGTCGAGCGCGGTGGAGCCGACATTGTCGACCAGCACATTGCGCACGCCTTGCTGCGACAAGGTCAGCGAGAGATAGCTGGTGACGGGAAAGGCGCGCTTGGAGCCGATGACATAGATCAGTTCGGCGGCCGAAAGCAGCGCCACCATTTTCTCGAAGCTCTCGATATCGAAGCCGGCTTCGATGCGGCTGAGCGAGGCCTGCGAGGCGCCGACCATGCCGCGCAGGAAATGCAGGTCGGCGTTGGGCTCGGTCCGCTGTTCGCCACGTCCCTCCGGCCAGGACGCCTTGACATGGTCCTTGAACAGGCCCTGGAAATCGGAAAAGCCGGCATAGCCGAAGATCTGGGCGAAGCGCACCAGCGTCGAAGGCTGCACCCCTGCCTGCGCGGCGACCTGTGCGATGGTGCCGAGCGCGACATCGCTCGGATGCTGCCACAGGAAGATCGCGACCTGGCGCAGCCGCTTGGGGAAATGGACCGTGCCCGACGACAGCACCGCGCGCAGCTCCTCATAAGTCTGCGGCTTGATATGGCCGAGCGCGGCCAGCGAGCGCCCGCGCTTGCGGGTCGTCGCCTCGTCGGCACTGGACCGTCCGGATGTTTTGCGCGCCCCACTCATGATTTCAGGCTAGCGCGATACGATCGTTTTACAATATGAAAATTGGAAATCCTGTTCGAAGGTTATAGGCGTTCTGCAGCGAAGAAGTTCGATCTGTTCAACCATAGCGCTCTACGGCGCCCCCCTCTGTCCTGCCGGACATCTCCCCCACAGGCGGGAGATTGGAAGCGTCGACCGCGACGCCTTTCATGCAACGCCGGCAATTGGCGAAAGCCGGCGTGACATCCGATCTCCCCCTCGAGGGGGAGATGTCCGGCAGGACAGAGGGGGCGTCACAGAACTCGACAGTGGGTGCTGGGCAAACAAACTATCGGGAGGAATCATCAGCATGGTCTATGCGACATCGGACGGATCGGCGGGCAAGCGTTTGCGCGTCGGCATGGTGGGAGGCGGGCAGGGCGCCTTCATCGGCGCGGTGCATCGCCTCGCCATGCGGCTTGACGACCAGATCGCGTTGGTGGCCGGGGCGCTATCGTCCGACCCCGGGAACGCCGCCGCCTCGGCCGCCGAGATCGGCATCGCGCCGGAGCGCAGCTATGCCGATTACCGCATGATGGCAAAGGCGGAGGCGGCGCGCCCGGACGGCATCGAGGCCGTCGTTATCGTCACGCCCAACCACCTGCACGCGCCGGTCGCGACAGCCTTTCTCGAAGCCGGCATCGATGTGATCTGCGACAAGCCGCTGTCGACGACGCTGGGCGAGGCGCAAGCCCTGGTGGCGCTGGCGCGGGAGAAAAATCGCCGCTTCGTCGTCACCCTCAACAACACCGGCTACGCCATGGTGCGCCAGGCGCGCGAGATGGTGGCGGCGGGTGAGCTCGGCCGCATCGTCTCCGTGCACGGCGCCTATATCCAGGACTGGCTGACCAGGCCGATCGATGCCGACGGCCAGAAGCAGGCGGAATGGCGTACCGACCCGGCGCGTGCCGGACAATCGGCGGTGCTGGCCGATATCGGCGTGCATGCCTTCAATCTGGCGAGTTTCATCAGCGGCCACGAGGCCGAGACGGTGTCAGCCGACCTGTTCACCGCCGTGCCGGGACGGCGGCTCGACGACAACGCGCATGTGCTGGTGCGCTGGGCGGGCGGCGCACGCGGCACGATCCTGGCCAGCCAGACGTCGCCCGGCCACTATAATGATCTCTCCGTGCGCATCTATGGCGACAAGGCCGGGCTCGAATGGTCGGGCACGCGGCCCGAGGAACTGCGTTTCTCCAGATATGGCGAGGAAACCCGCACGCTCGTGCGCGGCGGCCATGGCTCGACGCAGGAAAGCCGGCGCGTGTCACGCATGCCGGCGGCGCATCCCGAAGGCTATATCGAGGCCTTTGCCAATTTCTACCGCGACGCCGCCGACATCATCCGCGCGCATCGTTCGGGCGCTGCCGTCGATGCGGCCCGGGCGGCGCAGGTGCCCGATGTGGTCGACGGCGCGCGCGGCGTGAAGTTCGTCGCCGCGGCCGTGGAGTCGAACGCGGCTGATGGGGCGTGGACGATGGCGAGGTTCGGGTGAGGGCGTGCCATCGAATGTGAAGCACGCCATCGCGGCCACGTCGACGGTGCCGCGCTGTTGACGGCGATCAAGAGTTGGCTGTCCATTCGGGACCACGCTGAGTTCCGCCATTTTTCAGTTCGTTGCGAGGCTGGTTTCGAGGGCAGCAGCCGGTTGACTGCTTCCAAATCGTTGCCGCGGACCTTGCGCGAGGTGATTGCGACGCTATGTCAGGTACATCCGCGTTGCTTCTCGCGCGCGCGTTCGGCAATCTCATCGCTTCTTCGGCGTTGAAGGCTTGGTCCCGATGGAACTCGGTCTCGTTGGATACTATAGCGACTTCGTGGTGTATCCGCTGGCGATCGTCGTGCTCGCCGTCGCCGGACTGCTCGAGGCCGGAGAAGAAAATGCGCCGGGCTGGCTGGCCACGGTCATCGCTTGTCTCTGCTTGTGGACGCTGATCGAATACGTCATGCACCGGTTCGTCCTTCACCACATTCCCTGGATCAGGGATCTGCACGACCGCCATCACGTCGAGGAGCGCAGTCCGGTGGGCACGCCCACCTGGCTCAGCCTCGGCGTGCATGCGCTTGTCGCGTTCTTCCCCATATGGATGGCTTCGGATTTCGCGGTCGCCAGCGCGGCGAGCTGCGGGCTGATGCTGGGCTACCTTTGGTACATCAGCATCCACCACATGATCCATCACTGGCATCCCAGGCATCCGAGCTATCTCTACACGCTGAAGCGCCGCCACGCGCTGCATCATCATGTCGACGAAAACGTCAATTACGGCGTGACGTCGCTGTTCTGGGATCGGGTCTTCGGCACGATGCGCCTCTGAAGCAAAGAGGTGTGCCATTCGGGCAGCGCAGGTCTGACGGACGAGACAGCCATTCCCGTTCACAATTCCTTCTGCGCCAATTCCCTGAACTCGTCGGGCACGGAACGGGCCGCCTCCAGCGCCACGGTGCCGTAGCCGACGGCCTGTTTGCCGAAGCGCTCGCGGATCTTGTCGATGGCGCGGTCGGCGCCGAAGCGTGCGAGGCCCTTCCTGGTGCCGGGGCGGCGCTTTTCGTCGGCGAGGCCGAGCGGCAGTTCGAGCTGCAATTCGGCACTTTCCTCCAGATGCGAGACGGAGATCGCCAGCAGCGAAATCGTCCTGTCATGCGGATGATCGGCAAGCACGCCCCGCACCAGGTCTGTCGCGATCTCGGCCAGCATCACCGTCGCCGAAATCGGCTGGTCTGATGTGGTCGAGCGGGTGACGGCGCTGAGGTCGGCGAAGCGCACGCGCACCGTCACCGTGCGGCCGGGGCGCGCCTTGGCGCGCAACCGGCTGGCGACGCGGTCGGCCAGATGCAGCAGGACGGGGATGTAGACGCTTTCCAGCGCCGGCTTGCGGCCAAGCGCCGACTGGGCCCCGGCCGAATGGGCGCGGCGATGTGTTTCCAATCTGCGCGGGTCGCGGTTCCACGACAAGGCGGCGAGCTTTTCGCCGGCGGCGGGGCCGAGCAGCCGCGCCAGCGCGCCGCTGTGCGTCCTGGCCAGTTCGCCGATGGTCTCGACGCCGATCTCGGCCAGCCGCGCCTTGGTCGCCGGGCCGACGCCCCACATCAGCGAGACCGGCAGGTCGTGCAGGAAGGCGATCTCGGTGCCGGGCTCGACCACCACCAGTCCGTCGGGCTTGGCCACCTGCGAGGCGATCTTGGCCAGGTGCTTGGTGCGTGCGACGCCGATCGAGATCGGCAGGCCGAGTTCGCTCCGCACGCGGCGGCGAATGGTCGAGGCGATCTCCCGCGGCTGTCCGAACAGATGCGTGCAACCGGCGACATCGGCGAAGGCCTCGTCGATGGAGATGCGCTCGACCAGCGGCGTGAAATCGTCGAGCACCTTCATCGCGGCGTCGCCGAGCCGCTGGTAGTCGCGGAAATTTCCGCCGACGAAGATCAGCTGCGGGCAGAGCTCGCGCGCCTTGCGGCCCGGCATGCCGCCGCGCACGCCGAAAGCGCGGGCCTCGTAGGAGGCGGCGAGCACGACGCCGCCGCCGACCGCGATCGGCTTGCCGCGCAGCGACGGGTCGAGAAGCTGCTCGACCGAGGCATAGAAAGCGTCGAGATCGGCATGCAGGATGGTGGGCTCCATCCCCGGTTCCTCGCCACGTTGTAGAATATGGAACATAAAGAGAACAAACATTGCTCGCTGTCAAGCGAGGTCGCGATCTGCCGGAACATTGTCGCTCACAATCGCGTTGACGGGCCGAAGGGAGCTGCATGCGGAGGCTGGCATGGGCAACTTTGAAATGATCGATCTGGTTTGCGTCGTCAACGCCTGCTCGACCGACCGCGCCGCCGGGCGGCTGGTGTCGATGGCCAGGGCCGTGGAGGAATTGCGGGTGCTGACCGGCGATTTCGTCTCGGCCGACGAAACGGTTGCGAATGCGTTGAGTGAAGTCGCGCTGCAATGCGGCTGTGCCGTGCTGTTCGATGAGCAGGCGGGCGCCGACATATTGCGCACGCCCTAGCTCGTCGCCGGCGTGCTTGTTTTTGCGCTATTCCGAACACAGGGCCGTCACACGCTTTTCAACGCGCGTTGCCGATGCGTGTCGTTGTCCCGAGGCCGCCTTGGGCGGCATCCATTAACCGAGATGCTCCGCTCGCAGCGCCTGCTTCAGGCGCTCCAGCGCCGGCTCCCCGCCGGCAGCGAGCTTATCGGCGATCCTTGCCAGATGATCGTCGGCCTTGCGGTGCTTGCTGCCCCAGGCACCGAGCGTGGCCAGCACGGGCACAAGGTCGATGCCGGCCTCGGTCAGGCGATAGATCGCCTTCAACCCATGCGTGGGATCACCGCTGCGGGTGAGGATGCCTTCGTCCTGCAATGTCTGGAGGCGCTCGGCCAGCGTGCGCGAGGATATGCCCTCGTCGGATTGCAGGAATTCGCGAAAGTGTTTTTTTCCGGCGAAGACCAGATCTCGGATGATGAGCAGCGTCCAGCGGTCGCCGAGCAATTCGAGCGACAGGTTGATGGGGCAGCCGGACCGGTCCCGCGTCGACATGTGCATGGTTCCATTTTTAAATCGCTTTACTATTGACAGCATTTTCATCTCAGGTCAATAGTTCCAAATGTAAACCATCGGCAGCCGTGCCGGCCGAGCGGGTAAAACGAGCCGCTCGGCCCTTTGACCAGGGAGAACCATAATGAAAAAGCTGATCCTGCAGATGCAGATGTCGGTCGACGGTTTTGTCGGCGCCGACGCGGATCATCGCTGGCAGCTCTGGGAATGGGGCGACGACAGCGCCTGGGACGAGGAGCTGAAACGGGATTTCAACGCCGTCTTCGCCGGCATCGATACCATCCTGCTTAGCCGCAAGATGGCCGAGGAAGGCTACCTCACTCATTGGGGCAATGCGGCCAAGAAATTTCCCAGGGACGCATTCTATGCTTTTGCCCAGCGCATCGTCGAGGCGAAGAAGGTGGTGCCGAGCGACAGGCTCAAGGCCTCGCGATGGGAGCGCACGACAGTGGTCAGCGGCGACCTGCCACGGGAGGTCGGCGCGCTCAAGGCGGGCGAGGGCGGCGACATCGCGGTATTCGGCGGCGCCGGCTTCGCCTCGGCGCTGATCGCGACCGGGCTGGTCGACGAGTTCCAGCTGTTCATCAACCCGGCGGTGCTGGGCGCCGGACGCCGCATCTTCGACCAAGGCGGGTTCCGGACATTGCGGCTGCTCGGCTCGAAATCCTATGCCTGCGGCATGGTGGTGAGCCGATACGCGCCAGCGGGGTGACAGGGTGGCGTAAGCCCTGCCCCAAAACCGTTTCGGCGGAATCCCATGGCCGCGTCTGTTCGTCTTCAAGTGCGACAGTCGCGGTGCGACGAAAGAGCATGCGATGGGACGGTTCTTGGCTATTTCAACGCGTCCGCCGCCGCCAGGATGACATCGGCGACTTCTCGCGGCCTGGAGAGCATCGGGACGTGGCTGGTCGATAGCTCGGTCACCTCGGCGCCGATCGCCTTGGCCATGGCGGCCTCGGCTGCCGGTGGGATCATGCCGTCGTTCTTGGCGACTATGTACCAGCTCGGCTTGGTTTCGTAGGCGGCGGCCTCAAGCCTTTCATCGAAGATCCCCGAGAAGGCCGGTCCCTGGGTGGCGGTGATCACGCTGATTTCGCCCGGCGGCAGGTCTTGCGCGAAGTGTAGGGCGACGCCCTCGGGGCTTAGCCGGAGATAACCGGCGCTGTCGGCTTGCAGCGAACCGGCCCATGGCGCCGGCTGGCCCTTGCCAAGATCGTTGATGGAGACGCCCTTCGGCGGCGCGAAGGCGGCGACGTAGACCAGCGCCTTGACCTTGTCGTTCACGCCCGCCTGGCTGATGACGACACCGCCCCAGGAATGGCCAACCAGGATGACCGGTCCCGACTGGGCATCGATAACACGTCTGGTCGCGTCGACGTCGGCGGCAAGCGAGCTCAACGGGTTTTGCACCGCCACCACATTGAGCCCCTTGGCTTCCAGCAATGGAATGACCTTGCTCCAGCTCGAGCCGTCGGCGAAGGCGCCATGGACCAGCACGGCCGTTTTCTTCGGGGCATTGGCGGTCAATGCAGGTACCGCCGCAGCCATTACAGCCGTGGCTCCCAGAACCAGGAAATCCGATACCGACATAGAAAGTCTCCCATTTGCGCCGACAGCGCCCTTGCGAGGAGCAAGCCGTACGGCTTCGTTTCACAAGATCGATTACGGCAAAGCCCCGGGTAATCTCCGGAAGCGGCTGCTACCTGGCGAGGAAGTCGGCGATGAGCTTGACCGTGGCATCCGGGTTTTCTTCCATGATCCAATGGCCCGAGGCGGGCACGATGGCTCCGGTCACATCGGCGGCGACGAACCGCAGAATATCTGCCTGCGTGGTGCCCGCCGATTTTTCGGCGCCGACGGCCAGAACCGGCATGGGCAGTTTGCCGCCGGCGGAAAGCATCGCCTGGTTGTCGGCGGCGTCCTGATCGAATGCCTTGAACTGTTCGAAAGCGTCATGCATGGCATGCGGCCTGGCATAAAGCTTGGCGTAGTGGGCGCGCGTCGCCTCGTCGATCTTTCGGGGATCGGCGGAAAGCTCGTTGTAGAAGCGATCGAGATAGATGCGCTCGCGGCCCTTCACCAGCCGCTCCATGTCGGGGCCACGGAAGTTGAAGTGCCACAAGAGCGGGGTTTGCTTGATCTTGTCCCAGTCGCCGATTCCCGGCAGGGGCGCGTCGATGACAACCCATCTGGTGACACGCTTCGGATATTGCGCGGCCAACGCGTAGCCGACCATGTTGCCGATGTCGTGCGTCACCAGATCGACCTGGTCGATTTTCAGCGCATCCATCACGCCGGCGATATCGACCGCCTGGTTCTTCTTGGCGTAGCCGGTGTCTGGATGTGCGGACAGTCCCATGCCGCGCAGGTCCGGCACGATCACCGTATGGTCCTTCATCAATCTTGCCGCGACCGGCGCCCACATGTCGCCGGTGTCGCCGAAGCCGTGCAGCAGCAGCACTGCCGGGCCTGTGCCGCCGACGCGGACATTCAGGCTGGTGCCGTTGGTCTCGATGGTGCGCGCCTTGAAGGCGGCAGGAAACGGCATTACCCGCGCCATGGCTGGAAAGCTCATCGCAAGCAGGCCGAGGATGATGATCAAAGGACGGAACATGGTATTCTCCCGAGATTTCGCTCTGCCGCGCGTATCGCAGCCAATGCAGTTATGGCACTATCTGTTTGATTTCGTTAGGCGGCGGTCGCCTAATGGTGAATTCGGGAAAGCCGAACAATGCTGAAGCTAGAATCCGCCGCCGCTTTCGTCGCCGTCGCGGAATCCGGTTCGATCAGCGAAGCGGCCCGGCGCATGTCGCTGTCGAAATCTGTCATCAGCGAGCGGCTTTCGGAACTCGAACGCAGCCTGGGTACGAAGCTGCTCGACCGCACAACCCGCAAATTGTCCATCACCGAGACAGGACGGAGTTTCTACGAACGCGCCAAGCGCATCATGCGAGAGGTAGCCGACGCCAGTGCGGAAATCGCGGAGCGCAGAGGTGATCTCACCGGACAGCTTAGAATCGCCGCGCCGACGAGTTTCGGCATCCTCCACCTCGGCGCGGCACTGTTCGATTTCCTCGCCAGACATCCACGGATCGAGCTGACGCTCGACCTCGACGATCGTTTCGTCAGCTTGGTGGCCGACGGCTACGATGCCGTCTTGCGTCACGGGCCCGTGGTCGAGGATGGGCCCGTCATCGTCAGGAAGCTGGCCTCCAGCCGCCGCTTCCTGGTGGCCTCGCCCGACTATCTCGAGCGGTTCGGGTGGCCGAGGAGCATCGAGGACCTGAAACGCCACAAAGGCATCATCTACTCTATCCGGGGCGCTGCCGACTGGCGGTTCAAAATCAAGCGGCGGCTGGTGACGGTCCGACCGGAAACCGGACTGCGGGTCAACAATGGGATTTTGATGCGCGATGCTGCCCTTGCCGGCCTCGGCTTGGCATTGCTCCCGGCATACTTCATCCAGACGGAGCTCGCCGACAAGCGACTGGCTGCCGTCGATGTCGGTGCCGAGCCTGAAGGAGCCACGATCTACCTCGCCTGTCCCGAGGACCGGCGCGGGTCTGCCAAATTGCGCGCGCTTACCGCATGGCTGCGCGATGTCTTTGGCGACCCGCCCTATTGGGACGCGTGAGCCACCGCTCACTTCGCATCATGAAAAATAATGCCCACCGTGTGCCGCATGCCCGAGCGCAGGCGGCTGACGCCGTGGCGCAGATTGACGCGGTAATTGCCCTTGGTGCCCTGCACCGGCCGGTTGTGGACGGCGAAGGCGACGGCATCGCCCTGGCGCAAGGGCACCACTTCCACCCGGCTCTGCATGCGCGGTCGCTGTTCGGTCAGGGCGAACTCGCCGCCGGTGAAATCCTCGCCGGGTTCTGAAAGCAGAATCGCCACCTGCAGCGGAAAGGCGAGGTCGCCATAGAGGTCCTGGTGCAGGCAGTTGAAGTCGCCGGGCACGTATTGCAGCAGAAGCGGCGTCGGCCTGACCTGGCCGGCTGCGTGGCACTGTTCGAGAAAGGCGGCGTGGGCGCCGGGATAACGCGCGGCCAGGCCCATGCGCTCGTTCCACCGGTTGGCGACCTCGGTGAGCCTGGGATAGAGCGCGGTGCGCAAGCCGCCGATCAGGTCCGGCAAGGGGTAGCGGAAATAACGGTATTCGCCCTTGCCGAAGCCGTGCCTGGCCATGTGGACGTGACTGCGGAAATGCTGTTCGTCCGAATAGAGCCCGGCGATCTGCCGGCACTCCTGCGGCGTGAGCAGCTTTTCCATCACCGCACAGCCGAAGCCGTCGAGTTCGGCGGCTAGGGCTGGCCAGTCGTAAGCGGCAACGCGTTCCTCGGCGGCCTTCACCACCGATGCCGCAACCTTGGCATGGGCGTTCATATCGCGGTCTCCCTGTCGAGCAGGGCGCGCTTGCGCTCAGTGCCCCAGCGGTAGCCGGAGGGCGTGCCATCGGCGCGGACGACGCGGTGGCAGGGAATGCCGAGCGCGATCGCGTTGGCGGCGCAGGCGGTCGCCACGGCGCGGGCGCCGTTCAGCTGGCCGAGGCGTTGGGCTAGGGCGGTATAAGTGATCGTGGCACCGCACGGAATCGCGCGCAGCATCTCCCAGACCCGCTGCTGGAACGGTGTGCCGTGGCTGATGTCGAGCGGCAGCTCGAGACCGGCGGCGGGCGTTTCGATGAAGCGTGCTATCGCCGCGAGATCGTGTTGCAAGGCGGTCTCGTCCTCGACCAGCATCCTGCCGGGGAAGCGGCTGGCGAGGTCCTGCGCCAGCGCCTCGGCGTCGGAGCCGACCAGGATGGCGCAGACGCCAATATGGCTGCGTGCCGCCAGGATGTTGCCGATCGCGGATTGGCCGATGGCATAGGCGATGGTGCCGAGGGCGGCAGCGTTGGAGGCGGTCGCCGGCATATGGGTTTGCATGAGGTTCATTGTTTTCATTCCTTCTGTGTGCCTGAACCCTAGACCCCTGCCTTGCGTCACTCACTCCGGTGCTTGCTTTCAAATTCGAATCTTGGGATTTGGGCCCGAGCTGCGGAAGGTAAGCGCTCCACGGCGCCCCCCTCTGTTCTGCCCGACATCTCCCCCACTTGGGGGGAGATTGGCTATCATCACTGCCTTCGCCAAACCTCCAACGTGGCAGGAATGAGCAAGGCGCCGAAGCTGCCAATCTCCCCCCAAATGGGGGAGATGCCCGGCAGGGCAGAGGGGGGCGCCGTAGAGCGCTGATCTTGATACTCGCACTCAGCCCAGCACGCTTAAGCGACACGCGTGACGGACATCTCGCCCAGCAGGAACACCTCGCCTGATAACAGCCGCAGTTCGATCTCGCCGGTGGCGCCACGGCTCCACTCGGCCTTGCCGCTCTCGACAAGCTCGCCGATCGCAGCCATCACCAGCGACCGCGCATCTTTGGCGCGTCTGACGGCGCCGCGATGGGGGACCCGAATGTCCGCATCGGTGATGGAAGACCTTGCCATCGCGCCCATTGCCGGTCCTCCTCAGGCCTCGCGGCCGAGCAGCGCGCGCTTGCGCTCGGCGCCCCAGGCGTAGCCGGACAGGGCGCCGTCCTTGCGGATCACGCGGTGGCAGGGAATGGCGACCGCGAGCGCGTTGGCGGCGCAGGCGCCGGCAACGGCGCGGGTCGCCTTCGGCGCGCCGATGCGCGCTGCGATCTCGGCATAGGAGACGGTGTGGCCGGCCGGGATGTCGCGCAGGGCCTGCCAGACCCGCTGCCGGAACGCGGTGCCGCGCAGGTCGAGCGGCAGGTCGAGACCG
This sequence comes from Mesorhizobium sp. BR1-1-2, assembly GCF_020165435.1. Taxonomy (NCBI): domain Bacteria; kingdom Pseudomonadati; phylum Pseudomonadota; class Alphaproteobacteria; order Hyphomicrobiales; family Phyllobacteriaceae; genus Mesorhizobium; species Mesorhizobium sp. BR1-1-2. Next base: position 591,075 of record NZ_JAIUID010000001.1, read on the forward strand.
ACCCTTGGAGCCTCGACGAAGCCGACGACGCGGGCGACGAGCGCCTCATAGTCGCGGTCGGCACCGATCAGGCACGCCTTGGGGAAACGGTCCTGCAGGTCGCGCACCAGCGCGTCCGGTTCGTCGCCGAGCAGGATCGCGGCGACGCCCTTCCTGCTCGACGCGACAAGGATGGCGCCGAGCGAGCATTGGCCGACGGCGAAGCGGATCTCCTCGCTGGCGCCGCCGGCGCGATAGCGCGTCGGCGTCATGCCGAGCATGCCGGTCGACTTCTCATAGAAGCGCCCGCTCGAATTGAAGCCGGCATCGTAGATCGCCGCTGTCACGCTGGCGCCGTCTTCCAGGCCCCGGCGCACCCTTTCGGCGCGCCGGGCGGCCGCGTAATCCTTCGGCGTCAGGCCGGTCACGGCCTTGAAGGTGCGGTGGAAATAGCCCGCGCTGCGGCCGGCGGCGGCGGCCAGTTCACCGAGCGACGGTTCTTCCTCGCTCCGTTCGATCCGGCGGCAAGCCTCGGCCACCATCGCTGCGTTGCCGGCCTCGAGCGAAGGTCCGTCGGGATTGCAGCGCCGGCAGGCGCGGAAGCCGGTCGCCCTGGCGTCGTCCAGCGTGTCGTGCAGCTGCACGTTCTTCGGATTGGCGCGCCGCGACGGGCAGGAGGGCCGGCAATAGACGCCGGTCGTCGCCACCGAATACCAGAAGCTGCCATCGGCCGATTTGTCGCGCGCCACGATCAGCGCCCAGCGCGGATCGTCGGCCACCGGCAGCGGCGCGGGTTTGAGATTCTTGGCAAGGGTGATGAACATGCCGGCATTGAAGCCGCAGACGACCCGCGTCGCCACCCGTTTCCTGCCAACTGACAGGTCCCTTGATTTCCCAATTTGGGAAATTCCCCTTGTTCCCATTTTGGGAAATTGCTATATTTGGCCATGCAGATCATCGCCAGGAAGGCGCTGAAGGAGTTTTGGGCCAAACACAATCAAGCCGAAACTCCTTTGACGGCTTGGTATGTGGCGGTGAGCAATGCTGATTGGAAGGCCCCGGCCGACATCAAGGATACGTTTGGAGCGACGGTCGATTTCGTCGGCGACAATCGCGTCATTTTCGACATCGGAGGCAACAAGTACCGCCTGGTTGTCCATGTCGCCTACAAGTTTCACCGGGTTCTGATCAAATTCGTCGGGACACACAAAGAATATGACAAGATTGATCCGGAGAAGGTGTGATGGAAAACATTCGACCCCTTAAGACCGAAGCCGATTACGATTGGGCGATTGCCGAAATCACCCAATATTTCGAGAACGAGCCGGAAATCGGCTCTCCCGATGGCGACCGATTTGATGTTCTCGCGACCCTGATCGAGGCCTATGAAGACAAGCACTATCCCATTGAAGCACCCGATCCCGTTGAAGCAATTCAGTCCCACATGGAGTTGTTCAACTTGTCGCGAAAGGCTCTGGCCGAGGTGATCGGATCATCGCCGCGGGCAACGGAGGTGCTGAACAGGAAGCGGGCCTTGACCCTGGACATGGTCTTCAAACTGAACAAGGAATGGAACATTCCCGCCGAAATCCTCGTGAAACCCTATCATCTTGCAAATGATGGGGGTCGAAAGCGCGCCTAACGGGCTCCAGACTCCTACGCCGCCCGCTTGGGCTCGACCGCGAACGGGCTCAGCCCTAGCCATGTTTGCATCTTCCTTGCGATGTGCTGATCTCCGGTCAAGGCGACCTTTGCACCTGCCTTCTCGACCGTGATCAATCCCATCCAGATCGCCGTCATCGTGTGCAGGTCGGTCGAGACATAGAGGTCGACGTCTAAGCCCGGATCGTACCAGCACAGATCGACCTCGCCATGCTTTTCGACGATCAGCCACCATGAGCGTTTGGACGCCGGCAGGTCTTGGTACAGGAACTGTATCACGGTGCGCCCCTCGGGTAGCGGCGAGGGGTTCAGGTTGCGCCGCATGTCCCACATCAGCAGCGACGGATCGAGGTTCTTGAGGGACAGCCGGGACTCGACCCATTTTTGTCCCCAAAAACCCATCGCCTCCACGACGGGGCGCAAATCTCGGCCGGCCTCCGTCAGCCGGTATTCGGAGATGCCCTTCTCGCCCGGCACTTCCTTGCGCTCGACGATCCCGGCGAGCTCAAGCTCCTTCAGCCGTTGCGACAGAAGGCTGGGCGACATTTTGGGGACGCCGCGGCGCAGGTCGTTGAAGCGGGTCGAACCCGCCACCAATTCGCGCATCAGCACCATCGTCCAGCGGGTGCACAGCACCTCGGCGGCCATCGATAGCGGGCAGAACTGCTTGTATCCGTGCTGGGCCATAATCCGACGTTCTCCCTCGAACCCGGGCCGAACATTAGGCCTTCATGAAAGAAGCGGCCAGTACGGAAACTGTACCGGCCCGGTACAGATCGCGGACTGGCCGGCGCCGGCCCTGCCATGCGAGCCCTTTGACCGGCCGCGGGGATCTGCCCTGTGCGCCGTAACAGGGAGACGACCATGACCACATATGTCATCGCGGACATCAAGGTGAAGAACCCGCAGTGGATACCGGCCTACGCCGCATCGGTGCACGACCTGGTCCACAAGCATGGCGGCAGGTATCTGTCGCGCAGCGGCAATGTGAAGACCCTTGAAGGCAAGCCGCTCGACACCACGCTGATCGCGCTGATGGCATTCCCGTCGGAAGCGGCGGCGCGCGCTTTCGCCAACGATCCGGCCTACGCGCCCTTCGTCTCGGCCCGTCAGGATGGCAGCGACAGCCGGTTCCAGATGATCGACAACACCGACTTGGCGGGGACGATCCCGTACCTGCCGAAGGGATGAGCCTTCCCTCCATGGGCCTGGAAGGGCAACCCGACCGGCACCTTCGCCGACATGAACCCGAAAGTCTCGTGCAAACACGCGGTGGCGCCCAGCCAATAGTCACCGAGGCCAGGCGGCGAGGGGCCGCCTGGCCGAACGATCGTTCCGCGTGGCTGCCCTATGCCGCCTTGATCAGGCCGAGCTGGGTCAACGCCGCGACGCCGTCGTCGAGCCCGATCTCCTCGACGATCCTGCCGTCGATCACCTTCAGCACCGTGGTGCCGGTGAAGCGCATGGTACGGCCGGTGGCGGCGGGCAGCGAACCGACTAGGAAATCGCTGAAGGCCGGACCGGTATGCGTGCCGCCGCCTTCCCACTGGCCGACGACATAGTCGCCCTCGGCGATGAGGTCGGCGGTGGCCCAGAAGTTGAGGTCCGGGAAGGCGGCGCGGAAATCGGTCATGAAGGCCTTGATGTCGTCGCGGCCGCGGCGCGGTTCATGCAGCGAGTATTTGAGCAGCATGTCGGGCGCGGCGATGGCGTCGACAACCGAAAGATCGCAGGTTTCACCCCAGAAATCGGTGAACCATCTGACGACGACGGCCTTGTTGTCTTCCTGTTTGGTCATTGGAAAGTCCTCTTCTTGTTCGCACGAGATCACCAGGGCGGGCGGCGACCCCGCGCAACCACTAGGGGGATCGGCGGGCGGGCAAACTCCGCTTCTTGCCCGCCAATCGAAAGTCGGGACCGCAAGCGGGCGGCGCCACCGGCGCGGTAACGCTTTCTTCTCTGGTTTTGCCGCAGATTGCCCCCGGCGGGGTTGGACGAAACGGAAGATGGCGGGTCAGGACAAGAAAAGCCGTAGTGGAACGTTCTGGGAGAAGGCCCTGGAGCGCGCCCAACTTGGCGTCTGGGATTGGGACCTTCGGACAGGCGAGTGTTTCTATTCCGCCACCTGGGCGCGGATGCTGGGCTATGACGAGGACGAGCTCGCCAACAGCAGCGACCTCTGGCTGCGGCTTACCCATCCCGACGATCGCGAGCAGGCGCTGGCCAGCGGCGATCGTCACATCGCCGGCCTGACCGATACCATCGAGACCGAGCTCAGGCTCCGGCACAAGCAAGGCCACTGGGTCTGGGTGCTCGACCGCGGCGGCATCGTCGAACGCGACGGCGACGGCCAACCGATCCGGCTGATGGGCGTGCAGACCGATATTTCGAAACAGAAGGCGGCAGAGGCCGCGCTGGAACAGGTCAACATCCGCTTCCGCCTGGCGCTCGCGGCCAGCGGCACCGGCATCTGGCACTACGACATCGCCAGCAACAAAAGCTATTGGGATTTCCGCACCAGGGAAATTTTCGGCCTTGTAGCCGTTACCGACGAAGTGACCGCCGACCTATGGCACAGTTACCTGCATCCCGACGACAAGCAAGCGGCCGAACGCGCCCACAGGGCGCCGCTGGAAACCGACGGCGTCATTGCCGCGCAATATCGCATCATCAGGCGCGACGGCGATATCCGTCATGTCGAATCGCTGGTGCGTTTCGTGGCCGCCGCCGGTGCCGCCGGCCAGATCCTCGGCACGGTGCGCGACATCACCGAGGACAAGCTGCGCGAACAGGAACTGGCCTATGCCGCCCGCCACGACGCGCTGACCGGCCTGTGGAACCGCGCCGCCTTCGACAGGCTGCTTGGCGAGCATATTGCGACGGGGGCGCCGCTGGCGGTGTTCTATGTCGATCTCGATTACTTCAAGGCGCTCAATGACTTCGCCGGGCATGCCGCCGGCGATCTGGCGCTGAAGAGCGTCGCGGGGGGCATACGCGGCTGCCTGCCGTCGTCGGCGCATGCGGCGCGCCTGGGCGGTGACGAGTTCGCGCTGCTGGTGCCGCATTGCGACGCGATGCAGGCCGAGCGGATCGCCGGCGCCGTGCTTGGGGCGGTGCGCGAGGCCGATCTCGGTCCGGCCGCGTCATCGCGCCGACTGGCGGCCTCGATCGGCATCGCCTTCATCGATGACGCCACGACCACCGTGGCCGATGCGCTGGCTTGCGCCGACGACGCCTGCTACGCGGCCAAGGCGGCGGGGCGCAACCGCTTCGCGGTGTTTTCGGCGGCGGCGCGATCGGGGGCGGCCGGCCTCAATGCGGCGCGCATCGCAGCCGACACCGTCGATGCCATGGACGACGGGCGGCTGAAACTGTTCGGCCAGGAAATCCATCTCCTGGGAAAGCCGTGGCAAGAGTGCCGGCACGTCGAAGTGCTGGCAAGGCTCGCCGCGCGCAACGGGCGGCTGGTGCCGCCGGGCGAATTCATCCCGGTGGCCGAGCGTTTCGGCATCGCCTCGAAACTCGACCGCTGGATCATCCGCACGGCGCTGGTGCGGCACGGGCCGGCGCTGCGTGCCGGGGCGCTGACGCTCGGCTTCAACCTGTCGGCTCAGACATTGAGCGATCCGGGGCTGTGGGATTTCGTCGACAAGACCATCGAGGAAACCGGTGCGCCGCATTCCGGCATCGGCTTCGAGATCACCGAAACCGCGGCCGTCACCAATTTCGACGCCGCCGAGGACTTCGTGCGCAAGGCGCGCGAGCGGCGCTGCCGGGTCAGCCTCGACGATTTCGGCGCCGGCATGAGCTCGTTCGAGTATCTCAGGCGCTTTCCCGTCGATGCGATCAAGATCGACGGCTCATTCATCGAACATATCACCGACAGCCGCTTCGACCGCGAGATCGTGCTGGCGATGACCAGCATTGCCAGGAGCCTCGACTTCGCCGTCGTGGGCGAGAAGATCGAACGGCACGATACGCTGGCCATGCTTAGGGATATGGGCGTCGCCTACGGTCAGGGCTTCTTTCTGCATCGTCCCGAGCCGCTGGAGGCGATCGTTTCGCGCGCGACGGCCGGAACGCCCGACAGGCGGCGCGCCTGAAGCGGGCAAGCCGCCCGCCAGAATAGCCGAGCCACTCCAACACTCCATTAGGCAATCCCGAAGGGCTGTTAAGCACGGCCCTGGAACGGCTCCGGGCGGTCGGCCGGGCGCGGCGGAACGATCACTGGCGGTCGGCGAACCGCGCCGGTCGCGGAAACTCCAACACCTCTGCCTCCGATCGCCTGTGCTGCGCCTCCGCGACCGCTTCGATCAGCAGGTCGAGGGCTTCGCATGCCGAGCGGCTTGTCTCGTCATCGCCGCGCAAATAGTGGTAGGCGCGCTCGAGATGCACCCGGGCGGCTGAAAAATCGCTGGTCAATGATCCCTCCATTACCTCGCCCTAATATATCTTGGCCGGTCTGGCGGAACGCAGGGTAAATATCCACAGGCGGATTTTATTCAAATGCCCGGGGATTCCGGCGATGCCGTCAGGAGTGATGCCGCGCACCTATAGAGCGGCATGGGAGGGCTCGGGCAGAACGGCCTAGACCTTCACCCCAGAATGATCCGGATCGCCTGATCCACCACCGGATGCAGGCCGCTGGCCTGGAAGGACAGACGGTTGCCGGAGCCGACATTGCTGGTCATGGCGATGGTGAGGCCGGTCTCCGGGTCATGCAGCATGACCGCGACATAGCCCGGAATGCTGCCCTGGTGGCCGTAGAAGGCGCGGTCGGCATAGGCGCTCTGGAACATGCCGGCGCCGGTCTCGCGCATGCGCGTGCCCGGGAAGCTCGCAGGCACGCGGTGTTCGAACATCTCGGCGAAGAAGGGCGGCGACAAGAGCTTGCCGGAGAACAGGCCGCGCATGAAGCCCACCATGTCGGATGGCGCCGACACCATGTCGCCGCAGCCATAGGCGGCGCCGAACGGGAAGGAATCGGAAGAATCCTGCAATTCGTCGGAGTAGGGCAGCACGCCGTCCATGCGCCACATCTCGCCGCCGGAAGCGATGTCTGTCGGCGCGCCCGGCGCCGGCGGCGGCCGGTGATAATAGCCGCGCACCATGGATTCTTCCGGAAAGGCTTCAGTCGCGGGCGACCAGGTGTTTTTCAGGGCGAGCGGCTGCAGGACCGCGCTTCGGACATAGGCGCCGAGCGACTGGCCGGTGACGGCCTCGATCACCATGCCGGCCAGCACATAGCCGGTGTTGTTGTAGACAGCGGGTCCGCCCGATGCCTTCTGCTTGTCGGAGGCGAAGGCGATGTCGACCAGTTGCTGCGGCGTCCATTGCCGGCCCGGATCCATCGGAATGTAATATTCGAATTCCGGCAGGCCGCTGCGATGGTTGATCAGCTGGCGCACCGAAATATTCCCCGCACCCGGCAGATCCGGGAACCAGGAGGAGATCGGCGCGCCGAGGTCGAGCTTGCCCGTCTCGGCGAGCTTGACCAGGGCGGCGGCGACGAAGGTCTTGGTGCAGCTGCCGATCTTGAACAGCTGATCTGATGTGACTGATGTGCCATGCGCGCGATCGGCGAGGCCAGCGGTGAGGGCGATTGGCGCGCCGCCTGTCGAATAGGCCAGCGAGGCACCCACCGCGCCGTCGGCGAGGTAGCTGTTGAGGAGGGCGTTGAGGTCTTTTGGCATGATGGTCTCGCTTTCTTTTTACCTTCTCCCCTTGTGGGAGAAGGTGGATCGGCGCGCTAGCGCCGAGACGGATGAGGGGTGTTCCAGCGGAGTGAGACGTCGGCGTTCCCTGGAACACCCCTCATCCGTCGCCTTTGGCGACACCTTCTCCCACAAGGGGAGAAGGGAGAGCGCTGCCTCACTCCGCCATATCCACGGCCGCGAAATTCTGCCGGCCGAAGGGGTCGAGCACGTAGTTGAGCACGCTCTTGCGGATCGGGATCGCGACCATCGAATGGGCGATCGGCGCCACCGGCACCTCGGCCTTCAGAATTGCCTGCGCCTTCCCGTAGATCGCGGCGCGCTCTTTCGGGTCGGCGGCGACGCGGCCTTCATCCAGCAGCTTCTCGAAATCCTTGTCGCACCAGCGTGAGCGGTTGGAGCCGCCCTTCACGCCGTCGCAGGACAAGAGATAGCTCAGCATGTTGTCGGGATCGCCATTGTCGCTGCTGCCGCCGAGCAGGAAGGCGTCCTGCTCGCCTGCGGCGGTGCGCTTGAGATATTCGCCCCATTCGAAGCTGACGATCTCGGACTGCACGCCGACCTTCGCCCAGTCGGCCTGGATCATCTCGGCCATGCGCTTGGCGTTGGGGTTGTAGGGGCGCGACACCGGCATCGCCCACAGGCTGATCTTGAGGCCGCTTTCGTGGCCTGCTTCCTTCAACAGTTTCTTCGCGCCATCGGGATCATAGTCGATGCCGGCATCGGTGACGGCGCCGAGCTGCGCCGGCGGCACGACGCTGCCGGCAACGGTGCCGGCGCCGGCATAGACGGCATCGACGATTGCCTTCCGGTCGACGGCCTTGGCGAGCGCGGTGCGCACGCGGACATCGCCCAGCGGCTGATGTTCGACGTTGAAGCCGAGGATGCCGATATTCTGGCCCTTGAGGTCGAGGACCGTAATGTCTGGATCGGCGCGCAGTTCGGCGACGGCACTGGGCGGGGGCGGGGCCGCCACCTGGCATTCATTGGCCTTGAGGCGCTCGACTCGGGTGGTCGGCTCGGGCGTGACGGCGAAGACCAGCGTGTCGATTTTCGGCGCGCCGCGCCAGTAATCCTTGTTGGCGGCGTAGCGCACCTGGCTGTCGGGCACATAGGCCTCGAGCACGAACGGGCCGGTGCCGACCGGCTGGCTGTCGATCAGCTCCGGCGTGCCGGCGGCCACCATCTTTTCGGTCTGCTCCAGCGACAGGATCGAGAGGTAGTCGAGCGCCAGCCCGGCCAGGAAGGTGACGTTGGGGGCCGTCAGCGTGAAGCGCACGGTGTGGTCGTCGACCTTGTCAATCTTGTCGATCAACGTGCCCATGCCCAGCGCGTTGAAGTACTCGTAAGAGCCGCCGCCGAGCTTGTGGTAGGGATTGTTGGCGTCGCGCTGGCGGTTGAACGTGTAAAGGACGTCGTCCGCGTTGAAATCGCGCGTCGGCGTGAAATGCTCGCTCGACTGGAATTTCACGCCGCGGCGTAGGTGGAATGTGTAGGTCTTGCCGTCCGGCGAGACATCCCAGCTTTCGGCCAGCGCCGGTCCGACTTCGGTGGTGCCCGGCTTGAACTCGACCAGCCGGTTGAAGATCGTCTTGGCGGCGGCATCCATGGTGGAGTCGGCGATGCCGATCGCCGGGTTGAAGGTCTCGGGATTGGCCTCCGAGCAATAGACGAGCGTCTTGGCATGAGCCTGCCCGCCGAGAAGAACGGACGAGGCCAGAAGGGTCGAGCCAAGCACTGTGCGCAGAACGGTGGATTTCATCGCAAACGCTCCTGATGACACTTTTTCTGGTTGAGGGAAGGGCATGAACTTCATGGCGTCGCCGCCGGGGCCAGGAAGCGGTCGGGCGCCAGCGCCGCGGCGGTGACGCCAAGTGCGGCGACATCGTCGGGCAAGGATTGGCCGCGCATCAGCGCCGAGCCGAGCCGCGCCAATGTCAGCGACACCTGGAACCCGTAGCCGCCCTGGCCGCCGAGCCAGAAGAAGCCGGGCAGGCGCGGGTCGAAGCCGGCGACCGGCGTGCGGTCGGGCGCAAAGGTGCGCAGGCCGGCCCAGGGTGTCGACGGGCGGCCTATGCGCATCGACGTCGCCTGCTCGATGCGGTCGACGGCAATGGCGACATCGATGTCTTCCGGATACGCGTCGCATGGTTCGGAGTCTGTCTCGTCGGCGAGCGAGCCGATCAGCCTGCCGGCGTCTGGCTTGAAGTAGAATTGTTCGTGCAGATCGACCACCAGCGGCCAGCCGGCAATGTCGACGCCTGCGGGCGGATCGAACAGGAAGGCGGTGCGCCGCTTGGGCTGGATGCCGAGACCGGTGAGCCCCGCCATGCCGGCCACGACGTCGACCCAGGCGCCGGCGGCGTTGACGACGATGTCGGCGGGATAGGCGCCGGCGCTGGTGGCGACGCGCAGGCCGTTGCCGGCGCGCGCGATCTCGCGCACCTCTTCGCCCGTGCGCATGATGCCGCCCCTGGCCTTCAGTGCCGAAGCGCAGGCCGCAAGCATCTTGCCGGTATCGACATCCACCGCGCCCGGTTCATGGACACCGCCGCATGTGGTTTGCGGATCGATGACGGGAACCAGCGCATGCAGCTCAGCGGCGGAGAGGCGGCGTACGCTCGGCACCATGGCCTGCAATTCGCCGGCCAGCCGGTCCACGGCCGCGCCGTCATCGGCGCGGCCGACATGCAGCGCGCCACGTCGATGCGCGACGAAGCCGCCGTCGAAGATGGCCCGGCGGCTCGCCAGCGTCAGCGCTCGCACCACGCGGTTGCCATAAGTCTCGGTGAACAGGGCAGCCGAGCGGCCGCTGGCATGATAGCCGGGCTGGCTCTCGCGCTCGATCAGGGTGACATCAGCCCAGTCCGCCACCTCGGCGGCAAGCGAGAGGCCGGCAATGCCGCCGCCGATGACGACGATTTTTGGGAGGGAATTGGACTGCATCGATCAGTCGTAAAAATAATTTCTTATCCAGTCAATATTTAGCGTATAAGAAAATTGTTGGTGTTGTTGATGGTGACAGGGAGTTCAATTACCTAGGGATGGAGCGGCGCGATCCCGCGGCATGGAGCTGATATGTCGGAGCAACCGAACCTGGGTGATTGCCTGCGCGGCTTGAGGAAGACGCATGGCTGGACCTTGCAGGAGGTGAGCAGGCTCACCGGGGTCGCGGTGTCGACGCTGTCCAAGGTCGAGAACGACCAGATGTCGCTAAGTTACGACAAGCTGCTGCAGATCTGCGAAGGGCTCGGCATCCATGTGACGGAGCTGCTCAGCGGCGACCGCAAGCAGCCGGCGGCGCGCACCCGCCGCTCGGTGACGTCACCGTCCAACACACTGCGCCAGCTGACCCGCAACTACGACTACCGCTATCTGGCCACCGACCTTGTGCGCAAGCGTATGGTGCCGATCCAGGCCTATGCGCGCGCCCGCACCCCCGAGGAGTTCGGCCCGTTGACGAAACATGCCGGCGAGGAATTCCTGATCGTGCTCAAGGGCGAGATCGAGTTGCACACCGACCAGTACGCGCCGGTGCGGCTGAAGGAGGGCGAGAGCGTCTACATCGATTCCACCATGGGCCACGCCTATCTCTCGGTGGGCGAGGGCGACGCCGAGATGCTGTGCGTCTGCTCCGGCGACGAGCCCGACATGGAAGGCACGCTGCTGAGCGTGCTGGAGACGGTGGAGGGATAGCGGCGACAGGCTCCGGGCGAAGCTGCACGACCTTCTCCCTCCTTGGCCGCGGACCGCTATAGCAAAACGGTTCGCCCCAATCCCCGCCGCACCGCTTCGCGATAGGCGAGGTCGGCCGCCACCATGTCTTCCATGGCGACGCCCATTGCCTTGTAGACGGTGATCTGCCCGGCATCGACCCGCCCTGGCCTGAGCCCGAGCAGCATCTCGCCGAGTTCGGTTCCGGTTTGCGGATCCAGCCCATTGAGTTCGCAGGAGCCGACCGGGCTTGGGGCAAAGGCCTCGCTTGTCTCGACAAAGAGGCTGGCCTTTCCGAGGAGTTCGACGGGCAACTCGCCGCCGGGCGGGGCGACGCCGACCGACGAGACATGGGTGCCGGGCCGCACCCAATCGGCCGAGATCACCGGCTCGTAGGAGTGTGTGGCCAGGCACACGACATCCGAGGAGCGTATCGCGGCCTCGAGATCGCTGACGGCGACGACGCCGACATGCCGGGCGGCAAGCGCTTGCGCATCGGCGAATTCCTTCGAGGCCACGCGGATCTCGGCGAAGTCACGCACCAGCGGCAGGAGATTGAGGTGCTGGCCGGCCTGCACGCCGGCGCCGACCACTGTCGCGATCCTTGCGTCGGGGCGGGCGAGTTCGCGCACCGAAAGCACGGCCGAGCCGGAAGTGCGCACGGCGGTGATGTAGGTGCCGTCCATGACACAGACCGGCATGCCCGTGGCAGGGTCGAACAGATGGATGGTGGCGAGGTGACTTGGGATGCCGCCGGCGATATTGCCCTCGAACACGTTGACGATCTTCACCGTCAGATGCATGCCCGCCATCCAGGCGGGCATCGCCAGCGAATAGCCGGCCTGCGGAATGTCGAGCTGCGGCCGGGCCGGATTGACGACTTTGCCGCCGGACAGCGCCTTGAAGCCGCCGGCCAGCGCGTCGAGAAGCTGGCGAAGATCGAGGCATGTCTTCACCTCGGCCTCGCTCAGGATGAGCACCGGCGTGTCGCCCTTGGCCTGGGCGCTGCGGGAGATCGATAGGGCTGTCGTCATGGGATACGCTTTCGTTGGTGGCGGGAGTGCACCGCAACGGTATTGCGATCCATGGGCGTGATGAAATATGCTGTTTTGGCTATTTCGGCGTGATTATCACGTTTGTTCTCCTTCAAAAGTGTGAATCTGACATGGACGACCTCGACCGCATCGACCGCTCGCTGCTGCGCTTGTTGCAGGAGGATGGCCGCCGCACGACGCTCGATCTGGCCCGCCGCGTCGGCCTGTCGCCGACGGGAGCGGCGCAGCGCGTCAAGCGGCTGTTCGCCGAAGGGTTCATCCGCGCGGTGCGAGCCGTTCTCGATCCGGCCAGGATCGGGCAGGCACAGCTCGTCTTCATCGAGGTGCGGCTCGACCACACGGCGCCGCATGTCTTCGACCGCTTCGCCGAAGCGGTGTTGCGGGCGCCCGAGATCATCGAGTGCCACATGGTGGTTGGTGGCTTCGACTATCTGGTCAAGGCGCGGATCGCCGACATGGCGATGTTCCAGGATTTTCTGCAGCGTGTCATCCTGCCGCTGCCCGGCGTTCGGGAAACGCACACCTACGCCTCGATCGCCAATGTGAAGCCGGATGCTTTGTTGCCCGTCGCTCCTTGAAGTCGAGTGACATGTTCGCATTTTCTGCAGGTCGGTTCAGCCTTTCTGGTTCGAAGCGGCCGACGAGACCGGCTATATGACCGCTGAACCGCAACTCCCGCCAACCCTTGAGAGGAAAACCCAATGAGTTCAGAAAAAGTGGCTGTCATCGTGGCCGGCGGCAGCGGCATGGGGGCTGCGGCGGCGAAGCGGCTGGCGGCGGACGGGTTCAAGGTCGCCATCCTGTCTTCGTCCGGCAAGGGCGAGGCGCTCGCCAAGGAACTGGGCGGCATCGGCGTCACCGGCTCCAACCAGTCGAACGAGGATCTGCGGCGCCTCGCGGACCTGACGCTGGAGCGCTATGGCCGCATCGACGTTCTGGTCAACAGCGGCGGCCACGGGCCGCGCGCGCCGATCCTGGAGATCACGGACGAACAGTGGCACGCCGGCATGGACGTCTACCTGCTCAACGTCATCCGGCCGGTGCGCATCGTGGCGCCGCAGATGGTCAAACAGAAGGCCGGCGCCATCATCAACATCTCGACCGCCTGGGTGGTGGAGCCGAGCCCGATGTTCCCGACTTCAGCGGTGTTCCGCGCCGGCCTCGCCGCCTACACCAAGATCTTCGCCAACACTTATGCAGCGGACAATGTGCGCATGAACAACGTGCTGCCCGGCTGGATCGACAGCCTGCCGGCGACGGAAGAACGCCGCGACTCGGTGCCGATGCAGCGCTACGGCACGTCGGAGGAGATCGCCGCGACCATCGCTTTCCTGGCTTCGGACGGCGCCGGCTACATCACCGGCCAGAACATCCGCGTCGACGGCGGGATCATTCGCGCTATTTGAGGCGCGGGCCGGAGGGGAGGCCTGTCCGACACGCGCCGCGGAGGGGATCCGGCATCCCGCCTGGCGCGACGACATCTCGCACCAAGGAGGAAAAATGCGGCTTCTAATACTTGGCACCGGCTGGATGGCGCAGGAACATGCACGGCAATTCAGCGCCATGGATGGCGTCGACATTGTCGGGGCCGTCGACCTCGATCCGGCGCGCGTCGACGAATTCGCCGACGGTTTAAACATCCCAAACCGCTTCACCGCGCTGGAGGAGGCGTTGCAATGGGGCGCTTTCGACGCCGTGGCCAATGTCACGCCGGACCGCATCCACCACCCGACCACCATGAAGCTGATCGCCGCCGGGAAGCCGGTGTTGTGCGAGAAGCCGCTGGCCGAGAATTTCGGCAAGGCGATCGAGATGGCCGAGGCCGCCGAGAAGGCCGGCATCGTCAACATGGTGAACCTCACCTACCGCAATGTCGCGGCGCTGCAGAAAGCCCGCCGGATGGTGCAGGCCGGCGAGATCGGCACGGTACGGCATGTCGAGGCGTCCTATCTGCAGAGTTGGCTGGTGTCAAAATTCTGGGGCGACTGGCGCAGCGACCCGAAATGGCTGTGGCGCCTGTCGCGCGGCCACGGCTCCAACGGCGTGCTTGGCGATGTCGGCATCCACATCCTCGATTTCGCCAGCTATGGCGCGGCCCTCGGCATCGAGCATGTGTTCTGCCGGCTGCGTTCCTTCGACAAGGCGCCCGGCAACCGCATCGGCGACTATGGGCTCGACGCCAATGACAGCTTCGCCATGACGGTGGATTTCTCCAACGGCGCCTTCGGCGTGGTGCATGCCAGCCGCTGGGCGACCGGCCATCTCAACGAATTGCGCCTGCGCATCTATGGCGACAGAGGCGGTCTCGAAGTGGTGCACAATCTCGACGGCTCGTCGCTCAAGGCCTGCCTCGGCGAAAATGTCGATGACGGGATATGGGAAGAGCTCGACGCCGGCACGGTGGCCACCAACTACCAGCGTTTCGCCGACGCGGTGCGGACCGGCGTGCAGGCCGAACCATCCTTCCGCCACGCCGCCGAACTGCAGAAGGTGCTGGATCTGGCCGTGGTATCGGACGAGAAGCGGGCGGAGCTCGCGGCGAGCGCGCAGACGCGGTGAGGGTCGCGCCTTCCCTCAGGGACCGGTCACGAGGTCAAAAACCAGTTTTTGCAAATTGCCGCCATTGCCGAATTCGACGCGGTCGAAATCGCGGCTTGCCTGTCGCTGCGCCTGCGACAGTTCGGAGAGGCGCCTGGTCATCTCGGTCCGGATCTTGGCGCATTTGGGATCGTCGGCAACGCTGAGGCCGACGGTCGCCGCCTCGATCTTGCGCACCATGGCAATGATATCGGCGCCATGCACCTTCTCATGGGCGGTGACGCCGGCGATGAAGCTGTCCCAGCTCTTCTGCACGGCCGGCGGCAGGGAGCCTGACGGCTTCGGCAAGGCATAGGTGATGATCAGCTTCGGCCTGGCCGATGCCAGCACGCAATCGCCGCCTTTGTTCCGGTAGTCCCTGGTCCAGGTCAGCTTGAAATTGGTGTAGGCGATGGTGCGCGTTTTGGCGCCGCGGATCAGCGGTCCGTTCTCGCCGATCGACCGGTAGAGCTCCTGTCCGGTCCGGCCCGAGATAGCGTAGGGCTCGATCGTCTCGACCGGCTTCCATTGGGCATGGGCGGCAAGCGGCAAGGCGAGCACCGCGACCAGCGACAGGCACAGACGAACACACGCTCTCAACACCGCTCTCCGCGAAACCAGGACCGGCGCCGACGCCAATGCCATCTTGTGGCTTTTCCTATAGGCTGCCGGCGGGTGCTGCAAATACCTTTGGAGGGCCAATCGCCGGGTTCTGGCGCAGTGCCGCAAGGCCAGGATGGGGATGGGGTTGAAGAAGTTCCCTCGGTTCGTCATCCCAGGGTCTGCGCGACGGAGCTGCGCTCCTGCTTCGCCCTTGGATGACGAAGAGAGGGTGAGGCTTCCAAACCAACGGCCTTGCCGGCGCCGGCGTGTCGCCGTAAGTCGTGCTCATGATCACCTTCCGCAAGGCCCTGGCCTCCGACCTGCCTGCCCTCGTCGCCATGCTGGCGGACGATCCGCTTGGCGCGGCCAGAGAGGATGCCTCGCTGCCGCTGGCGCAGGGCTATGTCGATGCCTTCAACGCCATCGACGCCGATCCCAACCAGTTGCTGGCGGTGGCGGTCGATGGCGCCGACGTGGTCGGCACCTTGCAGGTCAGCTTCCTTGCCGGGCTGTCGCGCAAGGGCGCCTGGCGCGGTCAGATCGAGGCGGTGCGGGTCGCTGGGCAACGCCGTTCCGAAGGCATAGGCAGGCTGATGATCGAATGGGCGATCGATCAATGCCGGGCGCGCGGTTGCGGCCTTGTCCAACTCACCACCGACAGGACCAGAGCGGACGCGCACCGCTTCTATGAAAGCCTCGGCTTCAACGGCACCCATCTCGGCTACAAGAAGACCTTGTAGCGCAGGCGGGGCCGTCGCTTTCCGCTAAGGCGGGCGGCTGGCGCATGCGGGAAGGCCTGCAGGCCCTATTCAATTTGCGGCGAGACCAGATATAGGTCAGCTAAGTTGACCTATATTCGATGCGTCCGGGGAGGCGTGCTTGACCCTTATGAACCTGTTGGCGTCGCGCTCGTCGCGCATGAAGGCCTCGGAAATCCGCGAGCTCCTGAAGCTGCTCGACCAGCCGGACATCATCTCCTTCGCCGGCGGCATTCCCGATCCGGCGCTGTTTCCGGCCGAGGCGATCCGCGATGCCTATGCCGACGTGCTCTGCGGCGGCGAGGCGGGGGCCGCGCTTCAGTACCAGGTGAGCGAGGGCTATCTGCCGCTGCGGCGGTGGATTGCCGGGCAGATGGGCAAGCTCGGCGTCGCCTGCGAGGAAGCCAACATCTTCATCACTTCGGGCTCGCAGCAGGCGCTCGATTATGTCGGCAAGCTTCTGCTGTCGCCCGGCGACACCGCACTGGTGACGTGGCCGACCTATCTCGGCGCGCTGCAGGCCTTCAACGCCTATGAACCGCGCTACGACCGGCTGCGGCCGGAAGGCGGCAACATGACGCCGGATGCCTATCGCGCGGCGGCAGCGGCGAATGGCGGCCGGGTCAAGTTCGCCTATCTGGTGCCGGATTTCGCCAACCCGACCGGAAATACGCTGGACAGGCAGCAGCGCGAGGCGGTGCTCGATCTTGCCGGCGAGCTCGACATCGCAATCGTCGAGGACGCCGCCTACCGGGCGCTGCGCTATGATGGCGAAGGCGTGCCGCCGATCCTGGCGCTCGACTGCGCGCGCTCCGGCGGCATCGACAAGGCGCGCACGCTCTATTGCGGCTCGTTCTCGAAGATACTGTCGCCGGGCATGCGCGTCGGCTGGGTCTGCGCGCCGCGTCATGTCGTGGAAAAGCTGGTGTTGATAAAGCAGGCTTCCGACCTGCACAGCCCGTCGATCAACCAGATCGTGATGCACCGGGCGGCCGAAGCGGTGTTCGAGGCCCAGGTCGAAAAACTGATCGGAGCCTATCGCGAGCGCCGCGACGGCCTGCTTGGCGCACTGGAGGCCAACATGCCGGAAGGCGTGACCTGGAGCCGCCCGGAAGGCGGCATGTTCGTCTGGGTGACGCTGCCCGAAGGCACTGACGCCACCGCGCTCCTGGCGCGCTCGGTGAAGGAAGCGCGTGTCGCCTTCGTGCCCGGCAGCGCCTTCTTCGCCGATGGCACCGGGCGCAACACGCTGCGGCTGTCCTTCACGCTCGCCGACCGGCGCGCGGTGAGCGAGGGGATTCCCCGGCTGGCGGCGCTGCTCAAGGCTTAAGGCGCCGGCCAGACGACGGTGCATCGCCCTAGCGGCGATCAAACCCGGATTGTCCTGACGTGTCGCGGGTGCAAAATGGCCTTGTGTCCACGAACGCGGGTTCATGCGCCATGACCGACCTTTCCGGTATCTACCGCGACTACATTGCCTGCCTCAACCGGCAGGACTGGCCGAACCTCGGGCAGTTCGTCGACGACGACGTGTCCCACAATGGCAGGCGGATCGGTCTCTCCGGCTACCGCGCGATGCTGGAGAAGGATTTCGACGACATTCCGGATCTTCGTTTCGATATCCGGCTGCTGGTCTGCGATCCGCCTCATCTCGCGAGCCGGCTGATGTTCGATTGCACGCCCAGGGGAAATTTCCTCGGGCTTGCCGTAGGCGGCAGGAAAGTGTCCTTCGCCGAGAACGTCTTCTATGAATTTCGCGGCGCGAAGATCCGGCTCGTGTGGTCCATCATCGACAAGGCCGCCATCGAAGCCCAGCTTTGAAACACGAATCTCCTGGCGCGCTCGGTAAAGGAAGCCTCCCTCCCCTTCGTGCCCGGCAGCGCATTCCAGCGAATCCACCAACAGTTCGCACCATTGCCCAATTTCGGGCCGCTTTTCGGCTAAACTCGTCGGCATCTTGGCTGGAAGTGGAGGAAGCCATGAGCTTGCGCCTCGGTTTCGCCGTGCTGGTGCTGTTCGGCCTCGCCAACCAGGCGGCGGCTTTCGAGATTTCAAGCCCGTCGGTTTCCAACGGCAAGTGGGCCGAAAAATATCTCGGCGACAAGGCCGGCGGCTGCAGCGGGCAAAGCGTATCGATCGCCTTGAGATGGAAGGACCCGCCGGTCGGCACCAAGAGCTACGCGCTCACCATGTTCGACCCCGACGCCGGCGGCGGCAAGGGTTTCTGGCACTGGCTGGCCTGGAACATCCCGGCAAGCGCGAAGGGCTTGGCCGAAGGGGCGGGCTCGAAGCGCGGCAAAGGCTTGCCCAAGGGTACTGTGCTCGGCAAAGGCGGCATCGGCCGCGCAGGCTATTTCGGTCCATGCCCGCCGCCCGGCAGCGGAACGCATCACTATGTCTTCACGCTCTATGCGCTCGGCGCGCCGAAGCTGCGCGCGCCGGAAAATCCCTCTCCGGAAATGGTGGCAGTGGCCGCGAAGAGCCAGGCGCTCGGCGAGGCCAGCGTGACGTACACCTATGGGCGGTAGGCAAGACCGGTTCAGGCAATCGCCGTGACCCACCAGCGTATCGACGACGCTGTTGGCAAACACGTTCCAAGAGATCGTTTGAATTCCGTTCCGGTGGCCATCTGGCGCTTCGCGCGCGACTTCGACCGGCGAGTCAGCGCGTCCAGAAATTACGGTGCGGCGCGATCAGCTCGTCCTCGATCTCGGGGAAGGGGCCAAAGACCTCGATCTTCTTCTGGCCCGAGGCGAGGACTGTGCGCGAGGGCAGGCTCATCGTCGGATTCTCGGCGTGATCGCCGGTGAGTGCCAGGAGCTTCGTCTCCTCGAAGCCGTAGACCAGGCGGCCGATATTGGCCCAGTAGAGCGTTCCGGCGCACATCGCACAGGGTTCGCCGGTCGAGACCAGCGTGCAGGACCAGAGGAAATCCGGCTCGTAGGCAGCCGCTGCGCGCCGGGCGAGCTCGGTCTCGGCATGGTGCACCGTGTCGAGATTTCCCTGGCGCATCAGCACGCGATCGTCCGGCCCGACCAGCACGCAGCCGAACGGATGATGGCCGTGCGCGGCCGCCTCGCGAGCGACAGCGTCGGCGGCGCGGAGGTGAGCGAGCATCTGGTCGCGGGTCATTGCATGGTCCTAAACACGATGGGCTAGGGGAGATTGCGGGCGGACACGCCCCGCTATCGGCACTCGTCAAGGCGACAACCGGCTTAATCTGGTTGAGAGTGCTCTAATCGGGAGGCGTAGGCAAGGTTCGCGCGGCGGGCGAAAAGGAGCGGACCATCGCCTGATCGGGCGAGTGCGTTTGAATTGCTGTTCTTCGCTCTCGTATCCTGTATACGAGATTGAAAGCCTGTTCGAGGGAATCGATGAAGCCACTGCCGGAGACCGTGCCGTTTTTCAGCCAGTGGGAAACACCCGACATGACTTCGGCCGTACTCGCCGATGGCGCCGACGCCGCTTTGCGGCGCGATCCGCTGTGGCAGGGATCGGGCGCGCGCACGCTCGACGAATACGCGCTCTGGGCCGCCAACATATGCGGCATGGCATGCCTCAAGATGATCCTGGCAATGCGCGGCCAGATCGTGCCGACGATCGAACTGGCCAGGCGCTGCACCGGATATGGCGGCTATGTCGTCACCGGGGGATCGATCAAGGGCCTGATCTATGCCCCCTTCGTCAGCTTCGTGAAGGCGGAATTCGGCCTGGAAGCGCAGGTGATGACCAATGTCGCGACATCGGACATTGCGGCGATCCTCAGGCAGTCGCGCTTCTTCATCGCTTCGGTCAGCAGCTCGATCCGCTGGCCCGAGCGCGAGCCGCCATCCAAGGGCGGCCATCTGGTGCTGGTCATGTCGGCATCGGATGAAGGTTTTCGCTTTCACAACCCGTCCGGCCATACCCGCGCCACACAGGCAAACGCAGTTTTGGTCCCGGCCGATTTCGACTGCTTCTTTGCCAATCGCGGCATTGCCGTCGCCATTTGATCCCGGGGAACTTCGATGAACGACAAGGCTTCTCGATGAACAACAAGATTAGGGTCGCCGTCCTCTATGGCGGGCGTTCGGCCGAGCACGACGTGTCGCGCCTTTCGGCCGCCAACGTGCTGAAGGCCATCGACCGGGCGCGTTACGAGGTCGTGCCGATCGCCATTTCCAGGGACGGTCGATGGCTGCTGCAATCTTCATCCGAAGCCGGTGGCGACGGGGCAGGGGCGCCGGCGTCGGAGGACGGGGTGGAGGTCGCGCTGCTGCCTGGCGGCGGAGGCCGGCTGGTGGCCGCACCGGGCGGCGGAGCAGAGTGCGACCTGGCGCCGGTCGACGTCGTCTTTCCCGTGCTGCACGGCCCCTTCGGCGAGGACGGCTCGGTGCAAGGCTATGCCGAGGTCGCCGACGTCGCCTATGTCGGCTGCGGCATTCTCGCCTCGGCCGCCGCCATGGACAAGGATGTCGCCAAGCGGCTGCTGCGCGAGGCCGGGCTGCCTGTTGCTCGTTCCGTCACCGTGCATCGAAACGATGTCGGGCCGTTCCAGGAGATTGCCGGCGCGCTCGGCCTGCCTTTCTTCGCCAAGCCGGCGCGCCAGGGCTCGTCCTTCGGCGTCAGCAAGGTGAACGACCGGGACGGCTTCGAACGGGCCGTCGAGACGGCTTTCCGCTATGACGGCAAGGTCCTGATCGAAGAGTTCGTCGACGGCCGCGAGATCGAATGCTCGGTGCTGGAGGGGGCCGACGGAACGCTGACCGTATCGCTGCCCGGCGAGATCATCCCGGCCGGCAAGCACGGCTTCTACACCTATGAGGCCAAATATCTCGATGCCGACGGCGCCGTGGTGAACGTGCCCGCCGATGTCCCGGCCGCGGTCGCCGACCAGGCAAGGGAGATGGCGCGCCAAGCTTTCCAGGCGCTCGGCTGCGAGGCGATGGCGCGCGTCGACTTCTTCCTGCGCGCTGACGGCTCGCTGCTGGTCAACGAGGTCAACACGCTGCCCGGCTTCACCGACATCTCGATGTATGCCAAGGCGCTGGCGGCGATCGGCGTCGGCTACAGCCGGGTCATCGACGTGCTGATCGAGCACGCACTGGCGCGGCATGCCGCGCGAAACTCCTGACGTTCGGCGCGGCATTGACGGCGGATCACGCGAAGCTAGTTAGATTCGAGCCCTTGGCGAGAGGAGAGCTTGCATGGAAGAACTGCATCGCGGCCGGCTGATCGATCATATCCAGCTGGTGGTCAGGGACATCGCCGCCAGCCGCCGCTTCTACGAAGCAGTGTTTCGGGTGCTCGACATTCCGATCGGCGGCAGCGCTGCCGATTATTTCTGGGCCGACGAGCTTTTCATTTCCACCGCCGACAGTCGCGCGGCTCGGGGAGAGTTGACCGGTCGCCATCATCTGGCATTCCAGGCGAAGGACCGCGCCATGGTCGATGCGTTCTATAAGGCCGGGCTGGAAGGCGGCGGCAGGGACAATGGCGGGCCGGGCGAACGCCCGTACCACCCCGGCTACTACGCCGCTTTCCTTCTCGACCCCGACGGCAACAACATCGAAGCGGTTCATCACGGGGCGGCCAACCGCAGTGCCGCCTCGGTGAAGATCACGTTCTAGAATGCGCCGGCAAGAGGCGGGCGGTTTTGCTTGATGCGGCCGGTCCCGGCTTGATCCTGATCGGGCGGAGGGAGCTCGATCCACGCCAAGGCGGCCCGCCGCGGGGCGGGCCTTGAAGGCCATGTGAGGCATAGTTACATCAACCATCAAGCGTGCGTTGCACGCGAATACAACGCTTTGGCCAAGCTTCATCTATGGAGGTTGTCATGGCAAATACACTCATGGAAGGAAAGAAAGGCCAGGACTGGCTCAATCTGGTCCTTGCCGTCTGCCTGTTCATCTCACCCTGGATAATCGGCTTCGCTGCTGAAACCGCTCCCGCATGGAACGCCTGGATTATCGGCGTCGTGCTGGGCGCGGTGGCCGTGGCGGCGCTTGCCGCTTTCGCCGAGTGGGAGGAATGGGTAGGTGTCGTTCTCGGGCTCTGGCTGATCGTGTCGCCCTGGCTGCTCGGCTTCATGGCGAACACGCATGCGATGGCCACCCATGTCATTCTCGGCGTGCTGGTGGTTGCCGTATCGGGTTGGGCCGTCTGGGACGTCCGTCACCCGCACGCACATGCGTGACCGCTGACCAAGGATGGGGCCGGCGCGCAAGCGAGGCCCCTCCGGCTTTGAACGTCGGCCCCATTGCGTTTGCCGTCCGGCTGCGAAGAGCCGGACCGCTGGCTTGCAATCCTGAGGCCAGGCCATGGATTTCGACCAATCGAACGCCATATCCTGCATAGTCTAGGGAGTTTTGAGCGTGACCCTCGCGCGGATGGTGGTTCTGGCAGCGGCCTTCATGGTCGCCGCGGCCGCCAGTCAGTCTTCCGTGACTGCGGAGGCGAGGGAGAAGGTTGCGTTGCGCATCGTGATCGACGGCGCCATCGGCCCGGCGAGCGCCAGGCAGCTCAACGAAGCGCTGGCGAAAGCCGCCGAGCGGCACGCCGAAGCCGTCATCCTCGAGATCGATACACCGGGCGGGCTGGTCACCTCGATGCGCGAGATGATCGCCGATATCCTTGCCTCGCCGGTCCCCGTCATCGGCTATGTCGCGCCCGCCGGCGCGCATGCGGCAAGCGCCGGAACCTATATCCTTTATGCCACCCATGTCGCGGCGATGGCGCCCGGCACCAATCTGGGCGCCGCCACGCCGGTCGAGCTTGGCGGGCTGCCGTCCCTTCCCGGTGGCGATGAGAAGGAGAAGGGCGACCAGAAGAATGCCACCGGGCCTCCGGCCGGCGACGCGATGATGACCAAGGTGACGAACGACGCGGTCGCCTTGATCCGTTCGCTCGCCGAACTGCGCGGCCGCAATGCGGACTGGGGCGAAAAGGCCGTGCGCGAGGCGGCCAGCCTTTCCGCCAACGCGGCACTTCAGGCACATGTAGTCGACCTCGTCGCCCGCGACCCGGCCGAACTGCTCCAGCTTGCCGACGGCCGCACGGTCGAGGTGGCCGGCAAGCAACAGGTGCTGGCGACCAGGGGCCTGGCGGTCGAGACGCTCGATCCCGGCTGGCTGATCCAGCTCCTCGCCGTCATCACCGACCCCAATATCGCCGTCGTCCTGATGCTGGCCGGCGTCTACGGCCTCGTCTTCGAGTTCACCAGCCCAGGCGCGGTGGCGCCCGGCGTGATCGGCACCATCTGCCTGCTGCTGGGGCTCTATGCCCTCAATTTGCTGCCGATCAGCTATGCCGGCCTCGCCCTGATGCTGCTCGGCATCGCCTTCCTCGTCATCGAGGCCTTCAACCCGACCGTGGTGCTCGGGCTTGGTGGCGTGGCCGCCTTCCTGCTCGGGGCCGCCATGCTGCTCAAGGTCGAGGGTCCCGGCTTCGAGATGTCGTGGGCGCTCATCGGCGCCGCCGCGGCGCTGACGCTTGGCCTGGCGCTGCTGGCCGGCAGCTATCTGTGGAGGGCGCGCAGGAGCCTGCCGCGTGTCGGCGCGCAGGCCATGCACGGACAACCGGCCAGGATTCTCGACTGGTCGGGCAGCGAGGGCCATGTGCTCGCGCAGGGTGAGCGCTGGCGGGCGAAGGCCGATGAACCGCTCGCCCCCGGCGACAGCGTCGAGGTGGCCGATGTCCGGGATCTCGTGCTGACGGTCCGGCGCAGGAACAATGGAGCAAGGCAATGATCATCGGTTACGTCGCCTATCTGGTGCTCGCCCTCATCGTGCTGATCTTCCTGTCCTCCGCCGTTCGCATCCTGCGGGAATATGAGCGCGGCGTGGTCTTCACGCTCGGCCGCTTCACCGGGGTGAAGGGCCCCGGCCTCATCCTCCTCGTCCCCTTCGTCCAGCAGATGGTGCGGGTCGACCTGCGCGTGGTGGTCCAGGACGTGCCGCCGCAGGACGTGATCTCGCGCGACAACGTCTCGGTGAAGGTGAACGCGGTGCTGTATTTCCGCATCGTCGACGCCGAGCGGGCCGTCATCCAGGTCGAGGACTTCATGGCCGCGACAAACCAGCTGGCGCAGACAACGTTGCGTTCGGTTCTCGGCAAGCACGAACTCGACGAGATGCTGGCCGAGCGCGACAAGTTGAACAGCGACATCCAGGAGATCCTGGACCAGCGAACCGACGCATGGGGCATCAAGGTGTCCAATGTCGAGATCAAGCATGTCGACCTCAACGAGAATATGGTCCGCGCCATCGCCAAGCAGGCCGAGGCTGAAAGGCTGCGGCGCGCGAAGGTGATCAATGCCGATGGCGAGCAGCAGGCGGCGGCAAAGCTGGTCGAGGCCGGCAAGATGCTGGCGCAGGAGCCGCAGGCCATGCAACTGCGCTATTTCGAGGCGCTGCACGACATCGCCGGCGAGCGCTCGTCGACGGTGGTGTTTCCGCTGCCGATGGACCTGCTCACGATCTTCAACAGGCAGCCGGGCGCCGGGAAATAAGCCTGGGAGGGGCTTGGCAGCCTGGCCGCGGGCCCGCGAGCTCGGGACCGGCACGATCACCCGCGATTCCCCGAAGTTGCGATCTCCACGCCAGGGGCGCTGCCGGTCGTTTGCTGTCAATTTTAGGAGTTTTATTCAGAATTCGGCAATATATAGCGGGCTTTTTAGCGGATTCATTGTTTTTAATCAGCTTAAGCTTTCGCTATGAATTCTCGACTAGGGTGAAGGCGAAATGATCGAGAGCCTGACGGCGTGCCGGCTTGCCCGGCCAGTCAGGTAACTCGCTTCCTACAAGTCAAGCTTCGGTTGCATAAATGAGTGGGCCCATGTCGATTGCCGGCATCATCGAAAGGATCCTGGACAAGTTGTCCGGCTCCAGCCTGCTTGCGGCCGGCCTTTTGCTGCTGACCGCGCTGGGCAGCGCCCTGATCGCCTATTGGCGGACGGCGGAGCGCAAGAGCTTCAGGGAATTCTTCGATTTCGTCTTCCCCAACGAGATCGTCACGCATCCCTCCGCGCGGGCGGACCTGCTTTTCTGGATCACCCGCAAGGCGATTATGCCCTTCCTTATGCTGCCCGCGGGTGTGACCTTCGTCGTCGGCGTCGGCTACGCGACGAATCGGACACTGGCGGCACTCCTCCAAATCGAGCCGCCGCTGTTGCCGGGACCGCCGGGAGCGGTGACGATCGTCATCTTCACGGTGACGATGCTGATCGCCTACGACATATCCTATTACCTCTACCATGTGGCCCAGCACCGCTTCCCGTTCCTGTGGGAGCTGCACAAGGTGCATCACTCGGCGGAGGTGATGGTCGGGATCACCAAGGACAGGGTTCATCCCCTCGACGAGCTCATGAACCGCGCCTGGGACGGCGTCATACCCGGGATCTGCTTCGGCATCTGGACCCTTTTGTCGCTCAACCTCGTCGAAGTGACGATCTTCGGCGTCAACGTCTACGTCATGCGCAATATCCTGATGATGGATTTCGTCAGGCATACCCACTTCAAGATTTCGTTCGGGCCGCTCAACAACATCGTGCTGTGCCCGCATTGGCACCAATTGCACCACAGCGTCGATCCCAGGCATTACGACAAGAATTTCGGCCTGCTGTTCTCGTTCTGGGACCGGCTGTTCGGAACATTGTGCGTGCCGAAGCCCGATGAGGATTTCAGGTTCGGATTGATGGAGCGCGGTGCGCGCGACTATCAATCCCTGTCCGGGCTTTACGTGCTGCCGCTCAAGAAGATGTGGGGGCACATCGCGCGGCGGTTCCGCCGCCGCGCTTCGTCCGAGGCGAGTCGGAGCCCGCAGCCATGAACGCTCACGCCACGATCGCGGGCTCGAAGGCGGGCGCGCTGGAGATCGTCACCTCCGAGGAGCGCCTTGCGTCGGTCGGGCCGGCCTGGACGGAGCTGTGGCGCCGGGCGGAGGGGCTGATCTTTCAAAGCCACGCCTGGGTCACGGCGTGGTGGCAGACGGCCCCGGACCGGGAGCTGCGCGGTCTCAGGATCGGCCTCCTCTGGAACGGTGACCGGCTCGACGCGGTCATCCCGCTGGCGACGCTGCGGCGCAAGGGCGTCAACGTCCTGGAATGGGCAGCCAAGGACCATAGCGACTATGGCGACGTGCTGGTCGCGCCGGATTGCGATCCGGCGGCGGTCATGGCGCTATGGCAGGAAATATCGGCCGCGGGCGGCTTCGACCTGGTCTATCTGAACCGCCTGCTGCCAGACGCCGCGATGCGCACGCTGCTCGCTCCCGCTTCGGCATCCAAGGTGGCGCTTCGTCCGAACCGCCGCAGCGAAACCAGCTTCAGGGTCGCCGGGCCATGGCGAACGGGCGCGGACTGGTTCGGGGAACAAACGAAGAAGATGCGCCAGAATTATCGCCGCGGCCGCAAATTCCTCGAGGAGGGCGGCGAAGTGCGGTTCCGCCTCATGTCGCCGGACGAGCCGATGCAGCCCGTCCTCGACAGGCTCGCCGAGTTCAAGCGCAAATGGCTCGCCGCGCGCGGGCACGAATCCAACCTGTTCGATGAGGGATCGCCGGCCCTGGCCGCGCTGGTCGCCGTGCTGGCCAGGGAAGGGCTCCTGCACGTCTTCGTGCTGGAGTGCGCCGGGATGGTGGTGGCGGTCTCGATCAATTTCGTCCAGCGCAACACGATGATGGCCTTCGTCACGACCTACGATCCGGATGTCGAACGGGCGTCCCCCGGCATGGTGCTGATGATGGACTACATCCAGTGGTCGATCGACAGGGGGCTGACGATGGTCGACTTCCTGTGCGGCGGCGAGGACTTCAAGCGGCGCTTCGCGACCCAGTCCGTGACGCTGGATTCGGTGCTGGGAACAAGGACCTTGCGCGGGACACTCGCCGCCCTGGCGGACCGGACCCTGCACGCCGGCAGGGAACTGCACCAGCGGTTGCGGCCCGATCCTCGCCAAAAGCCGGCACCGGTGGAATAGGCCCGATTCACGGCGACGTGCGAACCGAAATTTGACGCTGCTGGCAGGGCGGAACCTGCCCGAAACCGGCGCCTATCGGTCGATCATCACCATGGTGCGGTCGCCGTAGCGCGGGCCGGAGACCTTCCCCGGGGCCAACGCGTCGTCGAGCGCCGCCATCTCGGCGGCGTCAAGTTTCAGCGACGCGGCGGCGACATTTTCTTCCAGATATTTGATCCGCTTGGTGCCGGGGATCGGCACGATGTCGACACCGAAGACATTGCCTTTCTCCAGGAGCCAGGCCAGCGCGATCTGCCCTGGCTTGACGCCTTTGGCGACGGCGATGTCGCGGACTTTCGCGGCGGCCTCGATGTTGGCGTCATAGTTCGCGCCCTGGTAGCGCGGGTCGCCGCGGCGGTAGTCGCCTTCGGGATAGTCCTCGGCGCGCTTGGCGCCGCCGGTCAGGAAGCCGCGGCCGAGCGGTGAGAACGGCACCAGGCCGATGCCGGTTTGCCTCAGCAGGGGAATGATTTCCGGCTCGAGATTGCGCTCCCACAGCGAGTACTCGCTCTGCAGCGCCGAGACCGGAAACACGGCGTGCGCCCGCTGGATGTTGGCGACTCCCGCCTCCGACAGGCCGAAGAAGCGGACCTTGCCTTGTTTGACCAACTCGCCGACCGTGCCGGCGACATCCTCGGCCGGCACGGCCGGATCGACACGGTGCTGGTAGAGAAGGTCGATATGGTCGGTGGCGAGCCGCTTCAACGACCCTTCAACCGCCGCCCTGACGGTTTGCGGCCTGCTGTCGCGTTCGGTGCCGACCTGCCGGTCATTTTCGATGCGAAAGCCGAATTTGGTGGCGATGGTCACCTGGTCGCGCTTGCCCTTCAAGGCGCGGCCGAGCAGCGCCTCATTGGCGTAAGGGCCATACACCTCGGCGGTGTCGAGGAAGGTGCAGCCGAGTTCGATGGCGCGGTGCAGCGTGGCGATGGATTCGGCTTCGTCGGCCGGGCCGTAGGACTGGCTCATGCCCATGCAGCCGAGGCCGATGGCAGAGACCCGCAGCCCCTGGCTGCCGAGCTTGCGTGTATCGAGCGTCATGGCGTGTTCTCCGGAGGGGAATTCAAACACCATATAGCGCGCGCGCTCAATTTCCACAGGTCGGCCGCTTCCAGCGGGCTCGCCCGGCCACCGGAACCCTGATGCCGGTCGCCCGAAATGACTTAGCGCGTCGCCTCAAATCCGTTCAGACGAGGCGCTTCAGGGTAGGGGCCGGTCCGCCGGGACGGCCGTTGACATGAGCGTCCGGCAGGTGGTCGATCATGGTCAGGCCCTCGAATTCGATGGCGGCGCCAAGCAGTTGGGCCGCCGCCAGGACCAGGTGCTCGACGTCCTCGAGGGCAACGTTTTCGTCGAGGTTCCTGAGCCTGATCCGTTCGGCCACCGCGGTGATGTTGACGATGCCGTACGTCCTGAAAGCCGTGGTGACCGCGGATTGAACGTCATCGCGCAACCGCGTCGAGTAGTCATACCGCATGGAAACCTCCTGGACTGGTTTTGCCTTTGTAGCATGCGCCTCGCATCGGTGGCTGGCAAGCGAAAGTCTGAAAATAGTCGATATATATCAGTTGGTTAGCATGGTTACGCAAAGGCGCATCCGACGCTTTATAGCCATCATGAGCAGGATGGGCAGGTCGCCTATTTGTCGACCTTGACGTGTTAAGATCACTACCCTAATTATTAGTCGAATGAGACAGATACTCATTCACGTATTCGGTTGTGCGAGGAAGTGCCGTGACTGAACTGGAACGTCCTGAACGCTTGCAGGTCATGCTGACCGCCGACGAACTGGCGGCACTGGAGAACTGGCGCTTCGACAAGCGCATGCCGAGCCGCTCGGCCGCCGTCAGGGAGCTCTTGCGGCGTGGCCTCGCCTCGGACGGGTTCCTGGCGGCGGAGCAGGGCGTCAAGTCCCAGGACTTCGGACTGCTGTCCACCCCAGGCGGCAACGGCAATGTGGGCGACGGCCACTCTGATTAAGGTGCGGTGACATTCAGGTAGGCCGACTTGCAAGGACGGGTTCCGCGCCTCCGGTGCCCATCGACCCGAATGTCCCCTCCGTTACGGTTGCCGAAAACCCTTTTTGGTTTGCTTTCGCGCCCACCTTCGATGCCGGTCGGCTTGACCTTTGGGAATTGCCTTCCTCGATTATATTAGCCGGCGAGCTGGATTCGATGCCGTTGAAACGGGCAGGCCGCTTCAAGGTGATTGCCTTGTGCGGCCCGCGCGTTATCTAGTGGCGATAGGCTGACACCTGGCGGGGCAATGGCTGACATAGCAAGCGGTGAAAAACAGGAGGCAACAGCGGATGCGCAGCTGGCGGCGATTGTCGATTCCTCCTTCGACGCCATCATCAGCAAGGACCTGAACAGCATTATCAAAAGTTGGAATCAGGCGGCCGAACGCATGTTCGGCTACAGCGCGCAAGAAGCGGTGGGCCAGTCGATCCTGATACTCATCCCCGACCACCTCAAGAACGAGGAGACGGAAATTATCGCGAAGGTCCGCCGCGGCGAACGCCTGGCGAGCTACGAGACAACGCGAAAGCGCAAGGACGGCACCTTCATTGCCGTTTCGCTGACGGTGTCGCCGATCAGGAACGCCAGCGGCGACATCGTCGGCGCTTCGAAGATCGCCCGCGACATCAGCGCCAGCCGTGAGAACGAGCGCCGGATCAAGATGCTGATGCGGGAGGTCAACCACCGCGTCAAGAACCAGTTCGCGGTGATCCTGTCGATGGTCAGGGAAACCAGCAAGCGCTCGCAGGACCCGCGCGAGTTCGAGGAGATGATCCGCGCCCGCATCATGGCGCTGTCACGGTCGCACGATCTGCTGGTCACCTCGAACTGGGTGGGAGCCAGCCTGTTCGACCTGGTCCAGGAACATCTCAAACCGTTCGGCCGTGAGGAGCAGATACTGCTTTCGGGACCGCTGCTGACCTTGCAATCGAATGCGGTGCAGAATCTCGGCATGGCTTTCCACGAGCTTGGCACCAATTCGTCCAAGTATGGAGCGCTCGCCAGCGATTCCGGCCGGGTCGAGGTGACCTGGAGCATGGGCGACGACGCTCTGGCCGAACGTGAATTCCAACTTGTCTGGGAGGAGCGGTCGCCCCCCTATAGCGGCGGCGACGAGCGCGACGACACAACGCGCAAGGGGTTCGGCACCGTTGTCCTGCAAAGGGTGGCGCCGCAGTCGCTCGGCGGGTCCGCCGTGATCGAGCGCTCGCCCGGCTATTTCAGATGGACGCTGAATGCGCCGCTGGCGTCGATCATCGTCCCGCAGCACCCTATTGAAGACGCCGGCCAGACGATCGGCTTGGGCATCTGAAAGCTGCCGCCGTGGCCAAGGCGCTCCACATTTGTGGATTCAGGCGACTACAGGATGTTCGGCGTCACTTCGACGATGATCGCAGCCCCTTCGAGCGAACCGTCGGGCACATGCACGACACGCGAAACGCGCAGCTCCTGCGCGTTTCCGTCGACGGACAGCGAAACGCTCTCGCCGATCCGGGGCACGGCCTGGAACACGGCCTCGATGGATTGAGGCCGGTTGTCGATGGATACGCGGCAGTTGACGGTCATGGGCATCTCCTGTGGCGGCCGCCCCAGGCGTCAACGCGGGCCCCTCGGAATGGTTTCAGGCAGGGAGTGCGGCAATCTCCGAACATCGATGCCGGCGCCTGGCCGACCCGTCAATTCGGGAAATTGTTGACCGGCTCCTCGCAGCGGTAGACCGGACAGTGCCCGTCGCGGGCCGGGATATAGGCCGACATCGGTACTTCGGGCCAATCGCATTCATTGCCGAACTGCCTGACATAGCGGTCATAGGTGTTGGGGCCGGTGGTCAGCACGACGGCGCGGTGGCTCTGGATCATGGCGCGGATCTGCGCGCAGCTCATGGCGCGGCTGTCGGGCCGGGCTTCGGCCAGGCCGGTGGCGGCAAGCATGGCGGCCACGGTCGGCAACAGGATTCGAACGGACATGGCGGTCTCTCCAAGGCATGATCCGCAACGCCGGGCGGTTTGCGCCTGGCATGCCGGGGAGATTCGCATTTTGTCTGGCGGTTGCGCAACAGCCGGCGTCTTCTCTTGCGAGGGACGGCGCGTGCGCGCAACCAAATCGCGCCTCGCGCATTGCTGGGCATGCTCGGCAGGAAGCCCTACCAGACCCCGCGATGGCCGCCCGGGAACAGGGATCGCGAAACCATGTGCTGTTCGTTCTGCGGCGGCCGCGACCACGGCTACGAGGACTGTCCGCAAAGACCGCCGTCCAACAATCCGGCCGAACCCAACTTCGATGATCCGCCGGGCGACGACGACCTGGTCAAGGGCAGACCGGGCGATTGCAGGCAGGGCGCATAGGATTTCTCATTCCGGTCGCGCGGCCTGTCAATGGGCGTGCGCTTCGTTGCGCTTGCGGGTCGCGGCTGCCTTCCTGGCCGATGCCGACCGGCTTGCGGCCGAGCGCGAGGCGGAAGCCTTGCCGCCCTTTTCGCCGCCCTTGTGCGCGGCCGGGTGGCCGGTGTGCTTGCCGCGGCCGGAGCCGCCCTCCTTCTTGCCGCCGCCGTCATCCTTGTTGACGGTGGCCCAGGCGCGGCGCTCGGCTTCCTTCTCGGACACGCCGCGATGCTCGTAGCCTTCGGCGATATGGTCGGCCTTGCGCTCCTGCTTGTCGGTGTATTTCGATTTTTCTCCACGTGGCATGGTTCTGCTCCCGGTTTCATCGATGCCCCTGCAACTGCGCAGCCAAGGATGTGGTTCCAATTCCCTTGGCCCTGGCCGGCTGCGAAGCTTCCCGCTGAACCGCTCCAGACGTTAGTTGGACGCGATTCCCCAGGGAAGCGCTACGTACTCTTCCGGGCATTCGCCGGACGGGCGGCGGTCTCGGGGCCGGCGAAGAAAGCGCTTAATTCGGCGGCCGTTTGCGCGGGTGCTTCTTCGGGAAAGAAATGCCCGCCCTGAACCGCATGGCCGCGCAGGTCGCCGGCCCAGCCGCGCCACAAGGCCAGCGGTCCGCCTTCGCCGGCATACCATTCGGCGAGCGCGCCTTGCCCGCTCCACAGCGCCAGCACCGCGCAGGCGACGCGCCGGCCGGCGGCGCGGTCCGCATGGTCGTGCTCGCGATCGAGCGTCGCGGCCGCCCGGTACTCCTCGCAGATCGCATGGGCATGGGCGGGATCGCGCAGCGCCTCGACATAGGCTTGGCGCACGCCGGCGGGAAACGCCTTTGGTGACGAGCCCCAGCCGCCCAGGGCGTTGTCGACGATCGCGTCGGCCGCGCCCGCCATGAGCTTTTCCGGCAGCGGCTCCGGCTGCGCCAGCAACGACCACGGCCAATAGCCGAGCGCCAGCCTGGCATCGGCCCGGTCCCAGGCGTCGGCCGTGGGCACGATGTCGAGCACGGCAAGCTTTTCTATGCGGTCGGGATGGTCGAGCGCGAGGCGGTAGGCGACACGCCCGCCGCGATCATGGCCGGCGATCATGAAGCTGGAAAAGCCGAGCCCGGCCATCAGCGCCACCATGTCGCGGGCCATGGCGCGCTTGGCGTAAGGGGCGTGATCGGCGCTCGACGCGGGGCATGAACTGGCGCCGTAGCCGCGCAGGTCGGGGCATATGACGGTGAACCGGTCCGCCAGGCGTGGCGCCACGTCGCGCCACATCAGATGTGTCTGCGGAAAGCCGTGCAGCAAAAGCACGGCGGGTCCGTCGCCGGCGCGCCGGGCGAAGATGCGGGCATCGCCGCAGTCGACCTCGAGCGTCTGAAAACCTTCAAACATGATTGCCTCCGGCAGGCGAAACGGCGGCAGGATGCGAGCGGTTGCAATGCGCGCCTGCGAAAGCCGCCAACTTTTTCGGCCGACATGCGTTGTCCCTGCGAGCAAAGGAGACGACCATGCCGACCAGCACCCGGAGCGACAGTTCGAAAGCAACCAGCAAGCAGCGCAGCATCCAGCGCAAGGTCGACGCCAAGGACCGCGCCAAGGCAAAACCCAAGGCTGACGGCGCCATGCAGGCCGGCGCGCGAAAATATCCCGCACCGCCTTTTCCCGCCCAGCATCATGCCAAGCCCGGCGAGGAGTGGGCGATCGAGCCGGCGCCGCTTTACGACGCGCCGTTCTGGCGCGGTTCGGGAAAGCTGGAGGGCAAGGCGGCGTTGATCACCGGCGGCGATTCCGGCATCGGCCGGGCGGTGGCCGTGCTGTTCGCACGCGAAGGTGCCGACATCGCCATCGTCTATCTCAGCGAGGACCGCGACGCGGAGGCGACCAAGCAAGCGGTCGAGGCGGAGGGCCGCCGCTGCCTCGCCTTGCGCGGCGATGTCGGCAACCGCGCCTTCTGCACCAAGGCCGTGGCGAGGGCCGTGAAGGAACTGGGGCGGCTCGACGTGCTGGTCAACAATGCCGCCTTCCAGATCCATTCCACCGATTTCGCCGACCTGACCGAGGAGCATTTCGACACCACGCTGAAGACCAACCTCTACGGCTACTTCCATATGGCGCAAGAGGCGGTGGCGCATATGAAGCCGGGTTCGGCCATCATCAACACCGGTTCGGTCACCGGCATCGAGGGATCGAAGGACCTGGTCGACTATTCCATGACCAAGGGCGGCATCCATGCCTTCACCCGGGCGTTGTCGGGCAACCTCGTCGGCAAGGGCATCCGCGTCAACGCAGTGGCGCCGGGGCCGGTGTGGACGCCGCTCAATCCGTCGGAGAAGGAGGCGCAGGACGTGTCGCAGTTCGGCGCCAAGACCCCGATGAAGCGGCCCGCCCAGCCGGAGGAAATCGCGCCGGCCTATGTGTTCCTGGCCTCGCCGCAATGCTCCAGCTACATCACCGGCGAAATCCTGCCGATCGTCGGCGGCTATTGAGGCAAGCCTGTCGAAGGCAACCCATTGGCGGCCGGTGAGGGCGGCCCAACCCGCAAAGGAGGCCGAGATGAGACTTCTCGCCATCATGTCCGTCAGCCTGATGCTCGCCGCGCCCGCCGCGGCGCTGGCGCAGGCCGAGCAGCAGAACCCCGACAAGCAGGCGCCCAGCGAAAAATGCCGGGCCAAGCCCGACGGCAACCAGCAGCCGACCGACAACACGCTGACCGAGACGCTGAACGATTGCGGCGGCGTGCTGAAGCCGCCGCCGACAGGTGACCAGGGCATGGCCGCGCCGGCGCCCAACGAAGGCAAGACGCCGGTGATCAAACCGGGTGAAGTGCCGCCGCAGCCGCCGAAACAGTAGCCGGCGGCCTGCCGCGAGGCAGCTATCGGGTTCCGGACCGCCCCGTAAGGCGGCAGGCTGTCAGGATTTGCCGTTCCCGGGCAGGAATTCCGCCTCGCGCCCGGCATCGATCATGGCCCGCATCGCCTTCTCGGCCGGGGTCCAGCCATCGAGGGCATCGCGGCAACTGCGCCATGCGGCGCGGTAGCGCCGGCCATGCTTGCCGGGCCAGTCGCGCAGGCATTCCAGGCCTTCCCAGGCGCTGCGCACCACGCGCTCGCGGGCCGGTCCGACCTTCAGCCTGACCGGACGGGGAAAGAACTTGTCGTTCACGGCGATCTCCATTGAAACTGAGGCGCCCGATAACGCCGGCCGATGTCCCGGAGTTCCGTCGCGGCCGCTCAACTTTTCGACTAATTTTCAATCGCCGGGAACTGCGTCCGACAGCGGCCTCGGCGGCGGCGGGCCGGAAGCCTGCGCGGCGAGCCGGTCGTGCTCGAACTGCTCGGTGCCCGGCAAGGCATGCAGCCAGGATTCGCGCCGGCCGATCCACAATTCGTACTCCGGCATGAGATCGGTCGGCGCCACGTCGAGGCTGCCGATCATCACCTCGGCCTCGTCGTCGCTGAGCGAGGCGACACGGCTGCCGCAGGTCGGGCAGAAGCCGCGGCCGGCATAGGTGCCGAGGATGCCCGATGTCTCGAAAGCCTGGCGCGGCCAGATGGCGAAGGCGGCAAAGGCGGAGCCGCTGGTCTTGCGGCAATCCTTGCAGTGGCACAGACCCACCCGCAGGGGCGGACCGCTGACGGTGAACTGCACGCCGCCGCAAAGGCAGCTGCCGGTTCTGCGCGCGGTGTCGGGCATGGTCGTGGCCTCCAACCATTCGGTGCCGCAAATGCGCCCGGGGTCATGCCCCCGGGCAACGCTTCCAACGCCGGTCGCGCCGAGCTATCCGCGCGCGGCCATGTGGTTGTCGAGCTTCTTCCTCGAGGGCCCGTAGCGCTTGATGATGGTCTGGGCCTCGCTCTGCGGGATGCCGTATTTGCGGGCGAAAGCGGCAACCTCGTAGGTTTCCTCGCTCGAAACCAGTTTGCGATCCTGCTTGATCTTCGATTTGTCGTCCGCCATGCCGAGCCTCACTTTCCACCCCGGCGCGCCGCTGGCGCGGCGCGACCCTGCGGTCATACATAACAGCAATCGACGCCGCTGGTTCCATAGCGGCTTTTGCGCGCCTTGGCGATCACCGACCGGAATATCGGCTCCGCCGTCTCAGGCCGGCTCCAGGCGCATGGCGGCGAGCTACATCAGGGCCGATGTGGCCCACTCTATCAAGGAGCTGGCAAAGCGGAATCCGGTTTTGCGGCAGCGGCCCGATCGTGCGGGCGCGGCATCGGGAAAAAATTCGCCTGACATGTCGGATGCGCGGCGTGTGGCGCGTCCTAGGAGCAATTCCAGGAAAGCTCCGTAGGTTTCCATCCGGAATTGGGTAAAACAAGCAAACGAAACGGGAGAACAATCATGCCGTCGCCAACCGTCCAATCGCCGTGGCAGACCGCCGCCTTGCTCATAGCCCGCCTGATCTTCGCCGCCGTCTTCCTGATGGCGGTGACGTTCAAGTTCATGGGCATGGGCGCCACCGCCGGCTATATCGCCGCCGCCGGCTTTCCGTTTCCGCTGTTCCTGGCCTGGTGCGCGGCGATACTGGAGGTGCTGCTGGTGATCGCTTTCCTCACCGGCGCCTTCTTCACGCCGGCCGCACTGGTCGCGGCGGTTTACGTGCTGTTCCTCGGCTTCGCCTTCCACGGACCGAGCCACTGGGCCGGCAACCAGGCGGAATTCGGTTTCTTCGTCGACCATTTTTCCTTCCTGGCCGGGCTGCTGTTCGCCGCAGTGCACGGGCCGGGCCGCGTGCTTTCGCTCAATCCGGGATGGCCGGGCAGGGCGTAGCTACATCTGGTCGTTATAGGGTTCCTTCATCTGGCCGACCATGCGCGCCAGCTTCGAAAAGGACGGCATGTCGGCTTCCGGCTGGCACTGGTTGGCGAGCTCCAGCAGCCGGATCGGGAAATTGACGGCGTCGCGGCTCGACGCCGACATGCCCTCGGACCGCTCCTCGCTGGTTTCGCCGGCTTCGGCCTTGCGCAGGGCGATGTCGATCTCCTCCGATGTCAGCACGCCCTTCTTGACCAGGACGTGGTTGATCGAGGCGACGGCCATCAGCAGGCCCTCGAGTTGCAGGTTGGCGACGTTCATGGCGGTTGCTCCCATCGGTGAGGCGCGTCACGCTGAACAGGGCCCGTGCGACGCACTTGCAGGTATCGGCCTACGCATGTCGCCCAAAACCGAGGTCACTTTGAGGCGGCGTGCATAGGCGTTCAAAACGCGCGGGCATGCATTCGCGATCCGCGCCCGGCAACGAAAATAGTTCAAGACCGGTGTCGGGCTGCCGCGGAGGCTTGTTCGTCATCGCCAGGAAGCCCAGGAAACAGGCAAGGAAGCGATGCGATGACAATCACCATCACGGCATTCAAACGCTCGCCCGATGGCGGCAAGGGACTGGCGCGCGACACGCGCGTTCGCTGGGCGCTCGAAGAAGTGGGCCAGCCCTACGAGGTTCGTCTTGTTTCCCATGCCGAGATGAAGGCGCCCGACCATCTGGCCATCCAGCCCTTCGGCCAGATCCCCACCTACGAGGACGGTTCGCTCTGCCTGTTCGAGACCGGCTCGATCGTCTTTCATCTTGCCGAGCGGTATCCGGGCCTGCTGCCGGAGGATCGCGACGCTCGCGCTCGAGCCATCACCTGGATGTTTGCGGCGCTCAACACCGTCGAGCTGCCGATCCTCGAACTGACGACGGCAAGACTATTCGAGGCCGACAAGCCCTGGAGCGCGGAGCGCCTGCCGTTGGTGAAGGACCGCGTTCGCGCCCGGCTGGACAGGCTCTCGGCCCATCTGGGCGGCGCCGACTGGCTCGACGGTGCGTTCAGCGCGGGCGATCTGTTGATGGTATCTG
Source organism: Mesorhizobium sp. BR1-1-2 (assembly GCF_020165435.1). NCBI lineage: Bacteria > Pseudomonadati > Pseudomonadota > Alphaproteobacteria > Hyphomicrobiales > Phyllobacteriaceae > Mesorhizobium > Mesorhizobium sp. BR1-1-2. The sequence goes on from NZ_JAIUID010000001.1 coordinate 628,359, forward strand.
TGCTGCTGCGGCTCAGAATGTCGGGCATTCTGGACGAATATCAAAACCTGGCTGCCTATGTGGGCCGCGGCGAAGCCCGGCCCGCCTATGCCAGGGCGTTCGCCGCGCAATTCGCGGTCAATGCTCCATCACCCGACTGACCAAGCCGGGCGGGCGGGGAGGATCACGCTGGGACGGGCGGGATAGGATTTTTTTCTTAAAAGCTGTTGACGGGGTGAAGGCAACTATGCTATGTTTTTATCTATGGTGCTGAGTTGCGCCGATGACCCGCCCCCGAGGCGGGTTTTTGATTCTGGCGGGTGCTGTGCTCCAGGCCTGTTCAGGCCATGCCCACATTTCTTCTTCTGATCAATTCTTGGCCCTTCGCGATCTCCACAGTAAGGCTCCGGTTCGTAAGTGCGGCTGATCCTGCCTGACCATTTGCCGTGACGGCGGCGTTCGCTGCGCGGTGGGTGCCGAGGTCTATAAGGAATTTTTTCCTAAAAGCTGTTGACGGGGTGAAGGCAACTATGCTATGTTTCTATCTATGGTGCTGAGTTGCGCCGATGACCCGCCCCGAGGCGGGTTTTGTGTTTTTGGTTTTGCCCTTCTCCTCGAACGATGGCGCTCTACGGCGCCCCCCTCTGTCCTGCCGGACATCTCCCCCTCAAGTGGGGAGATTGGCAGCTTCAGCGTATCGCTCATTCCTGCAAAGCAGGAGATTGGCGACAGCGATAGCGACAGTCGATCTCCCCCCTCGTGGGGGAGATGTCCGGCAGGACAGAGGGGGGCGCGAAGGAATGCGACGTTTCGATCCTGACGATTATCTGCGAGAACAGCCATGCCACGCTATGCCACCATCATCACTGGGGATGACGGCCTCGAGGTCGTCAGCGCCATTGGCGAATTCGAGGGTGCGGCGCCGCGGCCGCGGCTGGGCCGGATCGAGCAGGTCGCGCCCGGCGTGCTGATCGGCATGGTGCGGGACGCGGCCGGCGGCTTCGCTTTCCCGCATCCGGCGATTCATAGCGGCGCCATCGGCCTCGCAATGGCGGGCCTGAAGGGCCTGCCGGGCACCGTGAAGCCTGCGGGGCGGCCGAAGGGCGCCAGGAAAGCCAGGAAGAAATCCGCTCGTTCGAAGAAGCGGGTCCGGTCGGTCAAGTCCGTGCCGTCGAAGGCCAAGGCCCGTGTCGATGCCGGCGAAGCGGTGACGGGCCATGGCTGACGAAACCGCCGCAGTGCCGGCGCGCGGCAAGGGGCGTAAGCCGGCCGCCGGCCGGAGCGCAGGCCGGGAGGCCGCGCCGGAGACCCGCCGCAAACGGACGAAGAAAACGCTGGGCGACGACTTTCTCGCCGCCGTGCGCGCCGATTTCCGCGCCCATGGCGCCGGCGTCATCGCCGAAGTGCGGGCCGACAAGCCGGACCAGTATCTGAAGATCGTGCTTTCGGTGCTGCCCAAGGATTTCGATGCCGCCGTCAACCATCTGGATGCCTTGAGCGATGAAGAGATCCGCCGCCGCATCCGCGCGCTCGAAGCCGCGGTCAAGCCGTTCCTCGAAGACATCGCCGATGGCGGCGAGGACGGAATATCTGGCGCTGCTGGCGGAGCTTGACCGCAGGCGCCGTACCAACCAGCTTGCCGCCTACCGGCCCTATGTCAGGCAGGCGGCGTTCCACGCCGCAGGCGCCGCCCACCGCGAGCGGCTGTTCATGGCCGGCAACCAGCTCGGCAAGACCCGCGCCGGCGGCGCCGAATGGGCCATGCACCTGACGGGCCGCTATCCCGCGTGGTGGCAAGGCAAGGTTTTCGATGCGCCCGTGCGGCTGTGGGCCGCCGGCGTCACCGGCGAGGGCACGCGCGACAATCCGCAGCGCGTGCTGGTCGGCCCGCCGCAGCGGCAGGCTGAATGGGGCACCGGCATGATCCCGGCCGATGCGATCGTCGACACAATGATGGGCCGTGGCGCGCCGGGCGCGCTCGACAGCGTCGTGGTGCGCCATGGCGGCGGCGGCGACGTGCAGGCCGGCGAGAGCGTGCTGTCGTTCAAGAGTTTCGAGAAGGGCCGCGAGAAATGGCAGGGCGAGACACTGCACGGCGTCTGGTTCGACGAGGAGCCGCCGCTCGACATCTATTCCGAGGGCCTGACCCGCACCAACGCCACCGGCGGCATCACCATCGTCACCTTCACGCCGCTGCTAGGCATGTCCGATGTGGTGCTGCTGTTCTTGAGCGCCGCGGAGGTGGAGGGGATGGGGAAGGGGTGATGGAGCGTGCCTTTCCTTCTCCCCTTGTGGGAGAAGGTGGCCTCGCGAAGCGAGGTCGGATGAGGGGTGTTCCAGGGAACGCCAACGCCTCACTCCGCTGGAACACCCCTCAACCGTCTCGGCGCTGCGCGCCGATCCACCTTCTCCCACAAGGGGAGAAGGCAAGAACCGTCGCGCCTGGCCGAAAACAACGCGTTTACACACCATATGGTCATCTGATCCCAAACCGATTCAGGATCCCCAATGTCCCGTCACGTCACCTTCATGACCATCGACGACGCCGAGCACTACACGCCGCAGGAGCGCGCGGCGATCGTTGCCGCCTATCCCGAACATGAGCGCGAGGCGCGGGCTCGCGGCATTCCGGTGCTGGGGTCCGGCCGCATCTTTCCGGTGGCGGAGGAGTTGATTGCCTGCGCGCCGTTCCGGCTGCCGCGCTACTGGCCGCGCATCGGAGCGCTCGATTTCGGCTGGGATCACCCTTCCGCCGCCGTCGAGCTCGCCTGGGATACGGAGGCCGATGTCGTCTATGTCGCCAAGGCCGCACGCGCCTCGCAGCAGACTCCCGCCATGCAGGCGCTGACCCTGAAACCCTGGGGCGAATGGCTGCCCTGGGCGTGGCCGCGCGACGGCCGCCGCGAGACGCTGGAAGGGGCGGGCACGGCGCTCGCCAAGCAATATGCCGCGCATGGGCTCAACATGCTGACCCGCCACGCGCAATTCCCCGACGGCTCTGTCTCGGTCGAGGCCGGGCTGATGGAGATGCTCGACCGCATGCAATCCGGCCGCTTCAAGGTGTTTTCGACGCTCGTCCCCTGGTTCGAGGAGTTCCGGCTCTACCATCGCAAGGACGGCCAGGTGGTGAAGCTGCGCGACGATTTGATGGCGGCGACCCGCTATGGGGTGATGATGCTGCGCGAGGCGATGGTGGATCCGGCGGAGTTCAGGGCGGCGAGGCGGGCGAAGGGGCAGAGCGACCCGCTGGGGGCGTTTCGGTAGGCTCGCCACATTTCGTCATTCTCGGGCAACGATCCCACCGTGACTTCGGAGCGTTGCGGCGGCGCAATTCTCGCTGAGTAAACGAGTGCTCCAGCGCCGGCCCGATAGCTCTCGCTGCGCTTGCCCTGCGCCTACTCCAGGATTTTCCAGTAAGAATCCTTGCGGATCACCTTGCCGTCGCGAAACGTGTAGAAGTCGCAACCCCGGACCTCCTTTTTCTCCCCCTCGCGTGTGGTGCCGGTGAGCGTCCATTTCGAGATGCCGGTATCGGCGGTCGAATCCACAAAATGTTCGGCGTTGCCGTAGTGGACATCGGGCAAGCCTTCAAAGCGTGTCGCCAGTGCTTTCCGTACGTTTGCCTTGCCCTCGAAACGAGAGCCCCAGGGCTTGCCTCCTCTCGGCATCTCCAGGATGCAGTCGTCGGAAAAGAACGCCATGATCCGATCGAGATCGTGCGCGTTGAAGGCCTCGCATAGTTGCGTCAGCGTCGATCGAATGTCCATTCGCCCGTCTCCCTTCAATTGGATGACCGATGTCTTGCTCCCGCATTCGATGGTCGAAGTAGGTCACCGGCTAGGAGACCGGTCAAGGGCGTGAATTCTTCACGCTGCACTCACATAGATGAACCTATCCCGGGGCTCTGGCATCCGCATGACCCTCCGCATCGTCCCCGCCACCCTGCGCGATCTCTCCTACATCGCCGCCAACCTTCGCCCCGAGGACCGGGCCGAGATCGACTGCCAGCTTGATTGCTGGTCGCCGGCGCTGCTGGCGCACACGGCGCTGCAGGGCTTTGCCTATGTGGCCGAGCTCGACGGCAATCCGGAGGCGGGCTTCGGTGCGGCCGAGCAGCGGAGCGGGCTTTGGATCGCCTGGAGTTGGGGCACGCGCCGCATGAGGCGTTGCGTGCCCGGAATTACGGAGTTCTTTCACGCTGTGCTCGGGCCGCAGGTTTCCGCCCGCGGCGCCTGGCGGGTCGAGGCGCGGGCGCTGGCCGGCAATGAACTGGCGCTGCGCTGGCTGGCAAGGCTCGGCGCTACGCGGCGCTGCCTGCTGCCCGGATATGGCAGGAACGGCGAAGATTTTTTCCTCTACGACTGGACAAGAGAAGGCTGGAACCATGTGTCTGTTTCAAAAACCACCGGAACTGAAGCCGCTGCCGGCAGTGCCGACGGCTGAGGACAAGGACGTGCAGGCGCGCGAAGCCGCACTTCGGGCTGAACTCGAACAGCGCCAGGGCACAGCGAGCACCATCAAGACCGATCTGGCGCCCGGCAGCCTCGCCGGCCAGCGCCGCGTGCTTCTGGGGATGTGACCATGACCGCAATGAAGCGCAGTTTCAGGAAGCGCGTGCTGGACTGGTGGTACTGGAGACGGCATGCAAGGTTGATGAAGCGGCGTGGCGGGTGAACGCTCTTCCTTCTCCCCTTGTGGGAGAAGGGAGGGTCACCCCTTCTTCGCGAACGCCCAGACCATCATCGGGTATTCCTCGTCGTTGCTAAGATCCCTCCACAGGCCGTAGGCGCGGACCGGGCCGCCTATGTGGGCGCGGGCGCAGGCCTTGTTGCCCCAGCCGAACGCCTGGACGTTGTCCTCGGCGAAGCCGCCATCGACCATCAACTGCTTCAGGCCGGCCGGCGTCCACCTGTTGTAGTCGTGCGGCCTGGCATGGACGCGAAACAGGAAGGGCGTCGCCACCATCGCCCAGCCGCCCTCGCGGGTCATGGCGTGGATGTTCCGCGCGGCCGCCTGCGGCCGCTGTACATGCTCCAGCACCTGATCGGCGATGACGATGGAGTATTGCTCGTCGGTGCGATCCTTGCAGATGTCGAAATCGGGGAAGTCGACCGAGCGATAGTTGGGGCACATCGCCTTCCAGTAGCGGTTCCAGCCGGGCGAGATCTCGATCACGTCGCGCGATTTGCGGTTGGCGGCCGTCAGGAAGGTGGTGAAGGCCTCGATCTGGCGGATGCGCAACCAGTTGCGGGAATCGTAGCCGATGAGCCGTTTAACGGTCCGTTTGCTCTGGTTCTTCAGGGCGGCAAGGCTTGTCGTCGTCACATCGACCTCCTGCAAAACCCCGCCGCGAGACGTTCCTAGATCAAGAACCGCGCAAAAGAATGACATCGTCGGCTGAAGCTGCCGATCTCCCCCTCGAGGGGGGAGATCGGCAGTTTCAGCGTCCCGACCTCCCTTCATAAGCTCTTCCTCAGCCAGCGAGTCCCCCTCATGACCAGCGATTCCCGTGCCCGCGATATTCTTTCCCGCCAGTCCGAACTCGAGAGCGAGCGCGCCGCCTACGAGCCCGTGTGGGAGGCGGTGGCGGAGTTTTGCGATCCCGATGCGCCCGATATCCGGTCCGGGCGCGGCGCCCGCCGCGGCGACAGCCAGGCCGAGCGGCAGGAGCGGCGCGGCGCCCGCGTCTATGCCAACACCATCAACTCGGCCGCCAACCGGCTGGCGGCGGGGCTCGAAAGCCTGATCATCCCGCAGTCGGAGAAATGGCACGGGCTGACCACCGCCGAGATGGACGACGAGGAGACCGACGAGGAAAAGGAATGGGCGGAAAACCTGCGCGACTTCCTGTTTTCGCTGCGCTACTCCGCCAATTCCAATTTCGTACCGGCGACGCAGGCCTGCCTGCGCAATGTCGTGCGCTACGGCCCGGCCTATCTCTATGCCGAGGAAGGGTTCGGTTCGACGCTGATCCGCTATGCCTCGATCCCGGTGGTGGAAGGCTATCTGTCGCGCAATCGCTGGGGCCAGGTCGACATCTTCCACCGCCGCTACGAACGCACCGCGCGCCAGGCGGCGCAGTTGCTCGGCTACGAAAAACTGCCGGCGCGTATCAGGACGCTGGTCGACGACCCCGCCAAATGCGAGGAGAAGATCGCGCTCATCCAGTGCATTCAGCCGCGCGACGAGCGCCGCATGTACCGATCGGGCGGAAGCTACCGCTATCTCGACGCCGCCTTTGCCTCCTACCACGTCATCGAGGACGAGGAGGAGATCGTGCGCGAGAGCGGTTTTCGCACCTTCCCGGTGTCGGCCTTCAACTGGCGCCGCTACGAGGGCGACGCCTACGGCATCTCGCCGACCATCGAAGCCCTGACGACCGTGCGCGAGGAAAACGCGGTACGCCGCTCGGGCCTGCGCGCGCTCCAGCAGATCACCGATCCGCCGACGGCGTCGAAGGCCAGGCTCGACTATGTGCCGGTGCTCAATCCGGGCGAGAATTATCCGGGCCTCATCGACGACAATGGAAGGCCGCTGATCGCGCCGATCACCACCGGACAGAACCCGAGCTACGCCTTCGACTATGCGGCCAGCCGGGCTGAGGAGATCCGCGACATGATGTTCGTCAATCTGTTCCAGACCCTGGTGCAGAACCCGCAGATGACCGCCACCGAGGCGCTGATCCGCCAGGAGGAGAAGGGCGCGCTGCTCGGGCCGTCGGGCTCGATCATCCAGGCGGGCTTTGCCACCAATCTCGACCGCGAGCTCGGCATATTGGAGGACAAGGGCCTCTATGACGAGGACAGCCGCTTCCTGCCGCCGGCGAGCCTGGCGGGCAAGGCGGTGCGGCCGACCTTCACCGGTCCGCTCGATGTCTTGCGCCGCTCGGCGGAAGCGCGCGACACCATCCAGCTGGTGACCACGGCCATGCAGATGGCGCAGTTCGACCCCGATGTGATGGACAATATCGACAGCGACGAGGCGCTCCGCGTCGTGCAGAGCGCGGGCCGCAGCCCGCAGCGCATCTTCCGCCGCAAGGACGAGGTGACGGGCCTGCGCGACACGAGGGCCAAGGCCAGCCAGGCGCAGGCCGGCATGGCGGCGCTCGCCACTGCCGGCAAGGTGGCCAAGGACGCCGTGCCGGCGGCCGTGCAGGCGCGCGAAAGCGGCCTGCTCGAGGGTTTGCAAGGCATGCTGGGGGGCGGCGGGGCCGGTGGCTTGGCACCCGATGCCGGCGCCCAGGGCGCGATGCCGGCCGGACAGCGCCCATGAGCCGCAAACGCTTCGCCCATGCGTCGCAAAACGGCGGCCCCGCCAAGGCGCGCGAGGCGCTCGCCAAGGCCTATCTGCGCGTCTTTTCCGGCGAGGACGGCGAAATGGTGCTGGCCGATCTCGCGGCGACGGTCGGCTATTTCAGGCGACCCTCATACGGCGAGTGGATGGCGCGCACCAGGACGCCCAACGGCTTCGAGCTGCACAGCGCGCTCAGCAACGCACGCGCCGAAGTGGTGCAGCACATTATGGGTTTCCTGACGCTGGACGAGGCGCAGCTCGTGGCGCTGGAGAAGGCGGCGAGGGCGGAGGAGAGGTGAGGCGCTGAAGCCGCCGATCTCCCCCTTGTTCAAGGTTCGGCGACTATCGAGGTCGGCGCTCTACGGCGCCCCCCTCTGTCCTGCCGGACATCTCCCCCACAAGGGGGGAGATTGGCGGTCTGGCCGCCGGTGATTCAATAATTGCCGTTGTAGTACCGGTCGTCGCAAGGCGCGGTGTAGATGCGGCCGCGGCGGTCCTGGTAGCGGCAGAGCTGTTCGCCGCGGCGCTGCGGAGTGGTGGCCGAGCCGACGACGGCGCCGAGCAGCGCGCCGCTGGCCGCGCCGATGACAGTGCTCTTGGTGTTGCCGCCGATGGCCTGGCCGACGAGGGCGCCGCCGGCGCCGCCGATCAGCGCACCGGTTCCGGCCCGCTGCTGGCCTTCCGTCTGCGCGCAGCCCGCCAGCGCGGCGGTCATCAAAACGGCGGCTATGGCTTTGTGAATGTTCATGTGACGTCTCCCTTGAAGATCTGAGATCCCTATCGATCGCCAAGTGCGGCCGCATTGCGGCGGAACGGCGGCACAGGCTCTCACGATATAAGACATGGTTTCTCGGGTGTTGATGGACCGAGGACGCGAAACACCTCTTTCGAACAAGGCGCTAGCACCGCTTCCTGGCAAAATGATTCAGCCGGCCTATGCCGCCTCGATAATCTTCCTGGCGGCGGCGGTCAGAAATCCGGAACGGCTGTAGCCGTGTCGTCTTGCATATTCGTCAATCTCGCTGAGGACATCTTCGGGAATGGTGACGTTGACCCGTACCACCCTCGTTGTCTCGATCTTCAGAGGGATCAGAACGGCAACGCCGGTAAGATTATCCTTGTCCGCCATCACTTGCTCGAGCGACGAGGGCTCGGGAATGGCCTCGCCATCCTCGACCAGACCATCGACATGAAAGGCGAGCGCTTCCTGCGCCATGGCACGGGCGTCGTCCAGTGTCGTGCCGGCAGTCACCACGCCGGGAAAATCGGGGAAAGAGACGCCGAAATCGCTGTCTGCTTCCTTGTGTATCAGTCCGATATATTGGCGCATCTCTCTACCTCAACTTGAGACCGGATTGCTTTTCGATGCTCTTCAGCGTGCCGATCGGGACATCCCGTTTGGGATGCGGAACCGTAACCCGACCCGGCTTGGTCGTGTGCTTGAACTGAGCATGACTGCCTTTTCGAGCCACTTCGAACCACCCATCGGCGGTCAATCTGACGATGATGTCGGAGCTCTTCATGTTGTGTATGGATACACACAGTTCAAGTCTCTGTCGATAGAGATCGCGCTGCCTGTCCCCGCCAGCCTTTCCGTCAAAGTCAGCGCGGATCGATGAAGGCGCCTTGTAGGTAAACGCGAACGCCGAGTTTCTTCGCGCCCCCTGTGTCCTGCCCGTCCTCCGCTGCAGCTGCGGAGGGTGGACCGGACACCTCCCCCCTCGTGGGGGAGATTGGCAGCCTTGCCGCCGGCCCATTTTCTAACCCCTTACAAAGGAACCATCACATGACAGATCTGGCAAACGCCGGGTCCGTGGCTGCCTCGTCGCAGCCGGCGGGCAACCCGGAACGGCCTCCGGCAGGCGCGGACAACGGGTCCGCCGCGCCTGCCGCCAAAAGTTGGTTTGACGGTCTTTCCGAAGGCAACCGCAAGCTTGCTGAAGCCAAGGGCTGGACCAAGCCTGAAAGCCTCGATCGGGTTTTCACATCCTATGCGGAGCTGGAGCGGCGGCAAGGCGAAAGCCTGCGCGTTCCAGCCAGGGACGCGCCGAAGGAAGACTGGGACAAATTCCATGCCCGGCTGCCCGAGGCGATGCGTCCGCTGACATCGCCCGAAAAGGTCGAATACCGGCGGCCGGAAGGCTTGCCGGAAGACTTCGCCTATTCGGACGAACTCGCCAATGCGTCCAAGGCCTGGGCGGTCGAAGCGGGTGCTTCGCCGAAGATCGCCCAAGCCTATCATGACAGGTTCGTCGGCTACATGGCCGAGCAGGCGGCGGCCCAGCAGGCAGCGCTCGCCCGCTCGGTCGAAGCCACCCATGACGATCTTGTCAGGGACTGGGGACCGACCGACAGCGACGGCTTTCGCCAGAAGCTGGAGGTCGCCAACCGGGCGATGAAGAAGCTCGGCCTGGTCGATGCCTACAAGCAGAAGGGCATCCTTCTGCCGGACGGCGCCCTGACCGATCCGCAGATCGCCAGGGCCTTCCAGGCGATCGGCGAGGCGATGTTCCGCGAAGACACGATCGACGCCGACGCGGCGCCGCGGGGGCAAAATCCCTTCCGGCGCAACGCCGCCGGCGAGCGCAACGTTTCGGCGATTTCAGCCCTTGTCAAAAGCGACCCTCAACGCGCCCGGCGGCTGGCCAGGGAAGCGGGCGAAAACCCGGATCTCTGGATGCCGAACAACCCCCTCTGATCCCGACGCATCAGCCGCCGATCAACCTCTCAAAGGAAAGACAAAATGGCAGACGCCTATACCCGTATCGCGGACGCGATCGTTCCGTCCGTTTATGCCCAATACGCTTTCGAGGAACATGTCCAGTCGCTCGAAATCTACCAGGCCGGCATCCTGTTTTCCGATCCGGCCATCTCGTCCAAACTGTCGATGGGCGGCCGTTCCGTCGACATGCCCGGCTGGAAGGATCTCGGCAACGACCCGTCCGAGCCGGTCAATGACGATCCGGCCGATTCCATCGAGATGAAGAAGATCGGCTCGCGCCGCGAGGTCGCCGCCCGCAACGTCCGCGCCCAGGCCTGGGGCGTTCCCGACCTGACGTCGATCCTGGCCGGCGACGATCCGCAGAAGCTGATCGTCAAGCGGCAGACCGAGTACTGGCAGCGCGCCAACAAGCTGACCCTGCTCGGCATGCTCAAAGGCGTCGTCGCCGACAATCTGGCCAATGACGGCGGCGACCTGGTGCGCGCCACCGGCGCCTCCATCGTCGACACCGACATCATCGAGGCGGCCTACCTTATGGGCGACCGCGCCGACAAGTTCCGCACCCTGTGGATGCATTCCAAGCAGATGAAGGCGCTGAAGCTCGCCGATCTCATCGACTATGTGCCGTCCTCGCAGCAGGGCGGGCCGCTCATCCCCTACTATATGGGGCTGCGCTGCGTGGTCGACGACGACATTCCGCAGGCGGGCGGCGTCTACACCGCGTTCATGTTCAAGGACAAGGCGATCCTGTGGAACGAGCTGCCCGTCAACACCGAAGGCGGGCCGCTGGAGTTCGACCGCAAGCCCCGCCAGGGCCATGGCGGCGGGGTGACGGAAATGGTCGGCCGCCGGCATTTCGTGCCGCACGTTCCCGGCACGCGCTTCCTCGACGCCTCCACCGCCGGCGAATTTGCCACCGATGCGGAGCTGGCGCTGGCGGCGAACTGGGACCGCACGGCGTCGAGCGTGAAAAACATGACCTTCATCGCGCTGAAGACGACGGAAGCGTAGGCGCGCTTCCTCGCCCCGCGAACGCAGTGGCGAGGAGCACAAGTGCTGCAAGGCCGGCGGGACAGCGCCCCCCTCTGTCCTGCCGGACATCTCCCCCACAAGGGGGGAGATCGCTGTCACGCCGGCCTTCGCTGATCTCCACCGTTGCAAGAATGTGCGCTGGCGCTCGAACCGCCAATCTCCCCCCTCGTGGGGGAGATGTCCGGCAGGACAGAGGGGGGCGCCGTAGGGCGCCAGCCGAAGCGATTTGCACTCCACAACCCATCACCACGAGGCGCT